>CAKUVA010000006.1 GCA_934693135.1 uncultured Bacteroidales bacterium | reverse complement strand
TCTCCTGAAGCATATTATGCTCCTATGGTAGTGAAGCGCAATGGTCAGATGGTAACGATTCCTAAGGACAGGATAGCTGATGAGATCGGGGTGAAACTCGAGTCCACTATCGGCATCTATGGAACAGGTCTTACTGATGCCATCCCTGAAGAGGAAATCACCAAGCAGTGGGTAGAGGAAAGTGAGTATTTCAATTCCATCGGCAAGACTGATGCCCTGAACCCTGCATATTGGGATCAGGCCGGGAATCAGTGGAAGAGCAAATACAGCAACAGCAAGCAGGGCAATGGTACTCAATATGTTCGCCGCTATACTTATGCCCTCACCCGCGGGCCTCTCCTAGATGCCGCTGGAGCCAATGCCATCTGGAACATCACAAACGTGACTCGTTCTGACCGTCGCTATCATTATCTCGATCTTGCTGGCGTATATTATGCTCAGACGGCGATGAATGATCCTGAGGTTCAGGAAGGATTTCCGGACTATATAAACCGCGTTGATCCTGATAAGAAGCATCCTGAGTGGCATACGGATGACGTGGCGCAGAATATCTATAACTATCTGACAAGCCAAAATCTGGACCCGGAGATGTCAGACCAGCAGTATAAGAACTTCATGATTTGGCATAGAGGTCTTGCTGTGCCTGCTGCTCGTAACGTTGATTCAGATAAGTTTAAGGAAGGGAAGAAACTTTTCTCTGAGATAGGTTGTGCTGCATGTCATCGCCCATCTTGGAAGACTGGGGAGGATCACATCCAAGACCCTAACCTTATGTTTACAGATAAGGACATGCCTCGTTATCCGAACCAGACTATCTGGCCTTATTCCGACTTCGTTCAGCATCGTCTCTATATGGAGAATGACATCCGTACAGGATGGTGCCGTACCACTCCTCTGTGGGGTCGTGGACTCAGCAAGCTCTGCACTGGAGCCGAGGATCGTCTGCATGACTGTCGTGCAAGGAACACTATGGAGGCTATTATGTGGCATGGCAATGCTAAAAGCGATGCTCGCAAGTCCATTGAGGCGTTTCGCCAACTCTCCAAGGAAGATCGTGATGCCATCATCTTCTTCTGCGAGTCAATATAAGCGATTTTAGAAGGTGTTTATAAACACTTTCTAAGCGAAAAATCGAAGTTATTTGATGAAAATTCTAAAGAATATTGTTATTGTACTGGCTGCTATCCTCGTTTTGGTGATGGCAGCCTCTACATTTATCGAAAATGTCCGTGGAACTGCGTTTGTGCACGGACATATATATGGTTCATGGTGGTTTGTCACTCTTTGGGCGGCATTGGCATTGACAAGTATAGTCTATATTCTTCGGACTAAACTTTATAGACGGTTTATAGTTTTTATGCTGCATATATCCTTTCTAGTGATACTTGCAGGCGCCATGACGACGTTTTTAACATCGGAGAGTGGGACTATTCACCTTCGCCAAGGTGAACGTGTCAATTCATTTGTTAATGCTGATAGCACATTATCACCTCTTGGTTTTGATATGGTTTTGGAGAATTTTTGTGTGGAATATTACCCGGGGACAGATTCTCCAATGGATTATGTGTCACATGTTGTTACTGATGGCTTGCCTATGGATATTTCGATGAACAATATAGGGAGATATTATGGCTATCGCTTCGTGCAGGCTGGATATGATAGCGATATGGATGGGACGGACCTTGCAGTTTTGCATGATCCATATGGAATAACATTGACTTATACTGGATATATTCTACTGCTGATATCATTGATTTCATTGTTCTTTAGTCGGCAGACTCATATTAGAGAACTTTATCGGAAGGCATCGGCAGTGACGTTGGCATTGGTGGCATTCGCATTGTCCGGACAGGCAGTCTCGGCGGAGGAACTTCCTCGCATTGACGGTCGCGTGGTTGAGGGACTTAGTCGGGTATGTGTGCTATATGACGGCCGTATATGCCCAGTCGCCACAGTAGCCGATGCCTTCGTCACCAAGCTTTCCGGAAAATCCGAGTGGAACGGCTACAGCTCATCAGAAATCTTCGCCGGATGGACCTTCGATTTCGCATCGTGGGAGGATGTCCCGATGATACGCATAAAGGATAAGGCTGCTCGTGATATCTTGGGTATCAGTGGCCAATGGGCTTCGTTTAATGACTTTTGGGATAAGTACAATGCGTATAAGTT
Source organism: uncultured Bacteroidales bacterium (assembly GCA_934693135.1). GTDB lineage: Bacteria > Bacteroidota > Bacteroidia > Bacteroidales > UBA932 > Cryptobacteroides. Next base: position 75,555 of record CAKUVA010000006.1, on the reverse strand, counting down.
GGCGAAGCCGTTGGAGGATGCATATCGTAGTGGCGATAAGGAGACTATCCATCATTTGCGCGATGCTGATGAGAAGTTCAATGTAATCCGTATGTTCTATAATGGGGAAATGTTGAAAATGTTTCCTTATTCCAATGAAAATCAAGTAATTTGGCTGTCACCTGGTGAACGAAATGCCAAGGTCGAATTACCGAATGACGAGTGGATATTTGTCAGGAAATCTATGGATTATGTCAATGAGAAGATTGCAGAGGGGGACAATGTTGGAGCTGTTGTAGTATTAGAAAAAATACGTGAATATCAGCGTCTGCGTGCAGGCTCAGCCATTCCGTCTGAACACCATATTAGTTGTGAAATTTTCTATGGAAAACTGAATGGACTTCGTTGGCCTGTGATGCTTTATCTTACATTGGCATTGCTTCTGGCTATATTCTGTTCGACATCTTCTGGTCATGGCGTTCCGTATCTGAGTTATATTTTGCTTGCTGTCATGCTTTTGCACACCACAATTCTTTTGGCACTTAGATGGATGGTTTCTGGACACCTTCCTCTTTCCAACGGATTTGAGACGATGCAATTTTTGTCATGGGCTGTACTTGTGGTTACATTGCTCAGTAGCAAGCGCTTTTCTATGATTCCTGGCTTTGGCCCTTTGTTGGCATCCTTTGCTCTTCTGGTGGCTATGATAGGTGGTGGCAATCCGCAGATAACGCCATTGATGCCAGTCCTGCAGTCTCCTCTGTTGTCAGTGCATGTCATGGTTATAATGTTCGCCTATGCGTTATTTGCTATTGTGTTCTTACTTGGTATTCAAGGCATTGTCCTATATAGTAAAGATGATATCCGTGGATCTGAATCCGTAGCGACATTATCGAATTTCTTGATTTATCCCGCTGTTGCACTTCTGACGATTGGCATATTTATCGGTGCCGTTTGGGCTAATGTGTCATGGGGGCATTATTGGACATGGGACCCGAAGGAAGTTTGGGCTCTGATAACGTTGTTAGTTTATGTGGCACCGCTTCATTCGTCTACACTTGGTTGCTTTAGGAAGGCAAAATTCTTTCATTGGTACTGTGTTTTGGCATTCTTGTCTGTTCTTGTGACATACTTTGGTGTGAACTTTATTCTCGGAGGTATGCATAGTTACGCATAGTGACTATGTTGCCTCTACTTTATCTATGGATATTACATTTTCAGTGTCCATGCTACGCTCTCATTGCATTACATTATACTCATGTTAGTTTTCAACCCACCTGACGCATGCTATTCTATGTAACATATTGTGTGATAAGGAAATAATTATATTTAACTCCGTCAGGTGGGCCGAAGAATGAATTCAAAAAAATCTCAAAAAGCATTGGTACATTTTGAATCTCTCTACGTATATTACAATATATCGAAAATAATATAAGTGATGAGATTGAATTTAACTGCAATTGTTGCATCAATTTTGACGATAGTTGCAAGCTCCTGTATGAAGGATGTTGAAAAAGCTGACGGCCCAGTGGTGGAGACGATAGCTGATTCTACAGCATTTAGAATGTTCGCGCAAATCTTATCAGAAGCGGCGACAGAAGATGAAGAACTACGAGTTTTTATAAAAGATGAGGCCCTGCGGAAATTTGATAAAGACTATGACGTTTTTTACCCGAAAGTAAAATATATTTATTTGAAAGGTGGAAAAACTTTTAGAGAACATTTATTGAAATATACAACAGAACAGAGATTGGTCCAAATTGAACGAGCTGTTCCCAAGCTTACGATTTTAGTCCCAGATTGGAGTTGGTTGAGTGATTTCAGTGCAAAAAGTTGGGATACGACAGATGATAAGGTTTATGTTGGGTATGCTCAAGATTGGGAAAGAAAGACCGTTTTTCTTGATGGACACGTTGCTTTTAAATTGGATAAGGGGGAAGTATTGGGATCTCCTACACTGATTGTCAAAGATAATGAGCGAATAAAGTATGTCTCACCAACTACAAAGGGCGAGGAACCATATATTGAATTTGCTTCTTCAGCCTTTGATGGAAGAGACGAAGATATGTCTCGCGGAAGAAAATGGACAGAAACAACCATAGATTTGCCATATGAAACGCTTGATGATTTTGTTCCTGAAAAAGATATATATCCAGAATTAATAGCCGCTTATAATGAATTCAAAACATATCCTATCGAATCGGCTTGTCAGAGAGATTATGTCTATTATGGCATGAATCATCAGAATACTAATGCAGGTGTTCTTAAAGGGCATATCTGTGAACGGTTCTATCGTTTTCGCGTGACACCAAATGCTTATAGAACAATGTCTGACCAATATGATTTAGGTACAATTCAAAATGATCCGAAATTGCATGACGAAGAAAAGAAACATAATAAAAGTCATTACAAGGAATTTGAAAAAGATATTGAAGATAAGATTTGGAGTGAAGGCTCATTTGAATTCCGTTTCAGTTTTTATATAATATCTGATAAAGGAGAGACTATCGGACCTTCTATGGAGTTACCTTGGTCAGTGTCACCTAAAGAATTATATGACTTGAAGTGTGTTAGAAAAAAATACAAGAAACAGACAGCTGTTGCATCTGGAGAATATATTTATAAATTTCTTCCTGAAGATTTAAATCCTAAGTGGGTTTATTTGGAAAATATCAAATTGCCTTCATGGAATATATCAAATGATGCCAATAGCCTTGTTGTCAATGTTGAAGAATGGGATGAGGGCGAAGAAACAGTAGAGACGAAATCGGTGAACTGTAAGTTCTCACATAATTTTAATTGGAAGGCAGATGCTTCAGCAGAAGGTACTTATGATGGTGTGAATGTGAAGACATCGTTTGGAGTTTCAGGTGGGAATTCAGCGGAAACAACAAAATCGTATACGATAACGGTTAAAAGAACTTCCGGAAGCGATCCTCTTGGTACGGGTATGATTTCATATGATGATAAGATTATTGATTCTCCAGCAACAAAGATTATTGATGGAAAGACCATATCCGGTTATAATGTACAGTCAACCCAGATAGGAAATGTTTTCGTAACTTTGTTGCCTATAGACAGAAGCAGATGATGAAACGAATAGCGGAATTTATTATGTTGATGGCTGTGGCTATGTCGTGCTATCGTACAGATTATTCTGAACCTTTCAAGAAGAGGATTAAAGACTATGCCGGAACTTTTTTCCTCACTGAAATTGAATGGGGTGGCCTTGAAAAACTTGATCTTGACGGGGATGGGATAAGCTCGTCGGATATCATGTCGGAGTTTGAAGCCCTTGACCAGAATATGTATTATTTGCAGAGTTCTAAAATAGTGAGTGTCCCTGATGAGTACTCTGATGTCAATACTTTTCTGGCCAGGATCCCGGTACAATGTGGATTCTTATCCGATGAGCCTGCTGAAAAGAACTGGGCTCAGATAGGCTATGCAGATACTGAAATTGTATATGAATTTGACGAAAGCAATGATGTTCATTACTATTTGCCGTCAGGAGTAAAAGCCGAATATGATCCGCTGTCCTGCTATGATCCGCAGAACATGGAATTCAAGTCAGGACAGGCCAAATATTATGCAGAGGCTACGTTCTATGATTTTTTGCGTAATGGTTTCGTTTCCGGTCCTGTCGTGTTTATTTTTGAAAGAAAATAGTTTCTTGCATGACAGAAAGCGAATTCAAGAAACTATATGAAGATTATTTCAGGCCATTATGCCTGTATGCCCTGCATTATGTTTCCGATGCATCAGTAGCTGAAGACATAGTGCAGGATAGTTTCATGATGTTTTGGAGCAAATATTCGTATTCGGACAATATCCATAACGGAGGATCCGTAAAATCTGTCATGTATGTCATAGTGAAGAACAGAAGCATAGATTGGTTGAGGAAGACATCCTCATCTAGACTTCAGCCAGAAGATACTGAAAGCTTGATTGCAGATGAAGATGCTCAGGAAAGATCTTTCGATGAAGCTGCACTATGGACAACTATCAGCAAATTGCCGGAAAAACGCAGAAGAATACTGCTTATGAACAAAAGGGACGGTATGTCTTATAAGGCTATTGCCGAAGAACTTAGCGTGTCGGTATTGACGGTAAGGAATCATATAGCTCTGGCAATGAAAGAATTGCGAAAAGCAAAGCCTGTCATACAAGTCATCATGACCATACTCATGATGCTGTCCCCGTTGATGACATACGGACAGAACTATTCCATGAAATCTTCGATGAAAAGCATCGAAGCTAGATATGGATATAGTTTTATCTACGAGTCCTCCGTGAAGAAGGTAATGACCGGAGTGAATCGAAAAATCGAACTGGATGGTAAGCCGTTGACGAACTCTTTGAATGAACTCTTTGGTGGACTGCCGGTGAGATGGAGCATAAATGACAAGATGCATGCAATCATATTGAATGTCGATGATGAAAAACCGATAGTTATAGAATCGTGCACAGTTAGCGGTTATGTTACGGATTCTTCCACTGGAGAAACTCTGATAGCCGCGGAGGTCTCGGCCGGAGAGAGAGGTAGTGTCACGAATAATTACGGTTTTTACTCGCTTACTCTTCCAAAAGGTGTGCATACCATGACTTATTCATATATTGGTTGCGCCCCCTACACCAAGTCTGTTCTGTTAGACCGAGACACGACACTGAATGTCGCATTGACCCAGGCAATGACATTGGTCAGTTCGGTAGTGTCAGCAAGGAAGAATGCAGGATTCAACTCTACTTATGTTGGCTCGGTCGAGGTCCCTGACAAACTTTTGCATGATGCTCCGGCTCTTTTCGGAGAACCAGATGTCCTCAAGTCGCTTCAAATGTTGCCTGGAATCCAAAGAGGAACGACCTTTCTATCAAACATGTATGTCCGTGGCGGTAATTCGGATGAGAATCTGGTTCTTTTGGACGGGATACCTGTATATAATGTATCTCACCTCTTCGGAGCTCTTTCTATATTTACACCGGAAACTATTAAGAAGATATCTGTCTATAAAGGTTCTTTCCCAGCGAGATATGGAGGAAGAGCCTCCAGCATAGTTGATGTCCGGACCAATGACGGCAATTCATCAAGAATATCTGGAAACGTGAGTGTTGGCCTGATTTCAGACAAGCTACATTTGGACGGACCAGTAGGGAAGAATGATATAACTTACTCCATAAGTGCGAGAGGAATGCATACTCTTTTCGTAAATCCTATTCTCAAATGGGTCAAGACAGGAGGAAATTATGCTTTCTATGATTTAAACTTGAAGCTATCTTGGAAAATAAATGATATGAATCGTCTGATTCTCAATGCTTATCATGGGAAAGACTACATGCGTACGGATTACAGGGAAACGCCTGCAAGTAAAAATGAGGAACAGATCGTTACAAATTATGACTATAATACGCATTGGGGAAATACGATTTTTTCTTTAGGATGGAACCATATTTTCAACGGCAGGCTGTTCTTGGATATGAGGGTCTTTATGAACGGCTACAAAGTAAACACTAAATCTTGTGTGAGTGAATTTCCAAACGAAAACGAAAGTGCCGCAATGTCAGGTAAGACTATAAATTTTCGCAATGTCTCTAAAATCAATGATATCGGCATTAGTGTGGATTTCGATTATACCCCATCCTCTTCTCATCTAATAAAATTCGGTGGGCTATCTGTACATCATGGATATGCACCAGAAGACATGTGCACTGTGACAAATGAAATTATTTACGGAAACAGAGAAGAAAGATTTGCTCCTCATGTCGGAAGAAAAATCAGCGGAGAAGAAATAGCAGCATATATGGAAGATGACATTGCCGTCAAAGATTGGTTACATATGATTCCTGGCATCCGCATGAGTTTGTTTTATGTTGATGGTCACACATATGCAGGCCTCGAACCAAGATTTTCAGTCAGGGCAGATGTTGGAAGGGGCCTTGCCGTGAAAGCGGCGTATTCTAGGATGTCACAGTATATTCATCAGCTTGTTTCAGGAAATCTCAGCTTGCCAACAGACCTTTGGGTGCCTGTGACTGGAAATATCGCTCCAGTAAAATCGGATATATACACCGCAGGAGTTACCTATAGCGGATTGAAAGGATGTGAGTTCTCGGCAGAGGTCTATTGGCGTAAACTATATAATGTCTTGGAAATTAAGGATGGGAAACTGGCTCTCTCGACATCCGAAAGTTGGGAAGAAAATGTCGCGATAGGAGATGGCCGAGCATATGGACTGGAGCTATATTTACAGAAATCTCTTGGGAAGATCAGGGGAATATGTTCATATACATTGTCCAAGTCGGAAAGGCTTTTTCCAGATAAAGCCATAAACAATGGAAAGTGGTATCCGTTTGCCAATGACAGACGTCATAATATAGAGATAGCGCTCGTCTGGAAATTCAACGAAAAGATAGATGCTTCAGCGGCATGGGCATTCATGTCTGGAAATTATATGACAGTACCAGAACGCGAGACGGCTTATGTCGGACCTGATGGAAAATATACTTATGGACATTATGTAAGTGGTAGGAATAACTATAAGTTACCGCCGACTCATCATTTGGACCTGTCAGTGAATTTCACGAGAAAGAAAAAGAGAGGGGAGCAAGTTTGGACAATAGGTGTGTATAATGCTTATTGTGCATTGAACCCAGATTGGACTTATGTGAAAGATCGAAGTTTTTACTCGATTGGTCACATAGACTTCCCGGCCTGTATCTCACAATTGTCATTCTTGATTGTAATGCCGTCATTCAGTTATACATACCGTTTTTGAAAGAAATATGAGACGATTCCTTATGATTATGCTTTGCCTGCTTGCGATGGCTTCTTGCGAAAAAGAAATCGAGATAAAGAAATCGGGGAGAGAATGCGAGCTTTCCGTCAATGCTGCCCTTTTGGCAGGAGTTCCGGATCAGGCGGTGTATATAGCCAAGAGCTTCCATGACCGAGTGCGAGGAATAAAAGAAGCCCATCTTGACTGTTATGTCAATGACGAACTTATAGCATCTTCCGATTCTCTTGTCCCTGCATCTGCATATCCAGGATATAATTATGATGGCGTCATGAAAATCCCGTTTCGTGTTAGTTTTGATTCGGGAGATAATGTCCGGATAGAAGTCACTGGGGATGGCTTGGCTACCTATGCAGAAAATGTAGCTCCAAGACCGGCGAAGATTACATCAGTTGACACGATTCCGATGTTGAAAATCAGCAACGGAAAAAAACATACAGTGACAAAACTGAAAATCAAGTTACGAGATGTTCCGAACATCCAGAATTATTACAGGATTGAGCTGTTTGTAAGATACAGCATCACACAAATATATCTTGCTCCGGATGAATACGATTCTGTCGGTCTTCAGTTTCTGCGGAAAGGGATTCTCAATATCTCTGTGGACAATAGGGCAGAACCGATTCTTTACACAGGAAACCATTTTGGTGCAAACCCTAATTATGATCAAGATGATGTGGATTATTATGAAAATAAGTATAACTTGTTTACGGACAAGGAGTTTGAAAATGGAGAATATGAAATGACGCTGCTGTCCAGAGACTTCCGTCAGATTTACGATTTCCTTGGAATCGCGTTCCTTCCTACCGTACGAGTAAGCGAAAAGCGTACGCTTGTTGTCAGACTTTATACTATGGATAAAGACATGTACTCGTATTATAATAACATGATGTATGACAACTCGTGGCAGGGCCGGGAAGACTATGTTCCATCCATCCCATATCCGGAAAATGTTCACGGAGGCAATGGATTTGTTGGAGCTTTGGGTGTGAGTGATTATGAAATCGAGCTACCATATATTGAAGACTTATACAAACATCATCATAGCAATTAGAATATGGACAAGAATCTCAAGTTCGTCATGAAGAACTATCGTGACGGTGTATTCGATACGGAAAGATCTCTGAAGAAACTGGAAGTCAGGCTAAGAAAAACCGATGCTGCTTTTGGAGTTTCTGTAAAAAGAAGAAAAATCTTTAGGTTAATGTCAATGTTTGCGGCTGTAATTATGCTCGCTATATTGGCCTGTGGGTATTATATTTGGGTCAATGCTTGGACGACATATTCCGCAGACGCGGTTGCTGAAACATTTGTTTTACCTGATTCTTCTAAAGTTATATTGGCTCCAGGTGCTACCTTGCGTGTTCAAAAACATAAAGATATGAGACATGTTACGATGAGCGGTAAAGTTTTTTTTAATATATTTTCAGACATATCCTCTCCATTTCGTGTTTCAGTGGAGAAGTGTTCTGTCGTGGAAGTCATTGGCACGCAATTTCAAGTCAATCAGACAGTATCTACAGTGCAAGTAGATGTACTTGAAGGAACTGTCCGCTTCGGTCAGTCGGTCCTTTCAGACGGAATGTCTGCCATTGAGAAGATGTCTTCAGGACGACAAGAGATGATAACCCGTGAGGTGTTGAACCCGATGACATGGGCTACTGGGAGATTTGTGTACGATGATGCCTGTCTCCATGATGTGATGCAAGACTTGTCCGTGTATTATCATGTGGTTGTCAAAGCTGACGGCCCAGTGGTGAACAAACGTATTACAGGCACCTTCCCAGCGACGGAACTAGGCGATGTCTTGGACATGATAGGTCAGGCGTGTGGCGTTAGACTGTCAGATTAGCCTGCAACGCTCCTCACCATCTTTGTACAAAATTACTTACCTTTGTGCAGAGATATCTGAATCAAATGACAGGAACCGCTACAGTAGTAAAAAATGCAGGCAGCCACTATATGCTGTCAATGTTGCCGGAATGGAAACCATTCCCGGCAGTCCTCAAGGGACGTATCCGTTTAAAAGCCAATGACGCTACAAATCCTGTAGCTGTAGGTGATAAAGTCTGTTTCGAAACTCAGTGCGAGACAGCGGAGGAAGTAACATTGACCAATCCTGCACTTATTACGGAAGTGCTTGACAGGAAGAACTATGTGGTGCGCAGATCTACTAACCTTTCCAGGCAGTCTCATGTGATTGCGGCCAACATAGACATGGCATTTGTTGTGGTTACATTGTATTTCCCAGAAGTGAAACTGCCGTTCCTGGACAGGATGCTCGTCACTTGTGAGGTCTACGGAGTCCCAGTAACTATCGTGCTGAACAAGGTCGATCTTTACAGGGAGGAAGCTCCAGAGACGGTGGAAAATTTCAGGTGCATTTACACGAAAGCCGGTTACAATGTCGTGGAAACATCAGTTAGGACGGGAGAAGGAGTTGAGGCTCTTCGTGAGCTCTGCAAAGACAAGGTCTGTCTTTTTTCCGGAGAATCAGGTGTCGGAAAGTCATCACTGATAAAAGCATTGGACCCTGCACTGGACCCCAAGATAGGAAAGATTTCGGTGGCCCACTTGCAAGGAAAACACACCACATCATTATACGAGATGTATGAGTTGTCGTCCGGAGGATGTGTCATAGATACTCCTGGACTTCGTGGATTCGGGCTTGTGAACCTTGAGAAAGAAGAAATTGCACGATACTTTCCGGAGATGTTGAAGGCATCGGAAAACTGCCGTTTCACGCCATGTACGCATACTCATGAACCAGGCTGTGCAGTGAAGAACGCTGTCGAAAATGGAGAGATTAGTCCGGAACGGTATTCGTCATATCTCGGCATGATCGAGGAAGACAAAAAATTTAGGTAGTGTCGTGAAGACGTACGGCTATGAACATTCTTGACAAAGAGATTCTTAGGCTTGCTATTCCGAGCATATTTGCGAACATCACCGTTCCATTGGTCGGGATGGCAGACATTGCCATAGCAGGGCATTTGTCCGAATCTGCGGCCGTGTTCATCGGAGGTATATCCATAGGAACTTTACTCTTCGACCTTCTCTACTGGAATTTCAGTTTCCTCCGTATCGGCACAGGGGGGATGACAGCTCAAGCTTATGGTCGTGGAGATATGCGTGCCGCTACCGAAACGTTACTTCGTTCCACTATTGTGTCAATGTCAATAGCCATCGTATGTATATTGATACAATGGATTTTTGTGGATTTCGTTTTTCTCTTCGTGAAATGTTCCTCAGAAGTCCGTGAATTGGCAGAACTATATTTTCATATACGTATATGGGCTGCTCCTGCAACATTGACACTCATGGCACTGAAAGGTTGGTTTATAGGCATGCAGGACAGTGTGTCCCCTATGTTTGCTGACTTTATTGTCAATGGTCTAAATATAGCGCTGAGTATAATTCTCGCTATGGGATTGCCATCGGTTGGTTTCGAAGGCATTGGGTTTTTCGGCATTGCTGCAGGAACTGTGGCGGCTCAATATTCAGGACTTGTTTTCGCTGCTCTGATGGTGATGTTGAAGTATCATCACATGTTTGCCGGATTCTCGCGTTCGGACCTGCGACAAGTTTTTGTCGGTAAGGAAATGAAGAGCTTTTTTCATCTCAATGCAGATCTTTTCATTAGGTCTATGGGTATAATGGGCATTTATGCCGGTATTACGGTGATTTCGGCGAGATATGGGGATATGATGCTTGCTGTTAGTTCGATACTCGTGCAGCTGATGATGTTGTTCTCTTATTTTACGGATGGGTTTGCCTATGCCGGTGAAGCTATGACAGGGAAATATATCGGAATGCGCAGTGTTGAAGGTGTGCGGAATACTGTGCACGATGTGTTCAAATGGAGTATGGGAGTGGCTGTTGTGTTCATGGTTCTGTATGTGTTTTTTAGCAGATCTATGCTGCATGTGCTGACTTCAGATTCTGATGTCGTGGAGGCTGCCATGGCGTTCATTCCGTGGCTGATTCCTATGCCGCTATTCGGCTGTGCCGCGTTTACATGGGACGGAATCTATGTAGGTGCCACCGCTTCCAAGCCTATCCGAAACTCCACACTTTGGGCTGTAGTAGGTTTCTTTGCAACTTGGTTCATTGGGTGGTGGTTCCTAAAATCATCTATGGCTATATCACCATCTTTGTCAGTTCATATTCTCATGGCTGCGTTTCTCGTGCACCTCATAGTCCGCATGTCATATCAGACAGTCCTCTATAAAAAAAGCATTCTCGGCAAGATTACCTTAAACGTTGTAAAATAAAGAAAATAATCATATATTTGCTGAAACATAACATGGGCATGTCATAATGGTTGAGTCATCTTTAATAATTATGATATGAAGAAAAAGTTTTTAATTATTTTTAGCCTGCATTATTTCTGTGATTTGCAGAGCTGACTATTCTACGACAATCCTTCGAAATCCTCCGATCAATTATTTGTTATGGGACTTCAAAGGTAATCAAGCAATTGATGTGTATTATGAAAATGGAAATATCCTTGGAGTTGCATGCGTTTGTTCAGTTCTTGAACCTATTCGGAAGAGCGAACATATTGTCTTGCTTCCAGAAGGTAGAAGTAAAACATTTAGATACGACATTTTTGGCCAAGTTCCAATAGGTTGGCGTATCGCAATTGAGACAAATGCAGATGCCGCTTTGATTTATGGGTATTCTGAATGGCAACCATATGAATAGTAATTTAGAATAGTAAAATATGAAAAAGTTGTGTTTGATATTGTCGGTTGTCGCATGTATGTTGTGCTCTTGCGACAGAAATAGAAAGACACAGAACATTGCCAATGAAAATCTCGACGTGAAGAAGGTTCTGATGGACAGCAGTTTCATAGACATTGACATAGAAAGCATTGCCGCGGAACAATCAAGTCTTGCGACGAAATCTTCAGATTTGGAAGCCAGACTTGTCCTGGCCAGAGCTGCCATATACAGGTTTTATAACCATGTGAAACTGTTAGACGGCTACTATGTCTGTTCATTGAAGTCTCCGGAGGAAATAAATGTCTCGCAGTCAGTCTTCAATTCGTTGAGAAAAAACCTTGATGAAATGAATTCTTATATCCGTTCTGTCAGGGATTCTGGAGACAGCATCACTGTGCCTGACGTCGATGAAGCTTATCTGAATTCATTACTGAAGTGATTCGACTCGTCTCGGTGGCTCAAGATAAAGATTCCGTTCGGATTAAAACGTTATTTCCGAACGGAATCTTGTTTGATAGTCTCTTTGTACGGAATAAAACGTTTTCGCCGTACGGATTGGTGAATTGTTAAAAAAGACGAGGCGTAAATTATACGAATGACATGTGATTATTCAATGTGGAACAGCCCGAACAGCTCTGAGTCTATCTTGTCCGTTATGGCTGCGAAATCCTCGGGGCAATTCTGAAAATCCAACCCATCAGCATCTATAGTCAAGACCTTACCAGGATATTCTGAAATCCATTTCTCATATCGTTCATTCAGCCCTTCAAGATATTCTATTTCAATGCTTTTTTCATAGTCGCGTCCACGTTTCTGAATTTGTGATACGAGATGAGGAACAGACGAACGCAGATAAATGAGTAAGTCAGGAGCCTTGACAAGAGACATCATTAGCCTAAACAAATCCATATATGTTTCATAGTCACGGTCTGACAAGTTACCCATGGCCTTGTTGTTGGCTACGAAGATGTAGACGCCTTCGAAGATAGTTCGGTCTTGTATGATGACATCATCGGAGTGGGCGATTTCCAGTACATCTTTGAATCGTTGTGTTAGGAAATAGACTTCCAAGTTGAATGACCATCGTTTGATATCCTTGTAGTAATCTTCCAAATATGGATTGTATGTGACGGCTTCATATTTGGGAGTCCACCCATAATGTTCTGCCAACATTCGTGTCAAGGTTGTCTTGCCACTGCCTATGTTTCCTGCTATTCCTATGTGCATGTTGATATTTGCTGATGTATAATTACAAAATTACGAAGAATCTCCGAATTTGTTTTGTAATTTTGTCGGAAATGAAAATCAGATATGCTCAAGATACTAACATTCCAGTTCAATCCGTTTCAGGAAAATTGTTCATTTGCGTGGGACGAGACAGGAGAGGCAGTCATAATAGATCCGGGGTTCTATGATGAGAAAGAGGCTGCATCTCTTTATGGCAAGATTCAGGAGAAAGGAGTTAAGCCTAAGATGATATTGCTTACGCATGGCCATTTCGACCATATTTTCGGTGTGAAGGAGTGTGCATCTAAATATGGCATTCCAGTGTATATGAACCAAGATGATAATTATATGCTGGCTAATAATTTTAGCTCTGCATTTGGCCTTAGGGACCCTGATTCGTCATTCGTAACGGAATCACTGGTCGATGGGCAGATTCTGAAATTCGGAAATACAGAATTTGAGACTATAGTTACTCCTGGTCATACTCCTGGTGGAGTTTGTTTCTATGATGCCGAGGATAAGGTTGTGTTCACAGGAGATACTCTTTTCGCAGGGAGCATTGGGCGTACAGATCAGCCTGGAGGAGATTATGACAAACTGATAGTATCTCTGATGGATAAGGTTATGGTGCTTCCAGGCGATGTTACTGTATTTCCTGGACATGGACCATGTACTACAATCTCAGACGAGCGAACTCATAATCCGTTCCTTCAGCCATTCAATGAACCTGATGAAGATACATTGGACTGGGATGCTGATGGTATTGAGTTGCATGGTGGAGATAAGTGATAGTTGCAGAATCATTCACCTACTTGTATTTTCATTCTTTTCCATCCGAGGACAGGAAGCACGAATGATAGTAGACATGCAGTGATCCAAAAAATTGCTGCTGGAGTGAAATTATAGATGTCTGATGATTGTTCGGAAGTGGATATGACTGAGGCACCCTGGATAAGGTAACCGCTTACGATATCCTGTACTGCAGCTGCTACATAACTTGATATCCCTACTATTCCAAGAGCCGCTCCTGTCGCTTTTCTTGGTACAATGTCTACAGCCATGAGTCCTGCTACTACACAATATAATACTCCGATAAACAGGCTGAAGAACGAAACATAGATAATGTTCATGAGATATCCTCCTTCAGTGAAAAGGAACATTGTCAGTGAAATGAGGCATAGAGTGCCTGAGAGAAGGACAGGTTTTACTCGGTTACCATGAAATAAAGTATCGGAAAGCCATCCTGCTAAAATAGTCCCTGCGACCCCGAAGGCTTCAGAAAAGGCGATAATTTGAGTTGCCTCTGGGAGTGAGAAATATCTGGCCTTCTGGAGGAACAGAACACCCCAACCGCTTATGGCATATTGAGTTATATATACAAAGGCACTTGAGAGGGCTATAATCCATATCCCAGGATGCTTAAACACAATCTTCTGTAACTCCTTTGTAGGCATAGTGTCTACTTTTTTTGGCGCTTCTCCAGAGAGTTTCTGTACGGAAGGCAAGCCCTTGCTCTCTGGCGTGTCTGATACGAAGATGAGCACGATGAATCCCCCTACGACACCTGCCACAGCTGCGAATATGAATCCCCATTCCCATCCAAAAGCTCCGACAGTAACTCCTGTAAGTATGAATGTAAGGAATTTGCCGAGATATGGGCTAGCGCTGAATATGCTGTAGTAGGTCCCTCTCTTGGATAAAGAAAACCATCGAGAGAGATTGATAATACCAGGAGGCGCTCCCATGGATTGTACCCATCCGTTGACTCCCCATAAGATAAAGAATGTGATGAATATCAATGTGCTGCCAAGACCTGTTGCTGATCCGAATAGTCCGAAAGCTCCCATGAATAGGTTTACTGCAGCAGATATGAACAATCCCACTGCCATGAATCTGCGGATGTTACAATAGTCAGCAATGAACCCGTTAGTGAATTTCCCTAATGCATATACGAAAAGGAGGGCTGAACCGATAATTCCCAATTGGCCTGCGGTGAGTACGCCTCCGTCTATGAGAGGCTGTTTCACAACACTTAATGTCATCCTGCATACATAATACAGGCTATATGCGGCAGTAGCTCCCCAGAAGGTGCGGTTCCGAAGTTTTCTGTAAGTTGTAGTTATCTCGTTGTCAGCGACTTTGTACGCTGATGGCTTGCTTATCCTAAAATACGAGTATAGGCTCATCTGTAAGTGCATTCCTGTACGGAAATATTAATCCGCACATTTGCTTTGGCAAAATTACGCATAAATGCCATGATTTCCGATTATTATTGTCTAATTTTGTACTAATACACAAAAACGGCGAGTCCCGACGGGCAAAACATTAAAACATCATTATATGAGATTTGAAATGAAAAATCACATTGCAGCAGCTACATTGGCTGTTGCAATGTTGTGCGCAGGTACATTGACCTTTGCACAGACTCCGAAGGATGTGAAGTATAGCTTCACTGAGGCATCTGACCTTACATTAATTGGAAAATTGTTTCCTAATACCCCGAATCCGTATCATAGGGTTGACACGGTTAAGTACAAGGGCTTTACTAAGAGTGAGAACTTGCAGGTGCGTGAGTCTTCAGGAATAGCGGTAGTATTCAAAACAAATTCTTCGACCATTTCGGTAAAGTCTGAATTCGGCTATAATGGATATGGAATAAATACCGGAGCATTTTCTTCGAGAGGTTATGATCTTTATATAAAGAAAGATGGAAAGTGGCTTTGGGCTGCTGCAGGATGTGCTCCTAATAATAAGGATAATGGGTATAATACGGTGCTTATCAAGAATATGAGCAAGGACGAGAAGGAGTGTCTGCTTTATTTGCCTCTGTTCAGTGAGGAATATTCGGTGAAGATCGGAGTTGAGGAAGGTGCTTCCATATCAAAAGGCGAGGCTCCGTTCAGACATCGTGTGGGAATTTTCGGTTCAAGCTATACTCATGGTACCAGTACTGCTCGCCCTGGTATGACATATCCAGCTCAGTTTACAAGGATGACAGGTATCCAACTGCTTAGTCTCGGATGTAGTGGAAATTGCAAAATGCAGTCGTATTTTGCTGATGCTTTGGTTGATGCAGATGTAGATGCTTTTATTTTCGATTCTTTCTCTAATCCTTCGCCTGCACAGATAAAGGAAAGATTGTTTCCTTTCATTGAGAAACTTCAGGCGGCGCATCCTGGGAAGCCGCTCATTTTCCAGCATACCATATATAGGGAGAAGAGAAACTTCGACTTGGTGAACGATAAGGGCGAGCAGGATAAAATGGATATGGCTGACAGCTTGATGCGTATCGCTTGCAAGAAGTACAAGGATGTCTACTATGTAGAGTGTACCAATGCAACTGATCCTGCCCATGATAGCAGTATTGATGGAGTACATCCAGGCAATAATGGTTATACTCGTTGGGCTGAATCCATCAAGAAACCGATAGTAAAGATTCTCAGGAAGTACGGAATCAGGTAAGTTTACTTTTTAGAAAATAATGGTTCGGAAAATAGCCTATTTTCCGAACCATTTGTTTTCTAAAGATTTTGTTCGGATTAAAACGTCTTCTCCGAACGGTTCCCTCAAATGTTATATGAATAGGAGAGCTATCCTATAGGTAATAAAGGCCATTACCCATGCGATAATCATGGTGTAAGCACAGCAGGCGATAGCCCAACGCCATTTTCCTGTCTCGTTTTTGATAGCTACAAATGTGGCTATGCATGGAAAATAGAGCAGAATGAATACCATGAAGGATAGAGCTGCGGCTGGTGTGATGTCGTTTATGAGAGCGCTCTGAAGCTGAGTATCTTCGCTTAAGTCGGATCCTTCAGAAACTTTTGCTCCTTCTGAATACATAACTCCGAGCGTGCTGACCACGAGCTCTTTGGCTGCAATTCCCGTTAGAAGTCCGACATCCATCTTCCAGTTAAATCCGAGAGGCTCCATGGCAGGGGAAACGAGACGTCCTAATTCTCCGATATAAGAATGCTCCTGCTGGTAGGCATAGAGTGAATCTATTTGTATAGATAAATTTTCCTTACTGATAGTCGATGTTTCGTTCGCATTGACATTAGCTGTGGAAAGATCTGACATCGTAGCATATTCCTCTTGTGCTGCAATAAGTTTTTCATTTCGAGGAAAATATCCGAGGAACCATATAAGAACTGAGCAAATCAAGATAGTGGTAGCCATCTTTTGCAGGTATTGCTGCCCTTTTTCCCATGTATGACGCCAAATGGCTTTTGCTGTCGGAATTCTATATGGCGGCAGTTCCATCACGAACGGCAAATCATCATCTTTTACAAATTTACTGAGTACAATGGCGGAAAGAATTGCTAAAATAATTCCGAGAAGATATATTCCGAGCAATGCCAATGCTGCATTATGAGGAAAGAATGCTCCTGCAAGTAGCACGAAAATTGGCAAACGTCCGGCGCATGACATAAACGGGATAATAGCTATTGTTATCATGCGACTTTTTCGACTCTCTATGGCACGAGTAGCCATGATTGCCGGGACATTGCACCCGAATCCCATGACCATAGGAATGAATGACTTGCCATGAAGTCCGATCTTGTGCATCAGCTTATCTACGATGAATGCTGCGCGTGACATATACCCCGAATCTTCCATTATCGATATGAAAAAATAGAGTATCAGGATGTTAGGTAGGAATACCAGCACGCTTCCCACTCCAGAGATTACACCATCTACTACCAAATCTTTTAGCCATCCGTCCGCCATAAATGTTGATACGAACTCTCCAAACTTGCCTACAAGCCAATCAATCCATTGCATTGGATAGTCGCCGACAGTAAATGTCGTCTGGAAAATTAGATATAGTATGGCTATGAATATTGGGAAGGCCATCCACTTGTTGGTTACTATTGCGTCTATCTTGTCAGTCACAGTCTTGTGTGGGGTAGTGTCAAGATGCGGCTCGTACGTTTCAGCGAGGGCTCCCTGTATGAAAGCATATTTCGCATCTACTATTGCAGATTCGCTATTGTTGTGTAGTAAATCCTGAATTCGTCGCTCTTCCTCTACACGTGCCGCTATAATTTCATCCCTATTTGGAAGAGTATCAATGATTTTTTCAATATCTTTGTCATTTTCCAAATATTTTATGGCAAGATAGCGTGTGGAATATTTGTCTCTCAATGCGTTGTCTTTCTGTAGCAAGAGTTTGATTCTATCAATGCTCTTTTCCAGCTCGGCTCCGTGGTTTATATGTATGTGACGTGCTAATTTTGGATCGCTTTGAGTGTAAATTTTTATTACTGTGTCGAAAAGCTCATGTATCCCAGTACCATCGCGGCTTATGGTAGGGCATACCGGCATACCGAGAAGATAGCCTAACTGTTTGGTGTCCAGTTTGTCGCCCTTCGCCTGCAATTCATCGTACATATTAAGTGCCATGACCACACGCAGGTTCATGTCTATTATCTGAGAGGTTAGGTAGAGATTCCTTTCGATATTCGACGCATCCACCACATTGATGACTACATCTGGAACATTCTCTATCAAATTTTTACGGACATATAACTCTTCAGGACTATATGCGGAGAGCGAATAAGTCCCAGGCAAGTCCACCAGTACGAATTTGTATCCTTTATACTCGAAACGTCCTTCCTTGGCATCTACGGTCACACCACTATAGTTTCCCACATGCTCATGAGAACCTGAAGCGATGTTGAAAAGTGATGTTTTTCCGCAATTTGGGTTTCCAACGAGGGCGACGCGTATGACATGACCACGCTCTTCAGCAAGTTTGGACATCATTCTGTTCAATGTCCATTCTTCATCGCAATCATCAGCATAGATTGTATCGAAAGCATGATCGTGAGTAAGTTCCTCTTTCGCTTCGCTTTCGCTGATAACTTCTATCTGTTCAGCCTCACTTCGTCTGAGAGACAGTTTATAGCCCAATATCTCATATTCGATAGGATCACGTAACGGAGCATTGAGTACGACAGTTACTTTCTTCCCCGCTATGAACCCCATTTCGATTAGTCGTTTCCTGAAGCTTCCGTGTCCGTTTACCTTGGCGATTACCCCCTGCTCGCCTGTCTTTAAATCCGATAATTTCATAAGTATCCACTATATCAAATACAAATATATAATGAATATCATTCGGATTGCATCATTATTTATGATGATTTTGAGCGCTTCTTAGATTTTCTTATACACTCATAATACTCGTGCCTTTTCGGATTTTCTGGGAACCAGCCTTTCAAGACACGTTTCTCTTGCTCGAACATTTCTCCTATGCCCCAAAAAAATGAAAATGCTCCAGCTCCGAAAATTGTTGATAATGTGCTATTGGTCAATGTTAATGAGATTATAGCTAATATGATTCCTACTGCGAGGAATCCCCACCATGCACGTTTTCCTATATAGTATTCCGATTTAATTACGAGCGGATGGCATAGTCCTATTATAAGGAATGTGGCCGCTCCAGTTATTATTCCGTTAAAATCCATTTGTGTGTTGTTTCCATTATTCCATGGAACTTATGTCTATTAAATTATTTAGCAAAGCATAGACTGTGAGGCCTGCAACAGTCTTTATCCCTGTTTTTCTTGTTATGTTTTTCCTGTGAGTTATGACAGTATAAATGGAAATGTTGAAATGATCTGCAATTTCCTTATTAAGCATGCCTTTGGCTACGCATACTAAAATTTCCTTTTCTCTGGAAGAGAGCTCCTCTCCATCACTTTTCATTTCGCTACTGCTGGCATTCACAGAGGCTGTAATCTTCTGTTCAATCTCATTGGACTTGTCTGTCAAGTAGATGATGCCATCGTAGGTCGATGCATAGTTTGCGCTCATTGCGGAAGTCAATATTGCCAAT
This sequence comes from uncultured Bacteroidales bacterium, assembly GCA_934693135.1. Taxonomy (GTDB): domain Bacteria; phylum Bacteroidota; class Bacteroidia; order Bacteroidales; family UBA932; genus Cryptobacteroides. The sequence continues at coordinate 55,989 of CAKUVA010000006.1, read as the reverse complement.
ACTGGCACATTAGTCATTTCTTTTATCAAATTATGACCTTCTGGAATGTCTTGAATCCCCAACACGATGGGATCTACAATCACGAGATCCATATCGTATTCTTCCAACGTTATCTCAAGCCCTCTATCCAGACTTTGGATTATGCCGCATACGTCAAACCCGGCGAGATTGTCCACTATATGTTTTAAACCCTCGGATATAATTACCGAAGGTTCTATTATCAGTATTTTTTTTACAATCTGTTCGTTCATCTTGTTACTTTCCTGATTCTCTCAATTCCCTTTCTTTCGAGGCGACCATCGGAACTAAAATGCCGTCCTCTATAAATGTATGTTTGGCGAGATCGGATTCCAAAGTATAGAGATGTATGAGGACGTTTTGTATAAGATTGTCATCACACGTCTCAGGCATGTATTTCATGACGATACTTTTTAAATCGTTAAGTTTCTCGTCTATGTCGGAATGGATTTCCTCGTACTTGTCGATATTGTACCCATTGCAGTCCTTACCTCCGTTGTCCAAAGTCAGAATATATGGGAACACGATGTCCTCTTCATATTTGAAGTGTTTAAGAATTTCTTCCTTGTATTCAGAATAAAATTTCATTATGATTCTCTTATGCTTTTCGTCGAGTGTGCCTGTCATCGCAGTTATGTCGTGTTCCAATGCTTCCAACGCATTCTCATTATAAAAGTCATGAGAATTATGCAGGTATGTCACAATATCTCTAACGCTGTTTTCTGAAAGTTCCTCTTCAGATGGCATGTAATTGTCATATATGTATATTTTGCATATAAGTAGCAAAGTGTGAGGGTTTACATTGTTCTTGCCACATACTTCACTTACGGTGTGCTCTCCGAATCCGAAGCGTATTCCAAGTCTTCTTATGACTCCGAGTAGTCTCTGGTCAATATCTGGAATCTCGGCCATTTTCATATTTGGCGAGAGAAGTTTTCCAGTGTGTATATCTTTCATTATCATAATCTTTTATATTACAAATATAGTCAAGAAACCCAAAAGAATACTAACTTCTTTCGAAATACAATTAAAAAGCGGCTGTCCTTCACAGGAGACCGCTTTTTTACAACAATCAAAAGGATTCACTTTAACTATATGGCTTATAATCTCAATCCAACATTGCAAAGATACTGCTACACAAATGTTCTGACAATCCCTAAATATGGTTAAATTTGCAATATGTCTCAGAAGATAAAACATACATTGGAACTAAATGTCCCTGGCCAACGCATCCTGCTGCATGCTTGCTGTGCGCCATGCTCGTCTGCTATCGTGGAATGCCTTGTAAATCATGGCTATAGACCTGTGATATTCTATAGTAATTCGAATATCTTTCCTGAAAACGAGTATGAAAAAAGAAAAAATGAATGTATTAGATATGCTATGGAAACAGGCTTGGATATAGTCAATGATAGCTATATGCATGATGAGTGGCGTTGCATAGCAAAGGGTCTTGAAAGAGAACCAGAGAGAGGGCTCAGGTGCACGGAATGTTTCAGATACAGGTTGGAGCGTGCAGCAAGATATGCGCATGAGAATGGCTTCGATGTCTTGACGACAACGCTTGCATCATCGCGTTGGAAAGATTTGGCACAAGTCAATGCGGCTGGAAAATATGCGTGTGGATTGTTTCCAGACGTGACGTGGTGGGATATGAATTGGCGCAAAGGGGGACTACAGGAACGCAGAAACGAAATTATCCGCGAGCATGGTTTTTATAACCAACTATATTGTGGCTGTGAATTCAGTCTAGTACAACACTGATGGGTCGTTTTTTTGGTCGCTTGACAAGAAGTCGAAATGTCCATTATGCCATGTCCATGTATAGAGAACTCCTGTGTCGGCATCTTTGATGGTTATAGTCTGTCTGAAAATCCTGCACGAACGGACATTGTGTTTGGACGTAACCATTTCTCCGATGCATTTCCATGCGTTGTCGAATTCAAATATATAGACGCCCATTCCATCTCCAGAGGCAGATGCTACTCCGATTACAAGCTCAGGCTGACCATCATCTGTGAAATCATGCGATGCTATCATGTATTCGTTGTCTTTCAATTCTTTGCCCGCTGAAAATCCTATTTTAGGACTTGTGGTTGAAGAATATGAGGTCAATGTCGGTTTTCCGTCGATAAAAAGTATGCTTCTTTTCCCCGATTGCTCCTCAGCCGCTGTTACGGTGCTGTTGTTATAATAGAATGTGATGATTCTGAAAGTTTTTCCAGAAGTGGTCATGTTGAATGACATGCCTGCGGAACCGCATTTTGCAGGGGTAAATGTGAATCCACCATCTAGACCTGAAATGAATCCTCCTTGGGCATTTGCATTGAAGGCAATAGCCGCAAGGAGGATAGATGATATCAATATTTTGATTATATTTTTTCCATTCATAACTATGCAAAGTTACGAATAAAAATCGGGCTTTTAAATTTTAGTGAGAAGTCCTGCTTCAAGGTCTTGTGCCGCAGTCTGCTTAATTTTGTAGTGAAGCTTTTTCCCTGTCGCGTTTAGCGGAATTTCCTCCACGAACCGATAGTATCGAGGACGTTTGAAATTTGCTATGTATGGACTATCCTTGCAGAACTGATCCAACTCTTCGATAGTCAGAGAATTGTCACTCTTGATTACGTAAGCTGTAACAAGTTGGCCACGAACTCTATCTGGAACAGCTGTTACGATGCAGTCTTTTACTTTCGGATTCATGTTGAGGACTTCCTCCACCTGAGTGGGATATATGTTTTCTCCTGAAGAAATGATCATATCATCCTTGCGTCCTACGATGGTTACGAACTGTTTCTTGTCCCATGTTGCAAGGTCATTGGTATAGATAAAATCCTTGTAATACTTAGATGATGTTGCTTCAGGGTTATTGTAATAGCAGTATGGTGACTTGGCAGGAGTGTTAATGATGACTTCACCGACTTCTGTACCATCCATTGCAACAGTTTCCCAAGGCTCGGCTTTCCTATCCTCGAATACCTTCACTACTCTCACGTCGTCATCAATGCAGGAAGCTCCGGCTGTTCCAGCATACTCTGGGAGGTCGAACGGACGTAGGAACGTGTTCCAGAATGTTTCTGTCGTACCATATCCGTTAAATATATTCTGAGTCAATATTTTCTGATATCTGATGCAAGATGCTTTCTCCAGCGGGCTGCCCATGGTTACGATTCCCCTTAGCGAACTTAGATCGCGAGGCTTGTCTTCCTGAGCATCAGCCAAATCTTCCAGTACAGTAGGTACTCCTACGACGAATGAGATATGATATTTGCCGATATAATCCAATGTCTTTTCAGCATTGAATTTGCTCATTATCACCATGCTACCTCCAGCGTACAGTGTCGGGCACGGTCCGGCGCAGTGCAGGCCTCCTCTGTGGAACCATGGTGTTGTGTTCATGGATACATCTCTATAGTTTAGAGGGAAGTGGATCATTACATCATGGCTGGAGAGGACCTCATTGATGCTTGTGAGGGGAACTCCTTTCTGTCGACCGGTGGTGCCGGAAGTGTAGAGACGTGTAGTTTCGTCGTAGATATTCAATTCGTATGGCAAAACTGGGTCTTCGGTGCTCATACTCCCTACATAATCATTGTAAGACAGGATATTATCGTGACTCGTGCTGTCTGTGACAATGAGCCTTTCAGGCTTGAATGTAGCCAGTTTTACAGCTTCGAGAATCTCTGCCTCTCTCTTCGAGTCAAATAGTAGAATCCTTGGTTTGGAATCATCTATATTTTGCGCAATCTCTCCTGGACTTAATCTGTAACTTACAGGGGCGTTTACAGTGTGTAGTTTATGGCAAGCTACATACACGAATACAAACTCTGGACAGTTCAGAAGCTGGTACATTATGACATCACCTTTTTTCATTCCATCCCTGAGCATTGCAGCTGCAAATTTATTGCTTTCGCGGTTTAGCTCAGAATAAGTCCAACGTCTGTCGGTATCGGGGAATATCATGGCTTCTCGTTCTGCGTATCTTCTTACGTTTCTCATGAATCCTGAAATCCATGTGTATTCTCTTTCGAAAATCTGTCTGAATTCTGTGTTCATAAATTTTTTATTAAATGTCAATGTCTTTTCGTTATGTACCTGCAAAAATAGCTGATAAAAAATTCATAAATAAATTTATGTGACTACAAATGGTTTAATTTGACGAATAGGGCTAATATGTGGCGAAATCTTCGAAACTGCGGTGAAATCATGCAACGTGTGAGCTGCCTTCTGCATCTTATGTAGGCGAGAATAAAAACATTGACATGAAAATTATAAAAGCGATAACTGCGGTGATGGCTTTGTTGAGCCTTTCATCTTGCTCTGAATTTGGGTCTGAGATTATATATGATATATCTCCGATCGAACTTTATATTTACTTGACAGATGAGGGAGGTGACAACTTGCTTGATACTCCTGAATCAGGAATCGATGTCGGAAAGATACTTATCACGTATGATGGAAAAACATATAGTCCGGAAATCGTGGAGACGAAAGCGTACTTTCCTATATTTTATGGATTGAGATTGACCAGTGATACTTACGGGAACTCCATGCTTACGTTTGGCGAGCTTGATGGCTCAGAGGATATTGATAATTCTGATGTTGTGATTAACTGGGGGGATGGAACCTCTGATACAATCACGATTTTTAATAAATGTCGGTTGACGGTGTCTGGAAAGTTGAACATTACAAGACGATTCTATGTAAATGGGAAAAAGACAGAAAGTGATATCGCAAGATTTGTGTTCGTTAAGTAGCATGTGATGTCTTTAAGTTCCAGCCCGTTTGGTCACTAAATGGAAATTTCTTAATTTTGTATCATCTCTTTTTGGGATCTTGTCTCAAGAAGAGATGATATTTTATATAAATAAGTAATTATCATTGAGTTATGCATATCGCTATCGCCGGTAATATAGGCAGTGGAAAGACCACTCTTACCAAGATGCTGGCATCCAGATATGGATGGACACCAAAGTTTGAATCGGTGGATTTTAATCCTTATCTTTCAGATTTCTATGAAGATATGAGCAGATGGTCTTTCAACCTGCAAATATATTTTTTGAACAAGCGTTTCAAAGATGTCGTAGACATTTCTAAAGATAAGGATGTCATCATTCAGGATAGGACTATCTATGAAGATGCGAGAATTTTTGCACCGAACCTGCATGATATGGGTCTAATGAGCTCGAGGGATTTTGAGACATATTCTGATTTGTTTGATCTCATGATGTCACTTGTGAAGATGCCGGATTTGCTAATATATCTGAAGTCTTCCATACCTAATCTTGTTTCGCAGATACAGAAACGTGGAAGAGAGTATGAAAAAACCATTAGAATCGATTATCTTACAGGATTGAATAACCGCTATGAAAAGTGGATTGAATCTTATACTGGTCATCTTCTTGTAATAGATGCGGATCGTTATAAGTTCGGGAATAAGCCGGAAGATTTTGAAGCGGTAACGGATATGATTGATTCCGAGCTTTTTGGACTTTTCCCTTCTGAAGGGTCATCGGAGAAATAACTTGAAAAACAAAAAATTATGACGAATAGACCAACTATTATCGACTTCGTGGAAAAATATACGCATGAATTTGCTTCTCATGTGTTTCTCCGCGAGAAACCGGCAGACAGCTGGACTGAAACAACATTTGAACAGACAAGATGTGAGGCTTACAGGGTAGCTGCCGGTCTTATGTCTTTGGGCTTAAATAAGGGGGATAAGGTTTCGCTCCTTTCAGAGGGACGTAACATGTGGGTTATCGGAGAACTTGGTATTCTCTATGCCGGTGCGGTCAATGTCCCGCTTTCCATAAAGCTTGAGGAAGGAAGTGATCTTGTGTTTAGAATTAGACATTCCGACTCTCGTTTTGTGATGGTTTCCAAAACACAGCTTCCTAAGGTGAGACGAATCATCAGTGATGTCCCTGCTGTGGAGAAGATTATTGTATTTGATGATATGCCTGAATATCAGGATAATGAAATACCTATGTCTGAAGTCATGAGACTTGGAGACAAGTTCATGAAGGAACATCCTGGTGAACTTGAAGCAAGGTATAAATCTATTGGTCCTGATGATTATGCAAATATCAGCTATACTTCTGGAACAACGGCTGACCCTAAAGGAATTCTTCTTACACATAGAAACTATACGGCCAATGTAGAGCAGGCGCATTCTGTCGTAAAGATTCCTATGGATGCCGTGATGCTCATTATCTTGCCTCTTGATCATTGTTTTGCACATGTCGCTGGATTCTATACTATGATGTCTTATGGCGGTAGTATAGCTACGGTTCCTGTGGGAAAGACTGCTATGGCATCATTGAAGAATATCCCTATGGCCATAAAAGAAGTGCGTCCGCATGTGATGCTTTCCGTTCCGGCACTCGCGCGTAATTTTAAGAAGAATGTGGAGTCTGGAATCAAAGCTAAAGGTCCTAAGGTTGAGAAATTGTACAACTTTGCATTAAATCTTGCAATCTCTTATAATAAAGAATATTATAATCGCGGTGGAATTCTTCAACTCTGGAAGAAGCCTCTTATGGCTTTGTTTGACAAACTTATTTTCAAGAATGTTCGCCAGGGCTTCGGTGGCAGGATGATGTTTTTCGTTGGTGGCGGAGCTCTTTTGGATATCGAACTTCAGAGATATTATTGTGCTATAGGTATTCCGATGTTCCAGGGTTATGGGCTTTCTGAAGCAACCCCGATAATATCTTCTAATTCATTTGAACATTGTATCTTCGGTTCTTCCGGCTATGTTGTCAGACCGATGGAGATTAAGATATGTGATTCCGATGGCAAGTCACTTGGTTATGGTGAGAGGGGAGAGATTGTCATTAAGGGGGAGAATGTAATGGCCGGGTATTGGAAGAATCCTACGGCTACAGCTGAGACTGTGGTGGACGGATGGCTTCATACCGGGGATATGGGCTATATGAGAGACAAGAATTTCCTTTATGTGGTTGGCCGTTTCAAGTCTTTGCTTATATCTGCTGACGGCGAGAAATATAGTCCGGAAGGGTTTGAGGATTCACTTACTGATAGTTCTAAGTTCATAGATCAGGTAGTGCTTCATAATAATCAAGATCCTTATACAACAGTGGTGATTGTTCCGAATAAAGAAGCTCTGAAGGAATATGTTAAGGCGGGAAATCCTGATATTGACATTAACTCTCATGAGGCTAAAGAACTTATGCTTAAGAAGATACAGGATGAAGTGAACTCTTATCGCAAGGGTGGCTCGCGAGCAGGCATGTTCCCTGAAAGATGGCTTCCTGCGGCTATTATTGTTGCTGACGAGCCGTTTACGGAGCAGAATCACATGGTGAATAGTACGATGAAGATTGTTCGTGGTAAGGTAGAGAAGCACTATGCAGATCGTATTGCCTATGCTCTTACTCCAGATGGCAAGAACTTGTTAAACGAGAAAAACATTGCGTCGCTATAAGCGATGCAATGTTTTCTTGTGCTTCGGACGGGACTTGAACCCGTACAGGCATTGCTGCCCAAGGGATTTTAAGTCCCTCGTGTCTACCAATTCCACCACCAAAGCGAATTGGAGTTACAAAGTTAAATAAAATTGTTTAAAAATAAAATATTATGGGATTACTTGACGGAAAAGTAGCTCTTGTTACTGGAGCTGCAAAAGGTATAGGAAAGGCAATTGCCCTAAAGTTTGCTTCTGAGGGTGCTGACGTTGCTTTTACTGATCTTGTGATAAATGAAGCTGCAGAGGAAACTATCAAGGAACTTGAGGCTTTCGGACATAAGGTTAAAGGGTATGCTTCGAATGCTGCTGACTTTACCCAGACACAGGAGGTTGTAGATCAGATTATGGCTGATTTTGGACATATCGACATTCTTGTGAACAATGCAGGTATTACCAAGGATGGCCTTATGCTTCGCATGAGCGAGTCTCAGTGGGATGCTGTCATCAATGTGAACCTTAAATCAGCATTCAATTTCATTCATGCATTGACTCCTATCATGGCTCGTCAGAGGGGTGGAAGCATTATCAATATGTCTTCAGTCGTTGGTGTTTCTGGTAATGCAGGACAGTGCAACTATTCAGCTTCCAAGGCTGGTCTTATAGGTCTTGCCAAGTCTATTGCCAAGGAAATGGGTCCTCGTGGTATTCGTGCGAACTGTATTGCACCAGGCTTCATCATTTCAGATATGACCAACGCTCTTCCAGAAGAAGTCCGTGAACAGTGGATTAAGACTATTCCTCTTCGTCGTGGCGGTACACCGGAAGATGTTGCCAAAGTCGCTCTCTTCCTTGCCAGTGACCTTTCATCATATGTCAGCGGACAGGTTATTCATGTCTGCGGTGCAATGAATTGCTAAAAAGAAAATAATTTATTTGCGAGGCTGACCCAAAAGGTCAGAATAACTCTCTGAGAATTTCAGAAAATAGTTTGAGTTAACCTCGCCGAAAAACAAGAAAAAGGGGCCTGACTAATGCTTTTAGTCAGCCCCATATTGTTTAACTAGTAGAGTCTCCATATAAATTATACAGGCTAAACCAACTTGCAACAATCAATATATTTCAGATGTCCTTGCAAATCTATCTGCAACACCTTTGAGATGCTCATTTCCTTTGCCGAAGCTATAAGTCAATGTCAGCATAACTCTTCTACCAAGTATCCGTGAAAGCATAGTCTGATAATATTCGGAAGATGCAGAATGTGTCTGTTTTACGCTGCTGTTAAGTAGATCTTTCCCTGATAGTGTCAATGACAGCATCTTGAAATCTTTACTGAAAGACATATCCCAGTTGTAAACATTCCTATCAAGACCTTTGCCATAGCCATGATATTTCTCATACGCAAATTCGCTATAGACTGACAGACCTAAGGGAAAATCATATGTGACTGATGGTACCGCATAAAATTTCAGGACATCTTTATTGGCTTTTGTTACAAGCGAATATCTTGAATTATAATAATTTAATCCCAACTGCAATCCCAACGATAGATTTTCTGTATGATAGCGGCAATAGATGACACATTTTTCATCGAATATATTGGTCTTGCTCTCCCTAAATCCGCTTGTCCCGTCATAAAAATTCGAGCCTGAGCGATTTCCATAGAGTCCTGCAATGAATGTATTGTAATCAAAATCTGAATATTCAGTGAGACCAGACATCGTCTTCGTCGATTGATATCCTATCTGATAATTATATTGTGCAATACCATATATATGGATTATCCAATGTTTTTGATTGTCCAGATATTTCCAAAATGAATAGTCTAATCTGATATCTGCAGATGGTTTTCTGGCATTAACAGGAAATGAATTACGGATACCATTTGCATCAAACCAGTTAGCATACACAATCTCATCAGTATTTAGGTGAGATATAAGCATGATAGAGATATGATATTTATTACCAACAGTATAACTATAATCTGTAAAAAGCTCGTATGAATATGGCTGCCTTAAGAATACGTTTCCGGTCTGCACATCTGTAGGTGATGTAATTATCACGGCTGGAAATATCTCAGAGCCTTTTACAGGCGTCGAAAAGGAGTCAAAAAGCATCTGAACTCTTCCTGATTTAATCTGTAGATAGGGAGATATGTTTGTTTTCCAGTCATTTTTCAAACGCTGACCTTATGCGGTATGCCACAATGAATTATATGTTTTTCTATGTGTTAATGACGCCCCTGCATAAATATTCATTTTTTTTTGAATACATTACGCGCAAATTCTCCGTAAGGCTATAGTTGTCGATACGGCTGTCTGAAGATAAATCTTCACGAGTGAGATTTGTTCTGAAATCTTTTGCTGCGGTATTCGAACTTGACATGTCAAACTTGAATTTTTCAGAAACAAATATAGACCAATTCTTACCTATAGGCTCAGAATATGACAATGTAGTCATGTTGCTGAAATTCTTTCTGTTCATGTCATAATGCAGCTCATTTGAGGTAGATGACGAGGCTGATTTCATACCAAGAATTTCATCGTGATAATTCTCGTTTCTTTGTAGATTATACTTTGAGAAGAGCATTATATTCCGACCCCTTCTCCCGATGTCTTTGATATCGGTTGACAACCATCCTTTTGATGTTAAATCCGTATCATTTCCATCAGTCTGATCTTCTATGGCATAGTCATTAGTAAAGCCATTGGAGATATCGCCATATTTACGCCGTGACACTGAGATTTCAGGTTTGATTTGGAATTCTATTTTTTCTGTTTTAGTGTTTTTTACGTCAAGGAATGTTGAAATTTTCTTGTTATTAGATTCTGATTTCGAGGCGTTATTCTTATCTAATACCATCTCAGAATTCTGGAAATATCTGGTCTTGGTTTTATCCTCTGAGTTCTGCCTTCCAAGAGAGCCGACCATAGATATGTTTGCATCTATTCCTTTTACTTGACTGGTCGAGTAATTGACTCCACCCTTTGTCCCATATCCGTTGCTGATAGCCTCGTTGTTACCATCAGCAAGAATTGTAACTTGATCTTTCTTCCCATATATGCTTGAAAATACTTTTCCAGAATATAGCTCTTTTATCGTGGGTTTGTCTTCATTCAAATGGTTATCCCATCCGATGCCACCGCCGATGGCTACGTTTCCGAAAACTCCCTTGGTAAATTCAGGATTAAGTTCCACATCCATGACGCGCTTGTCTGTCAAAGATGATCGCATACCTATTTCTCCCGATTCTTTATTCTCCTTGTCGATAACTTTTATTTTGTCGATTATTTTCGCTGGGAGATTTTTCAAAGCCACAGACATATCTCCGAAAAAGAAAGTCTTGCCGTTTACGGTAATCTCTGAAACTTTCTTCCCGTTCACAGTAACTTTTCCGTTATTGACCTCAATTCCAGGCATAGTCTTGAGCAATTCCTCAAGCATAGCATTGCTCCCCACCTTGAAAGCTGTTGCATTATATATGATAGTATCCTTCACCTGGCGTATAGGATCCGCCAGGCCGGTTATTGTCGCGGCATCAATGAAATCCTTACTCTCGTACAGTAGGATCTCCTTAGGGACTGCATTGTCAGAATTTATGGCAAATTCTTTTTTGTAAGAATTGTATCCAAGAATCTCCACATTGACCCAATATTTTCCTTTTACGATATTGGCAAATGACACATCACCATTTTGTGAAGAAACCGTAAAATGAGTTATGACCGTATCTCCATGAGGAACAAGATATGCTGTTGCAAATTCTATCGGCTGTTTGGAAAGGCTGTCGAGAACTTTGAATTTTATTGTATGTGTCTTTTGTTCAAAGGCACTTCCGGAATAGTAAGTAATTACACTTTGAGCCTTGGCTACTACATTTATAGCCAAAAAGGTTAGAAAAATTGTTAGGTGCCGTTTCATATAGGTAATTGCTATTAAGTTTTTTATTGATGGCAAGATAGCTATTTTTTTTAGAAATGAAACGTTTTTGAAAATTTAATACTTCTTCTCTCTGTGGTCGAGGGTGAGGAAGATAGCAAGCATGATAGTGAGCGGCCCTAAATTTTGCGGAAAAACTACTTGATGATTTTAAAATTAATTCTTCTTTGGCCATATTTACGAGTATACGACCTATTCTTCGCAACTTTTCATCACGAGTGTTATTCGCTGGGAATACATGTTGAAGTCCTTCGAATAAAAGTGAATATCAATATCTTTCGTTACAAATATACAATTTTATCATAAATTGATAAATAGATTATTAAACTTGTAAAACATTATGCTTGCAATGCATAATAATATGAAATTCGATGGATTCAGGAGTATTAGAAATACTTCTTCTCTCTGTGGTCGAGGGTGAGGAAGATAGCAAGCATGATGGTGAAAGCCCAGAGGGATGAACCTCCATAGCTCATGAATGGGAGTGGTATGCCGATTACTGGCATTATGCCGATGGTCATGCCGATATTGATGAACAAGTGCATGAATAGACAGCTTGCTAAGCAATAACCATATATTCTTGTGAAATTTTCCCTACTTCGTTCCGCATCCTTGATAATCTGCAAAATAAGTGCTACATATAGGCCTATTACAATGAGACATCCTATGAATCCCCATTCTTCTCCGACTGTACAGAAAATGAAATCTGTGCTCTGTTCCGGTACGAAACCATAGGTGGTCTGGGTACCATGTAGATATCCTTTCCCTATAATGCCACCGGAGCCTATTGCTATCATAGATTGGTTTACATTATAGCCTACGCCTGACGGATCTTCTTTCATGCCGAGTAAGACCTCTATTCGTTTCCTTTGGTGATTTTGGAGTACACTATTGAAAATGAAATCAGCAGAGAAAATCATTGCCATACCTACGAAAAAAGACAATATGGATATCTGTGTAAATCTGTTTCTTGTCTTTATTGCATGCCATAGTATGAAAGGAATACCGATACCGCAGATAGCCATAAGTATGTACATTGGTTTGATGGATATGAGAAAAGTCCAGTCCTCGCTTTTTGCTTCTTGCAACATTGACCATAATTTCGGAACGAAGGCTAATGCTGTGAGGGCCAATGCGTAAATGCTAGTCCAACGCCAGAATTTTCTTGAGTTGAGTGCGTTGCAGAACGTTATAATGCCGATTAGGACCAATGCTGATGTGTATGGCGATGCGGTCAATGTTAAAATGAAAATCAGTATTGCAATGCCAATCATCACAATCAACCACCCTGAAAGGCCCTCACGATAGAGCACGAAGATGAAGCCTACATAGACAAGTGCAGAGCCGGTTTCACTTTCTCCGAGTATAATGAGCATAGGCAATGCCAAGATCAATGCGACAGTTATAAAATCCTTTATCTTGGTTATTTTGAAACCTGAACGGCTCATTACATACGATAGGAGTAGTGATGTCGTTATCTTGGAAATCTCAGCTGGTTGGAAACGTACAGGTCCGAACGCAAACCACGACCTTGAACCTTTCACCTCTACACCGAGGAATATGACAGCTATGAGCAGAACTACGACGATGCTATATAGCAGTAGCGCTCCACTATCCCATAGATTCGGACTGATTATGAACATGATGAGTCCTCCAAGTCCGAAAGCTGTAAGCATCCAAATGAATTGCTTGCCACTATTTGCATTGAAATCGAATATGCCTGACACATCGTTCCCATGGATGGATGCATAGATGTTTATCCATCCAATGAAAACGAGGAACATGTAGAGTATTACGAGCTTCCAGTCATAAGACTGCTTTATGCTACGACCGCTGTATCCGTCCATATCCAATCGTTTAGTAGGTTCGTACACGAGACATTAGATTCCCTTCCAAAACTCTCTGTTCCAAAGGCTTCCGTTTCTCGTCAATCTCCCCGTTGAGGTATTTCTCCACGAGTAGCGAGGCAATAGGACATGCCCATGTGGCCCCAAAACCTCCATTTTCTATATATGCCGCTACTGCAATCTTCGGATTGTCCTTTGGTGCAAAGCAGATGAATACCGAGTTGTCCGCACCGCGCGGATTCTGTGCCGTCCCAGTCTTCCCACAAATATCCAACCCCGGCACAGCAGCTATGCTGGCGGTTCCTCCGGACCCGAATCCGCTATTCACCGCGCGCCACATTCCTTGTATTACCTTGTAGAACTGTGTTGTATCCACAAGTGTATATTGTCTTTCCTTGTACTTCTGGTCAATCTTAAGCGAATCAGAATCCTTGATAATATGTGGAATGAAATAATGCCCTCTGTTGGCTACAGTCGCACACATGTTGGCAATCTGGAGTGGTGTTACGCCGATTTCACCCTGTCCGATAGAAAGAGAAATTACTGTTGTGAACTTCCATCCCCCTTTGCCGTAAATCTTGTTGTAATAGGCTGATGTAGGAATTGTTCCTCCAAGCTCTGAAGGAAAATCACTTCCAAGTTTGTGTCCGAATCCGAAACTCTCAACATAGTCATGCCATTTGTCCAAGGCTTCCCCCGGTCCCTTGAATTTCTTGTTTTCCAAGATATTCTTCATTACGTAGCAGAAATAGCCGTTGCATGACATCATGATGGCTTCTTCCAGACATAATGGGGAGCGATGTGCATGGCATCCTAACTTATGGCTTCCGAAATAATATCCTTTATTGCATGGGTATGTGTATTCCGGTTTAAGTACACCCTCCTGAAGGCCGATAAGACCATTGACGAGCTTGAATACCGAGCCTGGCGGATATGGAGCTTGGACAGCTCTGTTGAACATTGGTTTATGAGGATCGTTTACGATTTCGCTATAGTGCTTCCCTATGTCCGCGAGCATCTCTACATCGATACCTGGACTAGATACCATGGTGAGAATCTCTCCAGTGGAAGGTTCTATCGCTACGAGACTGCCGACCTTGTTTTGCATGAGCTGTTGACCATATTGTTGCAGGTCAGCATCTATGGTCGTGACAATATCTTTTCCTGGAACAGCCTCTCTGTCCATCTCACCATCTTTGTATCTGTCTTCTATCTGGTTGTGTGAATTCCTAAGATAGATATGATACCCTTTTTCTCCACGGAGGTCTTTTTCTCTTGCGGCTTCAATCCCTGTTTTTCCAGCATAATCTCCAGGCCTATATTCTCCTGGATGTCTTTTTATGAAAGACTGGTCCACTTCAGAAACATAACCGAGAAGATTTCCTCCTGCATTGACAGGATAGTCTCTGATACTTCGTACTTGTCCCTTGAATCCTTGGAACTTATACTGGACTTCGGCAAATCGCATATATGTTTCCGGCGGTATCTGCTTGAGCATGACCATGGACTGGTATCCAATTTTACGACGATTCTTCTTGTACTCGGCCATCTTGCCGCGGAGAAAGTCAGGCGTAATTTTCAGTACATCAGCGAGAAGCAGAGTGTCGAATGCCTCCACTTCTTTAGGCGTTACGAGAATGTCATATGCGACTTTATTGCCGACTATGATTTTCCCGTTTCTGTCATATATGATGCCTCTTGTCGGATAGATAATGTCATACACCATTGAGTTGTTGGACGCGTTTATTTTGTACTTATCGTCCAAAATCTGAATGATGAAAAGTTTGATTATCAGGATTCCGGCCATAAATAGCAGACCTATCCTAAGTTTATTGACCCTTGAGAAGTGCATAGCTATTTCCTTTCATTCGGATCCAACATCTGTGCTATTACGAGTGACAATGCAATCCCGACAATGAGAGAAATGATGAATCTTAGGGTATTGAACATGATAGGTCTGGCGGAGGCTCCATCTGCCCAGATATAAATCAGTAGAAACAAGCTCTGAGCGAGCACGAGAGCTATAATCATGGTCTCTACTCCGTATTTTCTCATTGAAACATCATCTCCGCTGGCAATCAATTCTTTGCCGAACACGAGCTCGCAGATTCCACGTCGGGCACCAGCTACTGGGACAAGAGCAAGTGCATTGAGTCCGATAACACCTTCAGCAAGAAAATCTACGGTAAGACCTGTCACGAATGCAATCAACATTGCAAGTGATGTCCCGATTTTCATTGGAAGACAGAGTATGGCGCATGGCAAAAGACTGAGAGTAAGATACGCCGATACATGGAAGTAGTTGCAGATAAGTAATTGAACCACAACGATGAGTATGTACATTGTCATGAAATTCTGCTTCATCTTCCCTCCTTTTCCTCAAGATTTTTTATTTCCTGTATGTTACGATTTCGCACTACTGTGACATATCTTAGTACCGTGAAATTTTGAAATAGTTTCACTTTGATTTCGTATGTCGCACCATTGACTATTCGTGATTCGCCTGTTGTTCCGAGTGGAATATCTGATGGGAATATTGACGAAAAACCGCTGGTGTATACTGTATCTCCTGGCTCAAATTTATATTGCAGAGGGATTTCTTTCAGCAGAGCTCCGTCATTGTGCTTGCCATCCCAGACCATAGGACCGGAAGCTCCTTGGTTTCCTATTCTTGCACTGATGCTCAATTCAGAGTTTAGAAGAGATATGGCGTAGGAGTAATGTTTGCTTACGGCATCTACAATGCCGATTACTCCCTCAGAAGTGATTATTCCAGACTGCGGACGTATTCCATCTTCTGAGCCTTTTCCAAGTATCATGTAATTATGCTGCTTGTTAAGACTATTCTTTATGATGGTTGCAGGGATATAGTCGAAATCTCCAGCATTCCCAGATTTGTAGCCGAGTGCTGCGAGTGAGTCAAGCTCCATGTTCTCTTTTATGTGCTTCCACTCGTTCAGCTCCATATTGAGACGGAAAATCTCATCTGCTAGTTCCTTGTTGGTTTTCGCAAGTGAGAAATATTGACTGATGGCTTCTGTGGCTCCCCATACATGTCCCATAAAGCCATGCGCAGCTTTCGTTATGAAGAAATTCTGCACAGGAGCACTATTACTCAACATATTAAGTGCGGCAATCTCCAAAAGAATGAAGACTGCCGTATCTGTCAATGTCCCGAGTATGGTCCGTTTTCGGGGCATATTACCTTTTGAGGAAAGAACAATTCCCAATGTGCTTGAGGGCAATGCATGTGCCTCGTGCTACAGCATGGAGTGGGTCTTCCGCAACATGGAATGGGATGTTTACTCTCTCGGAGAGACGGACATCCAATCCTCTGAGCAATGCTCCTCCTCCTGAAAGGAATATTCCGTTTTCGACAATATCTGAATACAACTCAGGTGGCGTTTGTTCCAAAACATGAAGGATGGATGATTCTATTCTTGTGATGGATTTATCCAAACAATGAGCCATTTCTTGATATGTGATGGTAGCCTCCACTGGATGAGCGGTCATGAGGTTTGGTCCACGTACGATATATGGGTCTGGCTCTTCTTGAAGTGCTGGAATCACAGCCCCTACAGCGATTTTGATTTTCTCTGCTGTCGTTTCACCGATGCGGATATTATGCTGCTGCCTAAGATATGATTGAATATCATTAGTAAATACATCACCGGCGATACGAATGCTATCTTGCAGTACGATACCACCGAGGGATATCACGGCAATTTCTGTTGTGCCACCTCCGATGTCTACTACCATACTTCCTTTCGGGGCTTCCACTTCGAGGCCGATACCGAGGGCTGCAGCCATTGGCTCAGAAATGAGATATACATCACGTCCTCCTGCATGTTCAGCGGAATCCCTGACTGCACGGATTTCGACTTCCGTACTGCCAGATGGTATTCCGACAACGAGTCTGAGATTAGGGGAGAACAATGTCTTTCTCTTGCTGTTCACCTGTTTAATGAACCCACGTATCATCATCTCTGCCGCATTAAAGTCGGCGATAACGCCATCGCGCAGAGGTCTTATAGTCTTTATTCCAGGTTGTTCACGCTCGTGCATAAGTTTAGCCTTGTGTCCAAGTGCAAGGCATTTTCCTGAGCTACTGTCAATTGCCACAATGCTCGGCTCATCCAAGACGATTTTATCATTCTGGAAAATGACCGTGTTGGCGGTACCGAGATCCATTGCGAGTTCTTGAGTCAAGAATGAAAAACTCATATCAAATTGCTATAATTTTCCGTTTAAAACATAATTTCCCGTAAAAATACGAAAAAAAAGTTAAATTTGCCTCATATCAAGTAGTATGGATAGAAAAAAATATCTGATAGTCATGGCTGCAGGCCATGGAACACGAATGGGATCGTCATTGCCAAAGCAGTTCATGAATCTTGGCGGGAAAGCTATACTTCATAGGACGATTCTTAAATTTTTAGATGCATGTCCGGACATAACCATCATCACGGTTCTTCCACCGGATGGTGATTATGAGAGGTGGTGGAAAGACTACTGTATTCGGAGTAACTTCTTTTGCCCGCAGATAATCGTCAAGGGAGGTATAACTCGTTTTCATTCTGTAAAGGCTGCATTGGGCAAGGTGCCTGAAGATGCGATAGTTGCCATTCAAGACGGAGTGCGTCCATTGTTATCCCAGTCCCTGATAAAATCAATGTTTCAGATGATGGAAGATAATCCTTGTTGTCAAGCCCTTATCCCCGTTCTTCCGAGCATCGATACTTTAAAGAAATTGAAAAAGGTGATGGGAGAAAATGGTGTGACTCATCTTGAGAGCATGCATGAAGAGATAGATCGTGCTTGCATATATGGTGCTCAGACACCTCAGATGTTTAGAAGTAGTGAAATCAGGAAAGCCTACGAGCAACCTTATGATACGCTTTTCACTGATGATGCATCAGTGGCTGAGAAAAATAAAACACCTCTCACTTTCTGTGAAGGCGAGAGGCTTAATTTCAAGATAACATCTCCTGAAGATCTAATTCTTGCAGAAGCTGTACTCAGTCTGAGGCGTTAGGCTTTTCCGCCGGTGAAACTTGTATTGGTATAGTCTTTAACCCATACCTGACGATCAATAGCCTCATCAAGGGCTATCATCGTTTCTGTAGCCTGGATGTATGGAATTTTCTGAATCGTGTTAAGGAGAATTTCCATGAGGTGATCATTGTCGAAACAATAAATCTTCACAAGCATGGCGTATTTTCCGGTTACGAAATGACATTCTACCACTTCAGGGATTTTTTTCAGATGAGCTACGACTTCATTGTACTTGTCAGCCTCTGATAGAGAGATGCTTATGAAAGCGCATACGTTCAGTCCGATGGCCTGTGGCTTTACAAGAAGTCTGGAGCCTGTGATCACTCCGTTGGCTTCCAACCTCTTTACTCTCTGGTGAATTGCGGCACCTGAAACTCCGCACTCACGGGCTATTTCCAGAAACGGCATTCTTGCATTCTTCACAAGAAAAGAAAGAATCTTCTGGTCTGTCTGATCAATGTGATATTTACTCATA
The DNA here is from genome assembly GCA_934693135.1 of uncultured Bacteroidales bacterium. Classification (GTDB taxonomy): domain Bacteria; phylum Bacteroidota; class Bacteroidia; order Bacteroidales; family UBA932; genus Cryptobacteroides. Next base: position 37,229 of record CAKUVA010000006.1, on the reverse strand, counting down.
GCTTATATTTTATTGCTGTCCACAACGCAAAAATAAAGATTTTTTTAATATATAACAATTTAATCGACTTCCAAGTTATTTTCTGTAATCAAAAAACTTGAAAATCGATTAAAATTGCAATATGTCGTGGCTTATAATCTCACTCTATTTAGTGGTGGATTTTCTTCTGAAGCCTCGTTTTGTTGGCTCAGATGATGCTATAATCTCCTTGCATTTATCTTCTGTAAGTGATGCGGCATCCGTGTCTTTCGGAATCTTGAAATTCTTTCCGTCATGTTTCAGATATGGGCCATAGCGTCCATTGATAATTTGAATGTCGCTGTCAGAGAATTCTGCCATGATTGTGTTGGAACTTGCTTTGTTCTCGCTATCATTTATGGCTGCTATACAATCATCCAATGTTACCTTTAGCGGGTCTGTCCCACGCGGAAGGGAGATGTTCTTTTCTCCGTATTTCAAGTAAGGTCCGAATCTTCCCTTAGTAGCGATTATGTCTATGCCATTATGTTGGCCGATAATCTTAGGCAGAAGGAACAATTTTGCAGCTTCTTCCAGAGTGATGCTTTCGATTAGTTGCCCTGGGGCTAAGTGAGCATACTGTTTCTTTTCTCCATCTCCTTTTTGAATATATGGCCCATATTGTCCAAACTTGGCAATGAGAGGCTCTCCATCGGAAGGATCTTTACCGAGTTCTCGGCTTATATGATTATATTCTTTATCGTTGAGTACTTCTTCGACCTTTTTGTGGAATGGTGTATAGAACTCGGAAATTACATTGTTCCATATTAGATTTCCGTCAGCAATCTTATCGAAGTCTTTCTCTACATTGGCAGTAAAGTCATATCCGAGAATTGTGTGAAAATTCTTTACAAGGTAGTCAGTTACGATCATTCCTATTTCCTGTGGTAGCAATTTCCCTTTTTCTGCACCGATATTTTCGGTTTTTGTGATAGTCGTTATTTTACCATTTTTCATGGATAGACATGTCACCGGAACCTTCTCGCCTTCTTTATCGCCTTTTACGATATATCCACGTCCGGTTGTCAATGTGGTAATGGTTGGAGCGTATGTTGAAGGACGTCCGATGCCTAATTCTTCAAGTTTCTTAACGAGAGTTGCTTCGGAATATCTTGACGGAGGTGTGGTAAATTTACAATTTGCACTGAATCCGAGAGGAGTCATCTTATCTCCTTCATGAAGCTCAGGGAGCAAAACTTCTTCCTCTTCCTGTTGATCATCGGAGCTTTCCATATAAACCTTAAGGAATCCATCGAATACGACTTGGGTAGCTTGGACTGCAAACTTTTCCTCCCTTTTATCGGAAGAGATTCGTATGTCGGTCTTTAATACCTTGGCATCAGCCATCTGTGATGCTATTGTCCGTTTCCAAATCAGATTGTAGAGCTTCTGCTCTTGAGCCGTTCCCTCTATCTCAGTATTATTTATATAAGTAGGACGAATAGCTTCGTGTGCTTCCTGTGCTCCCTTTGATTTGGTCTTGTATTGCCTGCTCTTGGAGTATTCTTCCCCAAATGTCTCAGTTATGAATTTCTTTGATGTCCCGAGAGCGAGAGAGGACAGATTGGTAGAGTCTGTTCTCATGTATGTGATAAGACCTCTTTCATACAGGCCTTGTGCAATTCTCATTGTCAGGCTTACAGGGAATCTTAACTTCCTTGCTGCCTCTTGCTGGAGTGTGGATGTTGTGAAAGGAGCTGCTGGAGTCCTAATGCCATCTTTTTTGTCAATGCTGCTGATGCCAAATACTGCATCTTTGCTGTCTTCAAGGAATTTCTTGGCCTCGTCCAATGATTTAATTTTTTTGTCAAGAGTCGCGTTTACTGTAACCCCATTTAAGTTTTCAGGCTGGAATGTAGCATCGATTTTATAGTAAGGTTCTTTCTTAAATCCGATGATTTCGCGCTCACGGTCCACCACAAGACGCAATGCGACACTCTGTACTCTTCCTGCTGACAGTTTTGGCTGTATCTTCCTCCATAGAATTGGAGAAAGTTCGAATCCTACCAATCTGTCGAGGACTCGTCTTGCCTGCTGTGCGTCAACAAGATTCATATCAATGTCGCGTGGATTCTCGATTGCATGGAAAATGGCATCTTTTGTGATCTCGTGGAATACTATCCTGCGTGTATTCTCCTTTTTTAGTCCGAGAGTTTCATATAGATGCCAAGATATGGCTTCTCCTTCGCGGTCTTCATCGGATGCGAGCCATACTGTCTGTGCATTGTCAGCAAGTTTCTTAAGCTCAGAAACAACTTTCTTCTTATCTGCAGGAATTACATATTCGGGAGAGAAGCCATGCTCTATGTCGACACTCAATTTCTTATCCTGCAAATCTCTGATATGTCCGAAACTTGGTTTTACGATATACTCTTTTCCAAGGAATTTCTGGATGGTTCCAGCCTTTGCCGGAGACTCCACAATCACAAGGTTACCATTCATGGTCTATTCTTTTTTTTGTTAAAGGACTGCAAAGTAAGAAACAAATAAGGATATTTTCCAAATTTTCTGTGTAATTTTGTTTTTTTGAAAGAGATTGAAGTTATTATGACGGACAATACAAGACGAAAAATCACGAAGTGGTTTTGGATAATCATTTCCATGCCTGTTGCTCTCCTTCTCGTAATGTTGCTTGCCGTATGGGCATTCGCTGACATTCCTTCATTCGAGGAACTGGAAAATCCAGATAGCAAGCTTGCGACTGAAGTTATTGCGGATGACGGCCAAATTCTTACTACTTTCCATATAGAGAACAGATCTTATGTGGCTTATAAGGATTTGTCGCCATATCTCGTTGAGGCTGCAGTAGCTACTGAAGATGTGAGATTCTATCATCATTCAGGCATTGATTTTCAGAGCCTCGGAAGAGTATTGGTGAAAACTTTGCTTTTGAGTGATTCAAGCCAAGGGGGTGGTAGTACTATCACGCAGCAGCTCGCGAAGACTTTGTACCCACGTGCAGATGTTTCAAGTTCTATTCCTGGGATGTCTAAGGTGAAGATGGTCTGGATCAAGCTGAAGGAATGGATAACAGCAGTGAAATTGGAACGGGACTATACTAAGGATGAAATCCTGGACATGTATTTGAATGCTGTGTTTTTCGGTAGCAGTGCGTATGGCGTTAGGGCTGCGGCACAGACTTTCTTTGCTAAGGAACCTGCAGATCTTACTGTGGAAGAGAGCGCAACACTTGTTGGCATGGTGAACAAACCTACCAGATATAACCCTGCTCTTCATCCAGACAAGGCACTTTACAGAAGAAATTTCGTCATAGGACAGATGGAAAAAGCTGGCTATCTTACTAAGCATGAGCGAGATTCCATTCAGCAGATTCCTATATCATTGTCATATCAAGTTCAAGACCATAATGCTGGACTTGCTCCTTATTTCCGGGATATGTTAAGGCGTGTGATGAATGCGGGCAAGCCGGTACGTTCCAAATACACATATCGTGAGGATTATTCTGCTGATTCACTCCTTTGGGAAACGGATCCTCTTTATGGTTGGTTGAACAAGAATAAAAAGCCTGATGGGTCTGAATATAATCTCGACAAGGATGGCCTTCGCATATATACAACTATTAACTATAAGATGCAGAAGTATGCAGAGGAGGCTGTGGCTGAGCATCTTGGGAAGAATCTTCAGAAGAGCTTTGAAAGAGATTTGAGGTCTAAGAGAAATAAACCATTCTCAAATGATGTGAATCAGGAAACCCGCGATTATGTTATGAAACAGGCTCGCAAGTGGAGTGATAGATATAGAATGATGAAGAAAGAAGGTGTTTCAGAGCATGAAATTATCAAGAGTTTCTCTGTCCCTGTGAAAATGCGCCTGTTTTCATGGAATAAGAAAGGCTATATCGATACTACAATGACTCCAGATGATTCCATAAGATATTATAAGTCGATTTTGCGTGCGGGATTTATGGCGATGGAGCCTGTTACTGGTCATGTGAAGGCCTATGTCGGAGGACCAAACTATAGATATTTTAAGTATGACAATGTACGCCAAGGAAAACGCCAGATAGGCTCTACTGTCAAACCGTTCCTTTATACTCTTGCTATGCAGTCTGGTATGAGTCCATGCACAAAAGTCGTCAATGTCCCTCAAACTTTCATTGTTGGTGATGATGAGTGGACGCCGAGAAGTACGGACAAGGACATTTGGATAGGCAAGACAGTGACGTTGAAATGGGGACTTACCCATAGTTCTAATAATATCTCCGCATATCTGATGAAACAGTTAGGACCGGAGGCTATGGCACATATGATGCGCACAATGGGCATTCAGAGTCATATAGATGCTGTTCCTTCACTTTGCGTAGGACCTGCTGACTTGTCTCTGTATGAAATGGTCGCATCATATAATACCTTCCCTTCGCGTGGGGTATATATAGCTCCTCAGTTCGTTACGAGAATCGAGGATAGCCAAGGCAATGTACTTGGTGAGTTTACCAATAGAAAGAAAGAAGCAATAAGTGAACAGACGGCATACCTCATGGTTAATCTTATGGAAGGGGTTATTAATAATGGTACCGGAGCAAGACTTCGTGCCGTATATAACCTGCGTGGGGAAATCGCTGGCAAGACAGGAACGACCAATGACAATGCCGATGGATGGTTCATCGGATATACACCTTCTCTTACAGCTGGAATTTGGGTTGGAGCTGAAGATAGACAGGTCCATTTTCAAGCACTCGCATTGGGAAGCGGTTCTAATATGGCCCTCCCTATATGGGGAATCTTCATGAAGAAAGTTCTGGCTGACGGTACTTTGGGTATATCAGAATCTGACAGATTCACGGCTCCTCCAGGAATGACGATGGATTTGAGTTGTAGTGGTGGTGATGATGATGCGGCTACTACATCTCGCAGTGAAGCAGATTATTATTTCGACTAAGTTATTTATATAATGGAAAAATATAACACGATCGCGGTTATTTACGGAAGCGATTCCTCTGAGTGGGAAGTAGCCTGCCGTAGCGGTGAATTCACGGCATCTCGTATTGATGCTACTAAGTATGATGTTTACGAGATTTTTGCCCGTTTTGGCAAGTGGAATCTTGTGGCGTTCAGCAAAAAAGACTCCATGAGAGTCACTTTCCCTGAGGACTCGAGACCTGAAATAGACAAGAATGACTTTTCCGTTACTGTTTATGGCGAGAAAATCAAGTTTGATTATGCCTATATCATGCAGCATGGTACGCCTGGTGAAAATGGGCTTCTTCAAGGGTACTTCGAAATGCTCGGAATTCCTCATAGCGGATGCAGTGCATTTGTTTCTGCCGTAGCTTTTGATAAGTTCTCATGCAAGAGCTATCTCAGGGATGTAGATTTCGTCATGTTAGCCAAAGATGCATTCATCAGAAAAGGTGATGATGTCAATGCGTTTGCGCTATCTGCTGTGAAAACGCTCGGCCTGCCATTATTCGTCAAACCTACGAACGGAGGCTCAAGTTTCGGAATAACGAAAGTGAAAGAGGCGGATAAACTCCAATCTGCGATTAACTATGCGTTTTCGGAAGGCTCCACGGTTATAGTTGAGAAAGCTGTGAAGGGTCGTGAGTTTACATGTGCGGCATATATGACTGACGGAAAGGTGAAAGCATTGCCTGTCATTGAAATCGTAACGAGTAACGAGTACTTTGATTATGATGCCAAATACAATGGCTTTAGCAAAGAGGTTTGTCCTGCAGAAATTTCTGAAGAAGAATCATCTCATATACAGGAGGTTACTGAGAAAATTTATGCGAGGCTCGGTTGCTGTGGTGTTGTAAGAATGGATTATATCTCTTCTGAAGACGGGTTGTACTTCTTGGAGGTAAATACGATTCCGGGAATGACAAGCGCTTCTCTTGTGCCTAAGATGGTGCGTGCGGCAGGCCTTGATATGACAGAGTTCCTTACTTCTGTGATTGAAAATTCATAATCCGATATCATAATGCTGCTTGCTGAATTTGTTAAAGAAGGCACGGAGACCTTGGGAGCGCTTTATCCTCAGAAAGAGGCGCGTAACATTGTCCTGATGCTGTGCGAAGATGTACTGGGGACTAAGAGCTATACGCATATTGTTGAACCTGAATATGAAGTGGATGAGGACAAGAAAGATTTGCTTTATTCAGATTTGAAACGCCTTACTGCGGGCGAGCCTATTCAATATGTTATAGGAAAGGCCGAGTTTTTCGGTCTTGTTTTCAATGTTTCTCCTTCTGTGCTTATTCCACGTCCTGAAACAGAATTACTATGTCGCGAGGCGGTGAAAATCGGCAAGAGAATGTTTAGAATGCGTATTCCTTATGGCAAGAATGCCGCACCTGTGCGTGTTCTTGACTTGTGTACAGGTTCAGGATGCATAGCATGGACGTTGGCACTTTCTATCCCTGAGAGTCAAGTTATGGGCGTTGATATTTCTGACGAGGCTCTTGCTGTTGCGTCTTCTCAAGACTTTTCTGCTAAAATGAAGGAAACGGGGGCAAATAAGCCGGAGTTCATAAAGGCTGATGTATTGGATTCGGAGCAGGATTTTACTGCTGGGCCATTTGATATGGTTCTTAGTAATCCTCCATATGTAATGGAATCTGAGAAATCTGCCATGAGAGTTAATGTGCTTGAACATGAACCATCGTTGGCATTATTTGTACCAGACGATGATCCTTTGGTGTTTTATCGTGCGATAGCAAGGTGGAGTCAGCGTTTTCTCTCTCCTGGTGGCGTAGGTATGGCAGAAGTAAATGAAAGACTTGCGAAGCAAACTGAAACTTTATTTCGTGCGGCTGGCTATAGCCATACTGAAATTATTAAAGATTTTTATGACAAAAATAGGTTTGTAGTCTATCAAAAATAGGCTTTGTAGGTATCTATGGGGCTGAAAATAAAAAAAATCCGTGTTCATTTTTTGAACACGGATTTTTTTGTGTCACTTTGCAGAAGTAAAATATTGAAAAAAATACGCTTATGAATAGATTAGTGATTATGTTGATGAGCATTGCGACTATTGTTTTCGCGTGCGAGAAAGTGGATCATTCCGGAGAAAAAGGTGAAGAAAATAAGCCACATATCTCTTTGGATGAAGTAGCACAGATTTTTTCGGAACTACCTATTGGTAGAGAACATGTTTTGGAAGTTTTTGATGCTGTGTCCACATCTTCAAACAATGGGTATGATGAAGAATATACCATGCTTGATCTTTTCACTTCTCCGGGAGCCGGTGTAGGAGAATCTGAAGAAACTAAGGCTATTAGTGCTTGTGCATATTCGCACCCTCTCAGAGAGTTGATAGCAAATCATCTATTGCAAACCAAAGCTTCTTCAATCAGTCCTGAAGAATATATGTCAATGTTGGAATCCTCTGATATCCAAATCTATTGGCCATATTATGAAGGGTGGGATGGTGAAATGAGACCTGTGATTACATTTGATCCTGGAAATGGTGCTGAAGTAAACTATGGGTATGAACTTATTGACAAAGCAGATGGAAGTCAAGAAGTTAAACAGGTAATAGTGGATGAAAATATGGCATTGTCCAGACCTGTGTGGGTTATCAATCGTAATTCAGATAGCGGATATGAATCTATAGAAATGATTAAGAAAAGGAATCCTGAATGGGGTAGTGGTGGCTCTATAATAATCAAGCCTTCCAGCGAGAAGGATTTACAACAGACATCGACTTCTGTACGTTCACTTGTTCTTAAGGATTTCAAAATGCTTCGTAATTATGATTGCTGGTTTGCCGGTGCGTCAGAATTCTTCATAAAATGCGGAGGCGTGGAGGACTTTACAGCCAGTACGGAAGCGGAATTGAAACTATATTCTCCCAAGATTACGGACTTTATGCTTGTTCTGCGTCGAAATCAAGTAGGTAAGACGGTGAATCTAAATACTGTGCTTATATCGCAGTGGACTGAACAATTAGAATCTGTTGCCTTAATGATTGTTGAGGATGACGGAGGAACAAAGACAGAGTGGAAATGCTCTGCAATGGTTAAGGTGAAATCCAAAAGTTTCGGATTCGATATATCATTGCCATTTAATTCACGAGATGATATCGTTTGGCGCGGGCAACTATCTGTGCCTTATCTTGAAAAATACGATAACGTTACGAGCCGATTCGGAGATGTGGAAATGACGTTTTCTTTAGTTGAATGATGAGTCAAGCTTCTTTTACTGTCATTTCGCATCTTGCACAATCAAAGTTTAGCGCAAATTTCTGACCATTGTTTTCAAGAAATAGAGGACCATGTTGAATCTTGCTATTTGTGCGAGTCTGCTTTAAGCACATCCCGAGTTCATACCTTATGCAATATTTTGTTCTCATTAGTTCAGCTCCAGCATCATGTGCGAGTTCGTATGCCTCAGAAATGTGTTCAACACCTTGCTCATGGTATAGCTGAGATGCAATTTGGTTGGAAACATTAAACTTATAATCAATATCATTTGGTGGAAAACGGCGGTTATCATCATCTTCAAGAACATGTTTAGAGTTATTTTCTCTAACGTTGAGTAGTGGGCGTACATTTACGTCCTTATGTGCCAGCAACTCTGCGGCAGAACGTCTAAGGCTGTTCAACGCAGCTGATGTTATAAACGGAATATTTCCGTCGGAAGTGTGGACTTTGATAAAAGGCTCAGAATCAAGTCCAGAGGCTTGAAATATGTAATCAATGCTTGCTTTGTTGGTCTGAGATGTGATGAGTGATAGCATTCGTTCTTGGTTGTTAGCTGGCTCGTGACCTGCAGAGGCATTGACAGAAACTTTTCTTCCATCCTCAGAAACAGCATCAAGTCGTATAGTGAAACCATCTGATGTATTCCCTTCTAAAGTTATGGCTGTATTCACATTGATGAGTCTTCGGCAGATATGAGAAGATAGTTCCTTTTCGAAGGCGATACTGACATTCCTGTATAGGGGTAGTTGTGGCTTAAGTCCTGATACTCGTTTGCAGCGTATTGTGTTACCGATGCAGATATCGCCTCGAAATCCTATGATTTCGCCATCTTTTCCAGTGAATGCGTAACCATCACCATTACACAATATTATGCGGTTGTTCATGTCGATACATATTTCCATCATGTCATTTCCGCATGTTTTGACTGAACGTATTTTCCCGATAGCCTCTCCCATGCCTTTCGGGGTGTCCATGCTTGCCCATGATTTGCGTTTTCCGTCCAAATATAGTTCTGTGTATCCTCTGTTAAATGTCTTGTCAAGATTTGGAACGAAACTGCCGGAAACCTGTCCGAATGATGATCTCCTATACTTGTCAGGGTATTTGGCTATTAACTTATCAAGTGCTGAGGAATAAGCTCTTACAGTATTTTTTACATAAGAAATATTCTTGAGACGGCCTTCTATCTTGAATGAACATACTCCAGCCGTTGCAAGATCTTCCAACCTGTCTATAAGACGATAGTCCTTGAGAGATAACAATGCTTTGTTACGAATGATGACTTTGCCAGAAGCATCTGTTAGGTTGTATAACGAACGGCATGCCTGAATGCATTCTCCTCGGTTTGCGCTCCGTTTGGAGATTTTTTCTGACATATAGCATTGACCACTATAGCAGACACAGAGAGCACCATGCACGAAAAATTCTATCTCACATCCTACAGCATTGTAGATTTTTTTTATGTCTTGAAGGCTGAGTTCACGTTCAAGTACAAGTCTGGAAAAACCGAGATTCCTGTAGAATATAGCCTTTTCAGAATCTCTAATCGCGCATTGTGTGGAGGCATGGATAGGAATTCGTATTTTCCTGCTTGTCATGTCTGGTCCGCCGTTAGCCATCTTTATTACAGACAAGTCCTGAACTATCAGGGCATCTACACCAGCATCTTCAGCTTCGCACATGAGTCTGTATGCTTCCGCTAATTCATTATCGTAAAGAATTGTATTCAGTGTCATATAGATTCTAACACCGAATTTATGGGCATAAGCACACAGGTCTTTAATGTCGTCCATGCTGTTTCCTGCTGCTTGTCGCGCTCCAAAAGCCGGCCCTGCTATATATACGGCATCGGCACCGCAGTCAATGGCCGCGATGCCGATTTCAATGTTCTTTGCCGGAGCAAGAATTTCCAGATCAGTCATTGCTTGTTATTTGCTTAGGGAAGCAATGAGTGGTTTTGCTTGAGCACCGAACTGAGGGTCGTTCTCTACTTTCTTATAATATTCGAGAGCTTTTGCTTTGTTGCCGGTCTGCTGATAAAGGGCACCTACAGTGAATGTGATTGCACCTGCGTTCTTTGCTGTTGGTGCTGCTTCAAGATATTTCTCGAAGTTAGAGATAGCGTCAGCTGTTTTATTGGATTTTTGAGAAGCTTGACCTGCAACGAGATATGCTTGAGCATTCTCCTTATAACTATTAGCTTTCTCTGCAAGAGTTATAGCATCAGCATATTTACCAGCCTTAAGTTGAGTCGCGGCATTTTTCAGGAATGTTGTAGAAAGAACAGACTTTGCATTAGATTCCTGACCATTGCGAGCTGCCATCTCAAGATACTTCACGGCTTCATCGTATTTGCCTGCATTGCCGAGGAACTGACCGAACTTTAGTGCGGTGTTTGCATCAGTTGTGTCTATTGCAACCGCCTCTTCATACGCTGAAATCACACCATTGACGTCTTTGGCCTGCATTGCCTCGTTGACCTTATTGAGGGCTATACGCTTGCTGACTGTCGGGATGAGGCTTGCAACTTCATCTGTGACGTCATTGTTGCCATATTCTTTGGCTACCTTTGCAGCTTCTTCAAATTTTGCCTTTGCGCCAATGAAGTCTTTGTTATTATAAAGCTCTTTCCCGATGGAAAGGATTACGGTAGGAATAGCATTCTTGCAGTTAGTTGCGACTTCTTCGCCTTCAGCACCGAGACTTTCTGCTATAGTGAGTGCTTTTTGGAAATATTCCAGAGCTCCAGTCTTGTTGTTAGCTGCAAGTGCTTCAGCACCGCTGTTGAATGTGGATGTAGCTGTAGCCAAATCTTGAGCGGACATAACACCGAAAGAAAGGCCAATCGCTGCCATTACAAGAATAATTCTTTTCATGATATTAGTGTTTTTAAATGTTTTCGTATAATTTTTGTTACTGATTTCAGTTATGCCATGACATCTTTTGATGTGCCAAGCACCAATGACATTAAGGCAAAAATAATAAAAATATCTTAATTTTGCATAAACAATAGGATTATATGAAAGACAATATATATCGTTTTCTGGTTTCTTTGCTGTTGGCAATGTTTTCAATAACCATGCCTGCGGCTGATTTGCCACAACTTCCAGCCTCTTCTAAAATAAAGACAGGCGTGTTGGATAATGGTGTTTCCTACTATATAGTGACGAATCCGACTGAAAAAGGGAAAGCAGACATTGCTCTTGTGCAGAGATGCGGATATGGCAACGAGAATGGCGCTATGGTCGGAACATCTGCTGTCAACGCTATGGGGGCTCTCACTTCGCTTCCTCATTTTAGGACAGACACACCTTTTAGTTATCTCTCGAGAAATTGCATCTGGCCTGGTGCAAGGGGATACGTAGCTGTTTATAGTGATGCCGCTGTCTATCGTTTCAATGGTCTTGACCTCTCTCGATCTAAAGAAGTTGTAGATTCTACGCTATTGTTGGTGTTGGATGTCATAGGTATGCAGTCAGATGTTTTAGGTGCAAGGTATTCCCCTGAAAATCAAGCGATAGTTATTTCAGGAGATATTGATACGGGAGCTGTTTTAAACAAGATGAACATGCTCTCTATGCTTGTAACGAGAAGACCTGCTAATAAGGCTGTGCAAGATTATAAGTGGGAACATTCTGAAGATGCTTTATTCAGATATGTAAAGGATGATGTGAAAGGAAGAGTCTCAATCACGGCTGAGTATCGTTCTCCGAGGACTCCTAAGAATAATATGAACACTGTTCAGCCTCTTGTCTCCCAAAAGTTTGCATCGGAGTTTGGAATTCTTATAAAAAAACGTCTATCCACGGCATTGAGACGGGCTGATGTCCCAGTTTCAGAAGTTTCATTCTCTTATATGGGCAGCCCTTCGGGACCTGGAGATGAGACATATCGCACGACTATCACGACCAGTCCTGCCTGTCTTGGTAAAGCTGTTTCCATCCTTTCTGGAACGCTTGCAGATCTTGACAAGGCGGGCGTTTCCATAGATGAATACAGAGATGCCGAAAATGAACTTGTCATGAATATGAGAAGGGAGTACAGTGGTGATGTTACGGCCAATTCACGTTATATAGAGCAATGTTTGTCTTCATTTCTTTATGGCTCTTCCTTGGCATCGGCATCAACAAGCATGAACTTTTTCTTGACAAAGAATATTCAAGACGACCTTGGTGTTAAGCTATTCAATAACTTTATCTTTGCACTCTTGGATAAATCGCACAACCTCACTGTAGAATGTCGTGCCGATTCATCTGTTGTTGCTGGCTTGGACATTCCGGGAAAATTTGCATCTTCGTGGTCTTCTGGAAATGTGCAGACCTATACTATAAGTAATAGTGATACGTTGTCCCTCAAGAAATTGTCCACAAAAACGAAGATAAAGATGGTTTCTCCTGAGCCTTTATCTGGTGGTCAAATATGGACATTTGACAATGGTATAAAAGTAATATACAAGAATGTTCCAAAGAGCGGCATGTTTCATTACATGTGGTTGCTTAAAGGCGGATATTCGCTGATACCTGGGTTGAAGCCTGGAGAAGGCGCATATATTTCTGACTTGCTACATCTGTACGATGTTTCAGGAATGTCATGCTATCGGTTTGCCGATATGCTTGCCGCTAATGGAATAACGATGAACGGAGAGGTGACGGTATCTGATTTTAGAATAAGTGGAGCGGCTCCTTCTTCACGCTTGAGATTGGTGCTCAAGGCTTTATGCTCTCTTGCGGATGAAAGGACCATAAATAAGGATGCTTATGATTATTATAAGAAATGTCAGGCTCTTGCGTTTGTAGGCGGAGCGTCTATAGAATCAAAAATTGACAGTTTGCTTTTTCAAGGTAGTGCTTGGTCACCATATAAGAGGCCTGTTAGTCTCGGCATTGATTTTCAGAAGCGTGCGGAAAAGTTTTATGGAAATGAATTCTCGAAGATGAATGATGGAGTTCTTGTCCTTGTAGGCGATTTCGACGAGTTCTCATTGAAAAAAGATCTTTGTCGCGACTTGGGTAGTTTCAGTACAGAAAAAGTATCATCGTCCCGTTCCAGAATTCAGTATAAAACGACCTCTGGTAGGGTTTCAAGAATAATTGAGGGCTCTGAACCTTCGATTGGGGTTGGAATATCATCACCACTCATGTATACGGCTACTAATTTTATGGCGTCACAGATTGCAGCTATGAAATTAAGTGATGATTTTTCAGATGCTCTTGCTGAATGTGGATGGTACGGAGAATCATCTTGGGACTTTGCAATGTTTCCGGAAGAACGCTTCAACTATACCATCTCATGTTCTATGTCTGATCGTGTTGGCGTTCCAGCTTCATTGGCGCAGTCAGATTCTGTCGAATTTGTCATAAGCCGGATGCGCAGAGCTCTCTTGGAAACTGCCTCCGGAATTACCACAAAAGAGTTTGCGGCATATAGGTCAATGCTGCTCAAATCAATGGAAGCAAGGATGTCTGATCCGGAGACAATAATGTCAATGTTGGTGCTAAGGTATTCTTACGGGAAGGATATTGTCACCAAGTACAAGGATAAGATTAATGCTGTGACTATAGACGATGTGAATAACATTCTTAAGGCAATGGCAGGTAGCCGAATTGCGGAATATGCAATACGTAGGCATGAGGAAGGTGAACATATTCATGAGAAACAAAATAAGGGACCTGTGTTTACAGGCATTATACCTATGATTGTCCCTGCCGGAGATTCTCTTATGTTGGGGCGAGACGCATTTAGGTTGATAGGTATTGATAGCACGTATTTACGTCCGGATTGGAATGATTCCACCGTGTTCGTCAGTAGGATAGGAGAGTTCCCTAAACCTAATGTTATTGTCAATGGACGAGAACTGAATGTAGTGACAGATTCTATAAAGGTGGAAGCGGATTCATCTATTCTTTTGCCAGCAGATACCTTGTCTGTACAAGTCTTGGAAGAGGAAAACAACGAATAACAATGTCTGAAGATAGAAGATTTGGAACGATATTCGAGATAGGAGACTGTCTCGTTTCAGAAGAGGTGATAACCGAATATTTCGCCTGCGACTATGAGAAATGCAAAGGTTGTTGTTGCATAATAGGTGATAGCGGCGCTCCTATAAAGGAAGAGGAAATTGAAAAAATTGAAGAAGCATATCTTGCATTTTCCCCACTCATGCAAGAAACTGGAAGGAATGTTGTGGATAAGAAAGGTTACTTCGAGATTGATGTGGACGGGGATATAGTAACTCCGTTATGTCCTGGAACAGAAGAATGTGCATATACCCATTTTGATAAGGATAAGAATTGTTTCTGTGCTATCGAACGTTGCTTCTTTGCAGGGAAGTGTTCGTTTCGTAAGCCGATTTCGTGTTGGCTTTATCCAATACGTGTAACGGAGTTGTCTAACGGGAAGCATGCCTTGAACCTGCATCGTTGGGAAATCTGCAAAGATGCGTTTAACAAAGGGAAAAAAGAAAAGATCCGCGTTTATGAATTTTTGCGCGAACCTCTTATAAGTGCCTATGGGGAAGAGTTTTACTCTGCCTTGTCATTTGCTGCCAAAAGATTTTTGGCAGATTCGTAGTCATCAGCATTGACCTTTACTTCGATACAGTCAATAGCCGCATTAATGGACGGATAAGCTGATGTTTGTCCAAAAACTTCAGCAGCGATACCATTGGCATTAAGCATGCCGGCTGTGATTTCTGCGCTCATCTGGTCGTAAAAACGGGCCACAGTCATGAGCTTGTGTTCGTCTTTCATACCTAATTTAGATGTTTTATTGATTGTCGGTCTTGTCGTTATGCCTAAAAGCATTCTCAAGACCGTAGATGATGCGTATGGTATCTTTTCTGAGCCCTTCTACTTCAAATCCTCCAAGCGTTCTTGTGAATGTGATTCGGTCCTCACACATCTTGAAAATCCTATTTAGGATATTTCTCATACGGAATGTCATGTTTTCTCCGTCTTCTTTTTCTAATCTGTAGCCGCGATTCTCCATGTATTTCACGACCTCATCTCGTATGGCGCCATATTCACCTGGTATGATTGTCGTCCTTTTCATGAATCCGAATATCGGATAAATGGCTGCCACACATGCGAACATGATTGCAATATCCCATAATGATTTGTATCCGTTCCGGAATAGTGTTTCAATGTTTCCATCCACCACATGGGCCATGATAAGTATGGTCAAGATGATGGTCAATAGGATAGCAAAGTAAAAGAAATATTTTACTGCTCTGATAATATACTTTAAAGTCTTGTTCATTTTGTATTTGAAATTGTTTGTACAAACATAACAAAAAAACTTGATTATTTGAATAATCCTAACCATATCGAGCTTATCATGATATTGGATGCGGTATCTTTTCGGTTTTCCGTAGATTTTTCGTAAGTTTGTACAATGTATGTGACCGATTTGTTATTCTCTACGGCCACTTATGGTATAATTATAGCAGTAACAGATATTTTATTTAAATATTGAATCTATTATGGAAACAGATCCGATTATGGAACGCCGCGAGCTTGAAGCTAAGTTCGCGAAAGTCAAAAGCCTGAAGACCACGATGTTTGTCCTTGCAGCTGTTGCTGTGTTGTTGGCGGCTGCTCTTATATTCATCTGGAGCCAGAAATCCTCATTGATAAGTGAATTGGAAGATGAAAAACAGGATCTTACAGAACAAATGGAGAGCCTGCAGAATGACTATGCTTCATTGTCATCTGACTATGATACAATAAATTCTCAGTTGGATACATCCAGGGCTGAAGTAGCAAACCTTATCGAAAGAATCAAGAAGACCGATGCTACAAATCGTGCAAAAATGCGTCAGTATGAGAAGGAGCTTGGAACATTAAGAAGTATAATGCGTAACTATATTGTGCAGATAGATTCGCTTAATACATTGAATCATAAGCTTACGGCTGATGCCGCAGCAGCTCGTAGAGAGGCAGCGGCCAGTAAGGCTGAGAATGCTGAACTTTCTCAGAAAGTCGAGAATCTTAGCGGTCAAGTTGCGGCAGGTGCTGTCATAAAGGCAAGAGGTCTCAGTATAGCGGCATATAATTCATCAGATAAAGTTACTGATAGAAGTAGCCGTGTCGTTCGACTTCTTACATCCCTTAGCCTTGTGGAAAATGATCTTGCGCCTAAAGGACCGGTAAGGGTTTACATTAGAGTGAAAGATCCTGATGGCATCATACTTACAAATTCCAACAGAACATCATTCTCATTCAATGGTGAGACAATGATAGCTTCTGCATCACGTCAAGTGGACTATGAAGGGCATGAGGTGGATTTGAGCATCTATCTGAATGATATTCCAAGTTTTCAGAAGGGCGTGTACAGAGTGGAAGCTTATACAGAACAGGCTAAGCTTGGAACTGCTGAACTGATGCTTCGTTAAAACATAATGTCTTGATTTACATACATGTTCCATTCTGCAGAAGTTTCTGCAAATATTGTGGCTTCTATTCTGAGGCAGTTCCGTTCTGCTTAGGGAAAGAGGCTGAGTCAGAACGAAATATGTATGACAGCTATACAATAGCTGTGTGTGCGGAAATAAAGGCCCGTGCAGAAGAAATTCGAGAAACTCTCCCTTCGTCAGTATTTTCAGACAAGGCAGATACATTATATATAGGAGGAGGTACACCATCTGTGCTTCCTCTTGATTGTTTAGCTACGATTGTAAATGAACTGAATGATACTGTATTTGGCGGACAACCTCACGCATATTGTGAATTTACGATAGAGGTGAATCCTGAGGATATTGTTGAGAAAGGAGATACTTATGTTAGAGGGCTTCTTGCATTGGGAGTCAACAGGGTTAGCATGGGAATACAGTCTTTTGATGACAATATTCTTAGGTGGATGAACAGAAGACATGATGCCAGACATGCTGAAGAGGCATATTGGAAGTTACGGGCTAATAATATCAGAAATATCAGCATTGACCTTATATATGGTGTGAGAGGCATGTCGGATGAAGTTTGGGCGGCGACAGTCCACAAGGCGATAGGCCTTAGCCCATCTCATATTTCTGCATATCAGCTATCGATAGAGGATGGGAGTGCTTTAGCAGCATTGGCAGATTCGGGGAAATATGTGGAAGCCGACGAAGATATGTGTCGTAGACAATATGACATCCTATGTGGTTTGCTTTATGAGGCTGGATATAACCATTACGAGGTGTCGAATTTCGCTTACCCTGGATTAGAAGCAAGGCATAATTCCGCATATTGGCGTAGAGTTCCATATGTGGGCCTTGGACCTGGTGCTCATTCTGCTATCGGAGGCCCTGATGGCACTGTCAATGTACGTAAATGGAATACTGAATCCATCGCATCTTATACTTCTGAAAAAGAAATTCTTACCCCTGAAGATATACATGTCGAAGATATAATGCTTGCTTTGCGGACAGCAGAAGGAATTGATGCGGAAAAGCTTCCTGCACCGAAAATGATGCAATTCCTTGATTCACGCATTTTAGTCCTTACAAAGGATGGAAAAGTCAGAATTCCAGAAGATAAATTATTCATTTCAGATGAGATAATCCGTGAATTGATATGAATATGGAGAATGTTTATGTATTAAGAATAGAAGCGATTCGTAATATGATGAAAACAAGAGGTTTAGATGCTGTGATAATCTCAGGGTCTGATCCTCATGCAAGCGAATATCCAGCTTCAAGATGGAAGCAAGTCGAATGGATATGCGGATTCACCGGAGAGGCTGGAGATGTAGTGATAACTTCTGATCATGCTGGACTCTGGACCGACACCAGGTATTTTATCCAGGCGACAGAACAGCTTGCAGGATCTGGGGTAGAACTCCATAAAACACGTATTCCTGGAGAAATACGTATACCAGAATGGATTGCAGAAGTAGCCTTCGCTGACAAGCGTGGACCTGTTATTGTGGCTGTTGATGGTCTTGCGCAGAATATTTCTTCAATTGAGAAGCTTGAAGTCGCATTTAAGAAAGCAGGGAGGAGAAAGGATAAGAGTGCTGAATATGAAAATGGGTTCAAGGTCGTAGATATCCCAGATATGATGGATGTTTTTTGGCTTAATCGTCCCGCAGTTCCAGTTTCTCCAGTAATAACACTTGGAACTGATTTGACGGGAGAATCAAGATCTTCCAAAATATCATGGGTGAGGCAGTTCCTTAAAGAGAAAGATTGTGATGCCATATTGTTTTCTGCTTTGGACGAGATAGCATGGATTCTGAATGTACGAGGCTCTGATGTGGCTTATAATCCGGTAGTGATATCATATCTTTTGGTTTCAGGTGATGATGTTTCATGGTTTGTCAGAAAAACTGTCTCTGGAATTATAGATTCGGAAACAGCAGATAGCTTTGCGGAGCTCGAAGCTGATGGCATATATGTAAGGTCGTATGATGATATAGAAATCGCTCTTTCTGGAGCTGATGATTTACCTATAAGACGCTTATATATTGATCCTTCTACATTGAATTTCCATCTTTATGGTCTTATTGCCTCTATTGGTGATTCTATGAAACTTGTTAAAGGTATATCTCCTGTACCTCTTCGTAAAGCTGTAAAAAATGAAATAGAAATTGTGGGTATGCGCGAAGCTCACTTAGAAGATGGAATTGCAATGGAGAAATTCCTTTACTGGCTTGAAAGTGAAGTCTCTGCCGGTGCTGAAGTGACTGAATGTGATGCTGCAGATATGCTTGATTCTTTGAGGGCTGCAATACCGGGTTACAAGAGCAATAGCTTTGAAACAATATCGGCCTATGGGCCAAGTGCTGCACTGCCACATTATATAACTCCGAAGGAAGGCTCGAGAGTCTTGGAATCACATGGTCTGTATCTCTGTGATTCTGGTGGCCAATATTTGTTTGGCACTACTGATATAACCAGAACTGTCCCTCTTGGACCTTGCACTGCACAGGAGAAAGAGGATTATACATTGGTCTTGAAAGGTCATATCGGATTAGCTCGAGCTATTTTCCCCGCTGGGACATCCGGTTGTCAGATAGATTATGCTGCCCGTAGTCCGCTTTGGCAGAGTAGACGTGATTTCGGGCATGGCACTGGTCATGGTATAGGCTTTTTCCTGAATGTCCATGAAGGACCTCAGGAGATAAGACATGACTTCAACTCGCAGGCCTTACTTCCGGGAATGATAACATCCGATGAGCCAGGCCTATATAGAGAAGGTATGTATGGAATTCGTCATGAAAGCCTTCTGCTCTGCAAAGATCTTGGATCGAGTGAGTTTGGCTCATGGCGCGGTTTTGAAAATTTGACATTATGCCATATAGATACATCTGCAGTTATTCCTGAACTGCTGGATGATAGTGAGTTAGAATGGCTGAATGCTTATAATGAAGTAGTCTATCAGACACTCTCTTCTCATCTGCCTGACGACATCGCAATATGGTTGCGTGAGAAAACGCTACCAATAGGGCTTTAGAATCTTATGATATTTCTGCGTAGAAACTTAACTGCCCACAATGCGAGTTTGTCGAAACGTATGTTTCCTGATATACTTTTAAGTCCGTGGGCAAATAATCCTGCCGGAGAATATTCAAGTTTAACGTTATCCCAAGATTCAGTGACCTCACGTCCCTTTGCCTCTATCTTAGAGGCAAGTTTTCTGTGTGCAGCATCAAGACTTCTAATGTCTGTTATTTCAGAGTATTTCATATCAGATGTTTATAATACTGATTCTTCATCACTGTTTTCGAAAAACAGTCTGATGAACATCTGCACAAATCCGTTTATGAATAACTTTTTGCGTAGCGTGAATAGTATTCCCATGAGAAACAGGAAGATCCCTGCTACGATAAATGCTCCGGCTGCATAACTTCCTATGATATCTCCTAAAAGTAGGACACCTCCGAATGCCAGTGCCATTAGGACAATGCTTCCGAGGCTTAGGAATAAGATTGCAAGAAGGAGATGGTTCAGAGTAACGGATAGTCCTTTAGCTGTTCTTAGCTTTATGTCGTCTATTTTAAGGTCAATGTATTCCGAAGCTTTCTCTGCCAAATCTTCGGCTGCTCCTGTAAATCTATGACTCATTAGGCATCCTCGAACTGGTCGTCAATTATTACACCATCTTCTTTAGATAGAGCTCTTTCAAGTCTATCAAGTTGATCAAGGATCTTGGCTCTTGCTTCTTCCTTCATATCTTCCCCCTCATCTTTTAGAATTGATTTTAAATCGTTGAGGTCTTTACGAACCTTTCTTGCTCTAACTTTGGCTTCTGCATAAGCTTCGGTAACCTTTTCCTTGGCTGTGTCATAGCCCTCTTGAGCAGCATCCTTTATTTTTCGACGTGTTACTTCTCCTTTGTCTGGGGCGAAGAGAACTCCGAGTGTAACTCCTATCGCGGCTCCAGCCACGAATGAAAAAAATGATTCACTTTTCATATTTGTCTGTGGTACGTTTTTTTCCAAATGTGCTTCTCTTTGGTCTCCGTACCACCTGTAAATATAACAAAATTCGTTCTATCCGCTACGTCTGTGAAAAAAATATTATAAAAAAGGCGATGACTGGTTATCTAGCCATCGCCTTTTTTATAATTCTAATAACTGTTGATTAACAGCAGAGGATTCCGTTTGCATGAAGGAATGCGTTTACTGCTACTGCAGCGAACATTGCGAAGATTATAGTTGCAACGATGATTCCAATGACCTTGATTCTCTTGAACCATGTCTGATTATCCCAACCCACTGTCTGGAACATACTCCAGAAACCATGGCAGAGGTGGAACCAAACAGCTACGAACCAGATGAGATAAATGATGAGTACCCATACATTTCCGAAAGTCTTCTCAAGGAGGAAGTAAGGATTCTCAGCTTCGCTTCCACAGAATTCGAGAAGCTGCATTTTGGCCCAGAAATGTGTCAAGTGGAAGAATAGGATACCGAGAATTACGATACCAAGCACGAACATGTTCTTTGCAGACCATGAATCAGTCTTGGCTTTGCTTGCTATTTCATATCTCTTGTATCCGCCACGAGCTTTGATGTTATACCATGTAAGGTAGCATCCGTATGCTATGTGAAGGATGAAGCCAAGTGCCAAAACAGGAACCATAATGGTTACGATAGGCAGTGCCATGAAGTCACATCCAAGCTGGAAAAGTCCTTCAAATGAGTCCCAGCCGCCTGTGAATGAATCTATTACAGAAAAAAAGTTAATAGTACCATGCAGTAGCAGGAACACTACAAGGAATGCACCGCTGACCGCTTGAATGAACTTTCTCCCGATGGAGTAGTGGAATGCGTTCGCCATTAGTTAATAAAGATTAAAATCCAAATATTGATTATATAGGCAAAGATAGGGTGTTTCTTGCAAGTTTCATAATATTTCGATAATTTTGTTTCAAATTGTTGAAATCAACTTGTATTAAATAAAAATAACCATGTATAGACGAGTTCTATTGAAATTAAGTGGTGAGAGCCTCGGAGGACATGCTGGGAAAGGACTTGATACGATGAGTCTGCAAGCTTATGCCGAAGAGATTGCTTCAGCGGCAAAGGCAGGATTGCAGATTGCCATTGTCAATGGCGGTGGAAACATCTTCCGCGGTCTTCAGGGTGTTGGAAAAGGCTTTGACAGAGTCGACGGCGATAAAATGGGCATGCTTGCGACTGTTATAAATTCACTGGCTCTTTCCATGTTTATAAAGGAGCAGGGAGTGAATGCGCAGGTATTCACGGCTACGCCTATGGAACCTGTTGCCAAATATTATATGAGAGATGATGCAGTGAAGGTTATGGAAAATGGCGGTGTCGCTCTTATTGCAGGAGGAACAGGTAATCCTTTCTTCACTACAGACTCAGGGGCGGCTCTGCGTGCTTTGGAGATAGGTGCTGACGCTCTTCTTAAAGGTACGCGCGTGGATGGCGTATATACAGCAGATCCGGAAAAAGATCCTACCGCTGTGAAATATGATGAACTTACGTTCGAAAAGGCTATATCTGATCATCTCAAAGTTATGGATCAGACAGCATTTGCTCTCTGTAGT
Source organism: uncultured Bacteroidales bacterium (assembly GCA_934693135.1). GTDB lineage: Bacteria > Bacteroidota > Bacteroidia > Bacteroidales > UBA932 > Cryptobacteroides. The sequence continues at coordinate 15,050 of CAKUVA010000006.1, read as the reverse complement.
GAAGGCAATATGCCTATAATCGTATTCGATATGAATTGCAAGGGTAATCTTACACGTCTCCTGAATGGAGAAAAGGTGGGTACTCTCGTACACGTATAACCATATAAATTCAAGTACTATGTTACCAAGAGTAAATGAAATCGTTACTGCTGCAGATAAAAAGATGAAGGAAGCAGTTGCATTTCTTGAGGAAGACCTTAAGACCTATCGTGTAGGAAAGGCTAATCCTTCTTTGTTCAACAATGTTGTAGTGGACTATTATGGTTCTCCAACACCCGTTCCGCAGGTAGCTTCCGTGACTGCACCTGATGCCAAGACAGTGTTAATTCAGCCTTGGGAGAAGAGTATGATTCAGAAAATAGAGAAGGCTATAATAGACGCTAACATTGGAATGACACCACAGAACAATGGTGAACAGATTCGTTGCAATGTCCCACCTCTTACTGAAGACCGCAGGAAGGAACTCATAAAGAAGGCAAAGACGGCTGGTGAGAACTCCAAAGTGGTAGTTCGCAATGCGCGTCGTGACGCTGTGGAGCTTCTGAAAAAAGCGCAGAAAAATGAAGGTCTCCCTGAAGATGCACAGAAAGAGGGCGAAGATGAAGTTCAGAAAGTTACTGACAAAAATATCAAGGAAATCGATGCACTTATTGCAGCGAAAGAAAAAGATATTATGACTGTGTAGTTATTTTTTACTAAAAAATACTTATCTTTGCATCGATATGAATAATTGGACACGATACTATAGCTTCGGTGGTTTTTATTACTTTTATCCAGTAGATAAAGGTCCGGGCATTGTATCTTTCTGATTTGTCATTATGCAAGTGAAGCTTACAGGCTGCCCGGTGTTTCGGACAGCCTTTTTTTATGACAGATAAGACAGATGAAAAAAAAGGTCGCCATACAAGGTTTTCATGGTAGCTTTCATGAGGAAGCTGCTTATAGCTTCTTTATGGAACATGAGAACATTGAACCGGAAATAATAGAATGCTCTACTTTTGAGGGACTTTTTACGGCCCTTGATGAAGGACGGGCAGATGCCGCTGTGATGGCTGTCGAAAATACTACTTCTGGTGGATTGCTGCCTAATTTTGATCTTCTTAGGAGAAAAGGAAAGAAGATAAAGGGGGAAGCATATTTGCATATCCATCAGAATCTTATGGCTCTTCCTGGACAAAAGGTTGAAGATATAAGAGAAGTCCATACTCATTATATGGCCATAAATCAGACTCGCCAGTTCTTTGAGACGAAATGTCCATGGATAAAGGTTGTGGAATCAGAAGATACAGCCAAGAGTGCTGCTGATATTGCTGAGGCTGGTCTAATGGGAGTCGGCGCAGTGGCCTCTTCTTTCGCTGCGGAGCGTTTTGGTCTTGACATTTTGTGTCCAAATATTGAAACATATAGTGAGAATTTTACGAGGTTCCTAGTGATGGACGATTCCGTTTCAGTAGCTCGTGAAAAAGTAAATAAAGCATCAGTCTGTTTCACGTTGCTCCATACTCCAGGATCTCTTGCAAAGATACTTACGATACTGTCCTTCTATGACATGAACCTTACGAGGATTCAGTCGCTCCCTATTCCTGGAAAGAAGTGGCAGTATTTCTTTTATGCAGACATTACATTTGAGGACTACGGACGTTATACTCAGGCGCTCGCGGCCATCCGTCCATTGATGGACGGGATAGACATAATGGGTGAATATATATCGGGAATCTGATTATGATAATAGAACCGGCAAGGAGGACACAATGTGTCCGTGAATACTATTTCTCAAGAAAATTGAAAGAAATAGATAGTTTGAACACCTCCCGTCTTGCGGAAGGAAAGGATAAGATAATAAATTTGGGAATTGGCGCACCTGATGGTATGCCTCCGGCGCAGGCTATTGAAGCACTTCGTGAGGCTGCAACTCAGCCGGGCAACCATGCATACCAAAGCTACATCGGTCTTCCTGAACTTAGAAAAGCATTCTCGGAGTGGTACTCGAGATATTATAATGTGACATTGGATCCTGTTGGTGAGATTCAGCCTCTTTTCGGATCGAAAGAAGGAATTCTTCTCATAAGTATGGCATTTATCAATGAGGGTGACAAAGTACTAGTTCCAGATCCTGGTTATCCTACATACACATCGGCATCCAAGCTCGTTGGCGCAGATATTGTCACTTATGATCTGACAGAAGAAAATGGTTGGCAGCCTGATTTCGATGCTCTTGAAAAAATGGACTTGAGCGGGGTTAAGATTATGTGGACCAACTATCCGCATATGCCTACCGGTGCCAAGGCTACACCTGAGCTTTATCAGAAAATAGTGGATTTTGGTAGTAGGCATGGTATCTTGATTGTCAATGACAATCCGTATAGTTTCATACTGAATGACAATCCAATATCTATATTAGCTGCTGATGGTGCAAAAGAGTGTTGCTTGGAACTCAACTCTCTTAGCAAAGCGCATAATATGTCTGGATGGAGAATTGGAATGGTTGCTGGGGCAAAGGACGTGATAGCTGAGGTGCTGAAGGTTAAGAGCCAGATGGACTCTGGAATGTTTAAGCCGATGCAACTTGCCGCTGTACAGGCTCTTGCACAAGGTCCGGAATGGTTTCATGAACTGAATGCAGAATATAAAGTCCGTAGGATTGCTGCCGGAAAAATCTTCGATTTGATAGGTGCGAAATATGACCATGAGTCAAGTGGACTATTCTTGTGGGGGAGGATTAGCAAGGATAATGTTCTTGTCAATGCTGCTGACACATCGAAATGCCTCGGAGAGCAGGTTTCTGACAAAATCTTATATGATGCAGGAGTATTTATTACCCCAGGATTCATTTTCGGTAAGAATGGATGTGACTATGTCCGTATCTCATTGTGTGCTAAACCGGAAGTACTTGCTACCGCTGAAGAAAAGATACGGGCTATGATGAAACAATAACTAAACTATGATAATTTCAATAATCGGTCTCGGACTCATCGGTGGTTCGATGGCCATTGACCTTAAGAGACGCGGATTTGCTGATACAATCCTTGGCGTGGAAAATGATCCCGTCAATGCCGCTGCGGCAGAAAAGATAGGACTTGCAGATGAGATAGTTCCATTCGAGGAGAGCATACATCGTGCAGATATTGTTGTGATTGCTGTACCAGTCGGGACTGCTGTAAGGATGTTGCCGATAATCCTTGATGAATTTCAGAAAGAAGGTGCGAAGGATAAGATTGTGATAGATACGTGTTCCACCAAGGGGCAGATTGTCCGTGGTGTCCACTATCATCCTTTCCGCTCTCGTTATGTCGCCACGCATCCTATGGCCGGAACGGAATATTCCGGACCTTGGGCTGCTATGCCTAACCTCTTCGATGGACGTGCATGTATATTTGCCAATACTGAGGAATCGGATCCAAAAGCAGTGAAAACCATAGAAAAACTCTATGATACTCTGAATATGAGACCTACGTATATGAATGCTGATAACCATGATGTTCATACAGCGTATGTCTCACATATATCTCATGTCACATCTTTTGCTTTAGCCCTTACGGTACTTGATAAGGAGAAAGATGAAAAACATATATTCGATCTTGCATCAGGAGGATTCTCGTCTACAGTGAGACTTGCGAAGAGTAATGCGGATATGTGGGTGCCTATTCTTACCCAAAATAGTGACAATGTCCTTCAGGTAATAGACACATATATTGATAAGATGAAGGAATTTCGCAATGCGATAGCTGACCTTGATGGAAACAAGATTCGAAGTCTCATAGACGAGGCAAACAAGATAAAGAGAATAATAAGATAAAACTAAACAATAATTATGGAAAACAGATTAGATCTTATACCTGTGTCAGAATGGGGATTGTTCCCGGAAGACCAGCGTCCTCTGCTGATTGCAGGACCATGCAGCGCTGAGTCAGAAGTTCAGGTTATGCAGACTGCCCGCGGTCTCAAAGAATTGGGTGTCAATGTGTTTAGAGCCGGTATTTGGAAGCCGCGCACACATCCAAATAATTTTGAAGGTGTAGGCACTCCTGGACTTAAGTGGCTGCAGCGAGTTAAAAATGATCTTGGTATGAAGGTTGCTACTGAGGTGGCCAGCGAAAAGCATATTTTCGACTGCCTCAAGTTCGGAGTGGATATGGTTTGGATTGGAGCCAGGACTACTGCTAATCCGTTCTTGGTCCAGGAAATAGCTGATGCATTGAAAGATACTGATATCCCAGTCCTTGTTAAGAACCCTGTTAATCCAGATCTCGACTTATGGCTTGGTGCACTTGAGAGACTGAATCAGGCTGGAATTAAGAAACTCGGTGTCATCCATAGAGGTTTTTCGACCTCAGAGAAGATGACATATCGCAATGCTCCGGGATGGCAGATTGCTATAGAACTTAGGACACGTTATCCACAGTTGCCGTTCTTCGCTGATCCAAGCCACATGGGAGGTTCACGCGCATATCTTCAAGAAATTTCACAGCGAGCTCTTGACCTTGGACTTGATGGTCTCATGGTAGAATCTCATTGCGATCCTTCATGTGCTTTAAGTGATGCTAAACAGCAAGTTACTCCAGAGGACTTCGGTAAACTGATATCAAGTCTTGTTGTAAGGGAGAAAGATTCTGATAGTCCTGAATATAAGGAGAATATCGACCAACTTAGGGCTCAGATAGATATTATCGATGAGAATTTGCTCTACACGCTTAGCTCTCGTATGAATGTAAGCCGTAGCATTGGTCATTATAAGAAGGAACACAATATTGCTATTCTGCAGACTAGTAGATGGGACAAGATACTGTCACAGATGGTAGAGAAAGCTAAGGCTTATGGACTTTCAGAGAAATTCGTGGAGGCTGTTTTCAATGCCATACATGAGGAGTCTGTTCGCGAGCAGAATGAAATTCTTGCATCAGATGTGCATGAGGATACCCAAAAATAATCGTACTATACAGAAAAATGAAAGACCTTTCCTTTAGTGGGAAGGTCTTTTTATGTCAATGTTATTGATCTTTCTTGAATGATCTCAGAGCGTCAAGTAGAGTATTCCTAAAGATGTCATTTTCCTGTTCTGACAAGAACTCCACCTCTATAGGTGCTTGGAAAGATCTCTTCTTAATGGCTTTAGGCATCTTCTTGTAATCACGTAGACGTTGACTATCTTTTTCTGTGGTGGCTATCAGAGCGGTTGGCCATTTCCTTGTTGCCTTCGATATCCGTCTGATATCTATTGAATTATATTTATGGTGATCGGAAAATTTGAATCTCTTCACGATTCCGTATGAGTCACTGAGATATCTCTTGAGAGCAGTATCTGAAGCGATTCCGGAGACAAGTATCAGATTATGTGAGTAAATGTATCTCTTGTTATAATCCTCGAAGACAGGCTCCAAAGGGCAATACTTTATGGTCGTGAATAAAACTATCATCTCTTTGCCACCAGTGTCTGTACCTCTGCATGTGATCGCATCGAAATTGTTTATTCCCAATGTCTTCGCCCATTCCATCTTTTCCCAGTTCTCCATGTAGAGAGGACATTTTGTGACGATAATTACATTTGCATAATGCAACCTTTCAGGTAAATCCCTAAGTCTTCCGAAAGGTAGCAACTTGTCTTTGCACAGAGGACGATTGTAGTCGACGAGAACAATATTGAAATATGCTTTAAGTGAGCGGTACTGGAATGCATCGTCAAGAACTATCAAGTCTTGTCTGCTGATATCCTTATTGATGCATTTTTTCGCCTTCTTGGAAGTCTTTAGATGCTCTGGATGTAGCAGAAAGTCACATCCTTCCACCCTTGTCCGATCTACAGCAACTGTTACCTGTGGGAATTTCCTTTTAATTTGCAGAGGCTCGTCGCCTACGAAAGAAGCTGGATCGCTTGTGAGAACCTGTTGGAAGCCTTTGCTTTTGCGCTTGTGACCCCTTGAAAGTACTGAGATATTCTTTCCTTGCCAATCTTCGCTGGATAAAAGAGTCCTCAGAATCATTTCAGTGTGAGGAGTCTTGCCAGTTCCTCCTGCGGCAATGTTGCCTACGCATATTGTCGGAACATCACAGGTATGCACTTTAAACACGCCTTTGTCATATAGGGCGTGCCTTATCTTCAAGGTAAGATAATAAGGAGCTAACAATATCCTTTCAAGCATAGTGTGCAAATATAGTGAATTCGGCAGAATGTGAAAAATTTATTTTACCTATAACATCATGTAGCTTATAAACCATATACACTTGTGCTCTCTGTGAGTTCACATCCACCCCATCGTTCGCCTATGTAGTCAAGGATTTTGTCTACTTCATCAGCAGTAGGAACTGTTACCAATTTGACACGTGTTTCCTTAAAGTCTGGAAGGCCCTTGAAGTAGCAGGAAAGATGTCTTCTCATCTCCAGAACTCCTGTGACTGGCCCTTTCAGATTCACCGACAGCTTGAGATGCCACTTGGCCAATGCTACTCTATCGTTTACACTCATAGGCGGCAATTCTTCACCTGTTTCGAGAAAATGCTTTATTTCTCTAAATATCCACGGATGCCCGAATGATGCGCGTCCCACCATGATTCCATCTACGCCGTATCGGTCGAAGAATTCTTTGGCTTTCTGTGGAGAGTTTATGTCTCCGTTACCTATTATAGGTATATACATCCTCGGGTTGTTCTTTACCTCACCAATCAATGACCAGTCTGCTTCCCCCTTGTACATCTGGCATCTTGTTCTTCCGTGTATTGTCAGTGCTTTTATGCCAGTATCCTGTAGTCTTTCTGCGAGCTCAACTATGATTTTCGAGTTGTCATCCCATCCAAGTCTTGTTTTGACAGTTACAGGTTTATGTACAGCTTCTACTATAGCCTTTGTTATTAGCACCATCTTGTCAGGCTCTCTCATCATTCCGGAGCCGGCGCCTCTACCTGCTATTTTGCTGACTGGACACCCGAAATTTATATCAATGATATCACACCCATGTCCTCCTGCGATTTGGCTGGCATTGTCTGCCATCTTGGCTGCCTCCACCATTGCATCAGGATCATTGCCATAAATTTGGATTCCGATTGGAGCTTCTTCAGCGGAAGTCTTCATTTTGGCAATAGCCTTAGCTGCATCACGTATCAGCCCGTCTGATGGAATAAACTCGGTATATACCATATCAGCGCCGAATTTCTTACAGACAATTCTAAAAGAGGCATCTGTCACATCTTCCATCGGTGCAAGCAAGATCGGCTTCTTGCCGAGATCTATATCTCCAATCTTCATATCTCTATCAAAGTTTACTTGCAAAAGTACAAAAACGGCTTGAATTTTGTGGGATAATAAAGGATTTTATAAAACCGATTATTGACATGGGAAAAGAATTGAAGACAATAGGTGTCTTGACTTCAGGTGGTGATGCTCCTGGAATGAATGCTTGTATCAGAGCTGTGACGAGAAGTGCCATATATAATGGGCTTAAAGTCATGGGTATATATAGGGGATATGAAGGACTTATCCATGGAGAAATAAGAGAATTGACCACGGAGAGTGTTAGCAATACTATCCAGCGTGGCGGTACTATTCTAAAGACTGCGAGAAGTCAGGAGTTTATGACTGCCGAAGGTCGCAAGAAAGCCTATGACAATCTTGTGAAATATGAGATAGATGCGCTTATTGTAATAGGTGGAAATGGTTCTCTTGCAGGTGCGCAGGATCTTGCGCGTGAATTTGACTTTCCTGTAATCGGTTTGCCGGGCACCATTGATAATGACCTTTATGGTACAGATTCTACCATCGGATATGATACTGCACTAAATACTATAGTGGAATGTGTGGACAAGATACGTGACACTGCGACATCGCATGACCGAATTTTCTTCGTCGAGGTGATGGGTAGGGATGCCGGTTTCTTGGCGCAGAACAGTGCCATCGCTTCAGGTGCTGAAGCTGCCATTATTCCTGAGGATCAGACTGATGTGGACCAGCTGGAGCAGTTCATTAGTCGGGGATTCCGAAAGAGCAAGAATAGTAGTATCGTTATCGTTTCCGAAAGTCCTAAGGATGGTGGCGCTATGTATTATGCGGATCGTGTGCGTAAGGAATATCCTCAATACGATGTACGTGTGACTATCCTTGGACATCTCCAGCGCGGTGGTACGCCGAGTGCATTCGATCGTATTCTTGCAAGCCGTCTCGGATGTGCCAGCATAGAAGCTCTGAAAGAGGGACAGCGCAATGTCATGGTGGGTATCAGTGATGACCAGATTGTATATGTGCCTATAGATCGTGCTATCAAGAAAGACAAGCCAATCGATAGGGAACTGATCAATGTTCTTGCTATGTTGTCCATATAGTGCTTGTTGAAAAATAGACATTTGGTCGATAAAAATTATATTTTCGGGAAAATTCAAAAGATTTTCCCATTTTTTATATCGTTGGTTTTAAAAAAAATATTAACTTTCGCAGTGGAGATAAATGCAGATAACCACCTCCAAATAATAGAATACCAGTAATAATTGCACTACTTGATGGCACGTAATCTGATGATATTGCTGTCGCTAATCTTATTTGGCGTTCAAGCCGTAGCACAGCAGATGACAGATACCCTGAAACTGTACTTCAGGCAGGGAAGTGCCGTATATGATTCTGTTTATAAGTCCAATGGAAGTCGTGCATCTGAATTCTTCAGAGAAATAAATACTTTCAAGAGTCAGTCTGACTTGTTCAGCATCATAAGTGTTAGTTGCAAGGCAGGTGCGTCACCGGAAGGTAGTCATGAAATAAACAAAATGTTATCATCTGAGCGTTGCGCAGCTATTATGGAACTTTTTCATTCGAATTTGGAATTTCCTGGTTCTGTTGTGACAGTCGATGATTTAAGCGAAGATTGGAGCGGTCTTGAACTTTTAGTGAAAGCGTCAGAAATGCCGTTTAAAGACTCTGTATCGGCTGTTCTTCGGGGGGGGGGAGCCTAAACTCTAAAAAATCTGAATTAGAGTGTCTTGCGGGTGGAAAAGCGTGGAATTATATTGTACGGAAATTTTTTCCGGAACTTCGTGCGTTTACCATAATAGTACAAGTCGGAGTTCGAAATCCAGACACCGGAGATGCGGAAATTAAGGATGATTTTATTCCTGTTGAGGAATTCTCTCCGCTTCAAGATAGTTGTGCTGTGCTTCGGATGTTGCCAATGCCTGCTACGAGGCGGGAATATGATTCGTATAGTAGAAACTTGAGGCTTAAGACCAATGCGATAGGGTGGTGTATGCTCATATCCAATGTCGCATTGGAAATAGATATTTGCCCACATCTTTCATTTCAATTACCTATATATTATTCCGGGATGAACTTCTTCAGCAATAGAACGAAGTTCAGGACATTCGCGCTTCAACCAGAATTGCGTTTGTGGCCCGGGAAATCGGCAAAATGGTTTGTCGGTGCTCATGGCGGCATGGCGTATTATAATTTTGCGTTGGATGGAGATTGGCGAATTCAAGATGCTGGTGGTAATCACCCGTTATGGGGAGGAGGCATTGTAAGTGGCTATAGTACAAAATTATCCAAGCATCTGGAACTTGAGTTCTCATTAGGTGCTGGAATTTATGATGCGAAATACGATAGGTTCTATAACGAGAGAAATGGCCCTTATGAGGGAACGTACCATAAAACATTTATTGGTATTGACCATGCCGCAGTAACATTGTCATATAGATTCGGCATCGGAAGGAGGAGGGAAAGATGAGACGAATCTGGCGACAAATACTTGCAATGATAATTGCTCTATTTTCTTTGGGCTCTTGTGCTGTTCACGAATGGCCAGATGAATCTACACCTGCTGATGTCGTGCTGAATCTTGATTTCAATACAGACATTCCGCAGTTCATTGTGATCAATGCTGGTGATACGCGGTCTTCTTCGTTTGCTGGCGAATATGAGGTTAGATATGTCGTGGAGGCATACAGGAAGGTTGGAGGCGGTTATTCTGACGAACCATATAGTCGATACGTATTCACGAAAGACCAGCTCTCGAATCTTAATACGGAACTTTACTTGAAGATAGATGAAGGAACATATATATTCCGAGTATGGACGGATTTTATTGTGAAAGGATCTGACGCTGATTTCTATTATGATACGAGGAATTTTAGGGAAATCTCTCTTCAAGGCGACTATGTAGGAAACAATGACTACCGAGATGCTTTTGTAGGTTCTGAAGAACTTACGGTGCGGAGATATGGTGAAGATGTACCTGCTGTATGTGGAGAAATAGCGATGGAACGTCCTTTGGCTAAGTTTGAGTTTGTTGCGACAGACCTTCAGGAGTTTATTACGAAGGTGATGAGTGAGATGAAGAAACATGGACAGTATCCTGATGACTTCCATGGAGGAGATGATACCAAATCACCGCTTGTAGACTTGGAAAAATATAAGGTTGAGTTCTGGTTCACCGGTTTTATGCCATGCAGTTTCAATATGATGGAGAATAAACCATGCGATTCGAAGACGGGCGTTCATTTTAGCTCTGACATAAAGACAATCAATGACCATGAAGCACGTCTTGGATTTGACTATGTGATGGTGAATGGTAAGGAATCATGCGTGATGGTGGCTGTAGGATTATATGATGAAAATGGTGTACAATTGTCAATGACGGCTCCGATAGAGGTCCCGCTGAAGCGTAGCATGCTCACCACCGTGAAGGGCAGCTTCCTGATGCAGGACACCGGAGGCGGAGTGGCGATAAACCCTGACTTTGATGGTGAGTATAATATAGTGATACGCTGATAAACAATATAAACAATTAAATACACAAAACTATGAACAAGAATCTATTTACGTATTTGGCAGCGGCGGCACTGGCATTGCTCGCGGTCGGCTGTGCGAAAGAGCAGGTGACCGGAGAAGGTGGAATGGTGGAAGCATCCTTCTCCGTGGATGTACCGGGTAATGTCGCCACTAAGGCTACAGGTGACGGAATGACTGCGACCAAGCTTTACTATCAGGTCTTTGACAGCCAGTCCAACCCGATTGAAGGACTTGGCGTTCAGTCAACGAAACTTAATGCCGGGAAGGCAACAGTGTCTTTCCAGCTTATCAAGGATCAGACATATAATTTCGTCTTCTGGGCACAGACTCCTAAAGAAGGATATTATACGGTCTCAGGTACCGATGGCTTGAAGACCATTACTGCTGATTATACGACACATAAGGAAGCTAATGATGAAAATCGTGATGCGTTCTTCGCCGTAGAGAACTTGACAATCTCTGGCCCTGTCAGCAAGACCGTTGAACTGAAACGTCCGTTTGCGCAGGTAAATATCGCTACGGCTGACAAGATGATGGCTGGATCTGTAGAGAAAAAAATAGATTTCAGTGGAGCAAAAGCTGCTGTGACGGTAAAGAATGTGCCTACCGTTTTCGCTCCTATGACTGGGGAACTTTCTGAATCAAAAGATGTTGTTTTTGATTCGGCCGAAAGCAAAGAGAATGATGTCCTTACAATCGGCGGAATGGACTATGTACGTCTTGCAGTGAACTATGTATTCGCCCCGACTGCTGGAGATATCTGCGATGTTGCTGCTACACTGACAGTTCAGGGACAAGATGTTGCTCTCAGTGTTCCTGGTGCTCCAGTCAAGGCTAACTATAGAACTAACATTTATGGAAATCTTCTTACATCTGATGCCGATTTCAATGTCGAAGTTAAACCTGGCTTTGGAGGAGATGAAAACATAGACATTATTTCTAATGAGACTGCTCTCAAGTCTCTTTTCGCCAATGGTGGAAGTGGTAAACTGATAGGGGATGTAGATGTTGAATCCTTTATTAGTGTCCCTTCAGGAAAGACTGTTACATTGGATATGAATGGTCATAAGATAGAGAATACCGTAGATTTATGGGATATAAATAATGCAGTTGTTACCATTGATGGTGGAAGTCTTATAATTAAAGGTTCTGGCGCTATAAAGGCTAAAGAGAATGATTGTTATGTTTTTAATGTGAAGGGTGCAGGCAATCTGATAATTGAGGATGGGGAGTTTGTTGGAAACGTGTCTGTTATTCAAGTTCAAGAAGGCTCAGCAGAAATAAGGGGCGGAAAATTTTTATTGACACAAACTTGGCCTGGAGTGGGCAATGGTTATGATTATACAATCAATCTTATAGATAAAGCAGGGAAAGAGGGAGTCGCTATAGCTAAAGTTTCAGGAGGCTCGTTCTATAAATTTGATCCATCTGATAATAATTCCGAAAATCCAAAGAAAAATTATGTTGCTGACGGCTATAAATCCACAAAAGTAGGAGACTACTATGTGGTAACTAAAGAAAATGTCACTCCAGTTGCTGACCAGGCAGGCCTCACAGCAGCTCTCAATGATGCGGCTAATGCAGGGACTGAAGCTACAATCAATTTGTCCGAAGGCGTATTTAATTGGCCAGATGGAAAATCTGATCCTAACGTGAAATTTCCTAAGACTATCAATGTTGTGGGAACAAAAAAGGAAAATTGTAATGTCAAGTTTAATGCTGGAAGTTATCCTAAAGACAGCGATGTTAATTTTGAAAATGTAACAATTGAAAATGCCACTGGATGCGAATATGTTGAAGCTAGCCTCGCACAGATGGTCAGAGTGAAAGACATGACGATCAAAAATTGCGTCATCAAGAATCAGTTTCGCATATTAGCTCAGGGCACAGTGAACATCAAGGATTGTCAATTTGTTAATACAAATTCAAGTGGCTTTGATGGGTATTGCCTGAATTATTATGGATATGATGGTTCAACAGTCAATGTTGAGAATTGTACATTTGACACAGTCCAGAAAGCGATTGTCCTATATAGCGAAGGTTATACGAAAAAATATAATCTCAATGTGAAGAATTGTAAATTCACGGCAAGTGACTCTTCTACCGATAAGGCTGCAGTCCAGATGCATACAGAATTTGGTATTCATGGTAATGTCTCAATATCAAATAGTACTGCGACAGGCTTTAAGGCAAATGATCTCAGTCCAGAAGGTCTTTGGTGGGAAGGAAAGAATAACGTTAATCCGAAAGTCCCAACGAAAAATTTTACTGTAATAGTTGATGATAAGACTGTTCAGACAGTAGAATAACACAAAAATAAAATCAATATGAAATCAATCAAGTATTTGGCAGCGGCTGCATTGACATTGCTGGCAGTCGGCTGCAACAAGGAATCCGTAACGGAAGTTCCTGACGGACAGATGGTAGATGTCACCTTTACGGCAGCGCTGCCTGGTGAGATGGCGACCAAGGCCATTGGTGACGGTACGACGGCGAAGAACCTGTATGTGTCAGTATATGAGAATGATGAGGCTAAGACGCAGTTGGAATCTCTTAAGAAGAAAGCTTTATTTACGAACTTGGAGACTACTGTGGACTTCACCCTTGTAAAGGGCAAGACCTATAACTTCGTGTTCTGGGCGCAGGCAGAGAATGCTCCATATGATATCTCGGACTTGAAAAATGTGAAGATGAACTATGGTTCAGCATCTGCTAATGATGAGACCCGTGACGCATTCTATGCCGTAACAACCCTAAAAGTCACAGGACCTCTTACTGAAACAGTAAAACTTTATCGTCCGTTCGCTCAGGTGAACTTTGGTACACTTGATTTTACTTTTGCGAAGGATGCCGGCTTTGAACCAGCATTAAGTTCGTTTACCGCTGATGCTATCGCTTCTATGTTCGATACTTTTAATGCGGAAGGTAAAGATGAAGTTACATTGACATTGACAGAAAAAGATATTCCTACTGAAGAATTGAAGGCGACTGGTGCGTCTTATAAGTGGCTTGCCATGAATTATGTTCTTCCTATGGTAAAGCAGGCAGAGAAGCATAATAGCAATGTCTCTGCGACATTTAAGTCTAATTCCGAGTCTGTGACCATTTCTGCTCCAAATGCTCCTATTCAAGCTAACTATCGCACTAACATTCTCGGAAATCTTCTTACCAATCAGACTACTTTCAATGTTGAAATTATTCCTGCTTTCAAAACGCCAGATAATGATATATACAAGTAGTATCTGTGTTAGGCGCTGATGGTATGGCCAGTGTTGTTGCTAACGGAAGTTTTACAGATGAAAACCTTGATATAAACCTCAATGGTGAAAGTTTTGCGAGTGGTGAGGCAGATAAAAAAGCAACTATTTCAGCAAAATCAGTGTTTATCTCAAATGGAAAGGTTAATGATTCTGGGCTGTCAATTAGTGCTGAAGATGGAATTACATTGAAGAACATTGATTTTGTAGGTAGTTTCTCCAAGTCTAATTCAAATGCGCGTATTAACTTGAATACAAGCGGCCCTATTGTTGTTGATGGTATTGACTTTACTGGAGCAACAGATGGGTATAATTGTTTGGAAATTAATTTGGATGAAACTAAACTTCCAAAATCAGTTACAATTAGAAATTGCAAATTCTCTGGAAATTCCAATAATTCCTTATCTATTTTTGGAATGCCTGTGGATGGAGTTGTAAATATTGAGAAATGTGAATTCTCGTTATCTGATAATGGTGAAGCTGTCCGTATTAGCAATAAAACTAATTCTAAACGGTTCACTGTAAATGTTTCAGATTGTAATTATACATATCCTGAAAATGCTACACCAGGCGAATGGAAAGGCTTTTTCCTTTTTCAGGACTATACATCTACAACTGATGATATTTCTGCAGGTAGAAAACAGTTCAGCGGTTTAACTATAAATTGTAGGAATGTTACATTTAAGGGCGAGAAGGTGACTGAGCTTAATCTTAACACCAATAAAGTGGAGCAGTTTGCATGCATGTCTTATGATCGTATGGTTGGTGGGATTGTAACTGATGCAACTCATTTCCCTACTTTTAATTTCATAGATTGAGAGTCTGTTTTAGACTTTATTAGATAGATATTTAGACATCGGCTGATCTACTATTGTATAGGGACTGGCTGATGTCTTGTTTTATGTCTATATACTTTACATCCTTTTTAATTCCGTACGGATAAAACGTTATTTTCGTACCGATTCGTTTTCTCGAAGCTAATTGTTCGAATTAAATCGTTTCCGCCGAACGGAAATTGCTCCGCCTGCTTTGTG
>CAKUVA010000005.1 GCA_934693135.1 uncultured Bacteroidales bacterium | reverse complement strand
GGGCTCTGGATATAAGCTCCCGCAGCGCATTCTCGTCCTCTATTATCAATACTTTCATTGTATTTCCGCAAAGTTTCTGTAAAAATACAAAGTAAATCTGAAAAGAAACTGTAAAACAACTTTACAGGATTGTAAAATATATTTACAGTATGGATGGTGTATGTCTTTTGTTACTGGATTGGTAGTTAATGCAATACGTGTGTAGGCACGATGAATGCTGCATATAAGGTATAAACAGATGGAATATGAGATATAGATTTATGATATCAGTGTTCATGATTGCGGCGATGCAGCCTGTAGACGGACAGACGGTCGAAAAGGCATTGACCTTGCGCGAATGTATGGAGTATGCGGTCAGCCATTCCACACAGGTGCGTATCCAGCAGTCAAAGAACGATGACGCGCGGCTTGACAGGCGTGACGCCATACTCAAAGCCTTCACACCGCAGGTCGAAGGAAACTCCTACGGGTATTACAGATGGGGTCGCTCCATCGACCCGGAGACCAACACATACGTCACCACGACATCGTTGAACCAGGGATTCTCTGTTTCTGCGGGCATCTCTCTCTTCAACGGCTTCTCAGCCTTGAACAATATGAAGATTGCAAGGACGTCCATGTCAATGGGCGTCACTCAGGAGCAGCAGGAGAAGGACAATGTCTGTCTGGCTACAATCGAGGCATATTTCAATGTCCTTTATTACACACAGCTGGCGGACATCCTTGAAGATCAGGCGGAAAACGCAAGGCGTGCAGTTGCGCTCGCCGAGAGGCAGGAGGAACTGGGCTCTAAGGGCCATGCCGATGTCGTACAGATGAAAGCCGACCTGGCGGACAGGGAATACGAGCTCACATCCGCAAAGAACAACAGGGACAATGCCCTCATCACCTTGGAAGATGTAATGCTTTGGCCTACGGATGAAAATCTTGTCGTGGACACGAACCTTTCCGCGCTTGCCCCTGCATCTGCCACAGCCTTCACGACCGAAGAAATCATAGGAAATGCATTGGCTACCATGCCATCGGTGCTTGTTGCGAAAGGGACGATGGACAACGCTCTTCTCAGCCTTCGGACGGCCAAATGGCAGTTCCTGCCTACGCTCAGCCTCTATGGAGGATGGTCCACAAGCTACTATACCTATCCTGGACAGGCAGAATATACACCTACACCTTACTGGCATCAGTTCAAGAACAACGGAGGAGAATATGTCCAGCTGTCATTGAACATTCCTATCTATGATAGGCTTCAGAAGCATACGGCCCTGGCCAGGAAACGCAATGCATATCAGCGCTCGAGCATGGAATACGACAAGTCGCTCCGCGACGTGGAATCGGAAGTGCGCCGTGCCGTGCAAGACAGGGACGGGACCGAGGCGGCATTGCTCCAGGCGGAGAGACGTGCGGAAGTCTATGACGAGGCTTTCAAGCTGAACGCACGCAAGTTCGAGCAGGGACTGATTTCCTCCATCGAATATAACACAGCCTCATCCAACTACTTGAAGGCACGTGCTGAAAGGCTCAATGCAGAGCTTCAGTATCAGCTGAAGCGCCGTGTCGTCGAGTATTATAATGGCGTGCCGTATCTGGCGCAATAATAAAGAAAACAAGCAAACCATGGACAAGATAATCGAAAAGAAAAAAGGACTTGCAGCGGCATTCACCAGGAACGCCGTTAAATACTGGACCGGAGCTGCATTGGCGATAGTGCTCGTCATATTGGTGTTTACCGGGAAGGGTTCGGCCCTGAGAGTGGATGGAAGCACTATAATCACCGGCGAGGCCAGACGTGGGGAGTTCAATGACTATATCCGTGTCAGCGGCCAGGTTCAGCCGATGACTACAGTCCAGATCAGCCCGACCGAGGGCGGCAATGTCCAGAGGATCGTTGCCGAGGAGGGGAGCAAGGTCAATGCAGGTGATGTCATTGTCGTGCTTTCCAATGAAAGTCTGGACATGCAGATTCTGAACTCCGAGGCAGAGCTTGCAGAGAAGGAGAACATCCTGCGCAACACTATGATTTCCATGGAACAGCAGAAACTGTCCGTAAGGCAGGACAAGTTATCCCTCCAGGTGGATGTCCGCAGGGCGAAGAGGGCATACGAGCAGAACAAGGCTCTGTACAGTGAAAAACTGATTGCCAAGGAGGACTATCTGAAGGCGGCTGAGGATTACGAACTTGCAAAGGACAAGCTGGAACTTGTGATGGATAGGGAGCGACAGGACAGCCTCTATCGTAGCACGCAGATATCACAGATGCACGAGAGCCTGGAGAACATGAGAATAAACATGAACATGATACGCAAGCGCAAGGAGAATCTTTCCGTCAAGGCTCCTATCAGCGGCGAGCTTGGTCTGCTGGACGTGGAACTGGGGCAGACAGTCGCTGCCGGAGCCAGGATTGGCCAGATCAACGACCTTGACTCCTATAAGATAGAGGCTCAGATTGACGAGCATTATATCGACAGGGTCACTCCAGGGCTTGAAGCGACATTCGAGAGACAGAACGAGAAATATTTCGCCGCCATCCGCAAGGTTTACCCGGAGGTGCGCGACGGCAAGTTCAAGGCGGATTTCCGCTTCACCGGACAGCAGCCGGAGAATATCCGCACAGGCCAGACCTACTATTTGAACCTTCAGCTCGGCCAGCCTGCCGAGGCTGTCATCATCCCGCGCGGCTCGTTCTACCAGACCACCGGAGGAAAGTGGGTGTATGTTGTCAATGCTGATGGCACCAGGGCTGTAAAGCGCAGCGTGCGCATCGGTAGGCAGAATCCTCAGTATTATGAGGTCCTGGAAGGCCTGGAGCCTGGCGAGAAGGTCATCATATCTTCATACGAAAGTTTCGGTGAGAAGGACGAACTGATTATTAAATAAGTCCTATGCTGATTATCAATCAGTTGCTGAACCAGAAGTCCGGAATGATGAACTTTCGACTTAGTAACTGCCTGATACCCAAGGGAAGTTTCTGAATAAAGTGAATACAATGAATACATACCTTAAATTTCTATCAAAGAACAAACTCTATGCGGCGATAGAGGCTTTCGGGTTGTCAGTAGCATTGGGATTCGTCATACTTCTGGGCTCCTATGCCCGGACTGAGTTCAGTGTCGGTACGAGGCAGCCGCTTTCAAGGCAGCTATATGCCATAGGCATGGGGAATTGTGTCGGAATGACGCTCGGCACCGCAGAGGAGTTCTTTCCTTCTGTGCCGGAGATAACATCATGGACAAGGGTCGGGGCATTCGGAGATGCGGATATCACCGTGGATGATGACTATTATCAGGGCAAGTCTGTATGCGTGGATACGAATTTCCTCCGGATATTCGATTACAAGGTCTCCGGATGCGACAGGAGCAATATGCTGACGAACAGGGACGATGTGATCCTTTCCGAGAAGTTTGCGCATAAGGTATTCGGAAACGCGGACCCTGTAGGGAAACGCATAAAAGTCGGTGGCGATTATTTCACCGTCGCAGGGACGATTCAGGACTTCGGCCCTTATGATGAATTCTGCTATTTCGATTTGATTCTGGGTATCAGATACTTGAACGATAAAGTCCAGAGAATGGATAACTTCGGAATGGTTCAGACTTTTGTCACGCTCCAAAAAGGAGTATCTCCGGATGCTGTGGCGGAAAAGCTCCTGGACAAGTATCTGGACTATTGGAAGGAATGGTATCACAGGGATGGCTCCAATGGTGCTTTCCTGTGGGGGTCCACATTGACCCGGTTAGATAAGCTGTATTTCAGCAGCATGGATATATACAGCCCATTGAGGAAAGGCGACAAGAAGATGGTGGAGATGCTTCTGGCGGTGGCGCTGGTGCTTCTCATCTCCGCTATATTCAACTACATAAACCTTACTGTCGCACAGACTGGAAAGCGTGCAAAGGAAATGGCTACGAGAAGACTTCTCGGAGAATCTTCCCGTAGTATCATGGGGAGATATATGACTGAATCATTTCTGTTTACCGCCTTTTGCCTGATGCTGGGAATGCTGGTCGCCATTGCGTTCAAGGGCTGGCTGGACAGGATATTGAGCGCAGAGATCATGCTTGTTCCGGACGTGGCGACAGCGGCCATCGGCATTGTCCTTCTCATAGTGGTGTCCGCGATTTCTGGAGTGCTGCCGGCATTGATGGTGTCGAGGTTCAAGCCGATAGATGTGGTAAAGGGAAGCTTCCGTTTCCGCACTCGGGCTATTCGCCATGTCTGTCTATTATACTGACCAGCAGTCCAGACAGATAGCACTGCGGAAGATTTTCGGCTCAGGGGTACAGGCTGCCGTCTGGAAACTCTCCAGCTCGTTTCTGCTGATGACCGCCATATCCGTCGTAATAGCGGTTCCGCTGTGCGTAAAGTCAATGCATTACTACCTGGCTGATTTCTATAATGCCATAGCATTTCCGTGGTGGGTCATCCTCGTTGCATCTGCATTGACCTTCATCGTCGCCTTTGTCTCTATCATCTCCAGGACTTGGCGCTCTGCCGCGCAGAATCCGGTCGAGACACTGAAATGTGATTAGGAAAACACAGAAAAAGTTCGTAATTTTACAGATTATTATATTGTTAGAAAATTATGAACATTAATAAAGTAGCGGAGACATTGGCCGCAGTCCTTATAAGCGCGGTAGCCCATGATGTTGCATGCGCCCATGAGGGGTTAAATGTGGTTTCAGATGGTGTTCAATCCACTTCGTATCAAGTTCCAGGAGGTGTCCGAAATAATTTGAGGTTTGCCAAGGAACTTTATCGACATGGAATGTATGAGGAAGCTTCTAAAATATTTCGTTCTTTTGGAGATGATCCTGTGGCGCAGGGATTTGCTGTCATGTGTGATGTTATGATGCAGACCAATGGCTACGAATCAGAATTGGACAATTACATTGAAAAATACCCATATTCTGGACTTGTTCCGCAGTTGAGGTTTGCACATGCCTTAAATCTGTTTGATATTCCGGACTATCCTTCGGCTTCATCTGAATTTGGTGAAGTAAATGTTTCTGGACTTTATAAGAATCAGATTTCAGAGTTTACCTTTAAAAAAGCATATTCTGACTTTGAAATTGGATTAGAGGACTCTGCCCTGGAAGGCTTTATGAAAGTCATGGAGCTTCCAAAGAATGATTATCAGTCTCCATCAGCTTATTCAATCGCTTATATTTGGTATGAGAGAGAAAGATTTACTGAGGCTGAGAAGTGGTTTGAGAAGGCTGGGAAAGATCCGAGATTTACAGAAGTGTCATCATATTACATTATGGAATGCCGCTTCATGAATAAGGATTACAAGTACGTTACTGTCAATGGTGATAAAATGTATGCTTCTGTCCCGAAAGAACGTAGAGCTCACCTTGCGCGTATAATTTCCGAATCGTGGTTGGTTCTCGGTGATGCTGCCAAGGCTAAAGAGTATTATGACAGAACGGAAGTTAGTGCTGGAAAAAGCCGCACAGATTATTTCTATGCAGGTTCTCTTCTGTATGCTGTTGAGGATTATAAAGGCGCCATAGATAATTATAGTATGATGACCGAACGGACAGACTCTCTCGGTCAGATAGCTGATTATCAGATGGGGTATAGTTATATCCAAACCAAGAACAAAGTAGCTGCTATGCAAGCGTTTAAGGATGCTTCACAGGTTGCTTATGACAAAGATATTCAGGAAGATGCCTATTTTAATTATGCTAAACTTGCATTCGATCTGAATAATGATCCGTCAGTGTTCGATAGCTATATCAAAACATATCCTGAACTTGCTAAGGGCGATAGAATATATAGTTATATGGCTCTTGCAGCTTTGTATAATCATGACTATGCAGGAGCTGTGGAAGCATATGACAAGATAGATGTTCTTGATGATGATATGAAGTCCAATTATATGAAGGCCAATTACCTTCGTGCGGACCAACTTATTTCGGATGGCTCATATAGAAAGGCGGTGCCATGCCTTAAGGCTGCAGCATATTATTCAGATAAACATTCTCCCTTTAATCAGTTGTCGAGATATTGGCTTGCGGAATCTTTTTACAGATCTGACGATTGGAATCAGGCTTCGGAAATGTTTAAATCATTATACAATATATCTGCTCTTGATGGAAAAGCAGAAGGTCGTCTGATTCCATATGATGTGGCTTATTGTTATTTCAAGGAGGAGGACTATCTGTCAGCCGCGAAGTGGTTTGATGTTTATTTGGAAACAGGCGACAGGTCGGAACGTAGGGATGCATTGACAAGAAAAGGAGACTGTTTCTTTATACGCAAGGATTATAAGTCAGCGATTGCTTCATATGAGGTCTCGATAAAGGAATTTCCTCAGTTGGGTGACTTGTATGCCTACTACCAGGCAGGTTTGTCTTATGCATTGACTGACAATAGAAAAGGTGAAATAAGACTGCTCTCTGAAGTGCGTAAAGCTGATTCTAGCGCAAGTTTTTATTGTGAGACAATGTATGAACTTGGCCGTGCGTATATGTCTGATGGGAACAATTCGGAGGCAGCGGAAGTTTTTCGCAAGTTGGCTTCAGACGGAAGAGATTCTACATATCAGGCGCGTGCACTTATTGGTCTTGGAATGATTTCTGCCAACGAGTCTCAGTTTGATGAAGCACTTGGTTATTATAAAAAAGTCGTTTCTGGAATGCCATCCTCAGAATATTCCGAGGATGCGCTTAGAGCGATAGAGTCCATTTACCAGACTAAACAGGAACCTGAACAGTATTTTGCATATCTCAAGACATTGTCCGGAGGTCAGGCTCCTTCTGAGGGTGACAAAGAAACCATGTTCTTTAATGCGGCAGAGCAGATTTTCCTCGCAGAGAATTATCAAAAGGCGCTTTCATCATTACAAGCTTACCTGTCTGAATATCCGCAAGGCGAAAATGCTATTTTAGCGGATTTCTATATGGCGGAGTCATATAAAAATCTCGGTAAAAAGGAACAGGCATGCGACTGGTACAAGAAGGTTGTTGAAAGCGGAGAGTCATCTTTCGTGGAAGTATCATCACTCAATTTTGCGAAATTGTCATATAGCCTTCAGCGCTATCAAGATGCTTATTCAGGTTATAAGTCATTGCTCGAAAATGCGAAGATTGAAGGTAATAAACATGTTGCCCTTATAGGCATGATGAATTCTGCTTTTGCCGGTAAGGATTATCAAGAAGCATTGATAAATGCAGCGAAAGTTGTTGCGGACAAGCAAAGTGATAAGGATGTCGTGCGACGCGCTCAATATGTGGAAGCTAAATCATATCTTGCAACGAGCCAGCGTGATAAAGCTTTTGTTATACTTCGTAAATTATCTTCGGCTACGGCCACTCCTGAAGGAGCTGAGGCATCGTACCTGATAATACAGGATAATTATGATCAAGGGAAGTTTGAAGATGTTGAGAACCTCGTTTATAAATTCTCTGATACAGGAACGTCGCAGACATATTGGTTAGCGAAGGCTTTTGTAGTGCTCGGTGATTCTTTTGCTGAGAGAGGTGACTTCAAACAGGCACGGGCAACGTTCGAGAGTATCCGCGATGGCTATGAACCTTCCGGAAAGAACGATGAAGTTCAGGACAATGTGTCCATGCGTTTGAAAAAACTTTCCGAAATGGGCAAGTAATCAATAAATGGATAATATTATGAAACATATATATATTATTTCGGCATTATGCTATGCAATGCTCCTGCCGGGAGCGATTTCTGCACAGAATCTTAATCCAACAGTATCTGTTACAAGAGCGTATGAGGGAAAACTCCCAGAGGTTCACAAACCATCACAAAACATGTTCGTTCCGGATTCGTTGCACAAATTTGACCTTGATTTTGATTATTCAGTATTCGAAAATCCATATAAGGGAGCATATGATTTTAAGCCATATACTATGGAAATGAGACCTCAGGCAGAGGTGTATAGTGGAAAAAAGTTTTATCTTAAGGCTGGTGCCGGATATAATTTGCGCCCTTCTGTGGATGCTGTGTGGGAACCATTGAGCGGAAATAAATTCCGTCTTGGCGTATATGCTTCCCATCATTCATATATTGGCAATTACAAATTGATAGGCGTGAATGATAAAGGCAATTTATCATCTTCAAGTGGAAAGGTAGGGGGGTATGATATGTATTCTACTATAGGTGCTGATGGTCATGCTTACATGAACAATGCCGCCATGACATTTGATGTTGGTTATATTGGAATACATACTAAGGATCCTGTTGAGAGTTCGCCTGTTTCTGCTGATCCTGCGATAGGATACAATGCTGCAAGGCTTTCTTTTCGAATAAATTCAGAAAATTCAGCTGAATCATATTTGTATTATGATGTAGCTATGAAATATCGTTTCGGGGTGCAAGGATTTGGTAAGATGCCTGCGGCTTCTGGTGGTGATAATGCGTATATGTCTTCTTTAAATATGAATGACATTGACTTTAATGTCACTTTGGGGCCTGTTTTTAAAAGGTATAATAAGGTGGTAGCTGATTTTGGAATGGGCATGACATGGTACAACGGATTGTTCATTTCGAGTGTAGGCAATGCTTATATTGCACCTAAATATGTTTATGCCAAGAATAGGTGGAATCTTTCTCTCGGACTCAAGATAGGGTTTAGAATGAACTCCGGTGAAGATTTTCAAGGTAATGATTTGAATACGAATAAGGGAATCTTACTTTATCCGGATGTTTATGTGGGATTTACTCCTATAAAAGACTATATGAATCTGTATTTTACCGCAAAAGGTGGGGAATGGAGGAATCCATATTATGATTTAAAGGAAAGTAACCATTTCTTTACTCCGTTCGTTTTAGGACAGATGTCAAACAATTCAGTGGAACAATACAATCTTGCGCTTGGGTTTAATGGAAATATAGCCAGTCGTTTCCGTTATGATGTCAAGATTGGATACAGAAGTTTTGAGGCAATGCCGATGGGCTCCATATCTGCAAAGTCAGATATGCAGGGAAATGTCTATATTCCAAATCTTGCTTTTGTGGATGGTACTGCTGTCTATTCGGATATTATATTGCAGTGGAAATCTCGTAATTTTGCATTGGATTCATGGTTCAGCATAAATGCTTCTGATATGAATGATAGTGAATTCATATTTTTTGAACCTGCACGTTATAGTGGTGGTATTGATGCTGAATATAATTGGGAGAAACGTATTTACTTCGGTGTGTCGGTTGAATTTGCATCACACCGCAAAGATTATCACTCTGTATATGGTATTCCAGCATGGACGGATCTTGGTTGCCATGCAGAATATGTATTCAGCCGCAAATTATCTTTCTGGGTACGTGGTGAGAATCTCCTCAATATGAATATACAGAAGGCTCCGCTATATACAACCGGAGGTATAGGCTTTACTACAGGCATTTGTCTGAATCTATAAAAATCATTATATTTGTAGGCTTGTAATTTGCATGAAATACGGTGTGCAAAGTTTAAAAACTGAATAAAACTAAAATAAGATAAATGGAAGAGAACGAGAAGATGCGCGAAGCGGAAGAACAGTATTCTGCTGGTAGCATCCAAGTCCTTGAAGGATTGGAAGCGGTCCGCAAGAGGCCGTCAATGTATATTGGAGACGTAGGTGTGCGAGGTCTTCATCATCTTGTATATGAGGTCGTCGACAATAGTATAGACGAAGCTATGGCTGGTTTCTGCGACCATATTGAAGTTACCATAACGGAAGACAACTCTATTCGTGTTCAAGATAATGGTCGAGGCATCCCGACAGGAATGCATCCTAAGGAGCACAAGTCCGCTCTTGAGGTCGTTCTTACAGTGCTTCATGCAGGAGGTAAGTTTAGTAAGGATAGTTACAAGGTATCAGGTGGTCTTCATGGTGTCGGTGTATCTTGTGTGAATGCATTGTCAGACAAGCTTGTAGCCGAAGTTCACAGAGAAGGTAAAATCTTCAGACAGGAATATTCAAAGGGAAAACCATTGACATCTGTGGATGTTATTGGTGAATGTAGCGATACAGGAACCATTATCACGTTCCATCCTGATCCGGAGATTTTTCAAGTTACAACTATCTATGACTATAGCACGCTTGCAAACAGGATGCGTGAGCTTGCTTTCTTGAACAAGGGGATCAAGATTACTCTTACAGATCTAAGAACTCTTGTTGACGAGTATACTACTGATGAGAATGGCAATAGTGTCCCGACAGGCAGACAGATTAACAAGCAGGATGTATTCTATTCCAAAGAAGGCCTTCGTGAATTTATTGAATATCTTGATGCTAATTCCGAAGAACTTATTCCAGAGCCTATCTGTGTAACATCTGACAAGATTCTCCCTATAGACATAGCTCTTCAGTACAATACTGGTTATAAGGAGACTATACTTTCCTATGTGAATAATATCCATACAATTGAGGGTGGTACTCATCTTCAGGGGTTCAAAATGGGACTTTCACGTTCACTTAGGAATTATGCTGATAAGAATAAGTTGTTGGAGAAGGTGAAAGTGGAACTCTCACAGGAAGACTTCCGCGAGGGACTTACTGCAGTCGTTTCGGTCAAGGTAGCAGAGCCTCAGTTTGAAGGGCAGACCAAGACCAAGCTTGGAAACAGCGAAGTTACATCAGCAGTATCTCAGGCGACATCTGCTGCCATGGATCAGTATCTTGAGGAAAATCCTAAGTACGCCAAGATAATAATAGAGAAAGTTATACTTGCCGCTACTGCCAGAAATGCTGCTAGAAAGGCACGTGAAATGGTTCAGCGCAAGACTGTAATGTCTGGAGCAGGAATGCCTGGAAAGCTTGCTGATTGCTCTGAAAGAAATCCGGAACAATGCGAGCTCTTCCTCGTCGAGGGTGATTCCGCAGGTGGTACAGCAAAGCAGGGAAGGGATCGTCGTATACAGGCCATTCTTCCGCTTCGAGGTAAAATCTTAAATGTGGAGAAGGCGGCTGAAGATCGTGCATTCGATAGCGAGGAGATCCGCAATATTTATACGGCTTTAGGTGTAACTGTTGCCCAAGAGGATGAAAATGGTGAGAAACGAATGGATCTTAGTAAACTTCGCTATCACAAGGTTATCATTATGACCGATGCCGATGTCGATGGAAGTCATATTGCGACATTGATACTCACATTCTTCTTTAGATATATGTTGGACCTTATTAGAAACGGATATGTGTATCTTGCAACTCCACCGCTATATCTTGTCAAGAAGGGAAAGGAAGAAGTCTATTGTTGGACTGACGAGCAGCGTACAGAAGCTACACAGAGATTAGGGAAAGGTACTGACAAGGGTGTGACTGTGCAGCGGTATAAAGGTCTTGGTGAAATGAGCGAACATCAGCTTTGGGATACCACAATGGATCCTTCCAAGAGAAGGCTTCGCAAGATTACCATTGACAATGCGGCCGAAGCTGAGAGAACTTTCTCCATGCTTATGGGAGATGATGTGCCACCTCGTCGACAGTTCATTGAAGAAAACGCACATTACGCAAACATTGACGCGTAATCAGATATTGATGCATAATAAAATCTAAATCAAGAAAATATGTTAGACATTTTTGACAGAATCGAAAGAGACTCAGGTGGTCCTATTGGCCAGTATTTCGATCAGGCTTATGGTTACTATATGTATCCACGTCTCGAAGGTGAGTTGGGACCTCATATGATGTTCAACGGAAAGGAAGTTCTCAACTGGAGTCTCAATAATTACCTTGGACTCGCAAATCATCCTGAGGTGCGTAAGGCTGACGCTGAGGCTGCAGCACAGTGGGGACTTGCATATCCGATGGGTGCAAGAATGCTGTCAGGTAATACCAGATACCATGAGAAACTCGAGAAGATGTTCGCCGAGTTCGAGAAGAAAGAGGATGCATTCCTTTATAATTTTGGTTATCAAGGAATTGTTTCCACTATAGATGCACTTACTGCACGTCATGATGTTATCGTTTATGATGCAGAGTGCCATGCTTGTCTCCTTGATGGTATCCGTCTTCATATCGGAAGCAAGTATAAGTATCGCCACAATAATATGGAAGATTGTGAGAAAGTTCTTGCACGTGCATGCGCTGAGGCTGATGCAAACGGAGGTGGAGTTCTCCTTATCACTGAAGGTGTGTATGGCATGACTGGTGCTCTCGGAAAACTTGACAAAATCGCAGCTTTCAAGAAGAAGTACAACTTCCGTATCCTTATCGATGATGCTCATGGATTTGGACTTCTTGGTGAACATGGACGTGGAACTTCAGAGGCTCTCCATTGTATGGATGATATTGATCTTTATATTGGAGCTTTTGCGAAGTCTATGGCTTCTATCGGAGGTTTTGTTGCTGGTCCTCATAAGATTATCAACTATCTCCGTGCTAACATGCGTTCGCAGATGTATGCTAAGTCGCTTCCAATGCCACTTGTACTTGGTAACACCAAGCGTTTGGAAATTATCATGTCACCAGAGGGAGACGAACTACGCAAGAAGTGTTGGACCATTACTCATGCTATTCAGGACGGATTCAAAAAAGAAGGATTTGATATCGGTGAAGCTGAGGCTTGCGTAACCCCTGTACATATCAAGGGTGGTGTGGCACAAGCTACTAAGATGGCAAAGGATCTCCGTGAGAATTATCGTATTTTCTGTTCTATGGTCATTTATCCTGTCATCCCTAAGGGTATGGTTATTTTCCGTATCGTCAGCACAGCTGCTCATTCAATGGAAGATGTGCAGTACACTCTCAATGCTTTCAAGGAAATCAAAGCCAAGCTTGATGCAGGTGCTTATGATGGAGACGATATTGCAGCCATGACTGTAGAATAATAGTGTGACACATATATTGTTCAGTTGTATGGACAAAACTTACTTTAAGGATAAAGTAATAATCATAACAGGAGCCAGCTCGGGAATCGGGTTGGCTTCTGCCAGATTATTCGGAAGCTGTGGCGCGAAGGTAGTCATGGCTGCAAGGCATCTCGACAAACTTGAATCGGAAGTGCCTTCTGTTAGTTCAAATCCGGACAACGTCTTGTGCGTTAAGACCGACGTGTCTAAGGAAGAAGATTGTAAGTTGCTGATAGAAAAGGCGGTAAATAAGTTCGGAAGAATTGATATCCTTGTGAATAATGCCGGTATTTCCATGCGTGCTATGTTCAAGGATTTGGATCTTTCTGTCATAAAGTCTCTTATGGACGTGAACTTCTGGGGTACAGTGTATTGTACCAAATTCGCGCTCCCATATCTTCTTGAAACGAAGGGTTCTGTTGTGGGTGTTATATCTATCGCAGGTTATTCTGCGCTTCCTGCACGCACTGGTTATTCTGCTTCTAAGTATGCTATCAGAGGCTTTTTGGATACAATTAGGATTGAACATCTGAAAGATGGCCTTAATGTTCTCGTGTTTGCACCGGGTTATACGGCCTCGAATGTCCGTAATGCTGCGTTGACTGCTGATGGCTCAGCACAAGGAGAAACTCCTTTGGATGAAGGTAAGCTTATGAGCGCTGAAGAGTGTGCAGAACATCTTGCAAAGGCATTGAACAAGAGAAAGTCAGAAGTCATTCTTACAGGTCTTGGTAAAGTTACTGTGTTGGCACACAGATTGTTCCCAAGACTTACCGATAAACTTACATATAAGTTTATTGCCAAGGAAAAGGATAGCCCATTCAAATAAAAATTGTAATATTCTGAAACTATGGCCAAGACAGGAATTCCACGTACTCCGAAGATATATCTTCCGTTATTTGTGCTTTTTCTTCTCCTTCTCTACATGATGCCGAGAATGGGAAAGTTCAACTATGACTATAAGAAAGGATCTCCCTGGGCGTATGAAACTCTAATATCTCAGATAGATTTTCCTATCTTGAAGACAACGGAGCAGCTTCAAGCGGAAAAAGAAGCAGCCGGCTCAAGCATTGTTCCATATTATAAATATATGGATGATGTGGCTCAATCGGTAGTGCGAGATGCAGAAGGACTTAATTTCGGAATTCATGCTGAGATACGGCAGCCGATAGTGTCCTCACTTACAAATATATATTTGAGAGGAGTAATGTCGGATGGTGGTGCTGTGAATGATGCCAAGTCGGGGATGACTGATGATGTCCTTTTTGTGCAGAAAGATAAACGAGCCACCAAGATACCTGCTTCTGATGTTTATACTATGACATCTGCGAAAGCACGACTACTTTCCGATTTGAATAGAGCATTTCCGGAAATAAATGCGGATTCAGTGCTTGTGGCTTCTGGCCTATATGATGCTATATTGCCAAACTTGGTCTATGATAAAGAAACCACAGATCTGATACATGCAGAATCTGTTGACTACATATCTCCTACGCAAGGGTTTGTGACAGCAGGGCAACTGATTGTTACGAAAGGAGAAATCGTTACATCGGAAATTGAGCAGATGTTGGATTCATATCGCAGTGAGTATGAGAATAGCCTTGGTTACAATGGCCCGAGAGCGTTTCTTTGGATTGGTAACGGACTAATATCGTTCGCGATGGTTCTGATTCTTTTTCTCTCCATCTATTATACAAATCCTGGAATATTTACGGAGATGAACAGATATCTTTACCTTCTCTTTATCTTCGTCCTTGCTGCATTTGCTGCATTTGCTACAGATAAGGTTAATCCGTCTGTCCTGTATATGATACCATTCTCTCTCACGGCACTTTATCTTCTTGCCTTTTTCCGAAAGAGAGTGGTCTTGCCAGTGTACGTCATAGCTCTTATGCCTCTTTTGATATATGCACATAATGGAGTTGAGTTGTTCGTGCTTTTCCTTGTTTCAGGGGTTATAACTATGTTCGTGTTCGAGTATTTCAGCAAGGGGTGGCGTCAATTCGTGACAGCTCTTATTGTCTTTGTGTCTATGTTGCTGACATTCATAGGATTCCGTCTTATAAACGATGGTACGTCATTTACCGAATATAGGTTGGTAGTTTATATGTTTCTTGGCGCAATGTTGTCTGTTGCCGGATACCCGTTGATATATCTGATGGAGAAAGTTTTTGGCCTTGTTTCCAGCACTCGTCTTCAAGAACTTGCCGATCCTAACAATAAATTGCTTCGAATATTGGCTCAGAAGGCTCCAGGAACATTTCAACATTCTCTCCAGGTGATGAATCTTGCTGATGCTGCTGCTAGAAGCATTGATGCGAATGTCTTGCTTGTTAGGGCAGGGGCAATGTATCACGACATAGGCAAAACAGAGAATCCTCAGTGCTTTGTCGAGAATGAAGGTGTGGGAGCTAAGTATCATGATGGCCTCACTCCGCTTGAAAGTGCTCAAATGATAATAAGACATGTCAGCGATGGCTTGATATTGTCAGCGAGATATAATCTTCCAAAAGTAGTCAGCGATTTTATCCTCACACATCATGGAACTACTTGTACAGCATATTTTTATAACAAGTATATTCAAGAGGGAGGTGATCCTGCGCAAGCAGAGGAATTCTATTATAAAGGAAAAAAACCTTGGACGAAGGAGCAGACGATATTGATGATATGTGATTCGATAGAAGCCGCTTCAAGGACATTGAAGGACAATGATCCGGCTACGTTTGATAAGTTTGTGGAATCTATAGTGGCATCCAAGATCAATGCCGGTCAACTTGATAATGCAGATATATCTCTAAAGGAACTTGGTCGCATAAAAACTGTGCTTAAATCCTATCTTGGCCAGATTTATCATGAGAGGATAGTCTATCCCAAGCAGGAAAGATAAATACGAATTGGCAAATTGAGATAAAATTCTTATTTTTGCAAGCTTATTGGACGATTGTCTGATGCAAAACGAATAATAATAAAAATTATCATAGAAAATGAACATTGTAAAGAATCAGATTGATGAGCTTAATCTTCAGCTCACAGTTAATGTTGCACATGACGACTACGCTGAAATAGAGAAGAAAGAACTCCAGAAATGCAAACGTACTGCAGAGTTCAAGGGCTTCAGAAAGGGTATGGTTCCTATGTCCCTTATCCAGAGAGTATATGGCGAGCGTGTTCTCGGTGAGGCTGTGAATAAGGTTCTCTCTGACGCTATCAATAACTTCATAAAGGAAAACAATATAAAGATGGTCGGAGAGGCTCTTCCAAGTGCTGATCAGCCGGAACTTGAGTGGAAGTCAGGAAATGATTTTACATTCAAGTTCGATATTGCCACTACTTCAGAAGTTAACTTTGAACTTGGAAAGGATGACAAGGTAGCTTATCATACGATAGAAGTTACTGATGCTGCGAAGAAAGAGATGAAAGATAATCTTCTTCGTCAGTTCGGCTCTCTTGCTGACACTGCAGAGGCTGGTGAGGATGATTTCGTTATCGTAGATTTCGCTCAAGAAGGTAAGACTGTAGAGGGTTCTTATGTAGGCGTGAAGAATGTTGAAGGCGAGGCTAAGAAATCTTTCCTTGGAGCAAAAGTTGGAGATCAGTTTGATGTAAATGTCAATGAGGCATTTACAAATGAGTCTGATCGTGCATATATGCTCAAGGTGAAGAAAGAAGATCTCGCAGGTCTCAATCCTGAGTTCCATGTAACAGTCAAGGAAGTCAAGACATTCGCACCTGCAGAAGAGAATCAGGAAACTTTCAATAAGATTTTTGGCGAGGACAAGGTTCACAATGCAGAGGAATTCGATAAGGCAGTAGAAGAGAGACTCGTTGAGAACTACAAGCAAGAGTCTGATTATAAGTTCTCCAAGGATCTTAGAGATTATCTTGTAAAGAAGGCTGACATTAAGCTTCCTGAAGAATTCCTTAAGAGATGGCTTCTTCATATCAATGAAGGCAAGTTTACCAAAGAGGAAATTGAGAAAGAGGCTCCTGCTTTCTTCGAGGATTTCCGTTGGCAGATGGTTCGTAGCTTCCTTATGCAGAAGTTCGGTATCAAGGTAGAGGAAAAAGACCTACATGAGGCAGCGCAGGCTTATGTTACATACCAGTATGCTGCATATGGTATGGGCAATGTACCTGAGAACCTTATCAAAGAGAGTGCAGTTCGCGTACTTCAGGACGAGAATACTCTTCATCGTATCGTGGAGAACGTTGAGTCTCAGAAAGTTATTGAGGCCGTTAAGGGTGTTGTTGCACTTGATGAAGACAAGGTTTCAGTGGAGAAATTCCGTGAGCTTTAGTCTACTCCAATTTTTTGAAGAATGAGAAGCGAATTCGATAAATTTGCAAATATGGGTCGTGGAATAAGTTCCATGACCCTTCATCGTTATGAATCAGCGGTGGATTCGTATATAAACCCTACGATTATTGAGGAACGCAAGCTGAATGTGGCATCTATGGACGTATTTAGCCGTCTTATGATGGATCGTATCATTTTCCTTGGCGTGCCGATTGACGATGATGTCGCCAATATCATTCAGGCACAGCTGCTTTTCCTTGCGTCCACCGATAACAATGCGGACATTTCGTTGTATCTGAATACACCGGGAGGGCAAGTATCTTCAGGTTTGGCTATTTATGATACCATGCAGATCGTGGAACTTGATGTCGCTACGATATGTACAGGCATGGCAGCGTCAATGGGCTCGGTCCTGCTTTGCGCAGGGACCGCGGGGAAGAGGTCCGCTCTTCCCCACAGCCGAGTGCTGATACATCAGCCACTCGGCGGAGCCCAAGGGCAAGCTTCGGATATCATGATAGCCGCTAAGGAAATCGAGAAAACAAGAACTGAATTGTACAACATCATCTCCGCCCACTCTGGACAACCTTTCGAAAGGGTGTTTGCAGATGCAGATCGTGATTTCTGGATGACTGCACAGGAAGCTCTTGACTATGGCATGGTAGATGAAATTCTCAAAGGCAAGAAAAAAACCATATAAAAAGTGGCAGGAAAAAAACAGACGAAATATTGTATGTTCTGCGGACGTCCTGAGGACCAAGTTCCTCTGATGTTGTCTGGACAGAATGGAACATATATATGCAGTGACTGCGTGAAGATGGCGTCACAGTATCTTGACGAGATTGCATTGCAATCAGGTCATAATGAGAAGGCTGGACGTATAGAAAAACTGCAGAAACCGAAGGAAATCAAGGAGTTTCTTGATCAGTATGTTATTGGTCAGGATCGTGCAAAGAAATTGTTGTCAGTGGCTGTGTATAACCACTACAAGCGCATCAACCATAATCTTGAGGATAAGCCTGATGATGGAGTCGAACTGGAGAAATCCAATATTCTTCTCGTCGGTCCGACAGGAACAGGAAAGACATTGTTGGCCAAGTCTATAGCTAGAATGCTGAATGTTCCTTTCACGATTGTGGATGCTACAGTTCTTACTCAGGCCGGATATGTTGGAGAGGATGTGGAGAGTTTACTTTCGAGGCTTCTCCAAGAGGCTGATTACAACCTTGAGAAGGCAGAGCGTGGAATTGTTTTCATCGATGAGATCGACAAAATTGCCCGTAAAGGTGACAATCCATCGATAACACGCGACGTGTCTGGTGAGGGTGTACAGCAAGCATTGCTTAAACTTCTTGAAGGAAGTGTAGTCAATGTACCTCCGCAGGGTGGCCGCAAGCATCCGGAGCAAGAGTTTATCCATGTGAATACTCAGAATATTCTTTTTATATGTGGAGGTGCGTTCGAAGGTATCGAGCGTCGCATAGCGCAGAGGCTGAATACTCAGGTTATAGGCTTTGGTGCTACAGAAAAGCAGAAAGTGGATAAAGATAATCTTCTAAGATATGTTTCAGCTGAAGATCTGAAGGCTTATGGACTTATTCCTGAGATTATAGGCCGTCTTCCGATTGTGACATATCTCGATAGCCTTGATAAAGAGGCTCTTCTACGTATCCTTACTGAACCAAAGAATGCCATACTGAAGCAGTATGAGAAGATGTTTGAACTCGATGGTATTAAGCTCTCGATAGAAGATGGTGTGAAAGAACTTATCGTGGACACCGCCATAAAGAATAAACTTGGTGCTCGTGGTCTTCGCTCTATCTGTGAGAAAATTTTTGATGATGCCATGTTTGAGGCTCCGTCTTCCAGAAAGAAGACATTTACAGTCACTTTGGAATATGCGAAAGATCATCTAAAAGATGAACTTTAGTAAGCGTTAGACATATTATGAGTCTAAAAAACTGGGATTGCTTTTGCAGTCCCAGTTTTTTTATCTATTGAATATGTTGTTATAATTCTTTTCTTTTTTGTTTGAAGATTTTTATTGAAAAGGCTATTATTACAAAAATGCAGATGTCTACACCAAGACCTAACCAAGAAAAATCATTAAATCGTGGTCTGATGCTTGTGTCAAGAGCCGAATTAAGAGTCAGCCTTGCTGGAAGAATATATTTTGGTAGGTCAAAACAATCTGATTTAGGATAATCTCTTCGCATGGTTTTCAAGGTTTCGAAACTAGATGTTTCTAGCGCCCAGAAATTCTCACCATTACTATCACTTACGCGTATAGTATAGTTAAGGATATCTCCAACAAGAAGAACATCTTGTTTTGTGACATCAGCTATAACATCCGTGCGGATAATATGTCTAAGGCTATCCAATATATAAAATCTGTTATCTGAATCGAAAATATAAGCCAGAGAGGCCCTGTTTTCATTTTCTGTGATAAAAATGTGCTGTATAGATAAACCATTTGTAAGGATCTTTTCTACTTTTGGCTTTTCATCCGCAAGTTTTAGATGATATAGGTTACCATTGGCATCTGTGAGCATATAGCCTTCGTCGTACGATTTATGTGTACTTGGATTTC
Source organism: uncultured Bacteroidales bacterium (assembly GCA_934693135.1). GTDB lineage: Bacteria > Bacteroidota > Bacteroidia > Bacteroidales > UBA932 > Cryptobacteroides. Next base: position 72,920 of record CAKUVA010000005.1, on the reverse strand, counting down.
CCGATACAATGTTCGCTGGGAAGCGGAATTCGATATAGTCAAGAGCCTCATCTAATGCCTTTTCAAGTTCTGTATTGCTTTTATTGCTCGCTATCTCAATGACTTTAAATCTATCTTTTCGACATACTAGCGCATATTTAGGGTCTTCCAATTCCAATCTATGTGGATTGGATTCCAGCAACATATAAACATTTGGCACTTCTGAGTTCACATCCCTTGGGGTGCAAGAAAAAATAATATTGTTGATTTCTATATCTTCTCCTGTGAATTGCATCCCATTGATAATCTCAGGTACTTTATTCCTACTATTGAGAACCCTGTAATAAAAAAATGGAAGTACGCTATCTCCATACTCACTTCCTTGAGTATCAGTGAATACAAAATCCTTACCCGATTTATCTGTGAGCGAGACGAAGTCTTTAATTGTACAACTATATAAGGTGAAAGGTGTCGAATATGATTTCGCAGTAATGATATAGTAAAGCCGTGGGACTATCCACATGGCCAGCAATGCTATTATAACGGATAAATAAATGCTACCTAATTTTTTCATGACAATATTGATCTTTTATTGAACTCCATCTTTGAATCTTTTGACACTATAGTGTATGAGTAATGTTGCAGAAAGTGTCGTTACAATAAACATTGATAGAATACTATGATGGTATGCCATTGATTGTGGTGATAGATAGAATGAACTCAAAATTACAAAAGTGATTACCAGTTCAGTGAACTTCATTCTCCAATTTGGTTCCAGACATATTGCGCTTATCCAGATATATGCACATAAACCAGCACTATACCATGTAAGGAATGAAAACAGAATTCTCCATACGATGTCCACTACGAGATAATGGTTGAGAAATAAGAATAATGCTACAGATTGAACGATGAACATGATTGATAGAACACATATCCCGTATCCTTGTATCACCATGATTGTCTTTGTTTGTGATATCGGCAGGTGAAGTGTCAGTTTGATACATTTTCTGTAGCTTTCAGGGATAAACTGTACTGCAGCCAGCACCATGCCACAAATAACTGGAAGGTATATTAAATTTTCTACTAGTATTGATTTCTTGCCTACGGCATAGCTCCATAGAAAACCATATCCCTGAAGTTCAGCGTTCTTGGATAATGCTAAAAAATCGTATGCGGTAAATCCTGCTAAAAACAACGCGAGGCATACTATGATTTTGCTTGTCTTGAGCCATTCTTTATATATGAGCGATTTTATCATAACTGCTAATATTTTCCGGTAAGACCGATAAACGCGTCTTCCAAATTCATTTTTTCGGATTTCAATGTTTCTGTGTTTATGCCGTCAGCCTCCATTTTTGACCGTATCTCATTTTCTGCAGCAAATGAATAGAATTCAGTTTTCCCTTTATATTCAGATGCGTTCAAAATGAAATCGGCGGAAGGCATTTTGGTGTTGCCGCCATTCTGATAGGTGTATTTTATAAGGTTCCCTGTAAGAACACTGATTTTATTGTGGAATAGAATCTTTCCATAATCCATTATGATGCAGTCATCCACAAGTTTTTCGATGTCTTGAATTATATGTGAAGTCATAAATACGGTTTTTCCCTCAGATTTTGCATAATCACGGAGATACTCGATGAATAGACGTCTATATCCGGGATCAAGTCCAAGAGAAAAATCATCCAATACGAGTAGATCTGCATTTTGTGCCAATATTAAGCCAAGTGCTACTTGAGATTTTTGTCCATTGCTCATATTTGCAATTCTTTGTCTCGGTGCTACTTTTAATCTTGACATTAGTTCGTAATATGCATCTTTATTCCATTTTGGATAGAACTTGGAGTAGAATCTTTCAATCTGCTCTATAGTCATGAATGAATATTGGACATGTCCTTCCAATAGGAGGGCAATTCTGGATCTTGTAGCCGGACTGATGTCTGAAGCATCTTCACCAAAGACGGTGCAATATCCGGAAGTGGGCTTCAGATATCCCATCAAGATATTTATTGTAGTGGTTTTGCCTGTTCCATTCTTTCCGAGCAGACCTGTAATAGTCCCTTTATTTACGGTGAAACTCAAATCTGAATAAATGCAACGCTTGCCGTAATAATGGGTTAGATGGTCACATATTATGACATTATCTTCCATATCTCCATTGATTTTGTTTCAAATGTAATGCTTTCATTTCAAATATGATGTGTAGGACTTTAAAAACCCCAATAAATAGGGATATATGTATGTGCTGAATGATAATAACTTGGTATTGTGGTGAAAATTGTTGCATATTAAATTTGCCGCCAGTTAATTTTAAGTGCTTATGATGTCATATTTGTTGTCTGTGCTCGTTGTCCTCGTTAAGTCGTTCTCCATTTCGGGAACCATTATTGATGCGAATGACGGCTCTCCATTATCTGCGGCTGTCGTGACTGTGGAGAAGGACGGTAGGACTATTAAGTGGAATGTTTCTGATGGTGATGGCAAATATTATATAGATGGTCTTGCGGAGGGAAAATATACATTAGATTTCTCATATGTTGGGTATAAGCCTGTCTCTCGTCAGATAACATTGACTGGAGATATTAAACTTTCTCAGAAACTTATTCCAGATATGGAAGTGTTGAATGAGGTAACGGTGACAGCTGTTGAGAATAAAGGCGTGACTTCGTCTACGAAAATAGGACGTGATGCAATTGCTCATATTCAGCCGTCAAGTTTTGCAGATTTACTAGAATTATTGCCTGGAGGTATGGCCAAAGACCCTGTGTTGGGAAGTCCGCAACTCATAAATCTTCGCTCAGCTAATTCATTGTCTAATGCCAATTATGCAACCTCTGCGCTTGGAACACGTTTTATTATTGATGGAAGCCCCATAAATAATGATGCCAATATGCAGTCAACCCCAGCATATAGCAATTATGGTAGCAGTTATGTAAATTATGGTACAGATATGCGTGAAATTAGTACGGAGGACATTGAAAATGTGGAGATAGTTCGTGGGATTGCATCTGTGAAATATGGAGATCTTACTAGCGGCTTGATTAATATCACAAGAAAGCGTGGTGGCAAAGACTTGCATGCCAGATTTAAATCAGATATGAAGAGCAAACTTTTCTATCTTGGCAAAGGTTTCGAGTATGGAGATGAGGCAGATCGTTGGACATTAAATGCAAGTGCGAATTTTCTTGATTCTCGTTCTGATCCGCGTCAGACACGTCAGAATTGGAAGCGAATGACAGCGAGTTTGCGTATAGGAAGAGAGAAAATAGGTGAAAAGTTAACGAAATCATACTCGGTAAATTTAGATTATACTGGTTCCTTTGATAATCAGAAGTCTGATGTCGATCTGGATAAAACAGAAGGAGGAATGCCGATTGAAACATATAAGTCTACATATAATAAGTTTTCCGTATCAGGCAATTTTAGTTTTAAGTCTCGAAAAGAAGATGGATTTTTCCGCTTATGGGAAGGAATCACTTCTTTCAGTTATGAGAAAGATGAAATCAATAGATGGAAACATGTTTCATTAGGCAAATCAACCCCTGTTTCTACAGCATTGGAATCTGGTGAACACGATGCCATGATTATCCCAGCTAAATATGATGCGAAGTTGGATGTTGAGGGGCGACCATTCTATGGGTATGCAAGTACGTCCGTTATTTTTGCGAAAAGTATAAGCAGACTGCAGATTGGTGCTGAATGGAATATGGATAAAAACTATGGTCGTGGTTCAATATTCGATACATCAAAGCCGTTTTCTACAAGTATGAGTGTTCGCCCACGTCCATATAATGTTATTCCTGCTATGCATAGGTTTTCAGCTTTTGCTGAAGAAAGTTTGAGCAAGAGCATAGGAACTTTATCAATAGATTGGATCATTGGACTTCGTGCAGAGATGATGACTGGAGCAGGTAAAAAGTTCGCAGTTGATATGAAGCCTTATTTGGATCCTCGTTCTAATTTGAGGCTTACGTTGCCAATGTTTCAAGTAGGAGGATATAAATTTGTAACTAGCATTTACGGTGGTGTAGGTAGGCATACAAAGTTCCCTACTATGGATATGTTGTTCCCAGATCCTATATATGGTGATATTACACAATTTAACTATTGGCCGGTAGAAGAAAACCTTAGAAGAGTGAATGTCCTTGTATATAAGGTCGATCCTACTAACTGGAACTTGCAAGCTGCAAGTAATGTAAAATGGGAGATAGGCCTCAATGCTGACTGGAATGGCTTTGCGTTTTCTATGGATTATTTTCGCGAGAATATGACGTCTGGTTTTCGTTATTCTTATGAATATATGTCCGTAGAATACAGGCGATATGATGCATCTGCAGTAGATAAGTCTACATTGAGCGGACCTCCAGTACTTTCAAAAATTCCATACCAAAATGATACCATGCTGACAGCCTATAGCTTTACAACAAATGGTAGCAGAACATTTAAAGAGGGAATAGAATTTACATTGGCAACCAAAAGAATAAAGGTCCTTAATACGAAAATTACGGCCAATGGAGCATGGTTCAGGACTGAATATATGAATAGCCAACCTGAATATTATAGGCCGAGTGTTATGATTGATGGTAAGTCGTATCCATATATTGGTATATATGATAAGAATGAGGGCAGCTTTTATGACTCTATGATTACTAATTTGATGTTGGATACCCAGATTCCAAGATTGGGTTTGATATTCTCAACATCATTTCAATGTATGTGGTTTTCAGGGCATAAATCAATGCCGGATAGCAAATATCCTAATTCTTATATGGATAAAGCTGGAAATATTCATCCCTTTGATGTTAGCATTGCTTCAGAGGATGCTGTTCTAAGACATTTGATAAAAGATTATACAGCATCGCTTTATCAGTATCAGAGGACACCATTTGCTATGAATGTGAATCTCAAGGTGATGAAAAAATTATATCGAGATAAAGTGTCATGCTCGCTTTATGTTAACAAAATCTTCGATGTGACACCTGACTATCACAGAAATGATGCGTTAGTCCGTAGGAGCGTGATACCATATTTCGGGATGGAACTTGATTTTAAGATATGAGAAACAAATTACTAATTATATTACTATTGTTGCCGCTCGCGTTTTCTTGCAGACAAAATGTCGATAACATATATTCTACTGTAACATTGAACGCTGTATGCGATGGCCTTCAGATGCCAGCTATTCGTGTAGATAATTCGGTTAAAGGGAACTTTTTCAGTAATTTGAACACTGGAGAAAAATATGATTATCCGTTATTCGTGAACGGAAAGTGTACAATTAGGGTTTTGAAAGGAGTGTACATATTTGCATTTGACGGCACGGCAACTTTGCCAAATGGTTCTACACGAGTTGTAAGATGTTATGAGCATCGTTCACCAAATGATTCTGTGAATATTTTGGAGGATGAGGTTGAAATTACTTTTGATTTGCTTGCTTTATGAAAAGAATCTGTGTCGTTATGTCGCTTGTGCTTCTCTGTATGCCTTTGATAGTGTATAGTCAAGAAACAACTAACATTAAAGCAAGACAGTGGAGTGATCCTTATTTGGCAGTAGGGTACAATACCGCTCTCGGATATACACCTTCTGTTGCATTGCTATCACAATATTGCTCGTTTTCTTCTGCAGCGGTTTCATTTGATTCAAGAGAAGAAGCTGGAGGTGCCTTCAGGCCAGAAGATGGAGATGCGCTTCGATGCGGAAGATTCGATGCGAAATCATTTTTAAGATTGAAAGGAAATTCGGCAGTGAGTGGGGAAGTCGGTTATAACCGCGCAGTAAAACGAGGAGTTGTCTTTAATGAAACAAGCGACTATGAACTTTTGCGTCCGTATGTTCTCATTGACACGGTAGGAGGAAATCTTCAGCATGAGCAATATAGTTTTCAAGGTGCATGGATGCGACGTACTGATAAGTTGGTGTATTCTGTATATGGTAGCTATAAGGCTGTTCATGAGTATCGTAGCTTTGATCCAAGACCTAGAAATATATCTTCAGACTTTAAGGCGGATATCTCACTTGGATATATTTTTTCTCATGGAAGTTTTGTTCTTGGTTATGCTGGTTATAGAAAATATCATCAGAATCAGGATGTTACATTTATGAATAATACAGGAGCTAACACTACTCTCTTTCACTCTACGGGTCTTGGGAATGACTATTTTCGTTTCAGAAGTACAGGAATCTTTGCTGCTACACGTTATGCAGGCCAAGGTTTTGAATTTGGGGTGGTTGGAACTGGTGTTTCTGGAAAACTGCAATATGGTCTTGCTTATGAATTGGTGGACATTACGCGACATCTTTCAAATCAGAATGAAGCTCCTTTAAGTAAATTGGGACTAGAGATTATGAAAATTTTCGTGTCTTATCATGTTTCTCCAAGCTTTGCAGTGGAGGCAAAATCGGAGTATGAAAGACGTTCTGGTCGTGAAAATGTGATAGATTGTGCTGCATCTGGAATTTACAATGATATATTATCATTGGATATGTATACCCAACATAAAGGCAATATTTCACTTTTAGGCGTATTGCGTGCTGAAAGAAGTTATGGTATATGGCATGTTATACCATCAATTTGTTGGCAACAATCTTCAGAGGAGTATCGTTATCCATCTTCAAGGATGAAATTCTCTATGTTATCTGGCCAGATATATGGAGGATTTTCATCCATCAAGGGTTCGTGGCTATATGATTTGTCAGCAGGGGCTACTTGTGGAGGATGCATTGGCAACAATTGCTCGCTTCAATCTGGTGAGAATCGGATTCGGGATGCATATATGGACAAATTTGCGAGATGGACAAGCAATTATGTTCAATGCAATGCCAATGTCCTTGTACAGAAGGAGATAAAAAACGTTGCTGCAATTTTTTCGCGATTCTCCTTTGGGGAAAAATTCTATGAGCAAGGTCGTAGAATATCTATGTTAACTATTTCTGTGGGAATATCTTATTAATAATTATAGTGCTATGAAAAAGAATTTTGTTTTTTTGCTTGCCTCTATGGTAATTGTGGCTTGCAGTCAGGAAAAGACGACACCGACACTTTCATTAGATCAGACATCTATTGAGTTCTCGGCCGCTGGCGGAAGCAAAGTTGTGAAAGTTCAAACAAATACAGATTGGACTATTACTACTGATGGTGCAGACTGGTATACCATTTCTCCTACAGAAGGAAATGGGGATACAGAGGTTACTATAACGCTTGACGAGTATACTGATGTTAGTGTAAGAACTGCTCAGATTAAGTTTGAAGCTGATGGCCTTGTCGAGTCTCTTGCAATTCTGCAAAATCGTCCTGAGGTACCTGAGAATCCTGCTGAATTAAGTTATTCAGTGAGAGCTTATGCTCAAGATTATACTATTACTGCTCCTAAAGGCTTTACCTACAAGACTATTCTTGAGGGAGAAGGAATTAGTATTGTTTCTAGTGATGCTGAGAATGTTGTGCTACATTTTGAGGCCAATACTACAGGACAATATAAAGATTTTTCTGTTATATTTCTTACCACTGATGATAAAAAACTTGAGCAAGCTTCATTAAGACAAAGTTGGAGGAATGTAGAACCGGGAGAACTTTTGCTTGATGAAATATTTTTCTCGGGTTTTATTATTCCAGAGTCCAATAATTCTGATTCTGTGAGTGGTGACCAATATATAAAGATTACCAACACCACTAATGAGACATTGTATGCCGATGGTGTCATATTCGCAGTATCTGAGACCAACTCTCAGGTGTCTTCTACTGGAGCATACTGGGCTTATCCGGATCTTCCTAATGGAATAGGTGTTAATACATTATATAAGATTCCAGGCAATGGTACTGATGTCCCAGTTGAGGCTGGAAAGTCCGTTGTTCTTGCTATTTCTGCTCAGAATTTTAAGTCTGAAAATGGGGTTGGTTGCGATTTGAGTAAGGCTGATTTTGAATTCTATGATGAAGGTAATGAAGACTATCCAGATACTGATAATCCAGATGTTACAAATCTTGTGAATTGGTTCAAATCTTCTTGGAGTTTCACAAGCCTACATGATAGGGGATATGAAAGCTATGCAATTGCATTGGCTCCTGCCAAAATGACTTCAGAAATATTTATGAAAGAGCAGGTATGGAGTGGCATGCGTGTCATGGACTTTAATGGATATCATTTTGAAGATGAAATCACGGGTGCATATATAATCCCGAATGATTGGGTTTTGGATGCCGTCAATTGTGCCGTTTTCGAAGATCTTGGTACACTTGCATTCAATGCTACTGTTGATGCTGGTTATACTAATGTGTCTACGATAGATCGTGATCCTAATCGTTTCGGAAAGTCAGTTATACGTAAACGCGATGCTGCAGGAAAGATTGTTGATACCAACAACTCGACTAATGATTTTGAAATCTGCTTGGCACCTACGATGAGATAAAACATTATCTCTCAAATTTCGAGTCTCTTATTTTTGAATTAACAAGAATAAGAGACTTTTTTATGGAAATATGAGAAATGTTGTAAACTTTTTGTAAATTGCCAAGATGACACAAAAACATTGATATAATATGGAAACAAAGAATACGGCCGACATCCGGCAGTACATTGAGGAGAACAAAGATAGATTTTTTGAGGAATTATTTTCATTGATGCGGATTCCTTCCGTCAGTGCGAAACCAGAGCATAAGCAGGATATGGTACGTTGTGCTGAGCGCTATTCCGAACTCTTGAAAGAGGCGGGTGCTGATGAAGCAGGTGTTTTCGAAACTGATGGAAATCCTGTTGTCTTCGGGCAGAAATTGCTTGGTCCAGAATATAAGACTGTACTTGTATATGGACATTATGATGTTCAGCCTGCTGAACCATTGGAAAAATGGCATTCAGATCCGTTTGAACCTGAGATCCATGATGGCGCAATTTGGGGCAGGGGAGCAAATGATGATAAGGGACAGACATTTATGCATGTGAAAGCATTCGAGTATCTTGTCCGTAATGGTCTTCTTCGTCATAATGTGAAATTTATCTTTGAAGGTGAGGAGGAAATAGGTAGCCGAAATCTTCCTAAATGGGTGGAAAACAATAAGGAAAAGTTAGCTTGCGATGTGATTCTTGTTTCGGATACAACGATGATTTCTGATAAAGTACCTTCGATTAATTGCGGAATGCGCGGAGTGACTTATCTTCAGGTCAATGTTAAAGGACCAGATAAGGACCTTCATTCCGGACACTATGGAGGAGCGGTTGCTAATCCTATAAATACACTATGTGACATGATATCTTCCCTTATTGATGATGATGGTCGAATTACTATTCCCGGATTCTATGATGATGTCGTGGAGGTGTCGTCTGAAGATAGGGCAGAACTTGCTAGGGCACCATTCGATATAGACGAATATAAGAAAAGTATAGGTGTAGATGCACTCAAAGGGGAAAAAGGTTACTCTACTATAGAGCGTACAGCCATAAGACCTTGTCTTGATGTTTGTGGAATATGGGGCGGATATATGGGACCTGGTAGTAAGACGGTTCTTCCATCAGAGGCTCATGCCAAGTTGTCTATGCGCATTGTTCCTAACCAAAAGGCTGACAAGATTATTGATATGGCTGTGAGTCATATTCTCTCGATAGCACCTTCTTATGTTCACGTCACTGTGGATAAAGTAGATGCTGGCAACGGATTTCTTATACCGATTACCTCTTCGGCTTATAAGGCTGCTTCGAGGGCGATGGCTGAGGTTTATGGTATAGCACCTGTGCCAAGTAGAGGTGGCGGTAGTATCTGTGTTCTTGCTGAAATGCGGAATATCCTCGGTGCAGATCCTCTTCTTATGGGATTTGGACTGGAGCGGGATACGATTCATTCGCCAAATGAGAGTTATCTGCTCTGCCAGTTCTATGCAGGAATAGAATCAATAACTCGTTTCTATCAATATTGGGAGTAGAAACGAAACTACCTTTCAAACCGAATATTGTACTTTTGGAACGAAACTGCGCAAACTATGGCAAAAGTCTTGCAATTACTTTGTCGATAGTCTGAAAAGTTGTATCTTTGACAGATTTTTGAAACAAAACGATTAAAACTAAACCCGATATGCAGAATAAATTGCAAGAGTTAACTGACAAACTTTACAATGAAGGTTTGTCTAAAGGAAAAGAAGAGGGCGAAGCCCTGCTTTTAAAGGCTAAAGCAGAGGCTGCTGATATCGTTTCAGCGGCCAAAAAGGAAGCCGCAGATATAATTGCTAAAGCGGAAAGTGAAGCTGGAGATTTCAAAACGAAAGTTGCCGGCGATGTAAAGATGGCTGCATCTCAGAGCATTCAAGCTACTAAGAAAGATATTGAGAATCTTCTTGTGATGAAGATGTCAGGTGCTGCTACTGAAAAGGTTCTTTCTGACGAGACGTTTGTGAAGGAGATTATAAAAGCTGTTGCTGCTAAGTTCAATGCTGAAGAAGCTCAAGAACTCAGCTTGGTTCTGCCAGAATCTCTAAAGTCTTCGCTTGAACCATTTGTTAAGAATGAACTTTCATCAGTATTGTCTGGTAGTCTTGACGCTTCTTTTTCTAAGAAAATTTCAGGTGGATTTACTATTGGGCCTAAGAATGGGGGGTATTTTATAAGCTTTACAGACGAGACTTTTAAGGAACTTATCAGCGAGTATCTTAGACCGATGACAAGAAAGCTCCTTTTCGGAGAATAAAATGCTCAGGTTATGAATAACTACGAGTATATTATCTCGAGCCTTCCTGATATAAGCATGGATTGGAAAGGAACTGATGAGCAGTCCTGGGAAAATATCATTGCTGAGATTAGGAATCTGTGCTCTCCAAAAGACAATACTTTAATAGATTCTCTTTTGGAAGGTTACGAAGATGATAAATTGGACGCGGATTTCTATAAGCAGGCTCTGTCTGGGAAGAACAAGTTTCTGAGGGAATATTTTAAGTTTGACCTTAATGTTAGAAATGCTAAGGTTCGTTACTTGAACAATGCTCTCAATAGGCCAGCAGATACGGATATTTTTATGGATGCGCCTGGAGAGTTCGAAGAAGGGCAGAAACTTGAGTCGTTGCTTGATACCGATGACATTCTCGGCAGGGAACGTGGAATTGATGATTTGATGTGGGCAAAGATAGATGAGCTTACTATATTTGACTATTTCAATATTGATGTGGTACTTGGGTTTATCGCCAAGCTTCATATTGTTTCGAGATGGCTTAAGTTGGATCTTGAGTCAGGGAAAGCTATGTTCTCACGTCTTGTAGATGAAGTACGAGGATCTTATAAAGGTATCCGTGAAGCTGCAGACAAGGCTGTTGAATAGAATAATAAAAAATACAATATAAGGATAATGAAAACAACAGGAAAGGTAACAGGCATTGTTTCCAACCTCGTCACTGTCACGGTTGATGGCCCAGTGGCTGAGAATGAGCTTTGCTATATTACGCTTGGAAACACGAAACTTCTTGCCGAAGTTATTAAAGTTAAGGGCAAGAACGCGTCTGTCCAAGTTTTTGAAAGTACCCGTGGCCTGAAGAATGGTGATTCTGTCGAGTTCGAAGGCAGGATGCTTGAGATTTCTCTTGGTCCAGGTCTTCTCTCCAGCATCTATGATGGTCTTCAGAACAATCTGGCAACGATGGATGGCGTGTTCCTGAAGAGGGGAGAGTATACTTCTCCACTTGATCATAACAAACTTTGGGATTTCGAACCTATTGCCAAGCCAGGAGATAAGGTTGTTGCTGCTGACTGGCTCGGTGAGGTAAAGGAAGGATGGCTTCCTCATAAGATTATGGTTCCATTTTCGTTTAGTGGAACTTACACTGTGAAGAGCATTGAAAAGGCTGGTAAGTATAATATTGACCATACGATGGCTATCCTTACAGATGAAAGTGGTGAGGAAGTGCCTGTGACGATGGTACAGAAATGGCCTGTGAAGGTGGCTATAAAGTGTTATAAAGAGAAGCCAAGACCTAACAAGATAATGGAGACTGGAGTCAGAGTAATAGATACTCTCAATCCTATAGCTGAAGGTGGTACAGGTTTTATTCCTGGACCTTTCGGTTGTGGAAAGACGGTGCTTCAGCATGCTATCGCGAAGCAGGGAGATGCTGATGTTATAGTTATGGCGGCTTGCGGTGAACGTGCTAACGAGGTGGTGGAGATCTTCACTGAGTTCCCTGAACTTGTGGATCCGCATACCGGACGTCACTTGATGGAACGTACTACTATTATATGTAATACGTCCAATATGCCTGTCGCTGCACGTGAGGCATCTGTATATACTGCGATGACTATTTGCGAGTACTATCGTGCTATGGGACTTAAGTGCCTTCTTCTTGCTGACTCTACATCTCGTTGGGCTCAGGCATTGAGGGAAATGAGTAACCGTATGGAGGAACTTCCTGGAGCTGATGCATTCCCAGTGGACCTTTCTGCCATTATTTCAAGTTTCTATGCTCGTTCAGGTATGGTCGTGTTGAATAATGGCAAGACGGGAGCTGTAACATTTATTGGAACAGTTTCTCCTGCGGGAGGTAACTTGAAAGAGCCTGTTACAGAATCAACGAAAAAAGCTGCACGTTGTTTTTATGCGTTGGAGCAGAATCGTGCCGACCAAAAGAGGTATCCGGCTGTGAACCCTATAGACTCATATTCTAAGTATCTGGAATATCCTGAGATTCGCGAGTTCTTGGATGAGAAGATAGAGAAAGGTTGGGTAGAAAAAGTAAATCGTGCAAAGAATATTATCCGTCAGGGACGTGATGCTTCAGAGCAGATTAACATCCTTGGTGATGATGGTGTGCCGATGAGTTACCACGAAACATTCTGGAAGTCGGAGCTTTTGGACTTTGTATTCCTTCAGCAGGATGCGTTCGATGCTGTGGATAGCCTCTGCCCACTTGAACGTCAGAAATATATGATGAACCTTATTCTCGGAATCTGTGACAAGGAGTTCTCGTTTGAGAATTTCGAAGAGTGCCGTAATTTCTTCAAGGAGATGATAAATGATCTTAGACAGATGAATTATTCGGAATTCCACAGCGAGGCGTTCGAGAACTATAATGCAAAACTTTCAAAACTTCTGGAAGAAAATGGCAAATAAAGTTTTTCAAAGAACATATACACAGCTTGAGGCTATCACTAAGGCGACAGTTTCGCTGAAAGCATCAGGTGTCGCCAATGATGAACTTGCCACTGTTGCCGGTCGTCTGGCTCAGGTTGTCAAGACTAAGGGTGATTCTGTTACTCTTCAGGTGTTTGCCGGTACTGAAGGTATTCCTACGGATGCCGAAGTGTCATTCCTCGGCGCTCCTCCTACATTGAAAGTAAGTGAGCAACTTTCTGGACGTTTCTTCAATGCTTATGGTCAGCCTATTGATGGTGGCCCTGAGGTTGAGGGCGAGGAACGCGAAATCGGTGGCCCTTCTGTGAATCCATATAAGAGACGTCAGCCGTCTGAATTGATTCCTACAGGTATTGCAGGCATTGACCTCAACAATACTATCGTGTCAGGACAGAAAATTCCTTTCTTCGCTGATGCGGACCAGCCTTATAACCAAGTTATGGCGGATGTTGCTTTACGTGCCGATGTGGATAAGATTATCCTCGGAGGAATGGGGCTTTCAAATGATGATTATCTTTTCTTCCGCCATGCATTTGAGTCTGCTGGCGCATTGGACAAGATTATAAGTTTCATTAACACAACAGAGGAGCCTCCTGTAGAACGTTTGCTTATCCCAGATATGACTTTGGCAGCAGCAGAGTACTTTGCTGTTGATAAGAATGAGAAGGTGCTTGTTCTTCTGACAGATATGACTCTGTATGCAGATGCGTTGAGTATCGTGTCGAATCGTATGGATCAGATTCCTTCAAAGGATTCCATGCCAGGTTCCCTCTACTCGGATCTTGCAAAGATATATGAGAAAGCCGTGCAACTTCCGTCAGGAGGTTCAATCACCATTATTGCTGTGACGACATTGAACGATGGTGACATTACTCATGCTATTCCGGATAATACTGGTTACATCACAGAGGGGCAGCTGTATCTGCGTGCCGATGCCGATTCAGGAAAGGTTATCATTGACCCATTCCGCTCACTTTCACGACTTAAGCAACTTGTTCAAGGCAAGAAGACTCGTGAGGATCATAGTCAGGTGATGAACGCCAGTGTACGTCTGTATGCCGATGCCCAAAACGCAAAGACGAAACTTGAGAACGGTTTCGACCTTAGCGACTATGACCACCGCTGTCTCAAATATGCCAAAGAATATGCGACACGGCTACTCTCCATTGATGTCAATATTTCTATCAATGAAATGCTTGACACTGCGTGGGAACTGTTTGGCAAATATTTCACCAAGGCCGAGACTGGTATCAAGCAGGCATTGATTGACAAATACTGGAAAGCATAATGGTCGATGTTGACTTATTAACAGAAATTAATTATGGCAATTAAATTCCAATACAATAAGACTTCTCTGAACAACCTTGGCAAGCAGCTGAAGATGCGTCAGAAGGCTCTTCCTACGTTGCAAAACAAGGAGTCGGCCCTTCGCCTCGAAGTTCGCAAGGCTAAGGAACGTTCTGTCAAGCTTATTGAGGAACTGAATGCCTCCATGAAGAAATACGATTATCTTGCCGCGCTCTGGAACGAGTTTGATCCTGGCCTAATTTCCATAACTGATGTGGATCTGGTTACAGTGAAACTTGCTGGAGTTAAGACACCGGAGTTGAAGGAAATTCATTATGAGATTCATCCTTTCAATGCTTTTGTCAAGCCGGCGTGGTATGCTGATGGCGTTGCTATTCTTAAGGATATGACGCGTCTTGGTATTGAGTCGGAAGTATATCAGGAAAAGAGTCGCATTCTCGACTGGCAGAGGAAGAAGACCACTCAGAAGGTAAACCTCTACGAGAAAGTGCAAATTCCTGGCTATCAGGAGGCAATTAGGAAGATAAAAAGATATATGGAGGATGAGGAAAACCTAAGCAAGGCCTCGTCCAAGATTGTCAAGAGTCGACACGAGGAAGAAGAAGCTATGGAGGAGCTGCAGAATGATTAGCCCAATGACCAAATACTCCTTTATCCTGCTTTCAGGACAGACGGAGAAATTCCTGTCAAAAATACAGGAACTTGGAGTCTTAGACATAACGCGTTCTGTCAAGCCTGTTGATGAAAAGTCTGAGAAACTTCTTGCTGAAGCTGATGAGGTGAAGAGGGCTCTTACTTTGCTGAAAAATTGCAATGGAGAAGCTGAGCAGAATTTCAAATTTTCTGGAGATCCTGTTAAAGCTGTACTTGAAGCTGATGAGAATATTATAATGCTTCGTGGAGCTATTTCATCAGCGAAAAAAGAGGTTGAGTTGCGTAAACCATGGGGCGAGTTTAGTAGCGATGACATTGCAAAATTAGAAGCACGTGGGCTTAAAGTTCGTTTCTATAGTTGTCCTAAAAAGAAATTCGACTCTTCGTGGGCAGAGATTCAGCCACTTCAAGTAATAAATTCTACGGATACGACAGTCTTTTTCGTGACTGTAGCTCCTAATTCTGTGGAATATTGTTTTCCTATAGACGCTATTGCAGCTCCGACGGGTTCTGTCAATGAGGCTGAAAAGAATCTGAATGTTCTTGAGTCCGAACTTTCTAAATGGCAGAAGACTTTGTGCAATTTAAAGAGCTGTATCGACAAGATAGAGGATATATATAATTCCAAAATCGGTGAGTTGGATCTTTATTTTGCTGAAGTTGCTACAGAAAAGGCTGTTGACAATTATTTGACGGTGCTGACAGGATTTGCTCCCACAGAAGATGATGCAAGACTTTGCAAAGAACTTGATTCGCTTGGAATCTATTATACACATGAGCCGGCGACAAAGGAAGATAATCCTCCTATAAAGTTGCATAATAACTGGTTTGCGAAGAACTTCGAGGTGTTGACAGGAATGTATGGTATGCCTGTATATGACGAGTTTGACCCTACGCCTGTCCTTGGTCCGTTCTTTATGCTTTTCTTCGCTATGTGCATGGGGGATGCAGGCTATGGTATTATCTTGATGCTTATTGCCTTGTATATGAAGCTGAAGATGCAGGATTCCAGCCTTGGCAAGATGTATAGGCTGATCGGTTTCCTTGGCGGCATGACTTTCTTTGTAGGACTGTTTCTGGGCACATTCTTCGGAATGAGCATTCTCAGCGCCTCTTGGGCTCCTTCATGGCTGAAGGCCATTTGTGTAGATGGTTGGTTCCCTGACGGCAAGATTGCAGGCTTCCCGGTACAGATGGTACTGGCTGTGGCTATAGGTATATTCCACATCTGTCTGGCTATGGTCATCAAGACGATTAACTTCACTAAGAGGTTCGGCTTCAGAAAGACTGTCGGTACATGGGGATGGACGATTCTCATTGTAGGAGGCATTATCGTAACAGCGCTTGGCATGACAGAGGTTCTCTCCCCGGTCGTTTTCAAGTGGGTGATTATTGCTCTGGCTTCTGTAAGTGGGCTGGCGATATTTATCTTCAATACTCCTGGACGTAATCCTCTTGTGAATATCGGTTCAGGCCTCTGGGATACATATAATATGGTTACCGGCCTGTTAGGCGATGTCTTGAGCTATATTCGACTTTATGCTCTCGGACTTGCCGGTGGCATGTTAGGAAATGCTTTCAATATTATGGGAACTATGATACTGAATATCCCAGTCCCTGTATTGAACTGGCTTTTCTGCATCGTGATACTGATTTTCGGACATGTGCTTAACTTGGCGATGTCCTGTCTTGGAGCATTTGTGCATCCGCTGCGTCTTACATTTGTAGAGTATTTCAAGAATTCCGGATATGAGGGTGCCGGAGTAAAATATAACCCTTTGACGAAAATAAATAATGATAAATAAAAATTAAAAACTATGAACGAAATTCTTGGTTATCTCGGCCTTGGCCTTATGCTTGGTCTTGCCGGTATCGGTTCCAGCTTCGGAACAACCATCGCTGCAAATGCAGCCGAGGGGGCACTCAAGAAAAATCCAGAGAAGTCATCTACCTATATGATTCTCTCTGCTCTTCCGGCAACACAGGGTCTTTACGGATTCGTAGGCTTCCTCCTGTGGCTTGTTGTCTTCCAGCCGGACTTCTCTGTAATGGGCGCTAAGCTCTTCGGTGTTGGTCTCGCAGTCGGTCTTGTCTGCTTGTTCTCCGCTATCCGTCAGGGTCAGGTTTGCGCCAATGGTATCGTAGGAGAGAGCCAGGGACACAGCGTTATGACAAATACACTCATCTACGCCGCCCTTCCTGAGTTCTATGCCATCCTTGCTCTCGTAGGTGCTATTATGGCAGTACTTTAATCGAATATAAAGTTTGAGGGTTTAATATAAAAACCTAGTGGTAAAGAGTTCGGTATTACACCGGACTCTTTCCTTTTAGTATCAACTTTATGCGGTCATAATCGTTATAGTAGTTGAAGTAATACTTGTTTAGATGCTGTTTTGCAGGCTTGAGAGGAAAAAATTCAGATTTGACCATAATTTGGGGAAGATAGCGGTAGCTATCTGACCAGAGAACTCTGGAGGTATTGTCCAGTGACGTTTTTATGTGTATTTTTGTAGTTAATACGCAACACACATAAAATCAATGAAAAAAATTATTTTCGCTACGAGCATAATGCTCGCAATAGTTACTTCTTGCAATATGGAAAACCCACTTTTGACAGAGTCGAAACTGCCCTATGGTGCTCCGCAGTTCGACAAGATACGCAATGAACACTACCTTCCAGCTTTTGAGAAGGGACTTGCCGAGGCTAAGGCCGAGATTGATGCGATTGCAAATAATCCTGATGCTCCGACATTTGAGAATACGGTAGAGGCTATGGAATATGCTGGACAGACACTGGAACGTGTGTCCGGAATCTTCTTCAACCTTATGGAGGCCGATACTGACGATGAAATGCAGAAAATCGCCGAAGAAGTGTCTCCGAAGCTGACGGAATACTCGATGTATGTATCTCTTAATGAAAAACTTTTCCAGAGAGTCAAGGCTGTATATGAAAAGAAGGATAGCCTCGGACTGGAACAGGATCAGATGCGTATACTTGAAAACTCCTATAGGTCGTTCACTCGCAATGGAGCGAATTTGACTGCAGATGATAAGGCTGAATATAGCCGTATGTCCGAAGAACTCTCCCTTGCAACCCTGGCGTTCAGCAAGAATGTCCTTGCCGCGACTAATGCCTATACACTTAATGTGACGGATTCCGCAGATCTTGCCGGGCTTCCGTCTTATGCTGTCGAGGCTGCTGCGGAGACTGCGAAAGAGAAAAATCTTGACGGATGGGCATTCACTCTGGACTATCCAAGCTATGGACCTTTTATGAAATTCAGCAAAGTGCGCGAACTTCGCCGTCAGATGTATATGGCTTATAATACGAGGGCTGTATCCGGTGAGTCCAGCAATATCGATAATGTTAAGAAAATCGTCGATTTGAGAATTAAGACCGCTAATATTCTCGGTTACGAGACATACGCTGACTATGCCCTGGAAGAGAGGATGGCGAAGAACCCGGATACTGTCAATGATTTCCTGGCAAGGTTAGTGATTCCGTCTCTCCCTTTTGCAAAAGAGGAAATCTCCGAAATTCTTGCTTATGCCAAGGAGAACGGATTTGAAGACACTGAATTGATGCCATGGGATTTCTCCTATTGGTCTGAGCGCTATCAAGAGGCGAAGTACTCTCTGAATGAGGAGCTTCTCAAGCCATATTTCAAACTGGAGAATTGTATAGATGCTGTGTTCGACCTGGCGCATAGGCTATATGGGCTGAACTTTACGCTCCGCAAGGACATACCTGGATATCATAAGGATGTGAAGGTATATGATGTGACAGACGAAGATGGAGTCCATAAGGCTCTTTTCTATGCTGACTTCTTCCCTCGCGCAAGCAAGCGGGGAGGAGCATGGATGACAGAATTCAGAGGACAGGGCATCGAGAACGGTGTGGAGAAGCGGCCGTTCATCAGCATTGTTACGAATTTCAGCAAGCCGACTTCGTCGTCTCCATCTCTTCTCACTCATGATGAATTCACGACTTTCCTCCATGAGTTCGGCCACGCTCTTCACGGCATACTTGCTGAAGGTCGTTATCCTTCCATCACTGGAACGTCTGTTGCACGTGATTTTGTGGAGCTTCCATCGCAGATAATGGAGAACTGGGGATATGAGCCTGAATATCTGAATACATTCGCAAAACACTATCAGACAGGCAAGAACATCCCGTCTGAACTCATTGACAAGATTGTTGCCGCTAAGAACTACCTTGCCGGCTACTTACAGGTACGCCAGCTTCAGTTCGGTCTTCTCGACATGGCCTGGCATTCTCTCAAGTCCATGCCTGAGAACCTGGATATTATCGGTTTTGAGAAGAAGACCCTTGAACCTTATGCCGTGACAGTGACACTTCCGGAGACGTGTATATCCACATCGTTCTCTCATATTTTTGCTGGAGGATATTCTGCAGGATACTACTCTTACAAGTGGGCGGAAGTTCTTGAGGCTGATGCTTTTTCCCTGTTCGAAGAGAAGGGCATATTCAATACTGAAGTCAGCCATAGTTTCAGGGACAATATTCTTTCGCGTGGAGATTCTGAGGATGCGGCTGTACTTTACAGGAATTTCCGAGGTCATGACCCTGAGCCAGAGGCATTGATGAAGAAGCTTGGGCTCTATAAGGCTCCTGCGGTAGAATAGTATAGATATAGGATACACCATATAACAAACAAAATAATGAAAGGGAAATTAGCTATCATCAGTCTTGTCTTGACAGCATCCACGATGTTATCGGCCCAGCAACCTGAATGGCTTGATCCGAATGTCAATGCGATAGGAAGGGCACCGATGCACACGGACTACTTTGCCTATGCGTCTGGCGAGGAGGCGGCTTCCGGAGTACGTGAAAACTCATTGAATTATATGACAATCAATGGAATCTGGAAATTCAACTGGGTGTGCGATGCGGACATGAGGCCGACGGAATTCTTTAGAAAAGATTTCAATGACAAGGGATGGGATCGCATGCATGTTCCTGGAGTTTGGGAATTGAACGGATATGGTGTTCCTCTTTATAATAATGTGGGGTATGCCTGGGATTGGCAGTTCGATTCCAATCCTCCGGCTGTGCCGGTGAAAAACAACCATGTCGGCTCGTACCGCAGGGAAATCACTATTCCATCATCATGGATCGGAAAGCAGATATTCGCCCACTTCGGAAGCGTGACTTCCAATATGTATCTTTATGTGAATGGCAAATTTGTCGGATATAGCGAGGATAGTAAGCTGGAAGCAGAGTTCGATATTACGAAATTCGTCAAGCCGGGAAAGAATCTTATAGCATTCCAGGTGTTCCGCTGGTGCGATGGCTCGTATCTGGAGGATCAGGACTTCTTCAGATATTCGGGAGTGTCCAGGGACTGCTACCTTTATGCTAGAGAAAATGTACGTGTGCAGGACATCAGGGTGACCCCTGATCTGGATGCAGGGTACAAAAACGGCTCATTGGACATTGATATGGACTTTACTGGCAACTGTACAGCAACATTGACTTTATCAGGCCCGGATGGAAAGATTGTCGCCGAAAGGCAGGTGAAAGGCCGTAAGGGCCGTCAGTCTGTCAGTATCGATGTGGATAATCCAGCAAAGTGGACTGCCGAGACTCCGGTGCTTTATACTTTGACAGTGACAACAGCGAAGGAGGTGATTCCGGTGAAGGTCGGTTTCAGGAAGATTGAACTGAAGAATTCACAGGTGCTTGTGAACGGCCAGCCTATCTTGATCAAGGGCGTGAACCGTCACGAACTGGATCCTGATGGCGGATATGTCGTGTCCAAGGAAAGGATGCTGCAGGATGTGCTCCGCATGAAGCAGCTTAATATAAACGCAGTACGTACATGCCATTATCCGGATGACATATACTGGTATGAACTCTGCGACAAGTATGGTCTTTATATGGTAGCCGAGGCTAATATCGAGAGTCATGGAATGGGATACGGCGACAGGACTCTCGCCAAGAATCTTGCGTATGAGAAAGCGCATCTTGAAAGGAACGAAAGGAATGTTCAGAGGAACTTCAATCATCCTTCCATCATATTCTGGTCGCTTGGCAATGAGGCTGGTTTCGGTGTGAATTTCGAGAAATGCTATAATTGGGTGAAGGTGGAGGATTCGTCCCGTCTTGTTCAGTACGAAAGAGCAGAGTGTAATGACTTCACTGATATATTTTGCCCTATGTACAGTTCTCCGAAAAAGTGCAAGAAATACTGTGAGAGCAATCCCGCGAAGCCTCTCATCCAGTGCGAGTATGCTCATGCCATGGGGAATTCCGAAGGCGGCTTCAAGGAGTACTGGGATCTTATCCGCAAGTATCCTGCATACCAAGGAGGCTACATCTGGGATTTTGTTGATCAGTCATGCCATTGGACAAATGCACGAGGCGAGGCAATCTATGGCTATGCCGGTGACTTTGACAGGTATGATGTCCGCAAGGACCAGAACTTCTGCGATAACGGCCTTATCAGTCCGGACCGTGTGCTTAATCCTCATGCATACGAAGTGCAGCACATATATCAGAATATTTGGGCTTCTGCAGTTGACCTGAGAAAGGGGGAGATATCGGTATATAACGAGAACTTCTTCCGTGACCTGTCTGCTTATAGCCTTGAATGGAAGCTCCTTTCCGATGGTAAAGTGATACAGGAGGGGCGTGTCGAGGACCTTCACGTTGCTCCTCAGTCTGCCGAGACAGTGACTCTTGGGTATGACGCCTCGTCTGCTGATTCTTCTAAGGAGTTGATGCTCAATGTGTATTTCCGTTTGAAGCATGCTGAAGACGTGCTCCCTGCCGGATATGTCGTAGCATACAATCAGCTTCCTATTTCCGAGTATAGTTTCGATATGGCATTCGCCAATAGGACAAGGGTCAATGATATCATTCCTGAGCCGGAATTCAATGACAATGACCATAGCTATCTTATCCTTTCAGGAGAGACATTCCGTCTGGAGTTCAATAAGGCTGATGGTTTCATCTCACGTTACAATGTGAATGGAGCGGACCTGTTCAGCGTAGGCTCGTCATTGAGGCCTAACTTCTGGAGAGCCGGTACGGATAATGATTATGGCGCAAAGCTTCAGAATAAGTTCTCGGCATGGAGAAATCCTGTCATGAAGCTCAATTCGCTGAAGCATGAGGTTAAGGACGGGATGGCATACGTTACAGCATCCTATTCCATGCCAGATGTGGACGCATCGCTTTCCATTGAGTATGTAGTTAACAGTGCCGGTGCTGTCAAGGTCACACAGAAGATGTCCGTAGGGGCTGAGCTGGCTTCCAAGGGAATGTACCGCTTCGGAATGAGGGTCGAGATGCCAGGTGCATACAATACACTTGAGTATTATGGCCGCGGACCGATGGAGAATTATGCCGACAGGCAGCATGCCGCTACAGTTGGGCTTTATCGCCAGAGTGTTGCAGAGCAGTTCTATCCTTATATCCGTCCTCAGGAGACTGGCACCAGGGGTGGACTCCGCTGGTGGGAGGTCCTGAACATCGGCGGTAACGGACTGCATTTCAGCAGCGATGCGGAGTTTTACGCGTCAGCGCTTGAATACAGCATCGAGACATTGGACGATGGCCCGGCAAAGGATAACAGGCATCCTGCCGACCTCGTCAAGAACGGTATGACGAACATCTGCATTGACAAGGTTCAGATGGGACTTGGATGTATCGACAGTTGGCGGTCCCTTCCTATGGAGCAGTATCGTCTTACTGGAAGCGAATACTCCTTCACTTTCATTATGACGCCTGTCCGCCATCATGTGGATATGCATTAGTGCCTTGAATAGGATATGATAATGAGAATACCACTCCGGTTCGGCTGAGGTGGGATTCTTTTATCAGACATGATGTGCATTCACCGGGAGGCAGCCTGGCCCACTCGATGAAAATGTCCGGTATACCGTGTCACGGAGATTCCTTGCTGCAGTGTCAGGAAGCATTGCCTTTTCCTGAGGAAGACCATGAGCATTGACTTCATATATTCCGGCGAATCCTGCATCTGAAAGGGCATCCCTGTCTTCTAGCCTGCCGCAGAAAGCAATTACAGGGATATGCTGTGCAGCGGCGTACTTCAGCACCCCGGACGGAGTCTTGCCCTTGAGAGTCTGGCTGTCCATTTTTCCTTCTCCGGTGATGACCAGCTGGCATCCTGTGATTATTCTGCTGAAATTCAGGGCATCCAGAACCATTTCGATTCCAGGCCTCAGATTAGCCCCAAGGAATGCTTTCAACCCTCCACCTACTCCTCCGGCTGCACCGCTTCCGAGCATATCATGTAGTTGTATTCCGCAGTATCTCTCCACAACGTCTGCAAATGATTTCATTCCAGCATCGAGTTGTTGCACCATATCCGAATTAGCTCCTTTCTGCGGAGCGAACACACATGCTGCACCATTTGGGCCGCAAAAAGGAGTATCTACATCACATGCGATAGTGAACTGGCATTGATGTAGCTCTGGAATCACGCCTGAACTATCTATTTTTGCAATTTCTTTCAGATTTCCACCACAAGGTCTTAGCTGGTGTCCATTTTTGTCAATGAACCTGTAACCTAATGCTGACAATGCTCCTGTTCCAGCATCGTTTGTCGCGCTACCTCCTAAGCCTATGAGAAATTTTCTACAACCTCTTATGATTGCATCCAATATTAGTTCACCCGTACCATATGTGTTAGTAATTAGTGGATTACGCTCATAAGGTTTGAGTAAAGGAAGTCCGCTTGCCTGAGCTATTTCTATGATTGCAGTATTGTCTTTGGTGATTCCATATTCTGCATCCGTTTGTCTTCCGAGAGGATCATGAACATTGATATGGAATAATGAACTTGATAGAGTTCCGACAGTACCTTCGCCTCCGTCAGCGACTGGAACGACCTTGGTTATGGTATTCGGTGATGCCATTCTGATGCCTTCGGCAATGGCGTTTCCTGCCTGCTGTGAGGTCAGCGAACCCTTGAACGAATCTGTTGCGATGACTATTTTTTCCATGATAGAAGATTCATTCTCCATGACAAGCCAATATTAAGATAGGTCCGACGGTCAGACAAGGTGGCTATAATTATGTTTTTTATACTCATGTTAACTTATACTTTTCAAATTTTTACAAAAGTACCAAAATTCTTTACTATCTTTAAAAAAACGAAGAAGCATTATGAATAAAATCCGTAATTTAGCGATAACTATATTGGCAGCATCCCTTTTTATAGGCTGTTCTGAAAATGAAAGAACTATAGAATATCCTACTGTGGATATTTATAGTACAGGAACATTGGATATCAGCAAGATAGATATTACCGACTCTTCTACGGTAATTCATTTCAGCGCCATGTATATCCCGAAATATTGGATAAAACTTGATAAGAATTCATATATTCAGGCTGGAGGGGTAAAGTTGCCTGCTACAGGAAGCGGGAAACTTATTCTTGGTGAGAAATTCTATATGCCGGAGAACGGACGCGATACATTCTATGTCACGTTTCCTCCGATTCCAAAAGGGACGAAGAGCATAGATTTCATGGAAGCTAAAGAAGGTGATGCCTTTAGGCTTTATGGCATTGACTTGACAGGGAAGAGTAAGCACAGGCCTTTCAAGGGAATTCCTAAGAAGCTTCTTGAGCTCCCAGATCGTAATGCTGGACTTCCGAAAGTACGGCTCAATGCAGAGAAGTCGATTGTCAATATGCATTTTATCGGTTATCGCCCTGAAATAGGGCATTCTGTGGAGCTTTATGTTAAAAGTCTCCTTTCTGGGCAGAAGCATCCTGAAATGCAGATTGACACCATTACGGGGACGGCCTCGTTGGAATGTTTGCTCTGCGGCCCAGCCGAAATGTCCAGTGCCCGTCCTGAATATTTGGATTTCATTGTCTCTCCAGGTGAGACTGTTGATATATATATGGATTTATATGCTGCTTCAGATCGGGTTAGAAAGAAGCATTTTCCAGAGATTTCATCTGATATAAAAGATCGTCCTTCGGTATATTTTGATGGTTATTATTCGACATTGAATTATTTTCTCAACAACGAAAGCCGTGATGAACTTCCTTTCCCTCCTTTTTTGGATATGGGAGAGGTAGACTATAGATGGTCTGACGCTGAATTTGCCGACAGACTCTTGTCCAACTATCGTAATTTGTGTGATTCTATAACTTCTTTACCCGTGGCTGAGTCCGTTAAAGAGTTTTATATCAATGGTATGAAGTCTTCTGCTCTATTTGCTACTGTGATTTCGGATAAGTTGAGACTTTCAAGTTATAGGAGTGAATGTGGGCATGATTCGGAAGTTCCAGAATTCAATGTCTTGGATTCAGTTTCGCGTAATTCTATCGCAGCAGTTATCAATGTCAATGATTCTTCTTTAGCAGTTTGTACGGATAATGAGTGTTATCTTGGAATTTTGCTTGGACCGAAAGAGTTTAGTGGGAAATTCTTCAAAGATGAAAGTCCTTTGGCGCGCCAGACAGGCAAGGTAATTTCAATCGTATCTGGTAAGGTTAATGAAGGATCTCTTTCGGAGAAAGACCTTGCCGCGGTGGATTCTTTGGGAAATAACTTCTTATCCGAATCATACCATGCCATGTATGAAGACATGATTGAACGAAGGAAAGCAACGATTTCTATCAAATAAAATTTAGACAACTTCTAATTATTTGAGCAGATAAAACAAAGTTTGAAATGTCTTGGGCCGTGTGTCAGATAATTATCTGGTATGCGGCTCGAAATTTTTTTAATTACTCTATTGCATAAATAAAAAACTATTGTAACTTTGCAGTGTACTAATAAACTCATACACTATGATTCAAATAGACAAACTCGGTTTCAGTTACGGGAAAACACCCGTTCTGAAGAACATAACGATGTCTCTCGAACCTGGGAGAATCTACGGGCTTTTAGGGGAGAATGGTGTGGGCAAGACTACACTATTGACGTTGCTTGCTGGTCTTAAAAAGGCCATGTCAGGCAGTATCAGAGTCGATGGCATTGACCCGTACAAAAGAGACCCAGATCTCCTTTCAGAGCAATTTTATCTTGCAGACGATGTCCTTCCTCTTTCTGAGAAAGCAGCTTCATTTGCGAAAACTACAGGAGCTTTTTGGTCAAGTTATAATCATGACAAGTTTCTGGAAATCATGAATTTGTTTGAGAATGACACTGAAAAGAAGATGAATGCAATGTCTACAGGACAACTGAAAAAGACATATATTTCATTTGCACTTGCTCTCGGTTGTAAATACCTTTATCTTGATGAGCCGACCAATGGTCTGGATATTCCATCTAAAGCTCAGTTCAGGAGTGCTCTTATGAAATATACATCTGATGACAGTACTATAATCATATCTACTCATCAAGTTCGTGATTTAGAGAACATCATTGACCCGATCATAATTCTTGATCGTCAAGGTGTGCTCTTGAATGCTGATATTGCGACGATTTCTAACAAGCTCTATTTCGACTATGGCTCGGAAATTCATCCTGAATCTCTTTATAGTGAGCAGCTTCCTGGAGGTTTTATCCAAGTCTGTCCGAATACTTCAGGAATAGAAAGCAAGGTTAATATAGAGGCCCTTTTCAATGCCGTGCATAATCACAAGGATTTGATTAGAGGATTATTTTCCATAAATGAATAGAATCATGAACAAGACATTTTCATTCAGCCGTTTCGGCAGATATTTCGTGTATGATTGCAGGCGTTGGGCAGTTAACTATGGTCCCACTCTTCTTCTGATGTCTGCTGTTCCAGTCATTCTTTATACCATTATATTAGTGTATTCGCTTCTTTTTAAGCAAGTATGGGATACTCCTGGTGAGACGACCAGAATAATCACGGCATGTATTGTTATAGGAATCTTGATGCTTACATACCCTGCAAGTGTGTATGGGTTCATTACTGACAAGCGTGCAGGTGCTGCTTTCCTAATGTTACCTGTTTCTCGTCTTGAGAAGTTTTTATCAATGATTTTGAATACAGTTGTTATCGTTCCGATGGCTTTTGGAATTATCTACCTTATTCTTGATGCTGTAATTTGTATGGTTGATGGAACTTGCGGAGGGACATTGTTCTCCTCAGTAGTCGATGGAATTAAGGTATTGGCGACATTTGCATTCGACTCAGGAGCTCCGATACATGTAAGCATGTTATCCGTTTACCTTAATTCAGTACTTGGATGTCTGTACTTCCTTCTTGGAGCATTACTCTTCAAAAAACACAAGATTCTTTATCCGATACTTATATTGGTTGGTTTCAATATGTTGCTCAGTATGCTTATCGGCATTGTTGTGACCACTGGAATTTTCGATGAAGAAATGATTGAAAGTATAGGAAGTTTTCTTGAAAATGTCATGATGGACAGAAGTATGATGGCATGGATAGTACCGATGTATAATGTTATGGCAACAATATGGGATTTTGTCGTAGTTGGTGGACTTATGACTGCTGTGTATTTCAGACTGAAAACTATTAAACATTGATACTATGGAATTCGACAATAACAAACCGATATATCTTCAGATTTCAGATGCTATCAGTGACCAGATTTTAGATGGAACGCTTGAAACTGGGGGAAGGATACTTTCTGTTCGTGAATATGGTGCTCAACTTGGTGTTAACCCGAATACAATCATGAGGTCGTATGAACGTCTTACAGCAGATGGTATTATTTATAATAAACGTGGTTTGGGCTATTTTATATCTGATGAAGCAAAGGACAAGATCTTAGAAATGAAGAGAAAACAATTTATGGAAGAGTCCGTGCCCAAGATTCGTCGTCAGATGCAGTTGCTTGGCTTTGGTCCAGAAATTTTCGAATAATGAATAATATCAATGATTATGAAACATCTAAATTATATATTGACAATGGCTTTAGCTACGATCGTAGTATCGTCATGTGCTATCAGATTAGATAAGAAGAAGGTCATGGAAAGCATAGATTTTGCCGACAAATATATGCTTTCCGCAAGTTCAGTGTATGTTGACAAGGACAGCACTTTCGTTTCTTTTAGGACATTGAACTTCAATGGTGGTGATGCTATTGATTGTTATAGGCTTGTGCAGTCTGACTCTTTCAAGATCAGAATACATGCGCCGGAAAATATCATTCCTCTCATTGCTGTTGAACTTTCTGATGACGGGCAATTGAATATCTATAGGAAGAAGACTGACTTTGCGAGCATTAAGAATATTTCCAGTGATATTGTTGTGACTGTTTTTGCTCCATCATTGGACTCGATAGCAATAGCCGGTTCAACTGATTTGGAATGTGATGCTTATAAATCTCCAAATGCTCTTACCATCAGTATGTCCGGTTCTGGGGATGCTGAATTTGGTCAACTATCTGTGTCATCGTTCTCGGCAACCATGATAGGCTCGGCTGAAATGGATATTAAGTTTTTAAAAGCTGATATAGCAGACATATCTATCTCAGGAAGTGGTAATGCCAAGGTTTCTAATATGGATGTGCGTAACTTTAAATCAATGATTGCTGGCAGTGGTGATGTCAAGCTTGAAGGTGGTAGAGCAGAATCTGCTGATTATAATATTGCCGGGTCCGGTAGTGTAGATGCTTCTGAACTTATTTGTGGTAATACCATATATTCAATAGCAGGAAGTGGGGAAGTGAAATATATAAATTCTAAAGGGCATGTAATGAAAGCGAATAGAAAGGGTGAAGAAAAGTAGTGCTATGCTTGTAAATTAGAAATAATGTACCTAAATTTGCAATCCATTTTAGAACAAATTAAATTTTATAAGAAATGAAAAAAGGAATTCATCCCGAAAACTACCGTCTTGTAGCTTTCAAGGATATGTCTAACGACACAGTTTTCATCACCCGTTCTTGTGCTACCACCAAGGAGACTCTGATGGTCGACGGAGTTGAGTACCCAGTAGTGAAAGTCGAGATTTCGAATACCTCACATCCATTCTATACCGGTAAGGTTAAACTCGTGGATACTGCAGGTCGTGTCGACAAATTCTACCAGAGATACAAGAGCAGACAGAAATAATTTCTGTCCTGACGACGATTATTGCGGAGGCTTCTTAAGAGGTCTCCGCTTTTTTGTATTGAAGTGCCGAAACAAAAAACAGACGAATCCTGTTTAAGAATTCGTCTGCCTATTCTTTCATTACTTTGGATTTATTCCTCAGCAGAAGGTTTCATGGTGTTGTAAACGTTGGTTACATCATCATCGTTTTCAAGCAAGTCAGTGAGTTTGTTGAGTGTTTCTCTCTGCTCAGGTGTGACTTCTTTTAGTTCAACGTTAGGTATTCTCTCGAAACCTCCTGAAACAAGTTCGTATCCGTTGTCTTCGATGAATTTCTGGATTCCACCATATGATTCGTAAGCGCCATAAATTACGACATCTTTGGTTATATTCTCGTCCTCATCCTCTTGCTCTTCAATGAACACCTCAGGATCGTCATCATAATCACATAAGGCGAGTTGGAGTTCATCAATGTCCATTCCATCCTTGTATTTGATTTTGAAGACGCATTTGTGATCGAACATGAAGCTGACACTTCCGCTTGTTCCGAGAGTTCCGCCACATTTGGTGAAATAACTGCGGACATTTGCTACTGTTCTGGTATTGTTATCTGTAGCTGTTTCCACGAGGTATGCAATTCCAAATGGACCATATCCTTCGAATGTAACCTCCTTGAAATCTCCAAGAGTCTTGTCTGTAGCTTTCTTAATGGCTCTTTCGATATTGTCCTTAGGCATGTTCTCATTCCTTGCTTCTGCTATAAGGGCACGAAGACGAGGGTTTCCGATAACATCAGGACCTCCTTGCTTTACTGCAATTGTGATTTCTTTTCCAATCTTTGTGAACGTCTTGGCCATGTGGCCCCAACGTTTCATCTTTCTCTCTTTTCTGAACTCAAAAGCTCTTCCCATAGTTTAATTATTTTGCTGGAGTATTTTCTATTCTGCTGATATATTTGTCGATATCATAACCCTCCATGGACTGTGGATACTGATCCTTAATCTTCTTGTAGAAGGTGAGAGCCTTTGCATTGTCTCCGAGTTCCTCGCAAGCCACACCAGCCTTTAGAAGGTATGATGCTGCGAATATATCATCGACGGATGCAGCTGCTTTTTCATAGCACGAAACAGCATCTTTGTATTTCTCAAGTCCCTCATAAGCATCTCCTTTGCATCCGAGGGCTTTAGCCTTCAAGATAGCATCTTTTCCATCGTATTTGCTCAAATGCTTGATAGCATCCTCATATTTTCCGAGCTGAAGGTCGCAAACTCCTGCATAGAAATAGACTGCACTACCTGCATGTGAACCATATTCATCAATGATCTGGCTGAATCCGAGAGTATTGCCATCACCATTGAGGGCAAGTTCGTAGTTTTGAGCTCTGAAGTTGGCTTCGGCAGGAAACATCTGCTCTTGGGCTTCAGCTCTTTTAGGAATTGCATAGAACTTGTGGTAGCATAGAACTGCAGCACCACCGATTACGAGAGCTCCAACGCATCCCCAAATCAGTTTCTTGTTTTCATTGAAGAATTTCTCCACAGAAGAAACTTTCTCAACAACCTCTTCCTGCTGAGCTTTCTCCTGATCTTTAAGGGTTTCTTTTGCCATATTGTATTGATTTTATTGTCTTATAAGTCTGCAAATTTATATAAATTTGTGCAATAACGCAATAGGCATAAATCTTCCACATTGACTTGTTGGCGAAAATTCTTATCTTTGCCATGATAAAGCGGAAAGATGGCTGTATTGGAGAAAATAGTTGTTCAGAATTTCAGAAACATAGAGCTGGCGGATCTCGAATTCTCAGCTAATGTGAATTGTATATCAGGTGGGAACGGCGAGGGAAAGACAAATCTCCTTGACGCTGTATATTATTTATCTATGACTAAGAGCTCATCTCGCTCTTCAGACAAGGATAATTTTCGCTATGGAACAGACTCCTTTTCAATAGCTGGGACATATCTTTCGGACAATAGAATTGAATCAAGATATTCCATAAAAGTGACATCCAAAGGAGAGAAAAAACTCCGTCGTGATGATAAGCCATGTCCTCGTGTATCCGAGCATATAGGCAGGCTTCCAGTAGTGTTGGTGTCTCCTGATGATGTGTCGCTTGTCAGTGATTCCGGGGAAGAACGCAGGCGTTTTCTAAATGTAGTCCTTTCTCAGATAAATGGAGAATATCTATCTGACATGCAACAATATAACAGATTGCTCGGACAACGAAACATTTTGCTTAAAAATCAGTCAGCTGATTTGACCTTGTTAGATATAATCGATGAAAAGATGTCCGTGTGTGCAGAGAGAATATTCAACGCTCGTACCAGTTTTGCCGATGAACTTTCTCCTGTTGTTGCCGGTTTCTATTCAAATCTTTCCGGATGTAAGGAGAATGTCAATATTGGATATCGTTCTGACCAGCAGTGTGGTTTGTTGGTTGATCTGTTGAAAAAAAACAGGTCCAAGGATATGGCATTGGGATATACGACAGTTGGAATTCAGCGTGATGACCTTTTGTTCATGATGAATGAACATCTGATACGTAGAACCGGTTCACAGGGCCAACAAAAATCTTTTCTTGTTTCCCTCAAGTTTGCGCAATATGAAATAATGAAGAAGCATTTTGGGGTGCCTCCTATTCTGTTGCTTGATGATGTATTCGATAAATTGGATATGGATAGGACTGCGAATCTATTATCAATGGTAGCAGGAAATGAATTCGGACAGATATTCATAACAGATAGCAATAAGGTGCGTTTGTCAGGTATTGTTGATGGAATAACAGATGACCGTGCTTATTTTGAGGCTGATTCAGGTACATTCCGTAGGGAGGACGGACTATCATGAAATATATAGGTAAAAGTGTATCGTTGGAACGCAAGGAACCATCACCTCTAATGGATATGATTCCTGCAATGTTAAAGCAAATGCATTTAGCTTCTGGGTTTTGTGACAAGGTAGTTATGGAAGCGTGGGATAGTGTTACTGGCGCTGCTCCTTATACTATATCCAAATTTGTGAAGAATCATGTGCTGTATTGCAGTATATCGTCTTCTGTTATCAGAAATCAACTTTTCTTCCAGCGTGATGCCATAATCGAGGCTATTAACAGAATGATTATGGCGAATAGTTTACTTTCGGAAGAAATGAAGACTAAATGTATTATAAAATCATTGGTGCTCAGATGAAAGACAAGATAAAAATTGTAGCTGATAATGCTGTACCGTTTCTGGAGGGCGTATTCGAGCCATATGCTGAAGTGTCATACCTTCCTGGAGATAAGATTTGTCGTGATGACTTGAAAGATGCGGATGCTTTAATTATCAGGACTAGGACCAAGTGCAATTCTGCTTTGCTTGATGGAACATCAGTGAAATTTATCGCTACAGCCACTATTGGTACTGATCACATAGATTTCCCATATTGTGATGCACATGGCATTACTGTTAGAAATGCTCCTGGATGCAATGCGGGCGGAGTTATGGAATATGTGTTTTCTGCTCTTTATGGATTGGCATCCAGACGAGCCATAAGCCTGGAAGGAAATACCATCGGAATCATAGGCGTTGGTCACGTAGGAAGTCTAATTGAACGCATGGGACTTGCACTAGGTTTTAAAATATTGAAATGTGATCCTCCGAGGGCTGCTGCTGAAGGTATGTTCGGATTTTGTGATTTGGATTATCTTCTTCAGAATTCGCAGATCGTTACCATGCATACGCCGCTTGATGATACTACCCGTGGAATGGCGGATAAACATTTCTTTGACATGATGCAGCCAGGCGCATTTTTCATAAACGCATCGCGTGGAGAAGTCGTGTGTGAGGATGCATTGAAAGCAGCGATTCCTAAGCTCGGTCCGGTTATCATTGATACCTGGAATCATGAGCCCAACATTGATAGAGAGCTTATGGATATGGCGGCAATAGCTACACCTCATATTGCTGGTTATTCTTATCAGGGTAAGCAGAACGGGACTGCAGCGGCTGTGCGTGCGGTAGCTCATTATTTTGGCTTTACAGATCTTTATGAGTTCTTTCCTGCGACAGAATATGCAGAAAACGAGGCGGTAAAACTTGACCTTAAGGGCTTGAACCAAGGCGAGATTGCAGCTGTTTTACAATATAATTATCCGATATTTACAGACGACTTCATGCTTCGCTTGGACCCTAGTAATTTCGATAAGCTAAGATCTGAGTATAGATACAGACGAGAAGTGTACATAGACTAATTTATTATGTTTGATAAGGAAGATATCAGAATGATGGAGGAGCGTGGCTCTTCTCCTAGAGTTGTAGAAGCACAGATTACGCGCTTCAAGAAAGGGTTCCCATGGATGAATATTGTTGCACCTGCTACACCGGAAAGAGGAATCAAAGTGATGAATGAGGCAGAGGCTGATGCCGCGATCGCTTATTGTGACAATGCGGAAGTTGCTGGGAAGTGCAAGTTCGTTCCTGCATCAGGAGCTGCATCCAGAATGTTCAAGGATATATTTGCTGGTTTGGCATCACTTGAGTCTGGAAATGATCCCGGATCAGACTCTCCTGTAGGAAAACTTGCCGCCTCGATACGAAAATTTGCGTTTTATTCACCTGAAATGTTCGGAGAGACTGAAGATTCGGCCAAATTCCGCCAAAAGGTGGCATCTCTTGTCCTCAATGAAGAAGGACTTGGATATGGTTTTAAGCCAAAAGGTGTAATTCGTTTCCACAGATATTCGGATGGTGAATGTAGAACTGCGTTTGCTGAGCATCTTGTTGAGGCACAGGACTATATGAGGAATTCTGATGGCTCTGCCAATGTAAGGTTTACGATATCGCCTGAATTCCGTCCGCTTTTTGAGACTGCACTTTCAGAAGTCAAAGATGCTTATGAGAAAAAGTACGGGGTCAGATTCAATGTGTCTTTCACATATCAAAATAAATCGACTGATACTATAGCTGTGGACACAAAGAATCGCCCGTTCAGGACAGATGATGGAAAACTTCTGTTCAGACCTGCAGGTCATGGAGCCTTGATTCACAATCTAAATGATCTCGATGAAGAACTTGTCTCAATAAAAAACATTGACAATGTCGCTAACGAACGTATGCTCCCTCTTACGGCACGGAGTAAAAAAGCCCTTATGGGTAAGTGCCTTGAGCTGAGGGACAGAATATTCGGTTTCCTTAGAGATTTGGATGTTGTTTCCGATCCATCTTCAGATGAATGCATCATGTTGTGTGACAGGATTGAATCATTTCTTGATAGTGAACTTTGTATTCAATTGCCTCTTGAGTTGGATCCTGTAAACAGAGTAACTCTTCTTCGTTCCAAGCTGAACAGACCTATACGAGTATGTGGTATGGTTCGCAATCAAGGTGAGCCTGGAGGTGGGCCTTTCATTGTAGCCGGCAGGGATGGCTCTTCGAACCTTCAAATCCTCGAGAGCGTTCAGATAGATATGAATGACTCGCGTTCGCGTGATATTCTCTCACATGCTACTCATTTCAATCCTGTAGATCTTGTATGTTGTCTGCATGACTATAAAGGAAACAAATTCGACCTTCTGAATTATGTGGACCAGGATGCTGGTTTTATCTCCTCAAAAAGCTATCAGGGTAGGGAATTAAAGGCATTGGAGTTGCCTGGACTTTGGAATGGCTCCATGAGTGATTGGAACACTTATTTCGTTGAGGTACCATTGGAAACATTCAACCCTGTAAAAGTAGTGCTTGATTTGTTGAGACCTGCGCATCAGTAGAGACTATCACGCCATTTCTTAGGTGTCATTCCTGTGCTTGCCTTGAATTGGCGGTGAAAGTTGGATTTGTCATTGAACCCTACAGCCCTTGAGATATACTCTATGCTCACACTTTCGTCTGTGAGCATATCTTTTGCTTTTTCTATCCGCATCAAACTTTTCCAAGAACGGAAATCTTTCTGCAGATAGATTTCGAAATATTTTCTTAATGCTGGCTTAGGAATGTTTAGTGTATATGTCAGTTCATCCATGCTGAAGTCTCCTGCAAGATTACATCCAGTGTCAATCCATTGCATGAGTTTCTTTTCTATAGTATTATAATCGAGAAAAGCGGGTTTGCTATCCTCATGATGTGAACTAATCCGCCCTACACGTCCTATGTTCTTATGCAGGATTCTTGCTTCATCTTTTCCATTTATTCCGAAGAAGAATATCTTGAAAATGTCAGGAATTCCGGATGTTACAATTGTTTTTTCTATTTGTGTTGGTGTTCTCATGTTTCAGGTGTGGTATGTGGTGAATATAAAACAATTTAAATAGCTTTCTCAAAAAAAGGATGTCCGGAAATACTCTGGACATCCCATATTCCAGTGGCTGAAGCGAAAGACTACCAGCCGAGAACGTATGCGAAAATAAGAGGAGCAACGATAGTTGCATCTGACTCCACGATGAATTTAGGAGTCTCAGGCGCGAGCTTGCCCCATGTGATTTTCTCGTTAGGAACTGCTCCTGAATATGAACCATAAGATGTTGTACTATCGGAAATCTGGCAGAAGTATGACCAAAGTGGTGTTCCATGCCAACCGAGATCCTGCTCCATCATAGGAACGACGCAGATAGGGAAATCACCTGCTGTACCTCCACCAATCTGGAAGAAACCTACACCTGCTCCAGTAGCATTCTTCTTGTACCAGTCAACAAGGAATAGCATTGTCTCGATTCCGTTCTTTACGAGATCTGGTGTGAAGTCTCCTTTGATGCAGTGTGCTGCGAAAATGTTTCCTGTAGTACAATCCTCCCATGCTGGGCAGATGATAGGAATGTTCTTTTCGCATGCTGCGAGAACCCAACTGTCTTTAGGGTCGATCTCATAATATTTCTCAAGAACTCCACTTCTGAGAATCTGATAGATATACTCGTAAGGGAGGTATCTCTTTCCTTCTGCCTTTGCCTTGTTCCAAACGTCAACAAGAGCGCCCTCGAGACGACGGAAAGCCTCTTCCTCTGGGATACATGTATCTGTAACACGGTTGTAGTGGTTGTCAAGAAGCTCCTGCTCCTGCTGAGCGGTGAGGTTTCTGTAGCCAGGGACTCTGTAATAGTGAGAGTGTGCTACGAGGTTCATGATATCCTCCTCCAGGTTGTTTGCTGAGCAGCATACGATGGAGAACTTGTCTTGACGGATCATCTCAGCAAGTGAGAGTCCGAGCTCGGCTGTACTCATGGCGCCGGCCATGGCCAACATCATCTTGCCACCTTTTGCGAGGAGCTCTTCATAAGCCTTCGCAGCATCAACAAGGCAAGCCGAGTTGAAGTGACGGTAGTTGTGGGTGATGAAATTTGAAATTGGTCCTTTTTCCATTTCCAATCTTTAATTTACAGTTATTTAATGTCAGGCAGGAGAAATTGATTTTTCTCCGGCTGAAATTTTGTGCGAAGTTAGGTTTTTTTGCGTAATTTTGCAATCTGTTTGGCTTTTATTGAATATTTTATGCTCAAGTTCAAGGAATTCTCCAAAATAGAAGAACTGCCGACACCTTTTTGGTACTATGACATTGACCTTCTTCGCAGAACTGTGGATGAAGTGGCGGCATTGTCTCGTAGGTACGGCATAGGAGTTCATTATGCTTTGAAAGCCAATGTCGAACCTCGTATTTTGCAATATATCAGTTCGAAAGGTATCGGGGCCGATTGCGTGAGCGGCAACGAAGTAGAGTATGCATCGGAACATGATTTTAAGCCGGAATCTATAGTGTTTGCTGGAGTGGGGAAGACTGATTACGAAATTTCCCGTGCGTTGGAACTTGGAATTGGCACTTTCAATGTCGAATCACTGATGGAGATGGAAGTGATAGATGCCCTTGCTTCTGCAAAAGGAGTTCGAGCCAATGTTTCTGTGCGTATAAATCCTAATGTTGATGCACACACTCATAAGTTCATTACGACAGGACTTGACGAGAATAAGTTCGGTATATCGAGACATGAATTCGATAGCGCAATCGAGCTTATTAAGAATAGTAAGTCATTGTGTTTTAAGGGGCTTCATTTTCATATAGGCTCTCAGATAACTGATGTGGAGGCTGTGTATGGTGAAGAATGCAGACGTGCATCCGAGATTGTAAGATATTTTGAGGAACGTGGTCTTATAGTGCATGACATAGATCTTGGAGGGGGGCTCGGTGTCGATTATACATGTCCTGACGAAGCTCTGATACCGGATTTCGCCAAGTGGTTCTCAACGATTGATTCTGAACTTGTACGTCGACATGACCAGACTGTCAGTATAGAACCGGGCAGGTCGATGGTGGCGCAGTGTGGTTCTTTGATTTCTCGTGTTTTGTTCGTTAAGCATGGAGAACGCAAGTCGTTTCTTATTCTTGATGCCGGTATGAATGATCTTATCCGCCCAGCTCTCTATGGTGCCTATCACAAAATCGAGAATCTCACCGCAGCTTATCTCCGCGCAACCACTCAGCCATACGCTGATGGAAAGTCCGTAGGCACCCATTTTCCATCATGTGGAACCGGAGGGGAAAAATTATACGATCTTACTGGCCCTGTTTGCGAATCAAGCGATGTATGGGGAACAGACAGAGAATTACCTGAAAGTTTTCGAGGAGATGTCATGGCAATACGTAGTGCCGGTGCTTATGGAAGCGTCATGAGTAGTCGTTATAATCTCAGAAATATTGCTCCGGCGGTATTTTCTGATGACCTAACAATAGTTAATTCACCGATATTTAAATAAATAAAATATGTTTGAAAATCTGTCCGAAAGGCTCGAAAGATCCTTCAAGATCCTCAAAGGAGAGGGAAAAATAACTGAAATCAACGTTGCAGAGACAGTCAAGGATATCCGCAAGGCACTCCTTGATGCCGATGTGAGCTATAAAGTCGCCAAAGAGTTTTGTGATAGGGTTAAAGACAAGGCCATGGGGCAGAATGTGCTCACGGCTGTGAAGCCACAGCAGATGATGGTCAAGATTGTCCATGACGAGCTTGCTGATTTCATGGGAAGCGGTGCGACTGATATAAATGTTAAAGGAAACCCAGGCATAGTCCTTATATCTGGTCTTCAAGGTTCTGGTAAAACCACATTTACATCCAAACTTGCCAATCTATGCAAGTCTAAGAAGGGAATGAAAGTACTTCTTGCAGCCTGTGACGTATATCGCCCTGCTGCCATTGATCAATTGAAAGTTATGGGAGAACAGGCCGGTGTTCCAGTATTTACGGAAGACGGAGTCATGGATCCTGTAAAGATTGCAAAGGATGCTGTTGCCAAGGCTAAGGCTGAAGGTATTTCTGTTGTCATCATTGATACCGCTGGACGCCTTGCTGTGGATCAAGAAATGATGGATGAGATAGCTGACATAAAGAAAGCTGTTAATCCTACGGAAATTCTTTTTGTTGTCGATGCAATGACTGGTCAAGATGCCGTTGAGACAGCCAAGGCCTTCAATGATGTGCTTGATTTCGATGGCGTTGTACTGACGAAAATGGATGGCGATACCCGTGGAGGAGCTGCGCTTTCTATCAAGGCCGTTGTTGGCAAACCTATCAAGTTCATATCATCTGGAGAGAAGATAGATGCTCTCGATGTATTCCATCCGTCTCGTATTGCAGATAGAATTCTTGGTATGGGTGATGTCGTTTCTCTTGTGGAAAAGGCTCAAGAACAATATGACGAGAAGCAGGCTCGTGAACTTAAGAAAAAGTTGGCCAAAAACCAGTTCTCGCTTATGGATTTCTATAACCAGATCCAGCAGATTAAGAAGATGGGTAATATCAAGGATCTTGCATCCATGATTCCTGGCGTTGGAAAAGCTATCAAGGATATTGATGTTGACAATAGTGCATTCAAGGGTGTTGAGGCCATTATTTTGGCAATGACTCCATATGAACGCGAGCATCCTGAGGCTATCAACGGAAGTCGTCGTAAGCGTATTGCAGATGGAAGCGGCACATCCATTCCTGAGGTGAATCGTCTGCTAAAGCAATTTGAAGGTACGCGCAAGTTGATGAAAGGTGCGATGGACGGCTCTCTTGCAGCCAAGCTTCGCAGAAGATAGAGGTTTTGTGTCGCAGTTCCATAAGGTATGTTGAAATCAATATTTCTCGTAGGAATCGGCAGCTTTGCTGGTGGAGTGTTGCGTTATGTTGTGTCACTTATTGTTCGTCCTGTAGCTGGCTTTCCGATTCATACGTTTATTGTCAATGTATTAGGATGCTTGCTGATAGGTCTTTTGTATGGGCTTTTCTACAGAACTTCATCCACAGCAGGCACATGTTGTCTACTTCTGACTACAGGTCTATGCGGAGGCTTTACCACATTTTCAACGTTTGCCAATGAAAGTTTGTCAATGCTACAGACCGGTAATTGGCTTATGTTTGCCGTTTATGTGACTGGAAGCATTATATTAGGTCTTTGTTCTGTATTCTTCGGATACTGGCTTGCCGGCAGGTGCTGAATGTTAATCTTCGATAACAAGCCCGTCAAATGCCGGCTGAATATCCAAATCGGGAGATAGCTCTCGCAACTGGTTACAGAAACTCATGTAAGAAGGAAATGTGTGCGATAAGTGAGTTAGCCAAGTATGCTTTGCTCCGATTTGATGCGCCACATCAATAGCTTGATATAGAGAAAAATGAGAATGATGGGGTTTGTATCCGACTGTGTTCAACGTTACATGCTCCAATCCATGTAACTTTTCCAGTTCACCCTCTGGCAGTAGGCTCATGTCTGTTATATAAGCTATATTGCCGAAACGGAATCCAAGGACAGGCATTTTGTCATGCATTCCTCTTATTGGAATCACCTCGACACCGTGTCTGTTGGAAGAAATCATGCCTCCTTTAAATGTCGGATCATCAGCAGGTTCGGCATTATCTATTTTCCTATCATCAGTAGGAGAGAGCGAGCCATCAGCATTTTGGTAGCAATATCCTTGGTCATGAACCCATATTAGCTTTTTGTCATCATTACTCGGTTCTACGAAGAAAGGCTTGTCATTGATGATATGAATATGCCATTCTGGAGCTCCAGGATATTTTTTCTCGGCAAAAACATAGTCATATCCTTCCTTTAATGAAGCTAATACCATAGGCTCACAATAAATTTCAGCTGCCCTTTGGTCAATATAGTTCAATGATCTTACATCATCAAGTCCTCCAGTATGGTCCCTATGGCTGTGAGTCAGTAGTATAGCATCCAGATGACTTATATCTTGCCTCAACATTTGCATTCTGAAATCTGGCCCCGCGTCTATAAGAATTGTCAATCCGCCATACTCCACGAGGGCTGCAGATCTGAACCTCTTGTCGTGTGGGTCAATGCTAGTGCATACTGGACATTTGCATCCTATAATAGGTACACCTTGCGATGTGCCTGTTCCAAGAAAAGTTAGACGTGTCTTCATTTTGCCAATCTCTATATGGTAACTTCAACAATTTTCCCTGCCAAATCAGGATCCCAAGGTCTTTCCACTTTGATATAATTTCCTGTATATCCGCACATAATGCCGTTGTTGTTCGTTTCTTCGAACAATACCTTTTCTCGAGATCCTTTCTGCGATTCTATGAACTCCTCATTCAACATCTTGCATAGTCCTTCGAGCATTTCTACACGTTTTGTTTTCACGCAGTCCTGTACCTGGTCCTTTCTCACAGAGGACCTTGTTCCTGGTCTTTTTGAGTATGGAAATATATGTATGAATGCTGGTTTTATTCTGTCTTTAAGAAAATTATACGTTTCCATAAACAGTTCGTCTGTTTCTCCTGGAAGTCCGGCAATGACGTCTATCCCGAAGAAAACATTCGTGCCCATTCTCTTGCGTATGTAGTCAATCTTTGATGCGAAAAACTCTGTAGTATATTTTCTTCCGACATCTTTGAGAATGGTATCGCTGCCACTCTGAAGCGGTATGTGAAAATGAGGGAGAAACTTCGTTCCAGATGCGATCCAGTCCACGATATCATCAGTCAGCAAGTTAGGCTCAATGGAAGATATGCGGTATCTTTCTATGCCTTTCACATCATTGAGAGCTTTTAGAAGATCCAAGAAACTTTCTCCTGATTTCCTTCCAAAATCACCCGTATTGACTCCTGTTAGTACAATTTCCTTAACTCCTGCATCTGCTATCTTTTTGGCTTCCGCTACGGCAGTTTCAATAGAAATGCTTCTGCTTCGACCTCTTGCGAAAGGAACGGTGCAGTATGCACAGAAATTGTCACATCCGTCCTGCACCTTTAGAAACGAGCGAGTGCGCTCTTCTCCGCTTGAATATGCTGCAAATGTCTCAAGCTCGGAGCTCTTTCTGAGAATGTCAGCATTATCTTGAGTCATCTTAAAGCGTCCGTCGATGAAATCGAGAGTCCCGCTTACAAGCGAACTTTTGTCGTCTGCTCCGAAAACGAGACTCACTCCATCAATTGCCTCCACTTCTGTACGCTTTAGTTGGGCATAGCACCCTGTAACAACAATAGTGGCGCTCGGAGATGTACGATGCAGTTTCCTGATAATGTTCCTTGATTTCCTGTCCGCATGCTCCGTGACTGAGCATGTGTTTATGATATACAGGTCGGCAACTTCAGTCCAAGGTACAGATTCGTATCCGGCGTTCATGAAACCGCGTTCGTATGTAGATGTTTCAGCGTAATTTAGCTTACATCCGAGAGTTATATATGCTGCTTTCTTTGTCATGTCGATGTTCATTTATCGTGCGAGTATCAAGAATACACATGGGCGTTTACCTATGATAGGCTTTCCGTCTGCCTTGGCAAGCTCACGTTTCCATTCTGCTACAGTATGTGTCATGATGTATGCATCAGGCATGGTAATGTCAGCGGCAATACACAGTTCCGTTGAGCCTTGGCATATCGAGAGAATGTCAGCAAAAAGCGAATCATTCCTGTAGGGTGTTTCTATGAATATTTTCGTCTGCTTGGCTGAAGCAGAATGCTTTTCAATGTTTTTGAGCATTTGTCTCCTCTCGTCAGTCTTTGCTGGAATGTAGCCAAGGAATGCAAATGATTGTCCGTTCAATCCAGATGCCATCAAGGCCAACATGAGTGATGAGGGCCCTGAGCATGGTACTACTTCGATGCCGTTCCTATGACAAAGACGTACCAGTTGAGAACCCGGATCGGCTACGGCAGGAAGTCCGGCTTCAGTTATGAGACCTACATCATTCCCATTGTCGAAAAGAGACAGGAGGTTTTCTACTTCTTCCGGCTTTGTATGCTCGTTTAGTTCATGAAAATCAAGATCCTGTATATGACCTTTAAGTCCGGCTGAAGATAGGTATCTTCTTGCAGTGCGAGTGGCTTCCACCACATATGTGCTGATGACCGGTAATATTGACAATACTCCTTCTGGTATAACTTCCTTTGGATCATTGTCTCCAAGCGGAGACGGTATCAGAAATAATCTTCCTTTATTATTCATCTTTTCTTTTCTTTCCTCTCCGGGACTTTTGCTCGTCACACGGTTCTATATGTATTGTTATTTTTTTCTGGTTCAATGCGTCTTGTTTCCGGATGTTGTCTACCTCGCGTTTCTTTTTTCGGCTTCTGAACAAGTTTCTGATGAAGTCCATGAAATTGTCGAACTCTTTCTGGTAAGTGAGACCGATGCCGTTACGTTGGGTATTGTCGAGATAGTTCGTATATTGGTCGGCCGAGTGCGAGAATAGGTTTAGTCTCAATGCTCCCGGCTTGTCCAATTTTACATCTATATCCAAATCTCCAACAACCTCGCTTCCTGTCGCTCCGGATGTGTATTGCCTGTTTCCTATTGTGCCATTAACGAGCACCCTATTATTGAAAAGGGCTGTGGATAAGGCTACGTCGAATATGTTGGAGCCGCTCGTGCTTTGCTGATAGTCAAGTCCTAAATCGACAGGAATATTCAGTTTCTGAAGTATGTTGTTTAGCTGGTTAGCCATAATTTCGGTAACATTGACATACATAAGCGGCGAATTGTTAGTGACCCCTGATTGTTCTTCAGGCAAGAATCCATTCGTTAGCAGTAGCGCCAGTAACTGTTTCTGAATCTTGTCTTGCGAATTGAGTGCACTCTCAACTCTGGCTTGTGTTGTAGGATCCAAATCTGGGACGTTGATGGAGAACGCAAGTCTCGGATTGCTCAGCCGGTCTGTTATGGATATCCCACACTCTACAACTCTCCTCGTAGTAGACGTTGTATCAGCAATCAATGTCCCAATAGAAGCTTTGGTCTTATATAATGCATTGATATCTAAGTCACTGTCCATTATATCTCCATTGAATTTTACTGAACTCCCTTCTTGTATTGTAAAGTCTCTTTTGGCGATTCCCAATGCGACGAGATGATAGTTCCCGCCTAATATATTGTAGAATCCGTTAATGTTGAATGTCCCTGTACTTGGTCGAACATCCAAGTCTATTTGCCCATTTCCTCTACCAGTAAGCACATTTCCTGTAGCTTGGTCTATGTCAATGCTTGCTGTTACGTCAGGTGTAGCGTTTATCCTCAACTTGACTCCGAAACTACTATTCTTCTTCTCTTTAGACTTCAGTCTTTTCAGCATCTCTTCGTAAGGATCTATTTTTATCTCTTGTTGTGGCTCTTTGAAAGTTAGAAGATTGGAAACGTTAGCGGATGAGGATGAATTAAGCGGAATATGAAGCGTTCCGCTCTTCTCAGTTCTTGCTGAAGCCGTGAGCATTAGCGATTCCAATGGCCCTGTGATATCTAATGAGCCGGTTCCAAAGACTGTTCCATAGAACACTGGATTGTCAGTTTCTCCAGTGTTTAGGACTTCCATTCTGTTGAATTTAATATTGGTATCGAAACTCATGTTTCTGAAGTGCTCCCATGTAATGCCTCCGCTTATTGAGCCTTTCTCATTGAATCTGTCATTGACATTAACATTCAGAAATCTTACACCTTTCGAGTCCAGACTAACAGATCCATCAGCGACATATTCGACATTAGTGAAACCTACTTTTATGCGTACTTTATTCAGTCTCAAATCTTTGCTCGCTATTCCGAGAGCGTTTATCTGACCTATGAAGGCAATGTCTCCGGAAACGCTTCCTGACATTGTACTGAAAATGGAGTTGAGAAAAGGCATTCCGTAACCGACATTGAGTCCATTAAGATTAAGACGGCCTTCGAGATACTTCGTGCTTGGGGAGAAGTTGCCGTATGCATTCAGATTTTGTACTCCATCGAGGTCGTTCTTGCAAATGTAGTTGAATGCGCGTTTTTCTTCGTCCCATACACTTGCCAGCCTCAGAGTACCAAGCTTTT
Source organism: uncultured Bacteroidales bacterium (assembly GCA_934693135.1). Classification (GTDB taxonomy): domain Bacteria; phylum Bacteroidota; class Bacteroidia; order Bacteroidales; family UBA932; genus Cryptobacteroides. The sequence goes on along the minus strand of CAKUVA010000005.1, from coordinate 28,632 downwards.
CACCTCCGAATTCCGTGGAATCACAGTTGACACTCATGAGAATACCTGTTTTTTCTCCTGTCGGGGATATAAGCAGTGCTTTTCCTGAAACTAGTCCTTTTATCCCCATATCAATGTTGCTGAACGCATTGATCATGGAAATATCAAATTTATTCATGTCCATACGGAGTGTATCAGCCGTATCTGAAGAATATCCTCCTGTAACTTTGATAGACTGTCCAGGACTTGTTATTCCTAAAGTGTTGACTTTTATGGAATGTTTGCTGAACATCATGTCTCCTGAGTGTAGTTTCCAGTCTGTTGCATTCAACGAGATGTTTGAAGGGAGTATTGTTGCGGATAAATTAAGACTATCATCTGCATCTCTAAAAAGTCTACCTCCTACAGATATCTTACCTCTGTTGCCTCTTCCGTTATCGTTGTCATAACTGAAACCGAGCTTAAGGGAATCACTCCATACGCTGAAATTCAATTTGTTGCATTTGGTCAATACAGGAGTTGCAGATATCTCATCTACTTTCATTGTTCCATCAAGCCTCCCGGAATGGTTTCCGACTTCAAGGTCTATATTCTTGATATATTTGTCTTTTATAGCAAGCCGTCTGGAACGTAAGTGGGCATTCAATAATCCGTCTTTTCCAATGTTCAGTGCAAGTGCTGTACTGTCGGCAATATAGGCTCCTGGAGCGAAGAAAGACAATATGTCCTTGGTATCGTGAAATTTGAAGGATAAGTTATAGCTATTGCTGCTGAAAGAACTTTTACGATTGACATCAAGTGAAGGCAACTCTTTTTCTGTAGTTACTGCCTTTAGGTCTCGGATGAAGCTTGTGATGAACTTACTTCCTACGAATGAACCTTCTGCAAATTCAGAATCGAATCGTATTCTGTTGAGGTCACTACCAGAGTGCGATGCTATTTCAATATCTCCCACATCATGTATTCCATGTTCATCTTCAAGGACCATATTGTCAATGTCAATGTTCCCGATGATGTCATCACCGCTTACTCTTGTGAAATTTGCATTTGTACTAAAGCTGATTCGTGAGATTCCGCGCTTGTCTATGTTCAAAGCATGTAAGTCGGCATAACCGAGGTTTGCATAAAACTGATACAGGGCATTCTGTGTCTTTGAAGATAGCGAGAATATTCCTTGGAACAGAAAGCTGAGATTTGGATCGCTACATACAATACGTCCATTGAAGGCGTCTTGTGCAAATGTTCCGGCTGCAGCTATGCCACTGTAATCGTAACCGAGAACATTGAGTTTATCCACGAATAGCGAGTCAATCCTGACACCGAGCGAATCTTTTGCTATTGTTGCGTTTAATCCTGTTCTCATATTGCATTTCCCGACAGGTATGCCGGTGACAATGTCACTGATGTCCAGCTCTTCTGTCCTGATGGTTCCGCCTATTGCGAGTGGCCTGTAACTATCAAGCAGGTTTCTTAAGCTAATGTCGGCATGAACTATTCCAAATTTTGAGTGGAGCTTACCTGTTGCATGTAGACGGTTCAGCGGACCTTTAGCTCTCCCAGAGAATGTGATAGCCTTATCCTTGCAGATGTTGTCCAACTTGAGATTGACATCTGGTGCCCATCCTTTTATAAATCGCTCCAAACCATGTGATGTAAATGTAAGTTTTTTGACGTCTGCGGAAAGGAGCATAGCTTTGGAGTCAGGAAGACCTGTTATGCTTCCGTTCATTTCTCCTGAAATTCCACCGTTATTGGCACCAGACTTGGTCCCGAATCCATCAGTATCTGTGGTCTTGAATCGTATATTTTTAAGTCTGAAGTCATTGACATAACCATTCATTAATCCACTGATTTCGGTAGTCATTCGGAAATTTTTCAGAGCGGGAGCGAAAAATCCGAGCGAACTCATGCTGACAGTGCTTCTGGAAATTTCCCCTTTCATCCTCACTTTGGAGATAAAGTCAGACCATGCCTCCGTGTTTGCGTAAGTCAATGTGAATTCTGGTATTGTGATGTCAGACCATCCATCGATGAGTCTCAAGTCTCCTATGAATGTCTTCCCGTTTCCGACACTCGTGTTTCCAGAAAGATGATAGCAGATGTACCCGCTTTTTTCGCGAAATGACATTTTGTCACAGATTCCATACATGACTCCGCCTTTCATTCTAAGTCTTCTGCCAGATACGTTAATGTCGGAAACATCCATGTCATACCAATTTATTGCGTCAGCACCTATGACATTGCTATCTCTGTTGAAGTTCCTCATGGTGAACCTCATGTTCTCCAATGCAACGTTCCTTATGAAAAATATCTCGTTGTCATTTCTTTTTTTCTCATTTTTGCTGCCACCAAGCTTGAATATGCGCTTTAGGTTCACTCTTGTAGTCATGGTGTCAGCATCCATATACGGCTCAATCACGAGATTGAACTGACCGTTTGATACTTTTGCCGAAGATAGGCTGATTGAACCTCCGAGAAATGATTTTATGCTGAAGTTAGCTGTGATATATTCTGCTTGAAAAAATGTGTCGACAGGAGCATGTCCAACCGAATCTCTCCAAGGATTTCTATCTTTTATGACAATGTCTTTGATTACTACAGCCTTGAACGGATCTATGTGCATCTTGCCGATGCTTATATCTCCGTCAATTTTTTTGCTGACGGCTTCGATTGCTTTTTTTGCAAGTTTTGTTTGTACTTCAGGTGTCTGTATGGCTATAATGGCCGCGACCAAGATGATCACGACGGACATAAATGTCAGATACAATATTTTTACAGTCTTCCTGATAATTTTTACTTATATTTTATATATATCATACAAAGATAGCACTTTTTATGTGAAATATTATCGCTACATTTGTAGGTCGAAAATTGAAATGTTGAGAAATGGAGAAGTCAGATATTATTCTCGGAATCGAATCATCATGTGATGACACATCCGCTGCTGTGATAAAGGATGGATATCTTCTGTCGAACGTCATTGCAAGTCAGCAGGTCCATAAGGATTATGGCGGTGTGGTACCAGAGTTGGCATCGCGTGCCCATGAGCAGAATATTGTACCGGTGGTCAGCCAAGCTCTTTCGAAAGCAGGAATTAAGCCGGAAGATCTTACGGCAATCGCATTTACTCGCGGTCCTGGGTTGTTAGGTTCTCTTCTTGTGGGGACTTCTTTCGCTAAAGCTCTTGGAGTGTCGCTTGGAATTCCTATCGTTATGGTGAACCATCTCCAAGGACATATACTCGCGGACTTTGTTCAACAATACGATAAAGAAAATCATCACCCGGAGTTCCCGTATTTGTGTCTCCTCGTTTCAGGAGGCAATTCTCAGATTGTTAGGGTAAATAGTCCTCTTGACTATGAGATTCTTGGGCAGACTATTGATGATGCTGTGGGCGAGGCATTCGACAAATGTTCCAAGATGATGGGGCTCGGGTATCCTGGTGGTCCTGTGATTGATAAACTTGCTAAGCTTGGTGACGCTGATCGCTTCAAGTTTGCTAAGCCCCATATTCCTGGCCTTGATTATAGTTTCAGTGGGATAAAAACGTCTTTGTTATATTTTGTCCGTGACGAGATGGCCAAAGATCCTGAGTTTATGGAGAAGAACAAGGAAGATATCTGCGCAAGTTTCCAAAAAGCGTTGATAGATATCCTGATGGATAAACTTATAAAGGCTGCTAATCAGACTGGTATAAAAGAAATTACGATTGGAGGAGGTGTCTCTGCCAATAGTGGGTTGAGAAACAGAATTACGGAAGAAGGGAAGAAACGTGGTTGGAATACGTATTTGCCTGAATTTAAGTTTACAACAGATAATGCTGCGATGATAGCCATAGCAGGGTATTATCATTACCTTGCTGGAGAACGTACCCCATTGGATATAGCACCAGTATCTCGCATGGCTGACTTTTAACCGTTGGCGTCGCTGGATGGCCCGAGTGCATGAGCACCCATGTTCTGGGAAATGGTTCGGAAAACATGGGGATTTCCGAACGAAATGGCCAAAAACCAGTTAATGGTTCGGAAAAAGGCCACTTTTCCGAACGAGATCCGAACGAAAACAAAATATTCGGAAGTAGAACAAGATTGACAAACATAAATAGATAAGAAATGGTAGAATTTGAAGTGTCCTGTAGAATGGGACGCGAACCACGATTGGATGACATAAGGATGGCTGCAGCTGAAGCTCTGCATTTGAGACCGAATGCTGTGATAAACGTCATTGATCCGACCAAGTCGTATCAACCGACATTGGTCAATGCTGATGCACATTGCCATATAGTACATCGTTCAATCGATGCAAGAGGTGACGTAACAATGCGTTATAGAGTCGAGGCGTATAAGAAAGATGAACCTTATGAAGACTATAAGCTTCCGGAATACAAAGATGTTCATAATGCTGAACCGGTCATCGTTATAGGCTCAGGTCCTGCAGGAATGTTTGCTGCATTGAGGCTTCTTATGCTTGGGCTGAAGCCGATAGTTATAGAACGTGGAAAAGATGTCAGCGGAAGAAAACCTGATATCGCCAAACTTTCCAGATCTGGAATCGTTAATCCGGATTCCAACTATTGTTATGGAGAAGGCGGAGCTGGAACATTTTCTGACGGAAAACTTTTCACAAGGTCCTCCAAGCGCGGAGACAATCGTGAGGTGCTTTACCAGTTTGTCAATTTCGGAGCCGATCCATCTATAATCATTGATGCTCATCCGCATATTGGAACAGACAAACTTCCTCGTCTTGTAAGCAATATCCGCGAATGTATAATAGAGCATGGTGGAGAATACTATTTCCAGACTCGTGTTACTGATATAGAAAAAGATGAAAATGGTGTTTTGACTATTACTGCGCTTGACGACAGTAAAGGCGGAGAAGTGAACGATAAGACTTCCAAGACATTGACATTCAGAGCTAAAGCTGTTATTCTTGCGACAGGACATTCTGCACGCGATATATATGAACTTTTCGATAGGAAAGGTTGGGACATTCAAGCAAAAGGGTTTGCAATGGGAGTCCGCGTGGAACATCCACAAGACCTTATAAACAAAATTCGTTATCGCGGACAATGGGAACAAGGATATCCTGCAGCTGAATATTCATTTGTGGAGCAGGTTGACGGCAGGGGGGTATTCTCATTCTGTATGTGTCCTGGAGGAATCCTCGTTCCATCATCTACGGAGGACGGATATACTGTGCTTAATGGAATGTCCAATTCTGCTCGAAACTCCAAGTGGGCTAATGCTGGAGTTGTTGTTTCGATAGAGCCGGATGATGTTCCTGAAGAGTATAAGAAATATGGTGCATTCTCGCTGCTGAACTTCCAACACGATGTGGAAAAGAAGATGTACGACTATGTTTCTGAGCATATCGAGGCAGACGAGAATGGTGAAATTAACAAGTTCTGCGCTCCTGCGCAACGTATGGTTGATTTTTGTGAGGAGCAGATGTCGGAGGATCTTCCAGAAACATCATATCGCCCGGGTGTAGTATCTGCGCCATTGTATGACCTCCTTCCTGAATGTGTATCGTCCAGATTGCAGAAGGTATTTCCTTTGATTAACAACAAGATGCGAGGTTATTACACAGAAGATGCCCTGCTTCTTGGAGTTGAATCCAGGACTTCGTCACCTGTTAGGATAGTTCGTGGCGATGACTTCCAGTGTCCTCAAGTTCCAGGACTCTTCCCATGTGGGGAGGGTGCCGGCTACTCTGGTGGAATTGTTTCATCTGCGATTGATGGGATAAACTGCGCTGCAGCCGTAGCAAAACTCTTTGGAAAATAAGCGAAAATATGAAAAGATTCCTTGTAATGTGCGCATTTGCTGCATTGTTCTGCTCATGCGATAATAATAGTCTTGGTACCAGATGGTCTGCTGAAAAAGCGGAAGAATGGTGTTCTGCACAAGGTTGGGTAAAAGGATGTGACTATATTCCGTCCTATGCTGTAAATCAGCTTGAGATGTGGCAGGAAGATACGTTCAATCCTACTGAAATAGACAAGGAACTTGGCTGGGCTGAAGATCTTGGATTTAATTGCATGCGTGTGTTTCTTCACCATGTATTATGGGAAACAGATAGCAAAGGTCTGAAAGACAGAATGAACAAGTATTTGGAAATCTCCTTTGGACATGGAATTTCCACTATGTTCGTATTCCTTGACGATTGTTGGAATGAAAGTTATGCGGCAGGAAAGCAGCCTGAGCCCAAGAAAGGTGTGCATAATTCCGGTTGGGTGAAGGATCCTGGAATATTATATTTTGGTCCATGCGGAAGCGGATGCGATTATGCTGCGGACACAGCGTCTGTCGTAAAGGTGCTTGAATCCTATGTTACCGATGTGATGTCATCCTTCAAGCATGACAAGCGCATCTTTGCCTGGGATCTCTATAACGAACCAGGAGGAGGACAAGATCCGAACCGATACTGGACAAGAAGCTTTCCTTTGCTGAAAGACATCTTTACATGGGCGAGGAAAGTGAACCCTGACCAACCTTTAACAGCTGGCGTATGGAGTCCGAAACTTGGCGAAATGAACGTTTGGCAGATAGAACATTCGGATATATTGACCTATCATACATATGAATCAGCTGACAAGCACAGCCACATGTTGGACACTCTTGCTACGTATGGTCGTCCGATGGTCTGCACAGAGTATATGGCGAGAACTGAAGGAAGTACATTCCAGTCTGTTATGCCGATGCTTAAGGAAAGACATGTTGGAGCAATCAACTGGGGACTTGTATCTGGGAAAAGTAATACTATATTTCCTTGGGAAACAATGACTTCTCCATGTAGAACTGAAGAACCTGAGCTGTGGTTCCATGATATTCTCCGCCGCGATGGTACACCTTACAGTGAGGAAGAAGTTAAATGTATCAAGACATTGACTGGAAAGCTTAGCGAGTGACTTTTAATTTGGCTGCTTGAATCCACAAGAGTAGTTGGCCTCCATAGTATGGAATCATAATCCACCAACGACTATTTTCCACAGGGGATGTGAACTTGTTCCACGACAAGATCATATCTGAAAACAGGAATAATCCTGCACCGATGGTGAACAGAACTTTCTTCTGGAGAGTTGCCAAACCGAACATAGAACATATTAGAATTGCATATACGACGCAGCCGGTACGGATTATTCCTGCCGGCGCGTTTGGTATTATGTATGCCAATGCGAATGTTAGGAGAGCAAGGACAATGATGGCGGTTGGAATTGTTTTTAGCCACAGCTTCCCATTATTCCGCATTGACATTAACCGACATGTGAAATAAGAAATCAGCATCACATGGGCGAGTGCGAAAAACCCCATTTGACCTATGAAACTTCCATAGGCTCCCATGAAATCTCCTACGAGAGAAAAGCCCATTGCCAAGGCTATCTGCCACGGAGCCATAAATATACTTGCCAATGTCAATGTCAGGAGAGGTCCGATGATTCGATATTTGACCATTGTGGCAGGAAGAATTTGTATCAATGTAGCCTTCGGTATGAAATAAATTGTCGCAAGAACCATGAATATCGCCAATATTTTGGCCTGCTGTTTATTTGTTCTGTCCATATATTATGAAAAATACTATATGTACAAAGATAGTTACTAATCATTTATCAGCAAATATATTGGCCTAAATGTCTGTTTCTGTGTTCCATGTGAATTGTCTATTGGAGGAAAAGTCGAATAATTTTATATTTTGGGGGTTATCCTCTATATTTGTGTCTTGAAAAATGTAAGAAAATGAATATTACTGGAAAGAATGTACTGATTACTGGAGGGGCTTCAGGAATTGGCAGAATCATGGGACGGATTTGTCTTGAGAAGGGCGCGAAAAATCTTATAATCTGGGATATAAGTCAATCAAATATTGACATTACGGAGACTGAACTTGGTCATGTGAAACCGCTTGTCAAGGACGCTGTACAAGGCCATATTCATAGTTATGTCGCCAATGTCGCGGATCCTAATGCTGTTGCTGCCATATATGGTAAGGTAAAGAATGAGGTAGGCGAGGTGGATATTCTCATCAATTGTGCGGGAGTTGTTAAAGGCAATAATACGTTTGATGGTCAGACTGTGCAAGATATAAAATTGACGATGGATATCAATGCCAATGCTCCGATGTATGTGGCACTAAACGTGTTGCCTGATATGATAAAACGTGATTCCGGACATATATGCAACATTGCTTCGGCAGCAGGAATGCTTGGTGTGCCGAAACTTTCAGTCTATTGCGCCAGTAAATGGGCTGTTATAGGATGGACAGAGTCCATGCGTATAGAACTTAAACAGGCTCATAGCAATGTCCGCGTTACATCAGTTGCTCCATATTTTATAAATACAGGGATGTTTGATGGCGTGAATTCCAAGGTGTTCCCGATTCTCAAACCTGAAAAGACTGCCAAGAAGATTATTCGTGCTATTGAGGTAGGCAAGTCTTTCAGAGGTATACCATTCGCATACCATTTCATACGTATTTGGCAGGGACTTCTTCCAAATTGTCTATTTGATTTTATCTTTGGAAACATTTTCGGAGTCTACTCTGTTATGGATCATTTTACAGGTAGAAAAAAATAACTACATTTGGCAACATTGACCAAAATAGGTCTCAAGGACATTGACATGATGGCAGGAACGACAGCAGAAAAGATAGCGGAAATACGCTCCCGGCAGGCAGAATATTTTCAGTCGGGAAGGACATTGGACATAGAAGGAAGAAAGAAAAACCTTAAAAGATTCGAGGCGGCAGTCAAGAAGTGGGAAAAACCGCTTTGCGAGGCGCTTTGGAAGGACCTTCACAAGTCATACGAGGAAGCGTACCTTACAGAGATTAGCATACTTCTCGGCGAGATACATACGCATATAAGAAAAATAGGGAAGTGGACTAAACCGCATTGCAAGACGACTCCATTGAAACTATTTCCATCACGAAGCAAAGTTATAAGTGAGCCATTGGGTACAGCTTTGATAATTGCTCCGTGGAACTATCCTGTGCAACTTCTTTTGACTCCTCTTGTAGGAGCCATTTCGGCAGGATGCACCGCTGTGCTCAAAACTTCGCCATACGTGCCGAATGTCTCGGAAGTGATAGGGAAGATGATTGAAGATACGTTTCCTGAGGATTTTATAGCTGTCACTCATGGACATAGAGATGTGAACTCGATATTGTTGGAACAGCGTTGGGACATGATATTCTTCACAGGGAGTCCATCACTCGGGAGGCTTGTGATGACTGCAGCTGCGAAGAATCTTACACCTGTAGTTCTCGAATTAGGTGGCAAGAGCCCATGTATTGTGGATGAGGATGCTAATCTGAAAATGGCAGCTAGACGCATAGCTTGGGGCAAGAGCTTGAATGCTGGTCAGACATGCATTGCTCCTGATTATCTCATGCTACAAGAAGATATAAAAGATGAATTCCTAAATGAACTTGGAAAGGAATTTCATGCGCTTCTCGGTGATAATCCTCAGGAGACCGAGCATTTCGTCAGGATAGTGAACGACAAGGCTTTTGAACGTTTGGAGGGTTATCTAAAAGATGGAAATGTCGTATTTGGAGGGCATACTGACAGAGAAAATAGGTATTTTGAACCTACCATTTTGGACAATGTGAGTCCAGACTCATCTGTTATGCAAGAGGAAATTTTTGGCCCTATATTCCCAGTGCTTACATTCCGAAATATAAAGGAAGTGACAGATTTCGTAAGTTCTCGTGAAAAGCCACTTGCGCTATACTATTTCGGTGGACAGGATGACTATGTGCTGAAACATACATCTTCCGGAGGCTCTTGCATAAATGATACGATCATGCATATAGCTAATGAACATGTGCCTTTCGGTGGTGTTGGTATGTCTGGAATGGGAAGTTATCATAACAAGTTGAGCTTTGATGCGTTTACGCATTATCGTTCTGTTATTACGACACCTGTTTGGCTGGATCTTCCGTTTCGCTATATGCCGTATAAATTTTTCAAGGTTGTGAAGAACATATTATAGACATATATGAAGGAGACAGGGAAACGACTTTCCAATGTCGTGAAGCCGGACGACATGAGTCCTGAGGAATGGCAGGTTCTGTTACGCAGACAATTTGCTTCCAGAGAAGTGCTTTCTATACAGCCTCGACAAGATGAGGCTGCGTATGGGGTATTTGATGTGCGTAACCCCAAAAGTAAAAGCCTGTACAAGGTTGTTTACCGTGGTAACGGAAGCCGTTGGAATTATTGCTCATGCATGGATTTTAAGACAAGTGGACTCGGGACATGCAAGCACATTGAAGCTGTCAGGCAATGGCTGGACGAACGTCATAAGAAAGCACCTGTCGTCAATCCTCCATATTCGTCATTGTACCTGTCATATAGAAATGGCAGGAATGTATATCTGAGAATCGGAAGCGCTCATTGGACCGATATGTCCGGTTTAGCTAAGTCGTATTTTGACCAAGATGGGAGAGCTTTGTCTCAGACTCTTGGTTCGATGGCTGAATTTATAGCCAAGGCCAGATTGATAGATCCTGATTTTCGATGCTATCCTGATGTGACTGATTATCTTGCGGAAATTAAGGATGCTGAATACAGAGCGCAATACATGGCTTCTGTCAATGATTCTGATTTGGATTCTCTCCTGCATACTAAGCTATATCCATATCAGAAAGAAGGAATCCGTTTTGCGTTTACTCGTGGAAAATCTGTCATTGCTGACGAAATGGGACTTGGCAAGACCATACAAGCTATAGGAACAGCTGAACTCATGCGTAAGGCAGGTCTGGTTTCATCAGTTCTCATCCTGTGCCCTGCATCACTTAAATTTCAGTGGAAGAAAGAGATAGAAAGATTTACCGATTCCTCATCTGTGATTGTAGAAGGAACTCCGTCCAGGCGTAAAGAACTTTACGGTTCTGATACTTTCTATAAGATAGTGTCTTATCATGCAATGAGCAATGATACCGAGCAAAGTGGAAATATCAGTACTGATCTTCTTATTATGGACGAAGTCCAGCGTCTTAAGAACTGGAATACCCAGATTTCCAAGGCTGCGAGACGAATTAGGTCCGATTATGCAGTGGTGTTGTCAGGAACTCCTTTGGAAAATAAGCTTGAAGAATTATATTCTGTGATGGAATTTGTGGACCAGTATTGTCTTGGACCATACTACAAGTTCATTGCAGACACTACGGTCAAAGATGCTTCCGGTAAGATTGTTTCCTATAAGAATCTCAATGTGATAGGAGCGCGTCTGAAGAACCGTCTTATCCGCAGGCGTAAGCAAGATGTTGCCCTTCAGCTTCCTGAAAGGACTGACCAGAATCTGTTCGTGCCAATGACTCCTCAGCAGAGAGAATTGCATGACGAGTTCAGAACTCAGGTGGCTCAGATTGTTTCTAAGTGGAAACGCATGCATTTTCTGAGTGATAAAGATAGAAAGCGCATGTTGCTATTGCTCAGCCAGATGCGCATGGTATGTGATAGTACATATATCTTGGACCAGGAGACATTTTATGGAACCAAGGTAGAGGAGACGATGAATATACTACAGAATGTCATTGGCAATGGTGATGACAAGGTGGTGATTTTTAGTCAATGGGAGCGTATGACGAGTCTGGTAGCTAAAGAACTTGAAAAAGCAGGGATAGGCTATTCCTCTTTGAGTGGGTCAGTACCATCTGATAAGCGAAGTCGGCTTATTGATAAATTTTGGAATGACCAGTCTTGCCGAGTATTCATCTCTACTGATACCGGAAGCACAGGACTGAATCTTCAAGTAGCTTCGCTTGTTATAAATCTCGACTTGCCGTGGAATCCTGCAGTTCTTGAGCAGCGAATAGGACGTATATATCGTATAGGACAGAAGCGTAATATTCAAATAATCAATATGATATCCAAGGATTCGTTTGAAGAGCGGATGCTTGCTACATTGGATTTGAAGTCTTCTCTGTTCGAAGGCATTCTGGATGGTGGCGAAGATAGTGTGATACTTGATGACTCTAGGATGGGCAAGTTGCTTGAGGCTGTATCAGAATATGTTGAGACAGCTCCTATTGCCTATGTCCCTGCTTTGGAGGAAGTCAAACCAGAGGATGATCTTGTAGAATCGGGCATGAAATTCCTGTCACGGCTTGCTGAGACACTTCAGTCGCCTGAAGCTACTGCAAAACTTGTGGATTCTCTTGTCTACACTGACCAAGAATCTGGACGTACCGAATTACGAATACCTGTACCAGGAAAGGATGCAGTAAACTCTATACTTTCTCTGATAGCGCGTTTTATGTCCAAATGATTAAAGTCCTTTGGCGTTCATATATTTGAATCTGCGTATTTTGCTTGTAGCTGTCTTCTCGAATGGCTCACGGAATATTTGGACTGCACTGACTTTAGAAGTGCGGTTCACATTCTTGTTCACAATTCTTAGGATTTTCTCCTTGTACGCTTCGATTTTCTTGAAAAACTCATCTTCGCCCTCCTGATTCCAATCTATGGCGTTTTCATTGAATGTAACAAGAGCAACGAGCTTGCCGCTACGAGAGACGATTATGGATTCGTTTACATCCTCAATACCATTGATAACTTGTTCTATTTCCTCAGGATAGATGTTTTCGCCTGACGCGCCGAGAATCATGTTGCTTAGCCTGCCTTTGATGGAATAGCGACCTTTCTCATCGATGCAAGCTAAATCATTGGTCCTAAACCAACCATCATCAGTGAATGCCTTGCGTGTCCGTTCAGGGTCTTTGTAGTAACCAAGCATGACATTAGGTCCTTTTGCCACGATTTCCCCTTCTCCTGTCTCGGCATTTACATTGTCCAAACGGAGCTGTACGCCTTTGACGGGATATCCGATTGAACCAGTAGCTCTCGTCTTACCGACAGTGAAACTTAATAGTGGAGAGGTTTCAGTCAGTCCGTAGCCAATGGCGTAAGGGAACCCAGATTTTAGCAAGAAAGTTTCCACTTCAGGATCGAGTTTAGCTCCTCCAATGCCGAAGAATGTAATATGACCTCCGAATGTTTTCTTTAATTTCATACCGATAATCTTGCACATCATTTTGTTCATATGCAAGTCCATCCAGCTGAGCATGCGGCTTTTCTTTATTGTCGGAACTATACTATTTCGGTAGATTTTCTCGATTATAAGAGGAACAGATAGCATTGTGGTAGGCTTTGCCGTCTGCATAGCTTTCAGCAGGAGAGCAGGAATAGGCGGCTTGGACATATAATATACACTTGCTCCCACATACATTGGGTATAGCACACCCAATGTCAGTTCGAGGGTGTGTGACATCGGTAGAATGGACAACCATCGGTCCTTCTCATTTCTGGGTTGCGAATGATAGCATGAAACTACGCATGAAGATAGGTTTCTATGACTGAGTACAACACCTTTTGCATTGCCTGTAGTTCCTGATGTATAGATGATTGTGGCGATATCATCTGGCATTGGCATCGTCACCTTACCATCGCAAGTGAACTTACTGTCATCCTTTTTTATCTCCTCGAACGTCTCTATGTCAATGACCAGTGCCAGCTTGTCCATACATTCTTTGCTGACATTGTGAAGCAGCTTCTGTGATACGAAAAGAACCTTAGACTCAGAGTGGTTCAAAATATTTGTAATTTCATTTTCCGAAGATTCAGGAAGGATGGGTATAGCTATTCTTCCAAATGGGACGGTGGCGAAAAATGCCATAGTCCACTGTGGCATATTCTGTGACAATATCGCAACTTTATCTGAAGCACCTATCCCGAACTGTGTCAACCTTTTGGAAAGACTGTCACACTGAGCTTTCAGGTCAGAGTAACTATATTCCTTACCTGTCTCTATTATCTGTGAGTGCCTATTCCCGGAGAACCTCCTTGTCGAGTATTCGTAAAGTTTTCCGAGAGTATCAATGTATGACTCCCTGAAGGAGTTGCTGTTTCTGTATATGTTCATTTTATTTCAATTTTGCCTTATTCGGCTTTGTGAGGGGGCAAAGGTATAACTTAAATGTCTCAGTTCCATGCCATAAAACGGAGTAAGGATGTTCTAAAACAGACATGATATGCTCTGTGTTCCATTAAACTTGCTGTTTTCGTGTAGAATAAGTAATTTTGTCTATATGAAATATGAAGAAATAATAGCTGCTTTCGGTGTTAATTATCTCAGTGGAAACATATCGAGAGTTCAAGTGGATGATAAGTTCTGTCTGCTTGATAATTTGGAAGATTCTGGAGATGTATTGACACATAATGTGATAAACGTTCCGAAGATAAGATTTCCAGTCAAAGTGACATTGACTTTTTGCATTTTTTGCAGGGAAGGTCGTATTTCGGCGAAAATACAACAGAAGGAATATGTCGTGGAGTCTGGCGGTGTACTTGTTATTTTCGCCGGGCAAATCTTGGAACATGTTGAACTTGCCGAAGATAGTAAGGTAATATTCGTGGCTATAGATTCCGAATATATTATGACAGAAATCCGTGGACCTCATGGACGTAGCCTGAGGCAATGGGTGATGCATAATCAGGAACCGGCTCTTGCATATATTGACAATGATGAGGCGGAAAATTTCGAAAGACTATGTCAATCTCTGAAGTTTATTGTCAAGAATTCAGATGCGGATACTGCTGATGGAATCTTATCTGGATTTACATATATTTTCGCTAGTCTTCTGCTTAAATGGCGCAAGAGGGCTGCCGCCGGCGAATGTTTCGTGCCAATGTCGGAGTGTACTGATAATTATTCGTCTGGGTTAGCATCGTCACATGGAGAATTGAGTTATTCTCGTGAAAATGAGGTTCTTGTACGATTTCGTACAGATATTCATAATTTTTCACGCAAAGACCGCTCCGTCGGATTTTATGCGAGACGTCAATGTATTTCAGAGAAACATTTTTCTCGTCTTGTCATGAAAGCAAGCGGTCAGAAACCATTGAAACTCATCCGCGAGTATGTAATATTGGATGCCAAGAGTTTACTGCTATCTGGTAAATATTCCATAAAACAAGTGGCAGAGCTGCTTGGCTTTCAAAATCATTCGTTCTTTACGCGCTTCTTTCGCAATTCTACAGGCAAAACCCCTGGACAATATCTTCGTGAGGAGTAGTTATAGCATCCCCATGTCTATAAACATTGACTTGTATTTTTCGGCCTTTTTGTCGAGGGCGAGGGGATAGGCTCGTGATGATGATGGAAGACGATAGAGTCTCAGAGTTCGTTCTCCTATATTGAAGCAGACGTAATATCCCATTTGTGGAATATCGCATCCAAAATGTCCAGAGAGTACTTCTGTGGCTTTTTGACCTGTTGTGATGATGGCGCTACATTCTGGAATTTGTTGTAGTAGCGTCTCCACGTCAGTTTCTTTACTTATTTCTAAAAATTTGTCAGAGGCATTGTCTTTCAGTCTAATGACTTCGCATGCCGTATCATACATGGCTATCCCTTTCAGCTTGCAAAAACGTATAATCTTCTCCTTGTCAAAAAACCTTTTGCTATCGTTGGATGTGATGAAGTGATCCTTGTCGTGGAAAAAAATGATGCCGAAGATTCGCCACATGTCATTGCCGAAGTTAGGATAATAAAAGTCCATACACCATCTTTTTTCTGGTGGTGGGAAACTGCCTAACATCAGTATTTTAGCATTTTTCGGCAGAAACGGCTCGAATGGATGTTTCTCTGGGAGCTGTTTCTCTGTGTTATGCTTCTCTATGATTTTGGTCATCATGTCTCTTGTTTTGCACTGCAAGTTAGAAAAAAAGTAACAATCAGTGTTTATCCTAAGTGAAGAATTATTTGTTTTTTCTCTTAAAATGTGTATATTTGAAAACGATTTATACAAATAACGAATAAAATGAAACCATATAAACTGATATTGCAGATAACACTTGAAACTAAAACAGATGACATATATAAATTTGCCTGACGACAGAGACAGAAGATTGGTATTCTATCTCGCTATGGAAGAATATGTCGCGGGAAACATTGAGAAACTTCTCGGAAACAGACCGAGCAAGGACGCGTTCTTCATGTGGCAGGTCAAACCTACGGTTATATTTGGTCGTAATCAGGTCATGGAAGCTGAGGTTAACATGCCGTATTGCCGCGAGAAAGGAATACAGCTTTATCGAAGGAAAAGCGGAGGGGGATGCGTCTATTCTGACACTGGAAATATAATGCTTTCGTATATAACGAACACTACGGATGTTATATCGACATTTGGCAGATACCTTGATACTCTAGCCGGATATCTGAAAGATACAGGTGTCAATGCTACGAAGTCAGGAAGAAACGATATTCTCATTGATGACAAGAAAGTTTCTGGCAATGCGTTCTTCCTTAAACCGAAATCAAGTATAGTGCATGGTACTATGCTTTTCGATTCGGATTTCGATGAGCTTGTCCGAGCTATAACTCCATCAGAAGATAAAATAAAAAGCAAAGGAGTTGCGTCTGTCCGTCAGCATGTTACGAACCTTAAGCCATATTACGATAAATCAGAAACGTATGGATTCCTCTCGGATATTGACAGTTTTAAAAGATATCTTAAGTTTCGTTTCTGTGGCCGCCAGGACGGAAGCCTCGACAGCATTGATCTTACGGAAGAGCAAGTTCGAGAAATAGAAAAAATTGAAGCTGGATATCTGGAACAGGACTTTCTCGAGGGCAGGAGTCACTCATTTACCATCAGCAGGAGAAAAAAAATTTCGGGAGTCGGTGACGTCAATGTGGAACTTGACATCGAAAAGGATAGGGTTATGAGGTGTCATGTGTCTGGCGATTTTTTTTCATTGAAAGATGGTCTGGACATGGAACTTACACGCAGGATTGAGGGAATTTCAGACAATGCTGGTGATATAGAAAAGGCATTGGCGGGCTTAGATGTTTCGGAATATATTTCAGGACTGACGACAGAAACATTGACAAGGATTGTCGTAGGAAAAACAGAAATCAATTAATGACACATAAACTATGGAAGAGAATCTTAAATTAACCTGTCTTCATGACAGTCATGTAGAACTTGGGGCCAAGATGAGTCCATTTGCAGGATTCGACATGCCGATACAGTACACCAATATCGTGGATGAGCACAATGCTGTTCGCAATCACGTCGGAATGTTCGATGTTTCGCATATGGGCGAGATATTCGTGAACGGCCCAGATGCGGAGAAGTTTACTAACTATATATTTACTAATGAAATAAGAGGATATGAGCCTGGTAAAGTGCTCTATGGAATGATGTGCCATCCTGATGGTGGTGTGGTGGATGATCTTCTCGTCTACCGAGAATTCAAACCTGAACACTTTCTACTCGTAGTGAATGCTGCAAACATTGACAAAGACTTCGCATGGATAGAGGAACAGGCCAAAGCATTCGATGTAAAAGTCGTTAATGAATCCGACAGTTGGGGACAGATTGCAGTTCAAGGTCCTGAAGCAGAGAAGACGATTGTGGATGTCCTCGGTTTGAAAAAAGCGGCTGACTTGACATTCTATACATACTATGAATCAGAATGGAATGGAAAACGCATGATAGTCAGCCGTACAGGATATACTGGTGAAGATGGATTCGAGTTATATACCACGCATGACAATATCAAGGAAATTTGGAAGCGCCTTCTCGAAGCTGGTGTGAAGCCATGCGGATTAGGATGCCGAGATACATTGCGATTCGAAGCTGGTCTACCTCTTTATGGAGATGAGCTATCAGAAACTATAACACCGATAGAAGCAGGTCTTGGTATGTTTTGTAAGCTTGATAAGGATTTTATAGGAAGAGACGTCCTCGTTAGACAGAAAGAAGAAGGAACTCAAAAGAAGTTAGTCGGGATAGAAATTGCCGACAAAGCGATTCCTCGAGCTACATATCCTGTAGAGCTTGAGGATGGTACACAAGTCGGTGTAGTGACCACAGGTTATCATTCTATTTCTTTAGATAAGAGCATCTGTTTCGCAATGGTTCAGACTGCATGGTCTAAGCTTGGAACACCTCTTTTCATCCGTATACGCAAGAAGGTCTTTCCTGGAATTGTAGTGAAGAAACGCTTCTATCAGACAAACTACAAGAAATAAGAAACTGTTTAGATTTTATTCGATATAAATTTCCAATAAATAACATTAAATTATGAGCAAAGTAATCGAAGGTCTCAAATATAGCGAGACACATGAATGGGTAAAAGTTGAAGGCGATATAGCAGTAATTGGCGTTACAGACTTCGCACAGAAAGAAATGGGTGACATAACATATGTCGACATGCCGGATGCTGACGATGAAGTTACGAAGGAAGAAGAGTTCGGTGCTCTTGAAAGCGTTAAGGCGTCAAGCGATCTTATCTGCCCTGTGAGCGGAACAGTAGTCGAGAACAACGAAGCCCTTGAAGATGCTCCAGAACTCATCAATCAGGATCCTTACGCGAATTGGATTATCAAGGTAAGAATGAGTGATCCTGCACAACTTAATGAACTTATGGATGCGTCAGCTTACACTGAAATGACGGAGAAATAAGATTCTGATTGATAAAAAGCTAATAACCAGATATGTCTACATTTGCATATTTTCCTCATACAGAGGATGATATAAAATCTATGCTGGAACGCATAGGGGTCAGCTCGTTGGATGACCTCTATGCCGATGTTCCGGAAAAATTCATGTTCCGTGAAGAATATGATCTTCCGGATGCCATGTCAGAACAGCAGGTTCGGGATTTTTTTATGGAACTTGATGCCAAGGACATGAAACTGAAAGTTTTTGCCGGTGCTGGAGCATACGATCACTATACACCATCCGTCGTTCCGTATATCTGTTCTCGTTCTGAGTTCCTTACGGCATATACGCCATACCAGGCGGAGATATCACAAGGAACATTGCGCTACATATTCGAGTATCAGAGTATGATTTGCGCATTGACAGGAATGGATATCTCCAATGCTTCCATGTACGATGGCCCTACAGCTGCTGCGGAAGCCATGAAGATGGCCATTGCCTGCACCAAGCACAAGACGCGAGTCCTTCTTTCCGACACTCTTCTTCCTAATGTTCGCAAGGTGGTAGAAACTTATGCCAAGTTTCACGGAGTTGAACTCGGAAACATTGCATCTGAAGATGGGACTACATCACTTGAATCACTCAGGCAAGAACTTCAGAAAGGAGATGTGGCAGGAATCATTGTCCCTGCAATAAACAGATTCGGAATTATCGAGGACTTTACTGGATTTGCTGATGCTGTACATGAGGCCAAAGGAGTAGTCGTGGAATACTGCGATCCGTCTGCTTTGGCAGTAATAAAGACTCCGGGGGAATGGGATTTCGACATTGCAGTAGGTGATGGGCAATCCTTAGGAATACCTCTCAGCTTTGGTGGCCCTTACGTTGGGTTCATGGCATGTCGTAAGGATTATGTTCGTAAGATGCCTGGTCGCATCGTTGGACAGACTGAGGATTCGCAGGGAAGACGCTGTTTTGTGCTGACACTTCAGGCTCGTGAACAACATATACGTCGAGAGAAAGCTACCAGCAATATCTGCTCTAACCAGAGTCTGATGGCACTCTATGTTACTATTTATATGTCTCTTATGGGAGCTGAAGGACTTCGGAAGGTCAATGACCTTTCATCTGCTGGAGCACATTATCTGCATGACAGACTTCTCGAAACAGGTAAATTCACTGAAGTATTCGAAAAACCGTTCCTCAAGGAATTTGTACTGAAACCTTCTGTCCCTGTGGAAGTTATTCAACAACAGCTTCTTGACGCAGGATTCTTCGGAGCACTTGCTACTGAAGAAGGCTATGTCAGTTTCTGTGTTACAGAGAAACGTACGAAAGATGAAATCGATACACTTGTTCAGGTAATAAAGGAGGCATGATTATGAAATATTACGATAAACTCATATTCGAATTGTCGAAACCGGGCCGTTCTGGATATTCTCTTCCGGAAAATGTCTGTGGAAAAGCCCCTGCAGTACCTGAAAACCTTGCACGCAAATCCAAGCTTGAGTTGCCAGAAGTAAGCGAGGTGGACGTTGTTCGTCATTACACGAATCTGTCGCAGATGAATTTTGGTGTCGATACAGGATTCTATCCTCTTGGCAGCTGTACCATGAAGTATAATCCTAAGGTCAATGAAGAAGTCGCAGCTATGCCGGGCTTCTTGGGGCTTCATCCTCTCCAACCAGAGGCATCTGTGCAGGGAGCACTCGAAGTCTACTTGAATATGGAAAAGGCATTGGCGTCCATAACAGGAATGTCTGCATTTACGTTCAACCCATGTGCCGGTGCACATGGCGAGCTCACAGGTCTCATGATTATGCGCCAATACCACCTCCTTCGTGGAGATACCAAACGTACAAAGGTCATTGTCCCTGATAGCGCTCATGGAACGAATCCTGCCAGCGCTGCTGTTTGTGGTCTTGAAGTCGTTGTCGTGAAATCCAATTCTGATGGACTTGTAGATGTCGCAGACTTGATTCCTCTACTCGGAGATGACATTGCGGGTATTATGATGACTAACCCTAATACTCTTGGCCTCTTCGAAAAAGAGATAGGCGAGATTGCGGATCGAGTGCATGCATGTGGAGGACTTCTCTACTATGATGGTGCGAATATGAACCCTCTGCTTGGAGCAGTTCGCCCAGGTGATATGGGATTCGACATCATGCATTTGAATCTTCACAAGACGTTCTCTACACCTCATGGAGGCGGTGGCCCAGGCTCAGGCCCTGTGGGTGTCGCTGCCCATCTTGCCAAGTATTTGCCGGTACCTCATGTCGTCAAGACAGAGGCAGGCCGTTTCCATATTGTAAATGCTGATGAGACTCCTGCGTCTGCAGGGCAGGTTTCGGCATTCATGGGTAATTTCGGCGTGATACTTCGTGCTTATGCATATATTCTTATGCTTGGAAAACAGAATATACGCCTTGCCGGGAGACTTGCAACATTGTCTGCAAACTATATAAAAGAGTGTCTTAAAGATTGTTACAAGCTTCCAATCCAGTCAGTATGCAAGCATGAATTCGTGTTTGATGGTCTTATAGACGATGGAGCTGACAAGGCAGAAGATGGACATGGCGCTACTACATTGGACGTTGCTAAAAGATTGTTGGACTTTGGTTTCCATGCACCTACCATCTATTTCCCTCTGCTTTTCCATCAAGCTATAATGATTGAGCCTACAGAAACTGAGTCGAAAGAGACTATAGATTCGTTTATAGAAGTAATGTGGAAGATTGCTGTTGAGGCTGCTGAAGATCCTTCTATACTCAAGAGAGCACCTCACAATACACCTATTTCTCGTCCTGATGAGACACGTGCAGCTCGTCAGCCGATTCTTAAATATTGGGATGCGATATGATATTGACAATAATAGGCGCAGGGCCAGGCGGTTATGAAACTGCCGTGGCTGCTGCATCAAAGGGTATTGAAGTTAACATCATTTCTGATGGACCATTGGGGGGAACATGCCTTAATGAAGGATGCATACCTACCAAATCTCTCTGCAGAAATGCTGAAGTTCTCGAAGATGTTCGCAAATCCTCACTGTTCGGTATATTGTCAAACCCTGCTGATGTGACGTTCGACATGTCCAAAGCCGTAGAGCGAAAGGATGCAGTCGTGGCGCAGCTTCGTGACGGAATAGGTCTTCTACTGAAGAATAAATTGATACATCTTTATACGGGGAAGGCTTCGTTTGTTGATAATCATACAGTTCATGTCATGTCACCAGAAGGTGAGGCTATTGAGATATCGTCAGATTATATCATAATAGCGACGGGTTCAGTCTCTGCATCGTTGCCGATTCCAGGCAATGACACTGCCGGGGTGCTCACATCGCGTGAGATGTTGTCTTTAGATGAAGTCCCGAAAAGGCTTTGCATCATTGGCGCTGGTGTGATTGGGCTGGAATTTGCATCCATATTCAGAAGTTTTGGCTCGGAAGTGACAGTCTTGGAGTACTGCAAGGATATCCTGCCTCGATTCGACACAGACATGGCCAAACGTCTGAAACAATCGCTCACCAAACGTGGCATTGTTATAGAGACATCAGCGCAGGTGATGGGTATTAGTGGCGGCGAAAATAATCTGATTGTAAAATTCCTTAAGAAAGATGCCGAGAATGAGGTGGCTGCAGATAAAGTGCTGATGGCTGTAGGGCGTAAGCCTAATCTCTCCTCATTGAACCTTAGCGACATCGGAATAGAATTTACGCCTAAAGGTATTGTAACTGATGGAAATATGAGGACCAATGTCCAGAATATATTTGCGGTCGGGGATATAAGAGGCGGAATGATGCTTGCACATGTCGCTACGTTTGAAGGTAAACGTGCATTGAACACAATCATTGCCGAACAAGAAAAAGTTGTAGACAAGACATTGGAAGATGGCATTGATCTTAATATAGTCCCAGCTGCAGTATTTACATCTCCTGAGGCTGCGACTGTCGGTATGACGGAAGACGAGTGCAAGGCAACTGGCATTCCAGTACGATGCTTGAAATCATTCTTTCGTGCCAATGGCAAAGCGCTCAGTATGGACGAACCTGAAGGCTATTGCAAGATAATAGTGGCAGGTGAGGGAAGTGCGTTCAAACCAGGTCAAATTTTAGGCTGTCATATCTTCGGTGCTCATTCTGCTGATATTATACAAGAAATCGCCGCCCTGATGAACAGAGCAGCGACCATAAATGATCTGAAAAATATCATTCATGCCCATCCGACATTGTCGGAAGTGCTGCTTTCTGCAGCTGGGCAGGTTTAGGTTTTTTAGAATGCAAATGATACTCCTACGCCGGCGACAATGCTTGTCCTGAAGAAGTCATCCTTACCTGTGATGGCGAGATTCTCTGGCGTAAGCTTCGAAGTGACAGACGGGTCAAGAGGAAGTTTGGCGAGTACTGGTGCAAGCTTGCTGTAAAGAAGCTGTCCGTTTCCGCCATAATCAGCTTGCTCCTTGGTAAAGTGCATGAAGAATGTCTTGTACACGCCGAGGTCAATATTGATTTTGTCTGTAACATGGAACTGAGCTCCGAGACCTCCTGAAATGGAACTTGTAGAGTAGCTCATGTCAGAGATATACTTGGCATCATTGCCAAATCCGAATGTGCTACTGTTGGCTCCTATGCTGACGGTAGCCCATTTACATACATCATACTCGAGTCCTCCAAGAATTTCGAAAGAATTGTGTTTCAGATAGTTCTGCTTATCGTTCTTGCCTGTCTCATTGTTGTACTGTTTTGACTGCTTGTCGAAATAGTAGTTTGCACCGAGAGAGATGCGGAAGTTAGGCTTGATAGAGTATTGTGCACCGATGTTGAGGTTGCCTGGAATATCAGCGGCTATTGTCTTATCATCATCGAACTGTGATATTCCGGTAGTGTTCTCCTTGGTGTCATTCTTGAGACGTACCTTGGTGTTAAACTCATATCGTGCAGAGAAATTGAATTTTCCTGTCTTGTAGTCAACTGAGATGATAGGAGTGTACGCGATATCTTTCTGGTTGGCATCAAGTCTCTTGTCACTTACGAGGCCACTTGCTATAGGAGTGATTACTTCAGAAGGAACCTGACCTCCTGTGAGTTGTGAGATTACGCCTCCGAGAACAGTAGCAGCAGGAAGCATATTTCCTCCGTATTGAAGTTGGATGTTCTTAAGGCTTCCATCATAGTAGTTAGAGAGGTAATTTACACGGAGACCTGCTGCAACGCTCCAATTCTTGCTGATCTTGTATCCAAGGTTAAGCTGGCCTGCGAAATTATATTGCTCACCTGTAAGATTGATGTCAGCTGCATATCCTGTCACAACAGTAGAACCTGCAAGAGTGTTGATAAGAGCTGGGATCATAGCAACAGGGGCTTCGAATGATCCGAGTCCTTGGTCATATTTGGCCTTACCACCACCTGAAACCACGCCAAAGTGGAAAGAACCGAACCAGTTATTATGCTTGTACACGAGGTCGAGATGCGGAAGAACTGGCACAAAAGTCTTTCCTGTATACTTCTTATAGCCCTTGTTGTCATTTCCGACACCATATTTGAGAGGCTCGTATGTTGAAGTCGTGTATCTTCTCTGTACTGCAGTTTGAATGTCTACTGCAAGATGCCATCCGTTATTCATGAAAGCTGCACCAGCAGGGTTGAAGTATGCTCCTTGTACTCCTATGACTGCATTCTGAGCTGGATTTCTCAGAAAAGCTACGTTCTGGTTTGTGTTTGTTACATAGCCTCCTGCAAAAGCTGAGACTGTGGCGGCACTCAATGCTGCCGTAAGAATGAGTTTTTTATTCATTTCGTCGTCAAAATTGTTAAAAACGGCGACAAAATTAGGTCTTGACATCCAAAATATGAAAAAAGTCGACCAAATGACATACAAATAATAACTCTATTTACAAAAAAAAGGTCCTCCGGACTAATCCGAAGAACCATCAGGACTGAGAACCATTGTCCTGAGAAGTAATCATAGTTTATTCGAAGCTGAACCTAATTCCAAATCCCAGACTAAAATCCGTAGGCTTGTCCGTATATATAGTACGTATTGCGCTCCTTGTATGGAACCTGTGGCTGATGCCTGGCTCTACGAACAGTCCCAAATTAGGTAGCATATTCACTTGCAAACCTGCAGCCGCATTGACTGACCACTGAAACTCTTTAGGTGTAATATTCGTATGGTGACTTCCAATCAACCTTCCATCCAAATATTCGTCTGTGTCCAAGTCTCCTTTGATGGCTTTCTCTAGCATACCTCCGGCAGAAATATATACATTGACCCATTTGGAATTCAGGATATCGAAACTCAATGTTAGCGGAACTCCGAGATAGTGAATTGTTTGCTCGCCCTTGCTCCATCCTTTGTCCGTACTTTTGCCTGTCTGCAGGTCGGAAGACAGAAGCGAATATGTTATTCCACTTTCCAGACCAAATCTCCTGCTAAAATTATACCGTGTTGAAAGTCCGATTTTTACAGGAATCTTATGATTGTATTCAGTCTCGATTTCCGCTTGATTATACACCAGCTGACCATTGTCCTTAGAAAACGTTGCTGAAGTCCAATCTGCTCCTGACACACCTGCTTCGAGAGGGTTCGCCCCGAGTATAGCATTAGTTGGTCGACTCTCTTCAGAATTGCCTCCTGCAGCACCTGTCACGGAGATGCCTGTGCTGAAATGTCCTTTACGAGCACGCCTCAGTTCTTCCTGCTCTTCTGCCATGATCCTTGCCCACGCCTTCGATTCGTCATTCGGTTCATCCTCTTTAGCTTGTTCCTTTATTTCGCATTCCGGTGCTTGCTTAGGTTCAATGTCAATGAGCGCTGTTTCGACTATTTCAGAGCCCATGCTGTTTGTGCCAATGTTGTCCGACTTCTGCATTTCAGCGCTTGCCGTTTTCATGGCTGTCCATGTGCCTTTTCTTTCTTCCTTTAATGAATATGGACTTGTCTGTTCTAAAGCAGGACTCGCTTTTTCTGTATTCTCGGCATTGACAATGAGTGTTTCAGGAGCTGCCGTGACTTTAGCATTGACCTGAGCCTTAGAGGCATCGGCAGTCAATCCTGTATCATCGGATTCCGGAATCATCAGAACTGCTACTGCTGCGATGGCGGCAGCTGCAGGCAACGTCCACAACCATTTGCTCCTACGATACCATGCGGTATTTTGCGAAGCATTGATTCCTGCCCACACCTTGTCCGATGGACTTTCCGTGTAGCTATCCATCTTATCGCGCAATTTATCTGTCCAATCCTGTTTCATTTTTAATTTTTTTGGTATTCCTTTATTTTTCGAGCCAATATTTTTCTTGCTCTATGGAATTGTGATGCGGAAGTGCTTTCAGATATGCCGAGCATATTTGCGATTTCTTTATGAGGTTTTTCTTCGAAAACTGCAAGATTGAAAACTGTCCTGTAGCCATCTGGAAGTTCTTGTATCATTTTCTGTATCACTTCGTTCGGAATGTCTGAAAACTCAGGAGCCGTATCATCGTCTGAAATATCCGGAAGTTCTTCTTGATATTCTATGAAATTGCAACGCTTCTGTCGCCTGAGATATTGGAGAGCTTCATTGACAGTGATGCGTTTGGCCCATGCGAGAAAAGAGCCTTTTCCCTTCCATGTGAATTTCTCTATTGCGGAGAATATCTTAATAAAACTCTCCTGCAAGACATCTTCGGCTTCGTCCCTATCCGGAATATAGCGCGAACACATAGCTAAAAGATATCCGCTCCATTGGTCGTACAGCTTTTTCATAGCTGTGTGACTGCCCTTGCGGATATCCTCTGCCAATTCTTTTTCAGAAAATGTGTTTGTCCCGAATATTCTCATTCTTGTAGTCAACTACCTCATATTCTCCGGCTACAAATCTTATTCCTTTACCGAGTCACTCGGTCGTGTCTTATAGTCGAACTTAGCTGTCTTTTCGCCTTCCGGACTTAAGAATTTTACTTTCAATGTCACTGTCTCTCCCTTGGTGTCAGGAAGTTTGTCAAGCCTAAATGAAACATAGCTGGTTGCGATTACATCCTGTTCGTCATCGAATGCGTTGTGTCTGAGAACTACTGTGTATGGATCATCTTTGTCAGTGCCGGTGATGAGTGAGATTCTGTGCTGGACTGCGGAATTCCTGCTCCATGGGGCTTCGAAGCGCAATGTCAGATATCCATCTTCACATACTGTAGGGAAGAGATTTATAATTTCTACAGGATCATTTCCATATTCCTTGATATCAGCCTCGTTGGAACCCTTGCTTTCGTCTGTCTCTTGCGTAAGCATTTCTCGAAGCCAATTGACGATTACCGTCTTTTTCCCATCGATATTCTTGTCATCCTTGTAGTTTGTGAATGCCCGGACTTCTTTGTCGCCAAATGGTGACTTTGTCAGATTGGAAGGGTAGAGGACTGTTTCATCGTCAAGTTGCAGATAGAATGAATTGCCATCTGGCTTTACTGTTACTACTGCATTCGGGACCAATTCGCTATAATCATCGTTGCTCTTTAGACAAGACTGTAACATTGTAATAGCCAATGTTACAGCTGTGATGTTTAAAAATGTAGCTTTCATATTCTTGAAATTCATTACCTATATGATATATGTATTTATTATTTTTTGTGGCATTTTTTTCCCCTTTTTGGGAGTATTTTATCCACTTTCTGATATATAAATCCGCAATTTCAGGATTATTGCATGGAAAAATGAAAAATTTCTGTGATAGAAAATTCAGAATCGTTTAAACGGCTTGTAGGCTATTCTTGTAGTCTGGTTTAGAAGTTTTATAGTGACTCTCTCATAGTATGAGAGAGCGGTTTTACAGTAAAGTATTGACATACAGCTCAATGGGGGGGGGTAGCATATATGTTATATTTAGATTTGAACCAAAATGGACTTATAATTATGTAACAAAAATGACTTGATATGCTGAATTTTAACTATATTTGCATACACGCTGACTTTCTCATACTATGAGAGAGCGCATTTAGGGCAGTACTTATTAGACTACTGACATGAAAAAGCTACATATTGGAACATGTTATGTGCCGCTATCGGATACGAAAACCGGCATTGACATAAAATAGGCAAGAAACTATGGCACTGGATAGTTCGGTTTCAATACCTATAGCTAAAAGCACTTATGATAGTGGACAGGCGAAAGAGACCTGCCCAGAGATGGAGAAGTGTACCGATACTTGGAGCTATATGTTCGTTCATAATAGGAAGGCCGGCCCTCTTATTGCCAAAATCGCTAAAGATGGTCTGTTCAAGACATTCATCCACAAAACTATCAGGTACAAGAAGAGTCGCAATGGAAATAAGCCGGAGGATGTTAAGCCTACAGTGTCCGGTCTTGTTTTCATTCAAGGCGCTGCCAAAGCTATCACTAAATATCTAAATGACAATATCCCTGAATATCATCTTGTCAATGATTGTGCGACTCATCAAGTTGCCGTGATTCCGGACTCTGTCATGCAACCATTCATGCGCATCGTGGAGGCGGATCCTGTAAAGGTCCGTTTTCTGCTAAACCCTATAAGTAAATATGCTAGGGGAAATAGTCTTGTCCAAGTAATGACAGGACCTTTGGCTGGTTTGCAGGGCTATATAATTCGCATTGACAGAGATAGGAAACTCGTGATGCAAGTCGGTGACATGACTGTAGCCATAGGCGGAGTTCACAAGGAGCATTTCGAAAATGTGGAGACGTTTGCCCGTTCGGTTAGTGCATGTGTTAGTAATGCAGGTAACAAGCGCTGTCTAACTGAAATACAGGAAAACATTGACAAGTCTCTTTTCAAGCCGGAAAGTTTCGGCGATGTTCTTGCCGTTGCCGCGAAGCTCGGAATTTGGCAGGATCGTGCCATGCGCTATTATAGTATAGGTCAATGTGAAAGAACTATTGAGATTCTGCCTTTCCTGATCGAGGAGATAGGTTATTATCTGACAGAACTTTATGGATCAAGGGAAATCGACATTGACCCGATATTGGTAGCCGGTAGGGCAGTAGCGAGTCAGATTCGCACATTGTTGGAGGAAAACAGGCTTTCAGAGGCCTTTCATCAAGAGCTTGAATCTAAATACGAGGAACAAATTATCAGACATGGCTATATGCTCGGGGTGGAGATATAGCAGATAACCAGTAATAATCAATGAAATTAAATTTGGACAAGTATGTTAGCACGAGGTTAATACTCGTGTGTGACACGTTGTT
>CAKUVA010000004.1 GCA_934693135.1 uncultured Bacteroidales bacterium | reverse complement strand
AATCCCAAATATTAGTATAAGTTTTGGGATTACAATCCCAAATATTAGTATAATTTTTGGGATTACAATATTTTTCATATCTTTGTATATAAATAGAGCATTATGATTGAACGGCTGTTACAAAAGACCATAGAGTCTCATATATTCAAAGGAAAGGCAATAATCGTGATCGGGGCACGCCAAGTAGGGAAAAGCACCCTTTTCAAGATGATTCTTGAGAAACAGGGCTGCAAGATACTGCAGCTCAATTGCGATGAACCGGAGGTGAAGAATATGCTCACGGAGATAAACACTGCTGAACTGAGAATGCTAATCGCGGATAACAAGATTATTATGATAGATGAAGCGCAACGCGTAGAAAACATCGGAATGACATTGAAGCGCATCATCGACAACTTTCCAGATGTACAGCTGCTCGTTACAGGTTCGTCATCATTCGAGCTGCAAGACAAGCTCAACGAGCCGCTTACTGGACGTAAGTTCGAATATCACCTCTATCCGATATCTACTGCAGAGATTATGCAGAGCAAAGGACTATTAGTAGTAAAGCAAACTCTCGGCCATCGTCTTATATATGGTTCCTATCCAGATATACTCAACTATTCAGAAAATGCAAAGGAACTTCTTATGAATCTCGCAGACAGTTATCTATACAAAGACATCCTGTCTCTCGAAAGTGTACGACGCCCGGCATTACTCAGCAAACTGCTCACTGCGCTCGCCCTGCAAGTAGGCAGCGAAGTGTCGTACAATGAACTTGCACAAACAGTGGGAACAGATAACAAGACGGTGGAAAGATATATAGACCTGCTCGAAAAATGCTATATACTTTTCAGACTCGACGGTTTCAACCGCAATCTGCGTACAGAGATAAAAAAAGGCAAAAAGATTTACTTCTACGACAACGGTATACGCAACGCAATACTTCAGAACTTCGCGCCAATAGAACTCCGCCAAGACATTGGTGCCCTATGGGAGAACTTCATAATAAGTGAACGGATAAAATCCAACCAATATTCAGGAAACTATGTAAATGCTTATTTCTGGCGCACTACACAACAGCAGGAAATCGACTATATCGAAGAAAGCGATGGTCTGTTCACAGCATTTGAGATGAAATGGAATCCACGACGTGCCAACACACGATTTCCGTCGCCATTCCTCACGACGTATAATGTGAAGGATAAAGTGGTTATAACTCCAGACAATTGGCTCGATTGGGTTATGTAGTTACTAAAAAGTTAGCCAAAATACCACTCCACAGTATGGAGCAGCATTTCGGCTAAAATATCATATCACACACAGTTACGCTTCACAACAGAGAAAACGTGAACTGGGCGGAGCTATATTCAAATTCGGGTAAAGCTATATAAGCACGTACCTCAGTACAAAGAGGATTGCGAGAATCCACATCATGACTGATACCTTCTTAAACTTGCCAGTAAGGGAATTGAGAACTACATAGGAAATCATACCAAGCATAATGCCATCGGAGATGCTGTATGCCAAAGGCATAAGAAGCATTGTCACGAAAGCAGGGATGGCCTCGGAATAGTCTTCCCAGTCAATATCCTTCACTGGAGCAGCCATCATCACACCTACGATGAAAAGAACCGGGCCAGTGGCAGCGCCAGGAATGGCGAGAAACAGAGGCGAGAAAAGAAGAGCAATGGCGAAGCATATTGCAATGGTGAATGAAGTAAGACCTGTACGGCCACCCTCGGAAACACCTGATGCACTCTCTATATAAGTAGTAGTGGTACTTGTACCGAATGCAGCACCTGCAACGGTAGCCACAGCATCAGCCATAAGCACCTTATTGATGCCCTCGACATTTCCGTCCTTGTCCACCATGCCGGCCTTAACTGAGACACCTACAACTGTTCCGATAGTGTCGAACATATCTATGAACAGGAATGTGAATACAATGGCTACCATATCCCATGAGAAAATCTGGCTCCACTCGAATTGGCAGAAAATAGGCGCAATAGAAGGAGGAGTAGAAAGTAGACCATTATAATGTGTCACACCCATAGGAATTCCAATAAGAGTAGTGATTATTATACCGAGAAGCAAGCCACCACGTACCTTAAGAATCACAAGAGCTGATGTCAAGATAAGTCCTATGATTGCAAGAATGGCAGTAGGCTCTGAAAGAGAACCAAGCGACACGGAAGTAGACTCATTGCTTACAATAATACCTGCAGACTTGAGACCGATGAATGCGATGTAAAGGCCGATACCTGCACCGATTGCACGCTTGAGATTCATAGGAATTGCATCCACGATAAGCTTACGCACATTCGTCACTGTAAGGAGAATGAAAATGATTCCCTCAATGAAGATGGCAGTCAATGCCATCTGCCACGTATGTCCCATTCCGAGGCACACGGTGAAGACGAAGAATGCATTAAGGCCCATGCCTGGAGCAAGTCCGAAAGGCTTCTTCGCGTAGATGGACATAACGAGACAGCCAACAATAGCTGCAAGAGCCGTAGCAGTGAAAACAGCATTAGTCGGCATGCCCTGAGAAGCAAGTGCACTGAAGATGCTTGGATTGACAGCGAGAATATACGCCATCGTAAGGAAAGTGGTGATACCGGCGATTATTTCGGTACGCACGCTATGCTTTGCCGGGTCAAGCCCAAAAGTTTTCTGAAGAAATGCGTTCATTTTCTATCAATGATTAGAAAACCCACTTAATACCGAGGCAAGGACGGCACCAGAATCCACTGGCCGAGCCAAAGTCATAAGAAATCTCAATCTCAGTGCCGACATTGAGATTATCAACACCGAAGTGCTGGCCGACAGCATACCATACCTGGGGCTCAGTGATGAATACGACATTGGAAGTCTTCCAAGTATCATTCTTGAAATTGCCCTTGCCATCAACCTTGGCAACTTGATGGTTCTGCCACCAAAAATCAGCGAAACCGCTGAAACGGAGACCTTTGACATTGAAAAGATCCTGCATGCCCCATACTGCGGTCAACTGCATAGGAACTTGGCTGTGAGGTCTCTTTCCATCAACGCCCTTGTCATAGACGATATATTTCCCGAGAACTTTAAGATTCAATGTGTTCTTATAATCAGAGCTATGAATAAACCAGTCAAGACCACCAAGAAAAGCATGATTGATATTATATTTGCTATAAACGCCGCCATTGTACTCAACATGAAGGCTGAGAGGTGCAAGTTTGCTGTCCTGCCAGAAATTAAGGCAACGTGCAATCTCGAAATATGTACCTGACGGAGCTTTGTTACCATCAGCTTTTTTTGCCTTGTAATCGTAGTCAATGAAAAAGAAAGTGTTACCCCACTTGTCCCCATAGAATCCCTCGAGGGTAGTGGTTACCTGTTTACGATCACGACCGAAGTCGTAGAAGACCTGAAGATTCGTCTGCGCCTTCGCCATCTGCGAGAACGCCATCAATGCTACGATTGCAGCAAAAAAGGTTTTTTTGAACATAAGTTTGTTTTTATGAGTTGATAAGTATATATCCGAAAAAGCTAAAAAGTGACGGCCAGGCGTATTCCGGCTCGTCACTTTTTTCTACAACTTCAACAGGGCGGTAGTCTTGACTTCCGACGGTATCGCCGCCATCCCATCGCACTCCGCCAACTCTATTATAAAGTTCGCGTAAATCGCCTTAGGCGAAAATCTGCGTATAAGGTTCAATGCAGCCACGGCCGTTCCGCCGGTAGCCAGCAAGTCATCGTGAAGCAGCACCACATCATCGGATGTCAATGCATCTGTATGAATTTCAAGAGTATCCGTACCATATTCTTTCACATATTCTTCAGAATATGTCTCACAAGGAAGCTTGCCTGGCTTGCGTATAGTCACGAACCCTGCTCCTAACTTATATGCCAATGCTGCTCCAAGTATGAAGCCTCGGGACTCCAATCCAACGACCTTGGTTATACCCTTGTCCTTGTAAAGTTCGTATGTCGCATCAACAGCCTCTCGGAGAGCATCTGCATTCTTGAATAGTGTAGTCACATCCCTAAACAGGATTCCTTCCTTCGGAAAATCCGGTATAGAACGTATGCTCGAAATAAGAAGTTCCTTGTTCATCGGACCTTAGAATGTAAATTTCACCATACCGAGAAGGCGATGGTTAGTAACCCAGTGAAGCCCGTCATCCACAAGTCCGTTTGATGCTTTCACATAGCCGCTTTCAGCATATTTTCCGTACTGTGCAGCTGTGATATCATACTCCAGGCCGAAGGCAAGCTTACCAAGGTTGTAAACGACCGTAGGGGTGACACGGATAATCTGATTAAGATTATGGAAGCCGTTGCTGCTTATGTAGAGATTGCCAGTAGAGGTATAGTCTACTCCGCCCACAGTCTTGTCCATCACCAGAGACTTGGAAGTACCAAGATTCTTCATATATCCTATCATGCCTTGTACCTGCACTTTACGACCATATCTAACTGAAAGATATGATGCAGTACTATGAAGCGGAGTATATTCATAAGATCCATCATCATTGATCTTGGAAATACCATAGCCAGAAAGCATATTTATATGCTCTCCTGCTGAAGCATACACAACTTTAGCATTGACAGAAAAATCTCCTGACACATACTGAGCATAAACATAAGGATTGATAGTAGTTAGACGGTCGCTGACCTTGCTTCCGGCATTGTCCCTCCACCTTGGCTTAATACTGAGGATATCCACTCCAGCCCTTCCAGTGAAGCCATCATTACTCTTAAATGTTACACCGGCATATATTTCTGGTATGCAACCATACTTAATGTAACTATCTGACGCGCCTTTCGGGCCTGTTGAAAGATATTGCATCTGCCAAATAGCGCCTCCTGTCAATGTAAAATTCTTCGAGAAATTATAATCAACTATTACCTGAGGAGTACGGCTAAACGGGTTGAACGGAGTACCTGTCTCCAAATCAATTACATAAGGTTGATCAGCAGCCAACGGATGCCATGCTTGACCAATCTTAAGAGACGCGCTCTGCTTTCCGTCTTTTCCCAAGCCATCCCAAGCTAATGTAGCATACGCCTGACGGAGACGCAGTACAGCCACATTGCCATTCATGCAATAGAAATCCGTCTCGACTTTAGCTCCGACCTTGGTATTTCCAAACTGATAGCCACTAACATCCACCCCAAGTCGTGATGTTATAGCAAGAAAACGAAATGATGGATTAGCATTGATATCCTCTCCTTTATCATTAAGTTTCTCATCAAGTGGGAGATAATAGAATAAATCTTTAGTACCGGCTTTATTATCACGAGAGTCGAATACAAAATAGTTTCTTATAAAGCCATAAAATTTAAAATTAGATGGCTTCGCAACTTTCTTTGCTGGAACTCTTTCACTCGTAGCCGGTTCAGCGGCAAAAGTCAATGCTGATGGCAACAAAAGAGCCAATGCAGCAAATTTCATTATAATCTTTTTCATTAGAATCCGATAAAGATCAATATAGCATAACCAAGTACCAGACCGACTGCACCGATGATTGCACCTATCTTGGTCATATCATTAACCTTAATTAGCCCAGTAGAATGAGCGATAGCATTAGGAGGGGTACTTATAGGGAACAACATAGCTACAGATGTAGACAAAGCCACACCTACGAGAAGGGCCTTGACACCACCGATAGGTGCAAGCATATCACCCATTCCAACTCCTACGGCACTGAGAATCGGGACAAGAAGGCTGGCTGCAGCCGAATGCGAGATAAAGTTAGACATCGCATACCCGAGGAGACCAGAAAGGAGAAGAATAACAAGAGGCTTGAATGAATTGAATGGAATAGCTCGTACAAGATTCTCAGCAAGTCCAGTCTTATTCAATGCAATACCGAGGGCAAAACCTCCTGCAACCATCCACAACACACTCCATTCTACGTTCTTAAGGTCATCTTTAGTGATTACACCTGTGGCACAGAAAACTCCGACAGGAATCATCGCCACAACATTCGCATTAACACCAGTATATCTGTCAAATACCCACATAAGAATAGTTATCGCAAATGTAACCCAAACAATATATGTCTTGGCATCAGGTTTTCTGGTTGATTCTATCTTGAGCTCAATCTTGTCTGAAGAGAATGGGAAAAGTTTGAGAAGAAGGAACCATGCAAAGAGAAGCATCACGATAACATAAGGCACCATAATGAGCATCCATTGTCCAAATCCGATGCTCTGATGCATAGTCTCAGTTAAATAACCGAGGGCTATAGCATTAGGAGGAGTTCCGATAGGAGTTCCGATTCCGCCGAGATTGGCAGCAATTGGAATTGCCAATGCCAGACCGGCTTGGCCTCTCTCACTTGAAGGGAGGGTTCTAAGAACAGGAGCAAGGAAAGTCAGCATCATCGCAGCAGTTGCGGTATTGCTCATGAACATTGAAAATATTCCGATAACCATAAGGAAACCTAAAAGTACAAACTTAGGTTTAGTACCGAAAGGCTTCAGTAGGACTTTAGCAAGCTGTACATCCAAGCCCACCTTCGTAGCAGCTATGGCAAGAAGAAAACCTCCGAGGAATAGCATGATGGTCGGGTCAGCAAATGCTGCAAGAAGAGCCTTATAGCTCACAAATGTCCCCATATCTGACGGATCAGCGCCAATATTTCTGAGGAAAAGAGGACAACTATCTGACACTGTGAACAAAAGTAGGACAATGATAGTCACTGACGTTGCCCACGTCGGCAAAATTTCAAACATCCACATCAGAGCAGCAAGCGCAAAAATAGCTACTGTTCGTTGCTCAATTATGGAAAGAAGTGGAGTTCCATTTTCAGTAAGACCAAAGAATGATCTCGGAACGAACCAGAAGAAAAGGAATACGGCAATAGTAAGAAAAAGCATTACAAGCTTCTTCACAGGAAACGCCGTAGCTGGTTTAACTGTTTCAGTTGACATGTTATGGTTTTGAATAATATTATTGTCTTTCGATAAAACAAAACACGAAGTTAGGCATTTTTCAATATATAACAAACATCAATAGCCACAAGTTCGCAAGGATTTTACATAAAAAAAGGGACAGTCCAATACCGACCATCCCTTCTAATTCGTGCTTACAGCCAATACTGACTGCATTATATAATACCTTGGGCAAGCATAGCCTCTGCAACTTTCATAAAGCCTGCAATATTGGCGCCTTTCACATAGTTGATATATCCATCAGGCTGTGTGCCATACTTCACGCAAGAAGCATGGATAGCATCCATAATTCCATGAAGCTTCTGATCCACCTCTTTTGCTGTCCAACTGATATGCATAGCATTCTGTGTCATTTCCAAGCCAGATGTAGCCACACCACCAGCATTGACAGCCTTTCCAGGAGCAAACAGAATTTTCGCATTTTGGAATGCCTCTATTGCGCCAGGTTGGCAGCCCATATTGGACACCTCAACGCAGCACCATGTGCCGTTGGCGATAAGCTCTTCGGCATCTTCCTTTGACATTTCATTCTGGAATGCGCAAGTCATGGCGATGTCACATTTTATACTCCACGATTTCTTGCCAGGAATAAATTTAGCATCCGGGAATTTCTGAGCAAATGGCGCAACTACATCATTATTAGAAGCTCTAAGCTCAAGCATATAATCAAGCTTTTCCTGAGTCATTCCATTTGGATTATAGATAACGCCATCTGGACCTGATATAGCAACGACCTTAGCACCTAATTCAGTTGCCTTCACACAAGCACCCCAAGATACATTTCCGAATCCAGATACAGCCACAGTCTTTCCTTTGATATCAAGGTCTGCCTGATGATGATGAAGCATATGCTCAAGGAAATATACTGCTCCAAAACCTGTCGCCTCAGGACGGATAAGTGAACCTCCGAAAGGAATACCCTTGCCTGTAAGCACACCATTATGCTCACGAGTAAGTTTCTTATACATACCCTCCAAAAAACCAATTTCACGTCCACCAACACCGATATCACCTGCAGGCACATCCATATCCGGCCCTATATTTCTCCAAAGTTCAAGCATGAAAGCCTGGCAGAATCGCATTATCTCAGCATCTGACTTTCCTTTCGGGTTAAAGTCCGAGCCGCCCTTTCCGCCACCCATTGGCAATGTCGTAAGCGCATTCTTGAAAGTCTGCTCAAATCCGAGGAATTTGAGTATTGAAGGATTCACTGACGGGTGGAATCTGAGACCGCCCTTATATGGCCCAATTGCATTGTTGAACTGAACTCTATATCCTGTGTTTGTCTGAACCTCACCATTATCATCAACCCATGTAACACGGAATGTCAGCATTCTATCTGGTTCAACAAGCCTCTCGATTATCTTGGCATCTTCGAACTCAGGATGTTTATTATATACATCCTCGATGCTTTCAAGCACTTCACGTACTGCCTGAAGATATTCTTTCTCAGCAGGATACTTGGCCTGAAGTTTAGCCATTATTTCTTCTGTTCTCATCGCATTATTAATTTTATTGGTTATTGTATTTTTCAAAAATCTATTTCACCTCCCATGTAGATCCACTATGCAGAAGTTCATCCATTGAATGAACCTTAGCCTTAGCTGAAACCTGCTCAAGCTGGTTCTGCACCTCATCTTCATAAGTAGTATCAACAACATCTCTGATGACGCCAAGCGCTACAGGAAAATCCGGACCCTTCATATCTGCAAGCATCGTCTGCAGACCAAGATTGTCTTCCGACGGATCATGAACAAGGATATCATCTTCCGTAATTCCATTCTCTCCAATCTTGACAACTTTCAACTTCATACCATCAAGCATAAGTCCTTTGTCATGATCTTTTCCGAAAATCATTTTCTTTCCTTTACGAAGAAGAATGGTCCTTTCTTCTTTAAACTCACGATCGGAGAGATCTGCATGTGAGCCATTATTGAATATCACACAATTCGTAAGGAATTCCATTACAGAGGTACCAGCATGCCGAGATGCTTCAAGCATAATTTCCTGATTCAATGCCAATTCTGTGTCCATACTCCTCGCAAAGAATGATCCTTTTGCGCCAAGGACAAGGCTACCAGGATTGAATGGGTGCTCGACTGTTCCGTAAGGAGAAGTCTTCGTTATAGCTCCAAGTTTCGATGTCGGGGAATATTGTCCCTTAGTCATGCCGTAAATCTGATTATTGAACAACATGATATTTATATCGACATTCCTTCTTATCGCATGTATAAAGTGGTTTCCACCTATAGCCAAAGCATCACCATCGCCACTTGCCTGCCACACGCAAAGTTCAGGATTAGCTACTTTTATACCTGTAGCAATTGCCGTCGCCCTACCATGTATACTATGAAAACCATAGGTGTTCATATAATACGGGAGGCGTGAAGAACAGCCTATTCCCGAAATAACTACTACCTTTTCCTTGTCAATGCCCTTTTCCTCACATACCACAGGGAGTACTTTTTGCAATGACGCCAATACGGAATAGTCTCCACATCCTGGACACCACCTTACTTCTTGGTCGCTTTTAAAATCCTTAAAAGTATATTTTGCCATGACTATGCTTTTTCTTTTACACTCTTGACAATATCTCTGACAAGGAACGTTTGTCCCTGAATCTTATTACATTGAAGATACTCGAAACCAGGAACTGCATTCCTAAGGTAAGCTGCAAATTGTCCGCTATTCAGTTCACACACAATTATTTTCTTAAACCTGGAGAAGATCTCCGCAGTATTGGAAGGGAGAGGATCAATGAAATCAAAATGAGCAAAACTTACATCTTGTCCTTCATTTCTGAGTTCACAAGCAGCGGACAAGATATGGCCATACGTTCCACCCCAACCAACGAGGAGTATTTCACCTGACTCATTTCCATCCACAGAGAGAGAAGGCAAATCTTTAGCAACCAATGCCACTTTCTCCGCACGCTCATGTACCATCAACTCATGGTTGTCAGGGTCATTAGACAACACACCATCATGATTTTTCTCAAGCCCTCCTACCCTATGTTCGAATCCTTTCATTCCAGGAACAGCCCAATCACGAGCAAGTGTCTTCGGATCACGCTTAAACGGCTTAAAACACCCCTCTGCATCATGTGCGTATCTCGGATGTATATCAGGAAACTCAGACATTGACGGAACTCGCCATGGTTCTGATCCGTTTCCAAGGAAGCCCTCCGAGAGAAGCAAAACAGGCACCATATGCTCCAAAGCCACCTTAGCAGCCATAAATGCCATCTCGAAACAGTGCGCAGGAGAATGTGCTGCCATCACAACAAGTGGGCTCTCACCATTTCTTCCATACAATGCCTGATTAAGATCGGCTTGTTCCGTTTTTGTAGGCATTCCTGTACAAGGGCCTCCTCGCTGCACATCAATGATAACAAGCGGGAGCTCGGTCATAACAGCCAGACCAAGAGCCTCCGACTTAAGAGAAAGTCCAGGACCAGACGTCGTCGTAACAGCAAGATTTCCAGCAAAAGCGGCACCGATGGCAGAACAAATGCCGGCAATTTCATCCTCAGTCTGCATTGTCTTGACACCAAGACCCTTGTATATTGCAAGTTCTTCCAGTATCGCTGTAGCAGGAGTTATAGGATAAGACCCACAAAACAGAGGCAGATGAGACTTCTCAGCAGCAGCCATAAGTCCCCATGCGGCAGCTTGATTTCCAGTAATATTTCTATAAGTGCCTTTTTCCTGTTCTGCAGGTGAAATATGATATGTATTGGCACATGCCTGAATATTAGAAGCGTAATTATATCCGTCAAAAACGACCTTTCTGTTAGGCTCGATCATTTCCGGATGTTTCTTCCTGAATTTATTCTCTATATATTCATATACATACTCAAGTGGCCTGTCATAGATAAAACATGCCATTCCGAGAGTGAACATATTCTTGCATTTATGCACAGCAACTATATCCAAACCACTATTCTTCAAACTATCTTCCGTAAGTTTAGTGATCGGAGCACAAAGAATAGTCCTATCTTCTATATGGAGTTCCTCAAAAGGATTGCCTACGAACCCTGCTTTCTTCATACCGGCATCATCGAAAGCATCCTCATTGACAAGAACAAGGGCTGTGCGCTTCAACCATTTTGCGTTAGCCTTAAGTGCCGCAGGATTCATGGCCACCAACATATCGCAGAAATCACCAGGAGTATTCACTTTATGATTTCCGATATGCACCTGGAATCCAGACACTCCAGCAACAGTCCCCTTCGGAGCTCTTATTTCTGCAGGATAGTCCGGAAATGTAGACAAGCCATTGCCGTAGATGGCTGACATGTTGGCGAAAAGAGAGCCAGTCAGCTGCATACCGTCTCCGGAATCCCCAGCAAAACGTATAACAACGTCATTTGTATCTATGACTTTATGTTGCATTTCTTTAAAAAGTTAAAGTATTATTAGAACTTCAATGCAAATCTAATAATAAAAACGTTAAAAAACATAATAATTTGTAAGAAACTTTCACTTCACAACGAAATAAGGCGACGCCTTTTCAGACATCGCCTTATAAATCAATGATTTTACTATTATTTCTGAGCCTGAGCTTGAAGTTCCTGCTGAAGAGACTCAATTGTTCTGCCAGCAGGTATACCAAGAGCCTTCCTTGCTGCTGGTGTAAGATCTGTGCTCTGAGAATCGTTCACATATAGAAGAGAACTCTGTTCGAACACATAAATATATCCTCCTTCTTTGGCAAGCTTATTAACAACATCAATAGCTTTCTGCTGGATAGGAGCCATTAACTGGTTCTGCTGCTGCTGAAGTTCTTGCTGGATAGACTGATTGAATTCCTCGATTCTATTCTGGATATCTGTAAGTTCTTTTTCTTTGCTCTCGCGTATTGCAGAAGTCCATGTACTACTCTTCTGCTGATACTGCTGATATTTGGATTGGAACTCATCAGTCATACTCTTATATGTATCCTGAGCTTCCTGCTGTGACGCAGCCATCTGAGCTCTTGCAGAATCAGCCTCAGGCATAAGCATTACAAGTTCATTGAAATTCACATGCGCAAATTTAAGGTTCTGCGCAGAAGCTGAAAGCGCTAACAACGCTGTAGCCAAAACCAAAATAATTTTTTTCATATTCTTTATAATTTATTAATCATGTAATTATCTCGTATCCTAGAACTGCTGTCCGATAAGGAAATGGAACTGACTCTTTCCATATGTGTCATCATCAAATCCATAACCCCAGTCGATTCCAAGTAGACCAATGACAGGAAGATATACTCTAACACCGACACCGGCAGACCTCTTTATCTGGAACGGATTGAAATCCTTTATATCAGACCAACAGTTACCACCCTCAAGGAATACAAGTGCAAAGATAGTAGACTGCGGCTGCATTACAATAGGATAACGCAATTCAACTGTAAATTTATCATACACATTACCTGCATAAGAATAACCATTGGAATTATATGCTGTCGCAGCTCTTGGAGTAAGAGAGTAGTTCTCATAGCCTCGTAACGCAATGACTTCAGAACCATACGAATTATATCCTGACATACCATCACCACCGACAAGGAAACCTTCGAATGGAGAATACCCCCACTTCCTGTTATAGTATCCAAGATATCCGAATTGCGCTCTTGTCATAAGAACAAGGTCACCTACAATCTTGGTATAGAGAGAGCCCTTGAATGACCATTTATGATACTCAATCCATCTATATCTGTCGTTCGAAGACCACTTGTCATAGTCAATATCCCTCCAACTTCTAACTTTAACCGGATTTCCATCAGCATCAAGAATGCCTTTGTCTTTTTTCCTAAACAACGAATATGGCGGTGTCAACTGAAGACTGAATGACAAGTCAGAACCTTGTCTTGGATAAATCTGCTGATCAGTGGAATTTCGAGACAATGACAATGTATAGCTGAGATTGTGAGAAGTTCCATCATCAAATATGAATGTATCGGAATACCAATTCGTCAGTTTATACGTTTGCCAACTCAACTGATTATAAAGCACAAAATAGTTGTCAGGCCACTTCAAGCGATTTCCTATTCCTGCTGAAAATCCATAAACTTCAAATTGCTTGTCATTATTCAAGATGTTCCACATCAAATATGAATTGGTCTGGCGGCTATAGAAAGCCGAAAGACTAAGTGATGTAGGTTTCTTTCCGAATAGCCATGGCTCCATGAAACTTGCAGAAAGTGAAGAATAATATGTTCCACTCGTCTGAAATCTGAATGCAAGATTCTGCGCATCACCGAGAGGAACAGGTCTCCACGCACTCTTATCGAATATACGACGTGTCGAGAAGTTATTGAAACTTACACCGACCGTAGCTACGAATGTTTTTCCGCCCCATCCACCTGAAAGTTCAAGCTGGCTTGATGGCTTTTCCGTTACATTATAGACGATATCCACAGTGCTGTTCAGCTGGTCTGGAATAATGGAATATCCCTTGGACGGATCAGTGATGGCCTCAGGATCGAACTGACCGAGTGAAGCGATTTCACGTATAGAGCGTTCAAAATCACTCTGACTGAAAAGATAACCCGGCCTAGTAAACACCTGACGACGAACGACTCTTTCATTCGTAAGATCATTGCCATTGATTATGATATTGTTCAATGTCGCCTGCTTACCTTCAACTATCCTCATCTCCACGTCGACAGAATCCCCAACAACATTAAGCTCCACAGGCTGGACATTGAAAAAGAGATAACCATTGTCACGATAAAGCTTGGACACATCCATATCTCCTTGCTTTCCACCTCCCTGTAACCTATGCTCCATAGTTACGACATCATAGACATCGCCCTTACCTATCTGGAGAATAGTATTGAGAGCATCTGCAGAATATACAGAGTTTCCAGTCCATGTTATATTTCTGAAATAGTATTTTTTCCCTTCATCGAACCTAAAATCTATACCGAGTCTGCCAGGCTTCACATAATAAATGGAATCTTTCAGAAGACGTGCATCACGATATCCAGCTTCATTGAACGTACTAATGAGCGATTTCTTGTCATTCTGATATTCCTTCTCATTGAATTTCTTACTACTGAAGAAGTTATATATCTTTGCAGATTTTGTCTTCTTCATAGATTTAGCAAGTTTAAAATCGCTTACATCATTATTCCCGATAAAGTTAATAGTCTTGATTCTCGTGCGTAAGCCTCTATCCACAGCATAATTAACGCGAATAGCATTCTTAACTATCGTATCCTTCTGCACCTGAGGCTCGACTTTTACATCAAGAAATCCCTTACCTTGATAATAACGCTTGATAATATCCACTGATGTCCTCGCAACATAATCGGAATACTCACTTCCACGTCGATAATTCAAACGCTCCATAAGATCCTTTTTCTCACCACTTCTCACCCCAGTAAACGTCCAACGAGAAACACGGGGACGTTCCTGAATTGAGACTCTCAAGAAAGCAGTGTCCTTCGATACTGATAAAGAATCAACATAAACGGCCACATCCTGGAAATAACGCTGAAGCCACAGTCTATTGACGATTGATGATATATCATCACCAGGAATGGTAACTTCCATCCCCTTTCTAAGACCACACTGCTGAAGAATTTGCTTTTCTCCAAAAGCCTTATTTCCTTCCACCTTGATTCCACCGACAACATACTTGCGTGGATTATTGTAGTCAATCTCCACTGAACTGCTTTTCTGCTGTCCATATACCACAGACTGCATCAAGAAAAGCACAGCCAGGCTCAATATCCGAATAATACTCTTCATCCTTAATAGAAGCTGTTTGAATATAATATCTTACAAATATACGGTATTTATTTCAGTTTTCCATATCGACGATCTCTGGCGGCAAACTCGTCAAGCGCATCCATAAAGTCCTGACGTGTAAATTCTGGCCACATCTTCTTCACAAAAAGCAACTCCGAATATGCCCCTTGCCACAATAAATAATTGCTTAGCCTCTCTTCTCCAGATGTTCGGATAATCAGGTCCGGGTCAGGTATGCCATCCGTCACGAGAAATTTAGAAAAAGCCCGCATGTCAGTTTCACTGGAAAGTGCGGAAATGCCATTAGGAGCCGTAATATATTGCTGTGCAAACTTTTTCGCAGCCTGAAAGATATCCCATTGTCCGCTATAACTGACAAAAAGAATAAGGTCAAGGACATTGTTATCCCGAGTTTTATCTTCAAGCATTGATATAGCATCTTGGAGGGCTGCAGGCAGACGACTAATATTTCCGAGCACATGAAAACGTACTCCATTTTTCATTAGGGCTTCCACTTCAGCAGCTATGGACTCCATCATAAGATGCATCAAATAATTCACCTCTTCTTTCGGTCGTCCCCAGTTTTCTTCCGAGAAAGCATATAACGACAGATATTTCACACCAGCTTCAGCAGCAGCTTCAGTCACCACACGAACTGTTTCCACACCTTTCTTATGGCCATATACTCTCTCATGCCCCTGTTCACGGGCCCAACGACCGTTTCCATCCATGATTATGGAAACGTGCTCCGGTATTCTTCTATTTTTTTCCATTGATTTCTCAATCACCATTATTTCTGATATCCTCTCCCCAATAAAGTTTGCTCACGAGAGCTTTCACGAAATTAGATTCAGGAAGTTTTATACGTTTTAGCGAAAATTGTGCCATAGAAACTTTAAGCCTAACAGACGGGCTTATCTCCATGGTCCTATTGTCCATTGTCAACACTGCTGAACCATCTCTTGATTCAACAGACATCTCAATAACAGCATTCTCCGGCACAACCAAAGGCCGCAAATTAAGGTTATGAGGTGCGATTGGTGCCAC
The DNA here is from genome assembly GCA_934693135.1 of uncultured Bacteroidales bacterium. Taxonomy (GTDB): domain Bacteria; phylum Bacteroidota; class Bacteroidia; order Bacteroidales; family UBA932; genus Cryptobacteroides. The sequence goes on along the minus strand of CAKUVA010000004.1, from coordinate 79,100 downwards.
AATCAGAACCTTTGCATCCGGAAGGCATATAGGTCCTCCGGCACTAAGCGAATAAGCAGTAGAACCAGAACTTGTAGCCACCAAAAGTCCGTCAGCCCAATATGTCGGAAGCACATCTCCATTTATAGAAACATTGATTCCAAGAATAGCCGCACCACTTCTATGCACAGTAACTTCATTAAGGGCATAAGGCCAAAATTCTATGTCACGCCCAGCCGTTTCTCCGGAAATCGAAGCATAAAGCATCGTTCTATTTTCTATTTCATATTTCCTTTCCAACAAAGGCTCAACAATATCTTCCGGCTGATTTTCAGATAAAAATCCCAAACGTCCGAGATTAACTCCGAGTATTGGCACCCCAGAATCGGCGACTCTTTTGGATGCCGACAGAAAAGTGCCATCACCTCCGATACTCAACAGAATATCTGTTTCTTTCTTAATGTCTGACCTATCATTTATATTATATAATGTACATCCGGCAGCAGAAAGGCGTCTTTCCATATCAACTAACCTCGCATCATTTTCTATCTGCTTATTTTTTATATATATACCCAAAAGCATATCTGATTTTTCTAAAACTTCCATTCTAATTTCATGAGAAGACTTCAAAATTAGTACTTTCTTTACAATAATTGCACAATAATATATATTTTTGCCGTCTATAAATTTAATTGTCATGACTAGATTAAGTGTCAATATTAACAAAATTGCTACTATCAGGAATGCCAGAGGTGGCAATATGCCTGATGTAGAAAAAGCCGCAGTGGACTGCGTGAAATTTGGCGCTGAGGGCATCACAGTACACCCAAGACCAGACGAAAGACACATCAGATATTCTGACGCGAGGGCTATAAAACCTCTTATCAATGTAGAATTCAACATTGAGGGAAACCCAATACCTAAATTCATCGATCTTGTCAATGAAATCGTACCTGCTCAAGTAACTCTTGTGCCTGACGCTGAAAACGCCATAACTTCCAATGCAGGATGGGATACTCTACGTAATCGAGAATTCCTTACCGAAGTATGCAAAGAATTCAAATCCCGTGGAATACGGACATCTATTTTCATTGACCCAGACCCTAAAATGGCAGAAGGAGCAGCAAAATGCGGTGCAGACAGGGTAGAGCTTTATACAGCAGCATACGCAGAAGAGTATAACTTTGGTAAAGAAATGGCCATCGCCCCCTACCTAAAGACAGCAGAAATGGCAAGGGATTTAGGTCTTGGTCTCAATGCCGGACATGATCTCAACCTCATCAATTTGGAATACTTCATAAAAACCATACCGTGGACTGATGAAGTTTCCATTGGACACGCGATAATATGCGATGCTCTATATATGGGACTTGAAAAAACCATACAAGCTTATCTTTCCAAAATCAGGATTTTTTAATAACTTTGTCAACTCATGCGATTTTGCATGGCCTATCAAGAAATTAAAACAGATTAAAACAATATGAAAAACACATCACTTATCCTCAGCGTCATCTCACTTGTCGCTGTCGCTGTAATTGGAGTTGTATCACTCACTGGCAACAAGTCTGGCGCTAAAGATGAAGCCGGAGCTGTTTCCCCCGCAGCAGGAAGCGGTTCCATAGTTTACTTCAATCTTGACAGAGTATTGAATGAATACGATATGGCCAATGACCTTAGGTCAGTTGTAGAGTCCAAAGCTCAGGGCATTCAAGAAGAAGTAAACAGAAGAGGAAACAAACTCCAGAGCGATGTAAACTCATTTCAAGAGAAAATCAACAAAGGTCTCATGACACGTTCCGTTGCAGAAGTGCAAGGACAGAAGCTCGAGCAGCAGAGAAATGATTTCAATGATTTTGCAAATCAGAAAAACCAAGAAATAGCAGAAGAGCAGCAGGTTATGATGAACAATATCGGAGATGCGATCAAGAAGTTTCTTGACAAGTATGCCACAGACAACAACTATGCTATGGTCATCGCAACACAAGGAGACATTCTTCCTTCACCTGTTGCAGCAGCCGATAGCTCACTTGACGTAACAGATGACATCATTGTAAAACTTAATGATGCCTATGTCAAGGACAAGTCCAAGAAGGACACAGAGGCGAAGAAAGACGCCAAATAAAATAAATAACGGAAAGTGAGAATAGCTATACTATCCTGCTTTTATCCATTCCGTGGAGGAATTGCCCAGTTCAATGCTGCTTTGTATTCAGAACTGGGCAAATCTGATATTGTACAGGCATTCAACTTCAGCAGACAATACCCGGAATTTCTTTTTCCAGGCAAAACCCAATATGTGACGGCTGACGATGAAGCCTTACCGGTAGACAGTACAGCGGTCCTCGACACCGCTAACCCAATATCGTGGATATCTACAGCTAAGAAAATAAGGCAATGGAAACCTGACATTCTTATCATGAGGTATTGGATGTCATATTTTGCACCTTCACTCGGATATGTGGCAAGACATGTTGGGAACGAATGCAAGGTCATCGGCATACTTGATAACGTAATTCCACATGAGCAAAGATTTTTTGACACTCCGTTTACAAGATATTTTCTGAATGGATGTGACGGATATATCACCATGTGTGATGCAGTATCCGACGATTTACTCAAGATAAAACCCGACGCAAGGTTTATCATGCATCAACATCCTCTTTACTCCCATTTTGGCAATAAATTGGATAGAGTAAAGGCTGAAGACGAACTCGGTCTAATGCATGGTAAGAAAAATATCCTTTTCTTCGGTCTAATACGTCATTACAAAGGACTTGATATTCTTCTGAAGGCATTTGCTGAACTTGATGAGAGCTACCAGCTAATTATCGCGGGCGAGCCTTATGGCTCATTCGAGCCATATCAGGAAATCATTGACAAAATTCCTGGAAAAAATCGCATCAAGTTATGTCTCAGATATATAAAAGATTCACAAGTAAAAGACTATTTTTCAGCTGCCGATGTGGCAGTACTACCTTACCGGAGTGCTACACAAAGCGGTATCAGCTCGATTGCCTACCACTTTGAAGTCCCAATGATAGTAACTGACACAGGTGGTCTGAAAAGTACCATTGGAGACACAGGCACAGGGCTTGTAGCTAAAAACGCCGTTCCTAAACAGATACGGGACGAAATATTGAAATATTTTGGAGATGGTTCCATAGGAGAACGTTGCAAGGAAAACATACGGAAAGAGAAGCAGCGTCTGTCATGGGCCGCATTCAGCAATGATTTGAAATCATTTGCGGAATCATTGTAATACAACAGAATGAACAGAACATTTTTTCTGACTGCGGCATGCGCCGCCTTCATCATTTCCGGTGTCGAGAATGCCGGAGCTCAGTCTTATACGCAGACTCCAGTAACCATATCGAAAGAAAAGATACGAAATAGCGACGGCAAATTGTACTATTCGCATGTTGTCTTGGATAAACAAACATTATTTTCCATCGCCAAAGCCTATGGTGTGACTGTCAATGAAATAACAGCAGCCAACCCTACATTGGACTTGAAAACTGAAGGCTTAAAGAAAAACTCAATATTGCTTATTCCTGTCAAAGAGCAGAAACAGGATACAGCTATTACTGCAAGGCAAAACGCACCCCAATCATCGACTGAGAAAATAACAGCTCAACAATCGCAAAGCGGAAACTATACCATACATGTGGTCAAATGGTATGAGAGCCTTGACGATATAGCTGAAAAATACTCTATCACCAAGGATATTCTAATGAAGTACAATGGTCTCAAAAGCGAAAAGCTCAAGAACAGACAAAAACTTCGTATCCCTTCTGCGTCAGAAGCCAGAATTGTCAAGAATACACCTACTGCACCTGAAGAAAAACAACATACATCCACAGACAAAAAAGAAAATCCATCAATTGACTCTCTTCACGACAATGTAAACGCAAAAGAGCCATCTAAGGTCAACGCCCTACTGATGCTTCCGTTTAACTCATCGTCTTCCAAACCAAGTGAGAGCAATATGGACTTCTATAGTGGTGTTCTCATGGCCATAAAAGATCTCAGTGAAAACGGAATCAATACAGACCTAAGTGTCTACGACATATCCAGTTCCATGTCAATAACGGCTGAACGATTGAAAATGAGCGACTTCAGCATAGGGCCTGTAAATTCTGATGCAATAGCTAAAGTTCTTGCAAATGCTCCAGAAGACACATACATCATATCACCTCTTGATCATAGGACTGCATCTATGGTACTGACTCACGGCAATCTCATACAGGCACCTACTTCCCAAGAAGCGCAATACTCAGATTTGATCAAGTGGATAAAAGAAGAACGAAGTTCAGGAGACAAGGTGATTGTAATAAGCGAGAAAAATGCAAAAGCTACAGCCGGAACATCTCTGATGAGTAAAATAATTTCCGAGTCAGGCCTACCGGTCGTGAATTATTCCTACACAATCCTGCAAGGTAGAAATGTCGCTTCAGCTCTTGGCGGAATCATAACGAAAACAGGAGCAAACAGAGTTATTATCAACTCAGAAAGCGAAGCCTTTGTAAATGATGTAGTACGAAATTTAGACATGCTTGTTTACAGGAAAAATAACATGATTCTCTATAGCACGTCAAAGATTCGCTCATACGAAACAATCGACGTGGAAAATCTGCACAACCTAAAAACAAGAATCTCCACAGCTTACTACATCGACTACAATAGCCCAAAAGTCAAGAAATTCTTGATGGAATATAGGGCGCTATATGGAACAGAGCCTACCCAGTTTTCCTTTCAGGGATACGACCTTGCCTATTTCATGATAGAAATGAAGGCAAAATATGGAAAATCATGGATAACAGAAATAGAGAAAATGGGAACAACTGCAATGATGCAGACAGATTTCATGTTTAGAGAATACGGGAAAGGAGGACTCGTCAATTTAGGCGTACGAAGAATCGAATATGGTTCTGATTTCTCTATTAGGATTACAAGGAGATAAATTATTATAGTCCGAGAAGGGACTTAGCATTAGCAACGGCTTCAGGAGTAATTCTGGAGCCGCTTAATATTCTTGCAATCTCCATAACTCTGTCTTCACCAGATATATGCCTAATATTTGTAACAGCCTTTCCGTCAGACATTATATCTTTAGTTACGAGATAATGGGCTTCTCCTTTGGCGGCAACTTGTGGCAGATGAGTTATGGCAAAGACCTGCATATACTCTCCCATCGAGCAAATCATGGATCCCATCTTGTCCGCAACACTTCCTGATACACCAGTATCTATTTCATCAAAAATCATAGAAGGCATATTAGTATAGCGAGCCATCATAGATTTCAAACAGAGCATTATACGTGACATTTCTCCTCCCGATGCACATTTAGCGACATCTACAGGAGTTTGACCAGTAGAAGAGAAACGGAATAATATGGAATCAGCTCCTTCAGGTCCAGGTTCAGTATGCGTCAGAACCACATCGAATACAGAGCGTTCCAATTCTAATGATCGGATAGCATCACATATTGATTTACTAAACCCACTTACTGCCTTTGCACGAGAATCATGCAGAGCAGAAGCTACTGATTGCAGCCGCCTGTCTTCTTCCTTTATTTCATGTTCAAGTCTGCTCTTCTTTTCTTCCAGAACAGTCGTATCCATCAATGATGAAGACAGAGAATCCCTATACGCAATAAGCTCCTCAACAGTATCGCATGAATGTTTTTTCATGAGCCCATATAACAGAGACAGTCGACCATCAACTTCTTGAAGACGTTCATCTGATATCTCCGTAGAAGACTCCATTTCAGTTATTTCAGAAAGGATATCATCTAATTCCATCCTTGTGACCTCTACCCTATCAGACAATGCAGATGCAGAAGGAACAAACTCTGAAATCTTTCCCAGAATCCGAGAAGATTCCTTCAATGCCGCGTCCACAGATATTCTTCCAGATTCATCTTCAGATGGGGAGAACAATTTTTCAACTTGGAATAAGGAACTTTTTATTTCTTCCGCGTTGGCCAATTGTTTCTGTTCAGATTCAAGATCTTCAAGTTCTCCAATCTGAAGTTTCGCTGCATCAAGTTGGGCAAGCTGAGCTTCATTATAGTCCTGTTCAGCCTTAGCCTTTTTCAATGCAGATGAGACATTTTCAAGTTCAGAGCGTAAAGACGCTATCAGCTTCCAAGAACTTCTATAATTAGAAAGTAACTCCGAATCCTCCGCATAATGATCCAGCATAGACATCTGAAACGACTTGTCCCTCAACAGCATTGTCTCATGCTGAGAGTGGATGTCAAGTAGACGTGAAGATAACAAAGACAAGACTTTCAAAGGTGCCGGACAATCATTCACGAAAGACCGTGAACGACCAGATTTATTCAAGACACGCCTTATTATAAGACAACCATCTTTAGGATTAAAGTCTATTTCATTATCTTCAAGCAGGTCCGCTATGCTCCCGCTTTCATCTTTTATTATGAATTCTCCCTCCACGACGCAAGTATCGCCATTAGGACCTATTGCCGAAGCATCAGTTTTCGAGCCAAGCAGAAGGGACAATGCGCCCAAAATAATGGATTTCCCCGCGCCAGTTTGACCCGTAATAATGACTAAACCCGCCGGAAATTCTATCTCCAGCGAGTCAATCAATATATAATTCTTTATATGAAGGGACTTCAACATCAGGAAAGGCTATGCCTCATCAGAATTATTCTCTCCGTCATGCTTGGCCGTTCTGTAAGTAAGCTCGTCATTCTCAAATTCCGAGATAGCTACCAGTACAGGCTTAGGTTGTCTCTCATAATATTTCGAAATCTCGATCTGCTCTCTATTCTCGAAAACTTCATCCATCGAGTCACGATCGTTCTTGAAATCCTCAAGTTTCTTGTTCAATTCCTTTTTCTCTGCAAGCGCAATCTGATTTGCCCTCTTGTAAAGAATCACGACTGTTTCATAAATATTGCCCGTAGGAGCAGCGAGATATTTAATGTCTCTCGTAATAGTGTTCTGAGGTACGTTTTTCTTGTCCATAGTTTTTACAATAATTCGTCTTTTATTATAAGTACGAATGCCATACAGGCATGGTTTCATTTTTTTTCTTTTGTTTCCTGACTACTTGCTTTAGCGTCAACTTTTCTCTGCTTAGCGAAATCTTTTTCTTTCACATTAATCTCCTCATCGACACCAGCATATTTTCCAAGTGCTTTCTGAGCCCTTGCATACAAAGCCTTGAGTTCGCGAGTATACTGAGACTCTTGAATTTCGCCGATAAAGTTAAGATAGTCATCAACAAATGTAAGATAACGTTCCTTCTGCTTAGAAACAACGCTGAGCTGCGCATACTTGTACGAAGACTTAGCTATATAGTATAATATATCTTCGCGATAAATATTGTCAGCATTATCCTTTAAAATATTTCTAAACGCAACTCTTGCAGCTTTATAGTCTTCCATATTGTAGTACAAACGCGCTGCTTCAAATGCTTTCTTATCAAGTCTGTGGTTAAGTTCTTTGAGCATCGCGTCGCACTGATCTTTATGCTCGTTGTACCCATAATCCTTTTCATACTCACTTATGGCATTTATGGCCACCCTCGTTGGATTCTGGTCCAACTCATATCTATAAGTGGATTTATACAAGCAGTCGATTCTTAGAAACCTGGCCTCTTCCGCAAATGGACTACGAGGAAAATTATTGATAAATTTAGAAAAGTTGGTTTCCGCCGTTATATAGTCCTTGAACTTATAATTGCTGAGTCCCCAGTAGTATTGCACTGTATCGTCCCGTTCTGTTCCATCAGTAAGCACTGACATTGACTCAAATAAAGATGCAGCTTTCTGGTATTTACCTCTATTGAAAAGTTCGAATGCAGCTTTATATTTCGCGTCCACATCATTGCTGGACAACAACGTGTCATACTGTGATTTGCATGAGACTGCTGCCATCATCGCGACAACACCCCAAATTGCGGTTCTAAGATGATTCATTTTTCTAAATAATATGTGTATTCAGGAACTTTTCCACGTCCAACGCAGCACGACATCCTGAGGCTGCAGCCGTAATAGCCTGTCTATAAAGTGGATCTTGCACATCACCGGCAGAGAACACACCCTCGACGGAAGTCGCAGATGTTTTTCCATCCGTAATGATATAACCATTTTCATCTGTCGCAATCCACTCCTTAAAAAGATCCGAATTCGGATGATGGCCTATCCCGAGAAAAAATCCGTCAATTTTAATATCAAAAACCTTACCATCTTTTCTAATAAGCCTTGCACCGGTAACTCCTGAATCATCTCCAAGAATCTCTTGAGTATTGCAATTCCACAAGATCTCGATATTAGGCGTATTCTTAACCTTTTCTTGCATAGCCTTAGAAGCCCTGAACACATCTCTTCTAACTATCATATATACCTTATTGCAAAGATTTGCGAGGTAAGTCGCCTCTTCACATGCTGTATCTCCACCACCAACGACAGCCACGTCTTTCTTTCTATAGAAAAACCCATCACATGTAGCGCATGCCGAAACACCAAGCCCCTTAAATTTCTGTTCCGAAGGAAGACCAAGATATTTAGCCGTCGCACCTGTGGCTATAATCAATGTCTCTGCTTCCAACTCTCTTCCAGAACCATCTGTAAGACGAAACGGACGAGAAGAAAGATCTGCTGAAGCAATTCTACCAGAACGAACCTCGGCACCAAAACGAGCGGCCTGAGACTTCATGGATGCCATAAGCATATTTGCATCCACACCATTTTCGAATCCAGGATAGTTTTCCACCATGGTGGTAGTGGTAAGCTGCCCACCAGGTTCCATCCCCTCATATAGGACAGTCTGTATACCGGCTCTACCAGTATATATAGCAGCTGTATAGCCTGCAGGGCCTGATCCAACAATAAGGCATCGTACTTTTTCCATTTGCAATACTATTCTAAATTAAGTGCAAATATAATGTTTATTTCACCGAAAAAAGATTATATTTGTAACAAATAGGTATCAAATGACTAAACAAGCCCACAAAGCCCCCACTTTAGAAGAATTCCAGATTCTGTTGAAAAAACATGGGCTGAAAGCTACACAACAGCGTCTCGCAGTACATAAGGCAATGCTTTCTCTGGGGCACGCATCCGCAGATATGGTCGCGGAGGAAATAATTAAAGATGGAACCACCAATGTCACAGTGGCTTCCGTTTATAATATCTTGTCCCAACTTGCACTTTTGGGTGTATATCAGCATAGAATGAGTTCTACGAACAAGATGTTCTTCGATGTGAACACTTTTAAACACATTCATCTATACGATAGCGAGAACAACACCTACAGAGATGTCATTGACGATGAGCTGGTAGAGTTAGTCCACTCAAAATTAGGAAAAAAGAAATTCAGAGGATATAAAATAGAAAATATTGACATTCAGATAGTTTGTAGACCAAGCAAGACAGCACGCGCAACAGCAGGTATGAAGCATTAGACTATACCATTATGAGGATAATACGAATACTCATTCTAACCACAATTCTGACAACAGTAATGATTGTCGGCCTCACATCATGTAACAAAGATAACCCTATTCTTTTCAAAGATAGTTCGATGGGATTCATTTCTGGAGAAAATCAAATTACTACAGACAATGGATTGACTTACACTATTATAAATAGTGAGATAAATTTAGACTTCGGAACTCGCGTCTACTCTTCACTTTCAGTCATAGGATGCATAGATGAAGGCTCAAAAGAATATGCTGCAAAACTTGAAAACATTTCTATTCCGGAATGTAGTGTGCCATTAAAAGCCTCAAAAACAGATCTCTCAGTATGGGACGATGCCATATCTGTATCACAAGCATGGATTTCCGGTGGTTACCTTAACATGCATTGCTCATGGATTGTAAAGACGAATTCTGAAACCATGCAAGAAACTGCTCTTGTGTTGGATGACCACATAGAGAGCAAAGACACAGTGGCATTCATTCTCGTACACAACTCAAAAGGTGAAGGCTTTTACAAAGATAGCGGGAACTCACCACTAAAAGTTATAAATAAATTAGCCACATTCCCGATCCAGGAAATTATTCCCTCCGAAAATGTGACTATAAAATTATCTTGGAAATGGCATCGGTCTGACGGATATTATCTATACCCGGAGACCGAAGAACATTCCATATACTATTCCTTAACAGAAGCGTCAGCCGAGCCCTCTACAAAAGCTACAATCTCGCCCTTTACCACTTTACTTCCTTGAGCTCCGGTAACAGCAACTACTCTTCCATCTACTGCCGGAATGATTTCTTCCATTCCATAGTACGTCTGAACGAAGCCAATGGCTTTTCCTGCTTTTACTTCCGTACCTGCAATCGGAGAGCTTGAAGCATCATCCACATCAAGCTGCCACATTAGTTGACCTTTCGCAGGAACCTGAACAGGTACAGCATGAGGATATTTCCGTGCATATTCGTCCACATCGAACTTAGGCATCTCGACAACTGGACGAACCACATTGATAGGAGCACCAGCTTTAGTCTTCAAATCATTGAGCTCCGCATTGAATCTCTGCTTAGCAACGCCACTCTTATAATCACGATATTGCCTCTCGTGCATAGCAAATTCGAAAAGTTCCTCTTGATCCTGACCTTCATCCCAACCTTCATCTTTCATCATCTGGCGGAACTTCGGCAACTCGTCAGGATACATGTCCTGAGGATTACCCGTATAGAACTCCATGCCCTTTTCTTTCGCAAGATCGATTATCTCCGGAGCAAGCTGTCCTGGTAACTGTCCCATTCTACCAAGAATCATGTTCCAAGTATCTTTGTCAATGGTTGTCCACCTCGGTTTCCCGTTTATAACATTAAGCAAGTTCATGAGAGAGGTGTTCTTTACATACTGGCTGAACGGTGTAACAAGTGGAGGATAGCCGAGTCGTGGCCATACATACTGCACTTCTTCGAATAGCTTAACCATCAATGTGTCAAGACTTATCTCAGGACGCCCATGAGCGCGTTCCGAAGCATTTATAGCGGTCTGGAAACCTTTGAGATCGGCCATCATTGACCCCATCATTCCTCCAGGAAGGCCACACCCCACCAAAAGAGAGGACATCAATTTGTTGGCAGGATTGATCCAATATCCCAAAAAATCATCAATGAACTTTTGCGTCAGACGACGGACCTCCATATAGGCATCCATATTGAGATCCTTTACGAGAAATCCATCCGCACGCATCATCTCTCTGATGGTAATCACATCTGGATGAATCTTTCCCCATGAGAGCGGTTCTACAGCTACATCCAGATAATCTGCTCCAGCACGAGCCACCTCAAGCATGGAAGCTGGAGAAAAGCCAGGGCCAGTATGTCCATGATATTGAACAAGAATATGAGGATATTTCTTCTTTATGCACTTGGTAAGTTCAGCAAGAAAAGTTGGTCTACCTACACCCGCCATGTCCTTCAGACAAATCTCATCACAGCCATATTCTACTACCTTGTCTACCACACCCATGTAGTACTCAACAGTATGAACGGGAGAGTTTGTGATGGAAAGCGCAACCTGTGATATCATCCCAGCTTTTTTTGCAAATTCCACAGAAAGTCTCAAGTTCCTATGGTCATTCAGGCCGCAGAATGACCTCGCTATATCTGTTCCCTGTGCTTTTTTCACCTTGAACATAAGTTCCCTTACATCTGCTGGAACAGGGTTCATCCTCAAACCGTTAAGTCCACGTTCCAACATGTGTGTCTGAATTCCAGCCTTGTGGAATGGTGCCGTCCATTTTCTTACGGCCACATTAGGATTTTCTCCGAATAGTAGGTTTACTTGCTCAAAAGCTCCTCCATTGGTCTCGACGCGGTCAAAACATCCCATGTCAATAATAGCAGGGGCTACTTCTACCAATTGGTCCACTCTCGGGACATATTTTCCCGAAGACTGCCACATATCCCTGTATACCAGAGAAAATTTTATTTCTCTTGCCATTTTGTATATACGCATTAAAGTTATAACTATCATGCAAAGATAGTTATAATTGAAAGAAAATAGTTCAACCTAACACACAAGCTCAAAAAATCCGATTTTTTATAAAGAAAAATTTGTATTACAAAAAAATGTCGCTATATTTGCAATCCAATATGGTGAGCGTAGTTCAGTTGGTAGAGCGCCAGATTGTGGTTCTGGTTGTCGTGGGTTCGAGCCCCACCGTTCACCCCAAACAAAAAGCAGTCTATTTAGGCTGCTTTTTTATTTACATAACTATTAAACCCCGTTGATTTGCATTCTATAATCATAAAAAATCAATGGTGGAAATGACACTTTAACAGATTTATTAACTTTTTTCTTCATACTATTGCATGCAACAAAACATGTAATCATGAAGCTTAAAGAATTAAACGCCAAAGAAAGACCACGCGAAAGACTACTTAGCAACGGAGCCGGAGCATTAAGTAATGCCGAACTATTGGCAATCCTATTACGTACAGGTTCTGAACAAAAAAACGTCTTGGAAATAGCACAAGAGCTTTTGGCTTCAGCCGGAAACCTCACAGGACTATCTGCCATGTCAACGGAAAGGATGACAACAATAAACGGAATAGGCTTCGACAAAGCAGTAACAATCGCTGCCGCCTTCGAACTTGGGAAAAGATTCGCTGTAGAAAAATCTATTCCTGAACGAATTTCCATAACATCTCCGTCACAAATCTACGCTCTAATGCAACCTATGCTTAAAGGACTTGACCATGAAGAATGCTGGATAATATTCCTTAATAGATCAAATTTCATAATCTCCAAAGAAAAACTTACTACAGGAGGACTAACATCCACCGTTATCGACTCTAACATGATAATCAGAAAAGCATTAGAAAAGAAAGCGGACGGATTGGTCATTGTTCATAACCATCCGTCCGGCAATCCATATCCGGGATCAGCAGATCTAAAACAGACCGCAACTCTAAAAAAAGCTGTTGATGTTTTCGGCATTTCACTAATCGATCATGTGATTATAGCCGACACATGCTTCTATAGTTTTGCTGATGAAAATGTCACTTATCAGAATGAAGTAATCACGGAAAAATTAGCTCCCGTATAAGCTGGCATAATTCGGCACACTCCACCAGAACAAAGATAGCCTTGACGATAACGTCCATACCCAAGGGATACACGAGTTCTTGACTTGGTGTAACTTACACCAACATTATAATAATGAGTGCCTGTATCGCCACTGTTATACATATCACTTCCCCAAACACTCCACTTTGGAGCAAGATTTACTTCAAGAAGAGCCGCCATCCAGTCTTTGGAATCATCCTTAGATGCAAGATATTGTAGTTCAAGTCTCGTAGAAAAATCATCTGTCCACTTATATAGCATATCCGCTACAAATACATGAGATGTAACAAGATCATCACCTACTCCGTAAGTAGGATTATACTGCTGCATACTATACAAAAACTGTCCTTTCAACTTACTTGTAAATCTCTTCTCAACATCAACATTGACATTGCGATAGAGAATTGTGCCACCCTTGATAGTACCTTCTTCGGCGATTGTATAATATGTAGAGAAATTTCCATGTATCTTGAGGCCACGTTTTCCACCGATAGAAGAATGCTTTCTGAAGTTATAGAATACATCTAACTGACCACCTATCTCTCCACTATTTATAAATGGTTTATTTCCACCTTGGATAATCCTACCTACTTCTGGACTATAAGGATGAATTGTAGAAAGCAGATATGTATATTGTGCGCACATGGCAGGCATATAATTCATCAGATTCGATGTCAAGTCTGACTCTGAAGTAATCTTAGACTCCATCCACTCAAGACGCCTGAACGATGCATTGACACCAAGACCATAGCCATTATAGCCAACTTCTATTAGTTGAGCATTACCATCCTTTTTCAGATACCTATTAGTGGAAAGCCCAGCAGAATAGTATGGATTGGCAAAATGTTTCTTTCCGCTTCCAACATACTCACCCTTGAGGAAGAATCCAGCTGCTTCAGCATTGACTCTCAACGAATATCCGTTTACAGCAGGTTTAATTCCAGCCTCCTGCAAATTCAAAGACTCGCTTTCCTTAAATTTCTCATATTTACTGAGAGCCGAACCTTCAATAGAGAGCAACATATTGTCCCATTTAAACATATCAGAGAGTGAAAGGCTCAAGTCGGCACCCCTAACCTGCGTGGAAGAATATTCCATACCAAATCTCGGTTGCCCCCATATAGCTTTAAATCTCAAATAGTCTTTATAATGATAGGTAAACCGCGCACCAAGAAGCGCATTGTTTATTCCAAGAGCACGATCCTCCCATGCTCTAAAAAGAAGTCCACTTCCAAACTGCTCATAGAAAGACCCTGCCGTTATAGAGAAACTATCATCCGTCCATGCGGCATAGAAATTTGTAGGACGAACTTTATTGAGATTGTCAGGATGTCCTACAATAGCAGGAAGATACCCTTCAGCTTGAATACCTGCGGAAAACTTTCCGTTATAGTAATCAAGTTTAAGATAATTATTGGAGCCGAAATGATCGTCAGGGTACTCTGCACCAGTTTTAGAATCTTTCACATAATAGTTTGAATTACTTTCAAAACTACCTGTAAGAAACCCTTTATCCTTTTCTTTATGTTCCTGCGCAATGGCAGGTATCATACTGAATGCAGCAGATATCATCATCGCTGCCAAAGCATACTTTCTCATTTAGAAGAAATTTTTCTGATTGCCTTGAAAAGCTCAGTTTCACTACCTGGTGTATACCCAGTATGCGAATACACAATTTTTCCGTTGGCATCCACAACAAATACTTGAGGGGTTACACTAACATTCATAGCACGCATGAACTCCTGATTTTTATCGAACAACACTGTAAAGTCAGTCCATCCATGTCCCTGTACGAGAGCCTTGGCCTTTCCCAAGAATCTTGTATCATCGGTAGAGATCGCAACTACCCTAAAGTCAGCTTTCTCTTTCCATTCATCCATAACATCACTGATGGCATCCAATTCCGTTATACAAGGCTTGCATGTCACTGACCAGAATGAAATTATTGCAGGTGTTTTCTTGTCAGCAATCTTAGAAGTGCTAACTTTTTCACCTTTCACATTTTCCAACATTACAGGTGGAATCTGTGCGAATGCCGTCATCGGAATTATGGCGCACACCAATGTGATAAAGAAATTTTTCATATTCATAATTGTTTAAGTCTTGAAATACAATTTATCTACTTCCTCGATTCAAGTATAAGGTCGCCGAGTTCACGGATATCTCGTACAATGACATCAGGAGGGAAGAATTCAGGAGCAGGATTAGTCTTAGCATCTTCCGCAACCTTAAGAGCCGTTTCAATGGTCGTTTCGCCAGAAAGGACAAGAACGCCTACCGCTCCGGCATTATGAGCCATTGCAGTATCAGTATAAATACGATCTCCTACCATGGCTATTTCTTCTGGATTAAGACCATGCCTGTGCATGATTCCGTCAAGCATTGTCGGATCAGGCTTTCCAAGCACGATATCTGGTTTCCTTCCTGTAGCATGCTCTATGCACTTCTGCAAAGAACCGCAATCGACGAGAACTGTTCTCTGATCCGTAGGACAGACACGATCAGGATTAGTGGCGATATATGGGATTCCTTGACTTGCCCACCACGCGGCACGGCAAAGTTTAGGATAAGTCAATGTTGTATCAAAAGCGACTACAAGGACATCCGGCACATCATCAGGACTATCTGTACAGCTTTCAAAGCCTGCTTTTTCGAACTGACTTATCATACTTTGGGTACCCACCATGAACAAACGTTTAGCCTGCGGATAAGTTTCTTTTATATAATCAATTGCAGCAAGAGAAGTTGTATACATATTTCCCTCGTCTGCCTTAACCCCCATACCTTCAAGTTTATGGAGATAATCAGCAACTGATTTAGTAGGATTATTGGTCAAGAAAGAATAGCCAATGCCAGCTTCAGTCATATCATCCAAAAAACCTATCGTAAATGGAAAAAGATTACTACCCATATAGATAGTTCCATCCATATCAAGTGCTATATGTTTGATCTTCGAAAGCCTTGCTTTCAGATCAGGAGTAAGTTCCTTATTGTAATTAGTACTCATAATACGCAAATTTAGGAATAATTCCGTAAGTTTGCATATTACATAACCTCCAATAATTATGAATCGTCGTGATTTTATCATAAAAGGAGCCCTCGCGGCCGCCGGAACAGGACTATCTGGAACATTGTTGGCAAACACTCTGCATGATACACGTGCAGCCATGGATGGACGCAAATCCAACAAAAAGGGAGAAAGGAGCAAGTCAATGGTACTCTCATTTCAACCTTATGAACTAAAACTGAAGCATGTTTTCACAGTATCATCATTTTCAAGGAGCACAACGCCAGATGTACAGGTCCAGATAGACTATGATGGTTATACCGGTTATGGAGAAGCCTCTATGCCTCCATATCTTGGACAAACCGTAGAAAGTGTCTGTTCTTTCCTAAAGAAAGTTAATCTCAAGCAGTTTAGCGATCCGTTCTGCATTGATGACATATTAACATATGTCGATAGCTTGTCAGACGGAGATTCCGCAGCCAAAGCAGCCATTGATATAGCTCTCCATGATCTTGTCGGAAAGATGATTGGAGCTCCATGGTATCGCATGTTAGGCCTGAATCCGGCCAAAACGCCACGCACGACCTATACCATTGGAATCGATACAGAAGAAATGGTAAAACAGAAAACATTGGAAGTAGCAGGACAATTCAAAATACTAAAAGTCAAAGTAGGCACGGCGCATGACAAAGAAATGATTTCAGCAATACGAGAAGTGAGTGATCTTCCGATAGCTGTCGACGCAAACCAAGGATGGAAAGACAAGGAAAAGGCACTGGATGAAATTTTCTGGCTGAAAGATCATGGCATTGTCATGGTGGAACAGCCTATGCCCAAGGAGATGATAGAGGAAAATGCTTGGCTTACAGAACATAGCCCTCTTCCAACATTTGCAGATGAAGCCATACAACGTCTCAAAGATATCCCATCGATAAAAGGCGTCTACACAGGAATAAACATCAAGTTGATGAAATGTACCGGGATGAGAGAGGCATGGAAGATGATGACATATGCAAGAGCTGAAGGAATGAAAGTCATGATAGGTTGCATGACAGAAACATCATGCGCCATAGCTGCAGCTGCACAACTTTCCCCGGCTGTTGATTTCGCAGACCTTGACGGGAACCTCTTGATTAGCAACGACCGATTCCACGGCACAACTATAACTGATGGCAAAATAACATTGAACAATCTTCCGGGACTTGGCATCGAACTTATCAAATGACATATATATGATAGCATCGAAAAAATTTATATTGATAGCAATTATTGTGACAGCG
This sequence comes from uncultured Bacteroidales bacterium, assembly GCA_934693135.1. Taxonomy (GTDB): domain Bacteria; phylum Bacteroidota; class Bacteroidia; order Bacteroidales; family UBA932; genus Cryptobacteroides. The sequence goes on along the minus strand of CAKUVA010000004.1, from coordinate 61,765 downwards.
GCATTGACAGGATGCAGAGAAAAGACAGATTACAGCTGGGAAAAAGATCTTAAGCACCGAATTGCATTGGATTTCTGCCGGACTCCTGATGAGGTCAAGGCTTATATAAGAAAATATATTCCAAATGTGACTGACGCCCAAATTACAGATTGGACTGCATCCGGCAAGTTGGAGGCAATGAGAATCGACGGCGAACTCAAGTATTTCCGGAATGCAGCCCCAAATCTTTTCCGTATTGATTCAGAATGCAGAGCAATAAAAGAGTCAATAACTGGAAGAGCAAAATCATCACACATGGACATTGGCGAAGAAAATGTCAAAAAGGTGGCAGCAGAAGTCATGGGAAACGATTCTTCAGATATCCATAGTCACCTCGGTCAACCCAAAAGGATAAGGGTAAAATACACATTGACCATAGATGCTGACGCTGTGCCTGACGGAGAAGAAGTAAGATGTTGGTTGCCTTATCCAAGGACTGATATACCAAGGCAGCAAGATGTAAAATTCATAGAAGCAGGATGGATATCTAGGCCTTCAGGAACTTCTTCACCGCAATATTTCCGAACCACACTTTCTAATTCTGAAGAACTTACTTTTTCCGGCAATGCTAGCGCACATAGCACTCTATATATGAAAACAAAGGCTTCTTCAGGATGGCCATTGGTCTTCTATGAAGAATTCGAGTACACATCATATGGTGAATGGATTCCCCTCGGACTTACCAAAGAAGACAAAGATATCGTAAGAAGCAAGGAGGCTGAAAGATACCTCGGTGAGAGGGAAAACCACATTAAGTTCACTCCACGTGTTTTGGAACTGAGAGATTCTCTATCAAAAGGGCTCAACAGTCAATTATCCAAGGCTCAAGCTTTCTATAATTGGGTAGACAATACATTTCCATGGGCTTCCGCGAGAGAGTATTCTACAATTCCAAATATTCCGGAATATGTTCTCAAAAACAGACATGGAGACTGCGGCCAAGTTAGCCTCCTATTCATTACACTCTGTAGAAGCGCAGGTATTCCGGCAAGATTTCAGAGCGGTTTCATGATGCATCCGGGAGAGGACGGCCTCCACGATTGGGCGGAAATCTGGTTGGATGGATATGGATGGATTCCTGTAGACCAATCCTTTGGCGGCGAGTATTACATGGGAGCCATTGACTCATACAGGCTTGTTGTAAACAACGACTTCGGAAGGACATTGATTCCAGAAAAGAAATATCCGAGGAGTGAAACAGTGGATTTTCAACGCGGAGAGGTGGAATGGAGAGGTGGAAACATCTACTTCGACCAATGGAATTACGTTATGAATGTTACCTATCTGAAATAATTGCTAACTTTGCGTTCCAAAACAAGAAACTGTTTTTAAATTTAAACAGATTTGCATAAACGGACTAACGCAAATGAAGAAGACATCCATAATAAGGACTTGTATCTCACTGATACCTATCATCATTCTCATAACACTGCTCATCCTCAACATCTCATTCTTCGGAAGCGATGCAATCTTGGGAGCAAGCCAAGTAGCCTTATTGTTCTCGGCAGGAATTTGTGTATGGTTGGCAATGTGGCTTTTCCACAAGCCATGGCAGGATTTCGAAGACGCCATAAAGAGTAACATTGGTGACGTTACCACAGCTATAGTGATTCTATTTCTCATCGGAGGCATATCTGGGACATGGACGATGAGCGGCACAGTACCTTCATTGATATTCTATGGAGTACAGCTCATCTCCCCTAAAATATTCCTTTTCACCGCATGTGCAATTTGCGCCTTCATATCAGTCATGATCGGAAGTTCATGGACGACCATCGCCACCATAGGAGTGGCGCTGATGGGCATCGGAAAAGCCCAAGGTTTCAGTGACGGAATGATTGCAGGAGCCATAATATCAGGGGCTTATTTTGGGGACAAGATTTCTCCGCTTTCTGACACAACAGTGATGGCATCATCAATATCTGGGACTCCACTATTCAAGCATATCAAATACTTAATGCTCACGACAGTGCCATCATTTGCATTGACACTCATTATTTTCCTTATTCTCGGATTCCTGCACAGAGGAGATGATGCTGCTCAAATTTCAGTATATACCGAAACTCTCTCATCAAAATTCAACATCTCACTCTGGACATTGATTGTACCTATAGTGACAGGAATTATGATTGCCAAGAAGATGCCCGCTCTAGTGGTATTGGGAATTTCGACTATACTCGCCGCTGTATTCGCTATAATACTTCAGCCACATATAATTACGGAGATAGGATCCAATGCTCTTGATTCGATGGGGCTTAGCGGAAAAGGTGGACACCCTGGAGTAATGTTCACAGGAATAGTCAAAACTATATATGATTCAGTATCAGTCGATACAGGTATTGAAGATGTAAATAAGCTCGTTTCGTCAAGAGGCATGCTCGGTATGTTGAACACTGTCTATCTAATAATTTGTGCAATGTGCTTCGGCGGTTGCATGAAAGCAAGCGGAATGTTGCACCATCTTGCTTCACTTATATTGCCTATGACCAAGACAAGAACAGGGCTTGTCGCATCTACTGTAGGTACAGGCGTGATTCTCAACGGAGTAATTTCCGACCAGTACTTGGCAATCATCCTAACATCTGACATCTATAAAGATATCTATGCTAAACGTGGATATGAAAGCAGGCTACTCGGACGTTCAGTGGAAGATTCCGCAACTGTTACATCCCCTCTTTATCCATGGAGCAGCTGCGGCATGACTCAAGCCACAATATTGAGTGTCCCGACAATCGTTTACTTCCCTTTCTGCTTCTTCAATATTATAAGTCCGCTGATGAGCATAGCGATGGCCATAGCCGGATACAAAATCTTCAGAGGCAATGAGATCAAGGATGCATAAGTTTCTTGTCCTTACTGTTATGGCATGCACTTTGATTAGGCGAAATGTGCTTTAACATATATAAGATTATGAAACGGATAGCATCATTTATCCTGCTGGTGCTGATATGCACAACAGGGTTTGCGCAGACAAATAAACGAATATACACATCCACAGAGAAAGCAGAAATAGAAAAGGCTCAAATCAAGTCTGATCCCACATTGTCAGCACAGGCAAAAGCCAATGCCAAAGCGTTGAAGTTATTAAGCAAAAAGATTCAGGCAGCAAAAGATTCCGCCGCATTCATAGAAGGAGTCAACGCGCTTGAGAAACTTGATTTCGTTTTGGAAGCAGACAAATTGACAGACAAATATGGCAACATCGCTTTTGTCACAAGTACAACGAATTTCATTTCTGTACGCGACGACCACGCATCGGTACAGATCTCTCCAGCCTTAGGTGGAGGTCCGAATGGTGTCGGCGGCATAACATTAGATGGCAAGGCTTCAAACATCAAAATGTATACAAACAAGAAAGGAAATATTACATACACTTTCGATGTTCAAGGAGTGGCTATTTCAGCTAATATCATGATATTCATAAACAAAGGATCCGGTGAAGCGCAAGCCGTAATCAACCCAACTTTCAGCGCTAACCGGATAACTCTGAGTGGAATATTGTTGCCTTCAGAAAAGTCAAAAGTATTCAAAGGAACTTCGATCTGATCTCTTTCCCCTTTAGAATGACTTTATTTATAAACGGGCTTTGGTAGCAATATGGAATCCAATTCAGTGAAGGCACAGGCAATGTGATAATAAGATTCGCCATCTTTCCTTTTTCTATTGACCCGACTATATCGCTGATTCCCATAGCATAAGCACTATTCAGAGTACATGCATTCAATGCTTGCACAGGAGTAAGGCGCATCTGTATACAACCGAGTGCCATGACAAAACGCATATCCCCACATGGCGACGAACCAGGGTTATAGTCTGATGCCAAAGCAACACCAAGTCCAGCGTTGATGAAATCTTTGGCCTTTCCATACTGCATTCTAAGAAAGAATGACGCACCTGGCAACATTGTAGGCATAGTCTTACTGCCCTTTAGAATGCGTATCTCTTCATCAGTAGTACTTTCGAGATGATCTACTGAAAGTGCATTGTGACGAACTCCTACCTGAACTCCGCCAGAAACAGCAAGTTGGTTCGCATGAAGTTTTACGCCAAGTCCATAGCGTTCGCCTGCTGACAATATCTTGTCCGTTTCCTCTGGGGTAAAGAAACCCTCCTCACAAAAAACATCTATGAAATCAGCTATATGATTTTTCTTATCCGCTGCAGCTATGGCTGGAATCATATCATTGCAGACGTAGTTCACATATTCGTCTTGTCTTCCGGTGAATGCCCTCCCGACAGCATGGGCTCCGAGGAAGGTGGCGCGGATTATGGCAGGCGATGTCTCCCGTATCCGCCTTATAACACGGAGAATTTTCAGTTCATCTTCCGTCGTTAGACCGTAGCCACTCTTTATTTCCATTGCCCCTGTACCCTTCGCTATCATCTCATTCACGCGTTCCATCGCTTGGCGATAAAGCTCATCCTCAGGCGTATCATGAAGCAGATCAGCTGAATTAAGTATACCTCCACCATTGGCAGCGATTTCAGCATATGACTTACCTTCTATCTTGTCCAGAAACTCTCGTTCACGACTTCCAGCAAAGACTATGTGCGTATGTGAATCACAGAATGACGGAAGGACCATACCTCCTCCAGCATCAATCATTTCCGCATCTTCGGCCGATGGACAGCTATCCATTAGGCCCAAGTCAGAAATGCGTTCTCCATCAATAAGAATCCATGCATCATCAATAGTTCCAACCTCCGACATTGCTTCACCAGTCTTGCGAAGTGTTCCATATTTCGTAACTCCAATGATGCTACGGATATTTTTTATCAATATCCTCATCTTATATAACAAGATTGGTCTCGTTTCTCAAGAATTCGATACTCTTCATTATGAGCGGATGCATATAGGTATCAACCTCTAAGAAAGGAACTTCTTTTCGGTAACCTGCAAACAGCTTTTCGATAAGTGGTGAGGACTTACCAGGGCGACGGAATTCCAAAGCTTGGGCTGCATTGAACAGTTCGATTGCCAAAACCGTCTCGACATTGTCTACAACGCGAACAAGCTTCGTGGCAGAGTTAGAGCCCATACTTACATGGTCTTCCTGCCCCTGTGAAGACGGAATCGAATCGCATGATGCAGGCCAGCAAAGCATCTTGTTCTGGCTAACGATAGATGCCGCCGTATACTGCGGAATCATGAAACCACTATTAAGACCTGGCTTTGCAACAAGGAACATAGGAAGTCCGCGCTGTCCGCTTATCAGTTTGTAAATCCTTCTTTCAGAAATATTTGACAGCTCAGACATAGCTATAGCAAGGGTATCCATCGGTATGGCTATAGGCTCGCCGTGGAAGTTTCCAGCCGATATTATCATATCCTCGTCAGGGAAGACGTTAGGATTGTCTGTGGCACTGTTGATTTCATTACCGATGACAGATTCCACATAGCGTATATTGTCCTTCACAGCACCATGCACTTGAGGGATGCAACGGAACGAGTACGGATCCTGAACGTGTTGCTTCGGTCTGCGTATAAGTTCGCTTCCATCAAGTAGTTTCAGAAAATTATCCGCTGTTTCCAACTGCCCCTTGTGGCGGCGCAGAAGATGGGTTAGTTCGTAGAACGGCTCGATTCGACCGTCGTAGGCCTCTAAGGACATCGCTCCGATACAATCAGCCCAACGAGAAAGCCTTTGGCTTTTTATCAATGCCCATACCGCGTGTGCGCTCATAAACTGTGTGCCATTGAGAAGGGCAAGACCTTCTTTCGACTGAAGACGTATCGGTTCCCAACCGAGTTCATGCCAGACATCTACAGACTGACGCACCTGCCCCTTGTAGCGCACTTCTCCAAGCCCTATCAAAGGCAGGCACATATGGGCGAGAGGAGCGAGGTCTCCTGATGCTCCGAGTGACCCTTGCTGATAGACAACAGGAAGGATGTCGTTGTTGAACATGTCGATAAGCCTCTGTATAGTGATCATCTGCACTCCGGAATGTCCATAGGAGAGCGACTGTATCTTCATCAGAAGCATCAATTTGACGATTTCCGGGCGTACCGGGTCGCCCGTCCCACAAGCATGTGACATCACCAGGTTATGCTGTAGCTGCGAAAGATCCGCTTCCGGTATAGTTATATTACAGAGCGAACCGAACCCTGTAGTAACGCCATATACCGGTCTACCGATGTCTTCCATCTTGCTATCCAAGTAGTCACGACATTTCTGTACCGCTTTTGCTGAGGCTTCCGAAAGCTCAAGTGTTTCATGGTTATCGATTATTTCCTTTACTCGTGCAAGGGTAAGCGTTTCATCTGATATCTTATGTGTCATTTCTTTAAAGTTTTGTTGAGTTAACATATACCATGAACAGTGTCCAAAGCCTGACGCACCAGTGCTTCATCTGCATTGACAGGAACAGTGACATGCAGCGATGGGGTACGACCCATTTCGCGGGTTATCGCGTGGAGTGCACCTTCGTTTCTGGCCCAACTACGGCGTGCAATGCCATTATTCACATCCCAAAACAGCATATTGGTGATGTGACGGTCGGAGTCCGAAGAGCCATCGATAACCATTCCAAAGCCACCATTGATGACCTCGCCCCAGCCTACGCCACCACCGTTGTGGATGGATACCCATGTTGCTCCGCGGAACGAGTCTCCGATTACATTCTGGATGGCCATATCTGCAGTGAACTGCGAGCCGTCATAAATATTGGATGTCTCGCGGAATGGGGAATCCGTCCCTGACACGTCGTGATGATCACGTCCTAGAACTATAGGAGCCGTAATTTCTCCTCTGCGAATGGCTTCATTGAATGCGAGCGCTATCTTAGTGCGCCCCTCACAGTCGGCGTAGAGAATACGAGCCTGTGAGCCGACCACAAGATGGTTTCTCCCAGCCTCCTCTATCCAATGTATATTGTCTCGAAGCTGTCCCTGAATTTCTTCCGGAGCCGTCTTAGTTTCCTCTTCCAGGACCTTGACGGCAATGGCATCTGATTTGGCAAGGTCTTCCGGATTCTCTGACATACATACCCATCTAAATGGACCGAATCCATAGTCGAAATAAAGCGGTCCCATAATATCCTGCACGTATGAAGGATAACGGAACTTGCCATCCTGCCTCATTACGTCAGCTCCTGCGCGAGATGACTCCAGAAGGAAAGCGTTACCATAATCAAAGAAATACATCCCTTTGGCAGTCAGCCTATTGATAGCTGCCACCTGACGGCGCAGCGATTCACGAACACATTCCTTGAATCGCTCAGGCTCCTCAGCCATCATCTTCTTAGATTCCTCCAATGTGTATCCAACTGGGTAGTACCCACCTGCCCACGGATTGTGTAGAGAAGTCTGATCTGAGCCAAGACTTACGTCAATGCCTTCGTCCGCAAGCCTTTCCCAAAGGTCTACGACATTGCCGACATACGCCAACGATACTACTTCCTTATCTCTCATTGCCTTGCGGATACGTATCATCAGATCATCCAGATCCTCGTGAAGTTCGTCCACCCAACCCTGGTCATGGCGCTTGCGTGCAGCAAGAGGGTTAATTTCGGCAGTTACACTGACTACTCCAGCTATATTTCCTGCTTTCGGCTGTGCTCCGGACATTCCTCCAAGGCCTGCCGTGACGAAGAGCATTCCCTTCATGTTCTCGCGGGTGCCGTCAATACCTTTGGCCTTCAGCTGCTTGCGTGCAGCATTCATTACAGTAATAGTGGTTCCATGGACGATTCCTTGCGGACCTATGTACATATATGAGCCAGCTGTCATCTGTCCATACTGAGATACACCAAGAGCATTGAACCTCTCCCAGTCGTCCTGCTTGGAGTAGTTCGGGATGACCATTCCGTTAGTCACAACTACTCGTGGGGCGTCCTTGTGGCTCGGGAACAGTCCCATAGGATGACCTGAATACATTGCAAGTGTCTGCTCATCAGTCATCTCTGCCAAATATTTCATAGCCAGGCGGTACTGTGCCCAGTTCTGGAAGATTGCTCCATTTCCGCCGTAGATTATCAACTCGTGAGGATGCTGGGCGACGCGCGGATCCAGATTATTCTGTATCATAGCCATGATCGCCGCTGCCTGACGGCTCTTTGCCGGATATTCATCTATCGGCCGTGCATACATCTCATAGTCAGGACGAAACCTGTACATATAGATTCGACCATAGTCGTGCAACTCCTGTGCGAATTCCTCCGCCAGAATACTATGGAACTTGGTCGGGAAATACCTGAGCGCATTTCTTACAGCGAGAACTTTCTCATCTTCCGAAAGAATGTCCTTGCGCTTCGGCGCATGGTTAATAGCCTTGTCATAAGGTTTTTTCTCTGGCAACTCAGCAGGGATGCCTTCGAGTATCTGTTTCTGAAAATCTGTCATATTGTTTTTATTTCTTAGTGCTATGATTGATAATTAAGTGATGCGGCTCTATATACCCAAATTATCCGATGTTTTTATTTACTTCAGCTAAGACCTCGGATTCGAGTTCTACAGCCTTTTCGGCTATAGCCTCAGCCTCGGCTATAAGTTTTTCAGCCAAGTCACGGTCCTGAAGACCGGCTGCATTGATCCTGACATTAAGCTGAGCTCCCCTCACAGCTGCAAGCGCTGCGATGGCTCCCACACCTGCATCTGATGCAGAGGCAGGGTTACCAGTGCGGGCCATAGCCAAATCTATTGGAAGGGCTTCAAGAGCGGTCTGCATTGTCCTAAGTGGAACCCTGGTTGCGTACAACGTGGCCTTTTCCATCGCCTCCGCACGAGCAGCTTTCTCCTCGTCGGTTCCTTTTGGCATAGAAAATACATCCATTATCTTGGCAAATGCGGCGGTATCCTCGTCCACTAACTTCAGCAGACGCTCCATTACATCCTGCCCTTTCTCGGCCCAGTCAGAGAACTCCTTCCATCTGTCATCCCAACCGCGCTTGTGTGCAGAAAGGTTTGCGACCATTGTTCCGAGGGCTGCGGCAAGCGCCCCCATATATGCCGATACGGAGCCACCGCCAGGTGCAGCTGATTCTGATGCAGTTTCTCTCGCAAAACCCTTCAAAGACATTCTGATTAGTTTCTCTCGCTTTGCAGTTTCCTCCTCATCCTCCATAAGGAATTCAATAACCTTTTCTCGAGGATTGAATGGCTTCAAGTCACTGAGACCAAGTGATTTAACTGCTATTTTTATAATTTCGTCCTCGCTTATACCGAGCGAACGTTCTTGCTTAGCAAGGTAGTATTTACCAGCTTCAATGAGCACCCTCTTAGGCACAAGACCGACAATTTCAGTTCCCGTGACACGAAGTCCGCGAGCAGCAGCTGCCCTGCATACTTCCTCGAATGCGATATGTAGCGGAGTCGTGTTCATATCAGTAATGTTCATAGACACCTGCGCAATACCGTATTCCTCTATAAACCAGCCTATTGCCTTGCATCCCTTTAGAGTACCTGGAATCCATATTGTCTTCCCTTTCTCATCCTTAAGAATTTTTCCAGTGAGACTACCCCCCTCTCTTGCCGGCCTTCCTTTCTCGCGCACATCGAACGCTACGGACATAGCACGACGAGTAGAGGTCGTATTGAGGTTGAAGTTCACAGCAATAAGAAAATCACGTGCACCAACATTCGAAGCCCCAGACTTCGCTACTATCTCATTGTACTCGACAGGACCAAAGTCAGGCTTTCTCTCAGGATCAATAATTTTTTCCGGAAGGGCTTCGTATTCGCCGGCACGACATACCGCGAGGTTCTTTCTCTCTGGCTTATATGCAGAAGCCTCATAACAGTAACAAGGAATTCCAAGCTCATCATAGATACGTTTTGCCAATGCTCTTGCTAATTCTGCACATTCCTCCAGTGTTATATCTGCAACAGGAATAAGTGGAAGCACATCAGTAGCTCCGGAACGCGGATGAGCGCCATGATGAGTCCTCATATCAATGAGTTCAGCAGCTTTCTTCTCCCCCTGGAATGCGGCTTCCAAAACAGCCTCCGGAGATCCGACAAATGTAACCACAGTCCTATTTGTAGCTTCTCCAGGATCTACGTCAAGAACTTTCACGCTTTCTTCTCCATGGTCTGTACAAACCTTTGTGTCTGCGATAGCCTTGACTATTTGGTCAATGACATCCTTGTTGCGTCCTTCACTATAGTTAGGCACGCATTCTATGATTCTATGCATATTCAATAGTTTAAGTATTCGTAAATAAAAACGTATAAATTTAGGCATTTCTCTTTAAAATCAAAAGAAAAACGCCCATAAAATATCATTTATGTTATCCTTTCATCAAAAACATATATGCTTAGGTTTAGACTCGAAGATCCTTACAAAACAAGCTTTCACCATTTCAACCTGTGTTTCGTCGACAGAAAGGAGATAATGCTTGCCAGAAGAATTTTTAGAGAATGTCGTAACACCTGAATCATCGACATTGACCTTGCCGGCATGTGAGATATTGAAGAAACCTCCATCAGGCTCTAATATAAACAGTGCTGATGTCAAATCCCATGTCTGCCTGTTGTAAGGCATAGGACGATAATGACAATACGCCTCAATGACAGGACTTGGCACTCCCCATCTGGTTTTCTTGGCCATAACTTCACCTGGAAATCTTATCTGTTGTCCAAGTCTGAACGGTGAGACGATGACTGTTCCAGGCCAGTTATCAAATACATATTGTGCTGAAGAAATATCCTTGACTACATTATATTCTTTTATAGGATTGTCGACAAAGTCACCTCCCATAACAGACAGAAGATGGACCTTTCTTGCTACCAATTCACGACCTGAAAGAGGAGAATATTCATCGGCTTCTGTCTCGAGGAGCCTACTAAGATTGGTAAAAAAGCCTATTGAGATAACATTAACAGAACTATCAGGTTGTTCAGCAAGAATCTTCCTATACAATATATGCGCAGGCTGTAGGTCAGTATAATCACTAATAGAACGACGGAACAGAGGGCGCCCGCTGACGGATTCAAGTTCGCAGAGATATTTAGCATAATTCTTATACTCCGGCAATTTTACTCCGGCACTGACTGTTCCTATCGGAATGCGAGGATATCCATACCAAGTATTCATTATGTCAATGCACTCAGAGGTATATGGAGAGTCCTTGTCGCCCATGACAGCCAAAAGCTTTATCTTCCCCACATCCATGTACTTGTATAGCATATCCATAGCCAAGACATCGTCCACATCATTACCAATGTCTGTATCAAGTATAACAAGACGAGGCTTCTCTTTCGCCTCAATATCAAATGTCCTTAAAGTCAATGAAAAAAGACAAGTCACAATCATTGACAAAAAGATGATTTCTCTTCTCTGTTTCATTTGCCAGATTTATTTATACAAATCTAACAAGAATTCGAGCCCCAAGCAAAAAAAAATGAGCGGCTATACCTAAATAGCAGAGCCGCTCTACATTTAACGAATATTATGAAATTACTTGACCGTATGAGGTTTTTCAGTAATCAGTTTGATGAAATAATCTTTTATTCTCGTAGCTTGGTCTTTATCAACAGAAAGTATCGTGTGATGCCCTTCATGAGATGGAGAAAATACAGTATGGCCATCATCTGTCACAGTAATTGTTCCAGGTTCAGACATACTGAAAAAACCTTCAGAACCTTTCACCGCATATAAGACAGACGTTAAATCCCATGTCGGACGGTCATACGGCATCGGACGATAATGCATATACGCCTGAACCATAGGATGAGGTATTCCCCAGTTAAAATCATTCTGTATCACTTTTGCAGGAAATTTTATAACTTTTCCTACGGCAAACGGAGACACGACTATCTCACCTGGCCATTCAGAGAAAACTTTCTTTGCTGATGCAATGTCATGGACAATGTTAAACTCAGCTCGAGGTTTCTCTATGAAATCACCTCCCATAACAGACAAAAGGCGTACTTTCTTTGCAACGAGTTCTTTTCCAGACAATGGAGAATATTTATCTCCAGTAGTTTCTAAGAGTCTGGCCAGATTAGTGGAAAAACCAACAGAAACAATCACAACAGAACTATCTGGTTGTGATGCCAGCAGTTTTCTGTACAAAAGATGTGACGGAAGAAGTTTGTCATAACTCTTCAAAGAACGACGAAACATCGGTTTACCATCCTCACCATTTAGTTTGCATACATTTTCGGCATAATTTACATAATCATCCAAACGCACGCCTCCAGTTATCTTGCCAATCGGAATCTTATGATAACCATACCATGTATTCATTATGTCGACAAATTCAGGAGCATACTTAGTATCCTTGTTTGTCATGATTCCAAGAATATTCAAGACTCCCTTATCCTGATACTTGTACAGCATATCCAAAGCCAAAGCGTCATCCACATCATTTCCGATGTCTGTATCGAAAATCAACTTTATAGGCGTTTTAGCATCCTTGTTTCTACTGGTAGCGAATGATGTCATACAGGCCAGTAGCGCTATCATGGATAGGATAATTCTTTTCATTAAATTCTTACTTTAGATATTCAACATTAAATGTAACATTCTTATTAACAAGTTTGAAGTCCGGCCTTCTCATATATGTCTGATAATTGTCAGCAGTAACCTCAACTCCATTAAAATAACCCTTTATCTTGTTCGGAGATGCTGCAGTACCTACTGTGAAAGCCTTTCCACCACTCTTATTATGTCCAATAACACCTACAAGCATTGAGCCAGCAGAACCAGCAGGAGCATTGACAGAGCAATTGACCATACAACCAGAATACTCCATCACAGTATTACCAACTGCACCGGCAAGGCCACCGATACCTCCTGAGGCAGAAGTCTCTGCGCCAGCAAGTTTCACGTCACTCTTCACCGTACCATAATTTTCACAGCCGGTAACATTGAAGAAATTACCGAAGCCTATGACACCACCGACAGAGCAGCCGGTATTGCCACCTTTCAAATAAACTTCACCAGAGTTCATGCAGTTTACAAGCTTCACAGGAGAGCCGCTGACACCACCGATTCTGGATTTCCCAAATCCATCCAAAACAATATTACCTGAATTCTTGCAATTCTGTACCACATTAACACCTGCAGCAGCTTCTTTACCGCCCCATCCGGTTACGCCTCCAAATGCGCTATTCGACTGGGAAGCATCCATAACAATGTCAATGTTTCCTTCATTAACACAACCCTCCATAGATGAAGATATGGCATCTGAATTATAGTCTCCGCCTGCCACACCGCCAATCTGTCCAACAAAGTTTTTCGCAAGACCAGCAGAGTGTTCTGCAGTAATCCAATCAACATCTATCATACCTGTATTCTTGCAATTAGACACCTTTCCCCAAGGTGAGGATACTACACCTCCGACACTCTGGCGAGCAGTGGTCTGATACACAGAAGAGGCATTGCCTATATCTCCTACACGACTTGTCAATGTCCCTGAGTTTGTACAATTATCTATAGAACATTTATACACAACGCCGACAACTCCCGAGACATTTGAGGCGAACTTAGTAATTTTCCCAACAGTTTGAACACCAAGAGAATATCCACCTCTGAATATAATGTTTCCTGAATTGGAACAATCATTAATTTTTCCATTCTCCGCAGAAACAACTCCTGCAACTCCTGCAACTGACACGGCTTTATAACTACCATCTGCCTTTCCTTCCGAAGATTCGCATGTCAATGTCACATTGCCGCTATTATTGCATGACGCAATACCAGAGCCAACATTACCTACTACGCCAGCAGCCACCAGAACATTTGACGAGCCCTGGACAGAAACTGACACATTACCTTCGTTCGAACAGGAGGAAATGATACCACTGCCTGTTCCGACAAGGCCGGCAACATATAATCCTTTATCCAAAACTGATTCAGAAGAAACAGATACATTTCCTTTATTAACACACCCCTCAATAGTACCATTGTTCTGACCACAGATAAATCCGATGCCTCCTTCAGTCATTGTTGATGATAGAGCACATGATTCTCCGATAATGAGATTACGGACAGAGCCATTAGTTCCAATCTTTCCAAATAAAGGTGAAGAAGTGGTCCAATTGTTAATAACATGGTTCTGGCCGTCAAATGTATAATTCATCTCCGTTATTTCAGGAAGAGTCTTTCCTGAAAGATCAATATCAGAGCCAAGTCTGTAGTTATCATTTGCTTTTCCAGCAGCGACAAGCTTCATATACTCCACAAAGCGATCTGCATTTCTTATTATCTCAGTATTCTCGCCCTGTCTTATAGTGACCACAGCACTCAAATTCCCTGATTTAGATGCTATAGTTATATTTCCTGTCCTAATTTCTCCATCATTTGCTTGAACAGTTACAAGTATGTATGACGGAGCCTCGAATGCGTCCTCCGCGGCATGAGACATGGTTATCCAATTCACGTCTGAAGTTGCAGACCACTCTCGGTTGCACTTAACGCCTATCGTCTCTTGAAGCCCCGTAAATTCGGCTGCTATCTCAGTCTTGTCGACTATGATGGATGGAGCCTCAGTCTTGGTGCACGACATGACTATAAATCCGCATCCAATCAAAATATATGATAATCTTTTCATTTTCAATGTTATTTATTATTCAACACCATCCACATAACCATAATTCTGGGTAAGATTTGGATTCAGAGTACGGTCCTTGGCTGGAATAGGCCAAAGATAATCACGTGCATCATCCCAAAGATAACCATAATCAGTAGTGGAATAAGAAATGATATACCCACTATCTCCATTAGAAAGTACGACATCCTGAGTCTTGGTTCCAACCTTGATCTTTACGGTACCTGACGATGTCTTTACGAATTCAACATCAGGTTTTCCATCTCCAGATGTGTCATACGATCCAAGAGCAGGAACATATACGCCATACCAAGGAACAAAATGCTGGAGACACTGCTTCGCTTCAGCCCAACGGAACATATCCCACACACGCTCAGGTTCCTCAAGAGCAAGCTCTACGGTGCGCTCTCTGCGAATTTCCAAAATAATTCCACGATTGTTTCCCTTATTAACATTAGGATAGCACTGCAACATATAAGGATCTGGTGACGCATTGGCATCAGACATATTGATGGCAGGCATTTTTACCCTCGCACGAATCTTATTTACTGAAATATCGAGATCTGTTTGCGTAAGAGTTCCAAGTTCCGCCTTCGCTTCGGCATAGTTCAAATAAACTTCAGGAGCACGGAGAAGAATCCAGTCTGTATCATCTGAAGAAGAAACACATCTTTCCGCAGATGGAACGTGTTTGATCGGTTCATATCCAGTCCACGAATAAAATTCACATGGCGTCACAGATGATGCTCCTACTTGAACATAACCTGGACAAAGTACTGTCTGTGCAAGCCTCGGATCACGACCTTTCATTTCATCGGTATAGAACATGGTTTCCCATCCTTCTTTATCAGTAAAGCGTGTCCCATCTGCCATAAGATAGTGATTGATGAAACGTCTTGTCAGAGATGATCGACCGAAAGATATACTATTACCGATGCTGTGGAATACACCATACTGAGCATCATAATGACGACATAGAACGACTTCCTGCGTTTTTACGTCCACGGATGAGAATAGGTCCCTATATGGGGTAGCGCCCTCATTGTAAAGCGTAAACGGAGCCGCATCAATGAACGCCTTAGCATAGTCAACACAAGCATTGAGATATTTTTCAGAGTCTTCCATTCCATGATATTCACGAAAAGTTCCTTCGTAAAGAGCAGCTCGACTAGCATAACCGAGAGCAGCCCATTTAGTAACCCTCGTATTGAGCTTTTCCCAAGATGCAGGAAGATTAGCAATCGCGAAGTCAAAGTCTTCCATCACCTTATCCATGACAAAGCCTCTGTCATCACGAGCCTTGTAGATGTCCTTGTCTGTAGAACCGAGAACATGATCATACCAAGGGACATCGCCATAAGTTCTAACAAGCTTGAAGTAAAAGTATGCCCTGAAGAATCTTCCTACAGCCTCATATTTGTTGGCTACAGCCTTGTCATTGCACTGATCAAGATGCTCAAGCAAATAATTGATATCTCGTAGTGTAGAAAAAGACCAGCTTTGCGTAGCAGGATTACGATTTCCTGACACATACGCGGAAATTCCATTAGACATATACAAGTCAGTCGTAGACCCAAGTGTAGGAGACTCCAACAGAGAATTATAGAACTTGTTGCACCACAATTGGCAGTCTGACTCGTTTTCGAAATAATTTTCAGGAGCGACTTCATCCTCAGGAAGAAGGCTCAGTTCGCACGCTGAAACAGACATCAGCGCGACAGATATTGCTGATAGTATAATGTATCTTTTCATACTTTGGTTCTCCTTAGAAATTAATATTGGCTCCGAAAATCACAGTGCAAGGGATTGTATATCCGGTTCCAGTACCTGATTTGTAAACTCCAGTCGCTACTGCAAGTTCAGGATCTATAGTCTTGCAGTACTTCTTCAGAGGTGACCAGTAATACAAGTTTTCTGCTGAGAAGAACACTCTGCAAGACGATATCACATGGCTCTTGAAAGGCACAGTATATCCCAGCGTCACATTCTTCAGTCTTAAATAATTGACTTTCTGAAGATAGCGGTCATTTGTCTGAGCAAGCGGACCACCGGAATATGTCTGGATAGGACGAAGACGAGGAAAATATCCGTTAGGATTATCTTCTGTCCATATATTATCCTTATAATCTTTAGATATAAATGAGACCATAGTGTAGCTATACAGATTCCAAAATCTGGTAGAGCCATACACATCCTCAGGATTGGCCGTAGGATACCAGTTTCTCTTGCCCACACCCTGGAAAAATACTGACAAGTCGAAATTGTTCCAGTTGAAGTCGAAACGGAAAGAGTAATTGTAACGTGGCAAAGAGTTACCTATGATCTTCATATCTCCTGGATCATTGACAGTTCCCGCTCCTTTGTTTATATATCCATCCATATTTCTATCTTCGAACATTACATCTCCAGCCATGAGGTATCCTTGACCACCACCTGACATATTGTACACACGCTGATAAATATTGCTTGCATTATGCACAGCCATCTGGTATGCAGCAGCCTCTTCGTCAGACTTGAATAATCTAGGAACATGATAGCCCCAGATCTCACCGAGAGTTTTTCCTACATAATAGTCGCTAAATATCTTGTCTGGATTATTATATTTTGTAATCTTAGTCACATAGTCGCCCAATGTAGCTGTCACGCCATACTGAAACGGCTTGGAGCCGAGCTTAAAATCATCCTTCCATGACAAAGCTATTTCCCATCCATTCGTGCGTAAGTCTGCACAATTCTCTGTTGGCGTTGCTGCTCCGTATGAACTTGGGAGAGTAAGAGATGTCGTCAACATATCTTCAGTCTTGCGTACAAACAAGTCACCTGTAAAGTTCAAACGACCATTCAAGAACGACATATCTAGACCAGCATTGTACGTCTTCACTGTCTCCCATGTCAAGTCAGACGCCATAGGAGCTGAAACACTGGAGTATTTAGGCTTCCCATTCTCATCGAATAAATAGCCGAGAGTTCCAGTAGAAATAGTCTGTATATAAAGATAATCGCTTACCTGCTGATTTCCAAGAGATCCATATGAGAATCTAAGTTTTCCATCCGCAAGCCATGACTTTGCATTACTGAGGAACTGCTCTTTCGAGAATCTCCACCCTGCCGATGCAGAAGGGAAATAGCCCCAACGATGTCCTTTAGCAAAGCGAGATGTACCATCTGCACGCATTGATGCTTCGAAAAGATACTTCTCTTTATAGTCATAGTTCACTCTACCAAAGAATCCAAGCGTCTTGTAAGCCGTAATATCCTGCCCTATCAAATAATACGTATCATCAGTAACAGAATTGAATGTGTCAAGTTTAGTATTTCCAACTCCATACTGATCCACAGTGAGATCCGTTGAACGCTTCTGCTCATAGTTCATTCCAGCGAGGATATTGAAATGATGTGCATCATTCCATGTATGATTATATGAAGCGACAGCATCTACGCTATGTATCGTATAATCATAGTTTCTCTCGCGATACTCATCTTTAGAATATGCAGTATTCGTTACTATCACTCCGATATCACGTGAATGAGTAGCAGCCTGATTACGATCCTTGTAGAGCCGGTTATAATTCGTTATATTGTATGTACCCTTCAACGACAGGCCTTTCACAGGAGTCAGTTCCAATGAATTTGACAGCACTAATGTGCGATTGTTTATATCATGACGATAATTTTCATCAGTAAGGATAG
This sequence comes from uncultured Bacteroidales bacterium, assembly GCA_934693135.1. Lineage (GTDB taxonomy): Bacteria > Bacteroidota > Bacteroidia > Bacteroidales > UBA932 > Cryptobacteroides. The sequence continues at coordinate 43,540 of CAKUVA010000004.1, read as the reverse complement.
CTCCTCTTCCCTTTCCAACACCTACTCCTCTGATGTCATAAGGATAAATGACGAATGAACCATCCGGATTTCTCGGCACAAACATAGGGCCAAGAGCTTGGTCAAGAGCCGATATGGTCAGAGCCTCGTTAGTAGTTCCAGGATATACCTGATGTACATAGTTCACAGATGCATTCGTGCTCCACTTAGCCCACTTATAAAGATTAGCATCTACCTTAGCGCGGAACGAGTATGTATCGAAACGTTCCTTCTTAGCAATAGCCGGCCCGCTGAACAGACCTTCTTGATTATAATACTTACCGCTTACATAATACTGTACAGCCTTGTTCCCACCAGAAATAGATATATCATGTTGCTGCTGGAACCGATGATCATTGAACAACGCCTTATACCAGTCATAGTTGCCGTAGTAATGATATTTTCCGTCTTTCCCAACAGTCACCCAAGGGCGATCAGGGTTCTCTGTCTTGTCATAACGTCTTGCCTCAAGCTGAGCCCAGTCTTCCTCCGTATATGTAAATGCACTGTAACCATAACGGGCATAATACACCTCATCGACGGCTTTAGCCCAATCATATCCAGTAGATATAAAGTCAGTAGAAGTAGTAGGCATGATCCATCCTCCCTGAAAAGAGTATGAAACCTTAGTACGTCCTTCAGATCCGCTTTTGGTTGTCACGAGTATCACACCTGCAGATGCTTTCGCACCATAGATGGCGCTCGCCGAAGCATCTTTCAATACTGATACAGACTTAATATCAGAAGCGTTAATATGATTCAAGGATACTCCAGGTACACCATCAATGAGAATAAGCGGAGATCCTCCGTTCACAGAAGGCACACCACGGATATTGATGGAAGAAGATGAAGATGGATTACCTGATCCTGTCTGAATATTGACAGACGGATCCGCACCTTGCAGAGCTTGGAATGCCGATGTCACCGGACGAGCATTAAGTTGGTCACCAGATATGGAAGATACAGCTCCTGTGACATTTATTTTCTTTTGTGTCGCATATCCCACGACAACCACGTCATCAAGGAGTTGATTGTCTTCCTGAAGGACTATAGTTATAGGTGAAACCCCAGTATATGTCACTTCAGCATCTTGATAACCAAGCATTTCCACCCTAAGAATCTGTCCATTTGAAGCAGTTATAGTAAACGCGCCTGTTCCATCTGTGATGACAGCCTCTTTCGTAGACTTGTTGGTCACAGCCGCATTGATAACGCCTTCACCTGTCCCATCAATGACACGCCCCGATACAGAACGGTTCTGAGCATCTGCAACTGGCGCCATTGCCATAAGGCAAAATAGAACGAGCAGAGCTGCATATATATTCTTTATCACGATTTTCATACTACTTTATTTTACAAGTTTATAAAGAGCCTTAACCTCGTCAGCACTTATAGGGGCACTATAGAGGCGAGCTTTGACTACTTCTCCATAGAATGAAGCTTCTCCAGTATCACCACCTGACGGGTCAGCACCTATTCCAAACCAACGCTTATCCACGCTTGTATCCATGAATTTGAAATCCCCGACAGTATTGGCTGAAGTCGTAAGTTGGCCATCGACATACAGCATAGCAAGACCATTATCCTTGTCCCATGTAGCCACAACATGATAGTATTGCTTTTTCTGAGGAAGTACTCCACTATAAAGCTCGCACCAAGACCCTCCGACATGAACTTCGAAATTAATTTCACCGGTCTTAGCTCTGAAACACATGCCTGTACCGCCAGCTTGAGTAGATGCGAATGGCTTTACTTGTTTAGCCGTGGGATCCGTATATGAACAGAATACAAGTTCATAAGTGAATCCATCTGCAAGTTTCTTAGCAAAATCAGAAGATGTCGTGTAAGGAACATAATAATACCCTTCCTTCAGTCCGCTACGCGCAATTTCAGAATTATTGAACACTGCCGCATAACAACCATATTTATCATTGAATATGGTTGAGATATTTTTGTCAAGCCTGTCTGACATAACAGACATTCCCATTGGGGATACGTCCTTAGCTGTTTTGTCAGAGTTAAATACCACGTCAAGAAGGTCTGCAACAGGTGCTATCGCAGGAACACTTTGTGTAATGGAAATGTAATCCATAAGTTCTGGAGCTGCTGTCGCATAGAAACGAACATCGACAGAGCGTTTAGTTCCAGAAGTATTCTCTGGTACTGAGAATGTGACAGAAGTAGCCGTCCTTGATTTTTCCTGAACCCAAGTACACTCTTTTTCAAATTCATAAGTCCATTCAGGCTGATTGGTATCTACATTCACAACGAACTCATCTCCGTCTCCAGTCAATGATTTTTCATGAAGATCAATCTCAAGATATGGCTTCTGTGCCTGTTGAGTGATATTGAAGGTAAAAGTCTTCCCGCTTGTCATAGCGAAAGATAGAACAGCATTATAAACAGAGCCGGACTCATTGCTCGGAGCAATAAGTTTCACAGGAGTCTTGCCAGATCCTCCAGACAAAGGACTCACTGAATAATGGCTGTCTGATACTGACGCAGTCCATTCTTCCGTCGCAAAAACGGTAAAATTTACTGTCTGAGCCTTTCCATCAATGGAAATATCTTCACTTCCATCTCCGTTAGGTCCCAAGACATTGAAGATAGGGACTCTATCCACAAAGCTGCCTTCTTCTTTACATGACTGCAATACAATCAAGGTCAAGCAAGACAGAATTAAAATTAGTTGGCGTTTCATATCTTATCAGATATTATGTGTTGTTAATATGTTGAAACTTTGGACATATCATATAGTTTCCTCGGCCGTGAAACTGTTTCTCTATATTCATTCCCAAACCTGTCTGTTACTACTATAGTTACGCTTGATGTCGCGTTAGATGCACTAACCTCAAACATGTGAGATGTCATAAGCGTTGGGAATGTGACTGAAGTTGAATTAGTGTTCATTCTTGCCATATTGAAATGGACTACATGAAGTGGGTCATAAGCATCTACCCTTTTTACAGGTAACTCACGACTTCCTTCATAAGCCTTGACAGCCCACTTCTCATCATAATCGAAAACATTGACTAAAAGTTTATTGTCAGAACGAGACTTGTCATATCCATAAGCATATTTAGAAAATACCTCATCAGACACTTTACTCTTAGCTCCAGGACAGAATACATCACGGGTTATATGGCAATTATTGAGGTCATATACTCTAAACTGGTATGAATCGTCACGCATCATCGGTTTATAAAGCCATTTAACCGCACCATCTTGAGCAATATCAAAAAGTTTGTATCCACCTGGCGCTCCGTCACGACACATATGAGCCTTATTAGCACTATAATATCCTGTCCACCACCATGTCGCGCATACTGCAGCAATATTGTGTTCAATAAGGTTATCAGTTACTTCATTCGTGTAATTCACATGGGTATGTCCAGTGATAACATGAACCTTGAATGGAGCCAACATTCTAACGATCTCTGAACGATATTCCGAAGGAAGCGAATATGCGAATGAGAATGTCCCGTCTGTTTTAAGCGAAGGTCTCCCAGTATATTGTATATGCATTCCTAAAAATACTGTACTGCCGGCAGGGACGTTCGCAAGATCAGCCTCAAGCCATTTCATCTCATTAGAAGTAAAGCCTTCGCTATAGTCCTGAACATCGCCAAGGACACCTTCGGATGCACCTTTATTTCTAAAAATAGTATTGTCCATCATGATATAGTGGACATCACCAACATTGAATGAATAATATGTAGGCCCTATCCATTTGCGAAACATATTTTCAGACTTAAAATCATCAGCGACATAAGGGTCATTGTCATGATTTCCAGGTATATTGTATACTGGAATATCCATATCTTCCATCGTCCGGTAATAATTCTCAATGGAATATGAATTAGAATACCACCATGCATCCCATGACATATCACCAAGGCAAACAGAATAAAGAGGCACTGATTCGTTCACCGACTTCTTGATTTGTTCACGAACATCATCTTTGAACATTCTATCAAACTGGCTCAAGTCATTGGTTCTGTTAGCGAGATGGCAGTCAGTAAATGCCAAAATACGATGACGCACATTGCTTTCAGGAGCTAAGATAAAGGTATTCAATTCATAATCAGAGCTTGAAGTCGACTTGAATCTCTTGAAAAATTGAGGAATGGTACGATTTACCGCTACACGATAATTTTTCGGTACAGAAATGAACACATATCCATTTTTTCGCATGGATGAGAGGTAATATCTTCCTTTATCATCAGTCACAGTAACAAGAACACCATCAGAGACTGATACACCTGGAACCGGTTTTCCATCCCAGTCTATAACCCTACCATATGTAGTACGTCCTGGGACTTTATCCACAGCCGTCGTATCACAAACCTCAACAAATGTCTCAGCAGTCTTTCCGAAAGCACTCACAGTACACATTGCACCTATAAAATGTTCTGGAACTGAGAACCATGCTCCTTTAGAGTCATCTGCAGATGAACAAACCAATGAGTATTGTACTGACTTATCAGCTCTTGTAGTCATGGTGATGACATCGCCTTTCTTTATTCCACTAAAAGGCATATAAAGTTCGCCCGTAAGTGGAATACTGAATGTCTCCCCTATTTTCAATGTTGATACAGAAGAAAGCTTTTCAGGATTTATTGGTTTATCTGGCTCAACCGGATCTGGAGGAGTCGGTGTAGGCGTTTCGTTAGATACTGGTTTACAGCCACTTACTATTGGAGAAACCGTCAAAAATAAAACAACCGCTGAAAATACAGCCAAAATATTTATACTAATCTTGTTCATCAATTACCTCCCGAAATTATTATGCAAGCCAAACCGGCGACAAAAAACAAGAACATCACAGAAAGAAGAGAATATACACCTCTGTTTCCACCCTTGAATTCCTTCCAGATGAAAACTCCCCAGATAGCAGCAATCATAGGAGCTCCTTGCCCCAATGCATAAGATACTGCAGCACCGGCCTTTCCGGAAGCAATATAGCTGAACGCAGTTCCCAAGCACCAGATAGCACCGCCAAGAACACCCACAAGGTGTGTTTTAAATGAACCGCTAAAATACTCCTTATATGAAACAGGCTCCCCGACAAAAGGATGGCGCATAACAAGAGTATTGAAAATAAAGTTACTGAGGAACACTCCTACACTAAATATGAATATAGCACTATAAGGTGTAAGCATTCCTTCAGCAGGATGCGCAAAATCATTTAAATCCATAGCCTTGGCCACGAACCTATAGAACATTGACATCAGAATTCCGGCAATAATAGCAAGCAGGATTCCCTTGCGGCTTGCTGCTTTATCTGTATCAGACGATGTCTGCATTTTTCCGGAAGCTATTCCGTTACAGATTATTGCAACGACTATCAGCGCAACTCCAGCAAAAAGAACTACCGGATCACCTTTCGGAGCCCCAATATAGTTTATAATCACACCGAGCACAAGCGAAAGGCCGACTCCAAGAGGAAATGCAACGGATAATCCGGCAATCGAAGTGGATGCAGACAGTAGAATATTTGAGGCGTTGAATATGATACCTCCTAAAATAACGCTCATGACATTGGAAATTTTGACTTGGGCAAGGTCTTCCATGAACGGACGCCCTTCAGAACCAAAACTTCCCATAGTAAATGAAATGACAAGCGAAAATAGAAGCATTCCTATTACATAATCCCAATAGAAAAGTTCATATCTCCAATTTTTGGATGCAAGTTTCTGGGTATTTCCCCAAGATCCCCAGCACATCATTGTGATAAAGCAGAAAATCACTGCAAGTGAATAACTGTTAACAATAAACATGGCTATTTACTTTTTTAATTATTGATTCAAGATATTGTCCACTTCTAATCGGTCAGGTACAGAATCCTGTGCACCCTGACGTTGGACGGCAAGGGATGATGCCACCGTAGCAAATCTTACGGCATCAAGCAAGTCCTTTCCTTCTGATAATGCCACACACACTCCACCGCAAAACGTATCTCCTGCCGCAGTAGTATCCACAGCATTGACCTTTCTTGCTGGAATGAAAGTACTGGTTCCATCAAATACAATAGAGCCTTTGGCTCCCATGGTGATAACCACCTCTTTGACTCCTTTCTTCTTAAGCTCAGTTGCAGCAATGGATGAAGTCTTCATATCTGTTATCTCCACGCCAGACAGCGCCGCAGCCTCAGTTTCATTAGGAATCAATATTGATACACACCTAAGCAATTCGTCAGGAAGGGCTGCAGCCGGTGCAGGATTAAGAATCACCTTAACTCCGGCGTCGAAAGCAATGTTTGCAGCCCTGGTAACAGCTTCCATAGGAATTTCAAGCTGTAGGAGAAGTATTCCGGAAGAGGCAATTATATCCTTCATTGAGTCAATGTCTTCCACAGTAATGTCCGCATTCGATCCTGATGCCACAACTATCGAATTTTCAGCTTTAGCATCAACAGTTATAAGTGCAACCCCCGATGGCTTGTCCGATGTCAGCATGTATGAAGTATCAAGACCACATGCTCGATAATGTTCCTTTGCGTTATTGCCGAATAAATCATTGCCGAGTTTACATACAAATATGACATCGCCTCCTAAACGACGTGCCGCCACAGCTTGGTTGGCCCCCTTTCCTCCAGGCCCCATGTGAAAATTGTCTCCAAGGACAGTCTCGCCAGGTTTCGGTAATGTAGCAGCCCTTACAGTCATATCTGTATTGCTACTTCCTACGACAAGAATTCTTTTTCTGTTCATATAGTAAGAAATGTTATCAGTTTCAGTGTATCTTCAAAAAATAGCATAAATATGTGCTTTATGCGCAAACGTTATCGCAAATATAGAAGTACAACCTTACGAAAACACCTTTAAAAATGATTTTTTACAAGAAAATCATAAAAAAATAAGCGCAAAAACGATACAGATTTGCGCGCTTTTTTCATATATTTGCGCAAAACCCGTTAATTATTCACTAAAGATGAAAGAAACTCTCGCAGGACTAGCAGCCAAAACAGGATACTCAATCACAACAATTTCCAGAGTATTGAGCGGAAAGTCAGATAAATACCGCATAAGTGAAGACACTCAGTCTAAGATTATTGAAGCAGCCAGAAAAAACAATTATTTTCCAAACATTGTTGCGCAAAACCTTAGGACTAACAAGACTAATACCATAGGATTACTCGTTCCAGAACTCGCCAACCCGTATTTCGCGGATATTGCCAGTACAATTGTCAGCGAAGCAAGAAGACACAACTATACGACCATAGTTATCGATTCTGCTGAAAACACGGCAAGCGAGAAAAATGGAATATCGTCTCTAATGTCTCGTCAAGTAGAAGGAATCATCGCTGTACCATGCGGAGAAGACCCTTCCTTGTTAGAAGAAATAAATCGCAAATATCTGCCTGTAATCTTGATTGACAGATATTTTAAAGGGTCATCACTTCCATATGTAACCACAAATAATTATCTGGGCAGTCTTGAGGCAGTAAATCATCTCATAATGAACGGACACTCAAAAATAGCATGCGTACAGGGCGTAACAGGATCACTTCCTAACAAAAGACGCGTAGCAGGGTATCTTGCGGCGCTCGACAAGGCAGGAATAAAAGACAGCGCAATAGTGGTCGGTAACGAATTCTCCGTTCAGAATGGTTATTTGGAAACAAAACTACTGCTTAATCGTGTCGACAGACCATCTGCAATATTCGCATTGAGCAACACGATAATGCTTGGCGTCATGAAAGCCATCCGCGAGGCTAACATGAGAATTCCTGAGGACATCTCAGTAATCGGATTCGACAACAACCTATATATGGATTACATGACCCCGGCATTGACCCGAATAGGTCAACCGACAGAAGAAATGGGGAAAATGGCGACTAAACTTTTGTTCGAAAGCATAGCAACAAATAAGCGGTGCGTCACTCAGATAGAGCTCGCACCGCGTCTAATTACAAGAAATTCTGTATGTATCCCCGTAAAAGTATAGGCTACTTTTCAAATTTAACATCTGAAAGCATGAAGAAATGATCGCTTGGATATACACCGCCTCTATTTTCTGTCAACATGGTCGCAAGCACGGGTTTAACATCTCCATGTAGAAATATAAAATCAATACGCTTCTTCGTATTTTTCTTATAACCATCTCCTTTAAAGCCGTGATAACTATTTCTTTCCGGCTGTTCAAGCCATTCATAGGCATCCTTCCATCCTGCATTATGAAGTGTTCCTACTGCAACTCCAGAAAGTCCAGAATTGAAATCACCACATATTATCTGAGGAAAATCTTCAGCATATTGTGATGACTCCCAGACGACAAGTTTTGCCTGTTCCTGCCTTGCAACCTCTGTTTTATGGTCAAGATGAACATCCAACACACGGAATTCCTCACCTGTCTTTTTATCCTTGAGTCTTACCCAATTGCAATGTCTTGCTCTCGTAGTTCCCCACGAACAACTTCCCCCCTCAAGTGGTGTCTCTGAAAGCCAATAAACACCTGATCCTGTCATCTCATATCGTGATTTCTTAAAGAAAATGACATTCTTTCCGATGAAGTGATAGCCTTCTGTATATGGATCCATTTCAGGGCCAGAGAAACCGAAGCCAAAGTAGTCCTTCAACTGCTCCTTCATATAATTATACGAATCATATATGACTTCCTGCATGCAGACTATATCAGGGTTCTGTTCCAAAATCATGTCACGGCATACCTCCCTACGATTCTCCCACTGGCCAGGAGTACCTTCATCTGCATCAAGGCCGGTAATCCTAATATTGCAAGACATTATTCTGTGAGTACCTTTTTCTTGAGGAATCGCAGTCGAACGCCTCGCTGCGGATGCTGTCATTGTCAATGCCAGTACTGCAAACAATGCAGTCAATGCTTTTACAGATAGCTTCATAATATTCTAATCTCTAAGATATGCACCATTATCTTTCAAATCTTTACGAACTTCGTCGACATTGACAGCGGAAACAGGCACGCCATCGGACAATGCGATTCTCGCAGCCCTTCCGGCAGCCTCTCCCATAACCATGCAAGTAGACATAACTCGAGCCGATGCCATAGCTTCATGAGTCATGGAGGCGCAACGTCCGGCGACAAGCAGATTCTCAACCTTTTCCGGAACTAACATTCTATACGGCAAATCATAGCAATCAGGGCACCACATCATGGTACAGTCATCTCCATGGCTATGATGGATGTCCACAGGATAACTTCCAACGCCTATAGCATCATCAAACTTACGGCATGATAGGATATCATCCGCAGTAAGCATATACTTTCCCTTTATCTCACGGCTTTCCCTAATTCCCATAAATGGTGCAACTTTATCTCTCCATGCATGTTCGAATCCTGGAATATAGTCACGAAGGTATCTCTCTACCTCATCATTCTGGAAACGAGCAGCGAGCTCACCTTCCGTATAACTTTCCGGGTTTGTAGAATCCACGCCGCAGACTCTGGACATATTAACCCATATTTCGTCATCTGCAAGACCAGTTATAAGTATAGTACGCGCAACAGGTATCTTATATCCATGCTCCCTTGCCTCATTGATTTTATTTCTGAATCCTACAACTATGAATGGTCCTTGTTTGAATTGTTCAACAGGCATGACATCCATATCAAACTCCTCATGGCGATTCACGATAGCATCCCGAAGCTCTTGAACATTCACACCGCGCATAGAGAACATAAGGGTAGGAGGCTGCATTCCACCATCCTTATCACCTTTGCTACATTCAACTCCAGCCCTAAACGCTACATCACCATCTCCAGTACAATCAATCACTGTTTTCGCAAGAATGGCTTCACGCCCTTCCTTGCTTTCTACAATAACGCCCTTAATATCGTTCCCCTCCTTTATAACATCTGAGCAAAAAACATAAAGCAGAATTTTAACTCCGACTTCCTCTAACATACCCAAGGCAACATCCTTAACTTCCTCTGGGTCAATGATAGTGAGGCTTACATGATTCTTGCACGGCTTATGTTCAGAAGCCTTACCCTTGGCACGAAGTCTGTCTATAAGCATCTGTGGCAGACCTTCCACCACTTGATTTCCCTTACGTCCAAGGTACCCGAGAATAGGCAGTCCTAATGTAAGATTTCCGCCTATGAAACCTCTGCTCTCTATAAGCATAACTTTCAATCCATTGCCAGCTGCAGCTCTTGCGGCCATAATACCAGCAGGACCTCCACCGACTACGAGAATATCCACTTTATCTCTTACCGGAATTTCTTTTGCCGGCTCCTTGATAGTGCCAAAAGTATTCATGATATCAATATTTAAATTTTATAGTTTCGTATGTTTCATTATGCGGCACTAAATTACTAATTACGCGCCTAAAATGAAAATAATTCATTTAGAATTTTTCATTTGTTTTCTATTATCACTAACACCAACTTATAAAATAGTACATCATAACACATAATGAAAGTCAATTTTAAGAGTCTGACTCCTCCTCATAAGGGAATCAGACTCTCAAAGACATTACAGACTATTCAGCACCTGCATAACCCGGATTCTGCGTAATATTTGGATTCGCTACACGTTCATCCTCAGGAATCGGCCAGACCACATCCTTTGATGGGTCATATACGAAAGTTAGAAACTTTCTAAGGTTCTGTTCCTTTCCATCCCAAGTAGTCCCAGAATATGTCACATGCCAGTTCTTATCAATCGTAGGTTTCGCATTTGACACCGCCCCATTGAGACTAGGAGCCATAAGGTCGCCAGAAAGGACAGTTTCAACAATCCCCCATCGACGAATATCGAACCAACGAAAGCCCTCATTGCAAAGCTCGACCATACGCTCATATCTCAAAGCAGACCTAAGACCATCCCTATCTGATACTGTCAATGTAGGCATACCTACCCTCGAACGCACTTTCTCAATATCAAGTTTAGCCTGTCCAAGATTACCAGATACACTCTCAATATTAGCCTCCGCACGCACGAGATACAATTCTGGAAGACGCATGATAGGGAATCCAAGTACACACACAGATTTGGTTCCGAAGCTACTGTTATTATACTTAAACTCTGTCATATCCAAGTATTTTCGCCAAAGATACCCGCACGGACCTTTTTTTCCATTGGCACCATACTCTGATTTGGTTCCAGTAGCCTCAGAATTAGCCACGAGAACACCCTCTGCACTCTTATTATAATTATACACCTTCTTCACAGACGGGTTTGTCTCAAACTGAAGCCCAAGAACCCTTGAACCAGGACGCACACAGAATAAATCCAAACGTGGATCTCTATTTTCCCATGGTTTTTCCCAATTATAAAGAGGCGACTCCACTATAGATTTACCATCAATACATTGGATAGCATCTATAAAAGCCTGAGTAGGACTAAAATACGAACATCCTCCGACAATACGAGGCGCGGAATAATATTCAGAATTATGTTGATTCGAACTAATTTGAGTATTGAATTCTATACCCCAGAGCCATTCATCTCCAGCTTTAGCTTCATTCAATCCAAAAATAGGAGTAGCGACAGGCTCACCTGAAGTATAGTCCTTTCCGCAAAACGAGAGATCAACGTCAGCCATCTTATATCCGGCACCCTCAGCAAGAGAAATCGCCTTATCGGCATATTTTGCAGCATCATCGAAACGCCCCCAATTCAAACAGATTCTTGCTTTAAGACCATACGCTGCAGCCCTGCCTATTCTCGTATAACCAAATTCTGTCTTACTGAACCTCACAGGAAGACAATCAATAAGTTCATCCGTCATATCCTTATCGAGAATATTAGCGATAACATCTGATTTAGCAGTTCTCTTATATGTATCACCAAGAGCGAGAGTATGGTCAATGTAAGGAATATCCCCGTAAAGTTCACATCCCCATTCAAATAAGTAAGACCTTAGCATGATAAGTTCAGCCTTATATGTCCCATATTCCGCATCCGTCATCTTATCCTTGGCTTTATCAATATTATCAAGAACCAAATTACACCTCGCAACTGTCTTGTAAATACATTCGTAGACCTTTTTCACCCAAGCATTAGATGGGACCATTTTGGATGTCTGTTGATAATTATAGTTAGCGACATTCAAACGGCTTGCTCCAATATCCGTAGCATTATCCTGAAGTCCAGGATAAGGAGTCGACTGTGCACTTATAGATGATAAGCTCTTATAGGCAGCAAACACGCCAGATTGAACTTCCTCCTTAGACGCAGGAAAGGATGACGCATTTGGTCCATTCAGATATTCCTTATCCAAAGAACATCCTGAAATGGCAATTCCGCACAACAATGTATAAATAACAATATTTTTTCTCATATAATGTCAATATTTTAGAATTTAATCTGAAGTCCAAGAGTGTAAGTCTTCATCTGAGGATAATTATTTGCAGCACCGAGGCTCACCACATCAAACGAACCACTCGAATCACCATTATAGCCAACCTCCGGATCATAGCCTTTCCAGAAATTTGTAAACGTAAAGAGATTTTGCGCACTAGCATATACATATACTGACTGAATCCGGCATCTCTTCATCCAACTCGCAGGGAGACTATATCCTATTGTAACATTCTTCACTCTGAGATATGCAGCACTCTTCATCCAGAATGAAGAATCATACCAGTTATTCTTGCAGTCACTTGTCAGACGAGGCGTCTTCCCGTTAGGATTTTCAACACTTGCCCAATCGAGATGCTCCTTTCTGAAAGTACCACCCATATTGCTTGGCATGACATAATATGTATTAAGGAAACCATCAGCCTTACCAACACCTTGAAGAAGGACACTTAGATTCAAACCCTTCCACCCGAAATTAAAGTTCATACTATAAGTATAGCGTGGAATAGTACTTCCAACAAAATCCTTATCATTCTCATCTATCTTGCCACTTTCATCAACATCAGCATAACGAATATCTCCCACCTTGACAGTTTCACCAAACTGAGGACAATTTTCATTAACCCAATCAGCCTCTTCCTGTGTACGGATTATTCCCATACTCTTTAGAGTCCAAATACTGGCGATTTCATGCCCCTCTTCATTCCTCAAGACACCAGAAGTAGATGTCTTACCCTTCATGTCAAGGATTTCATTGCGCACGTCAGACAAGTTACCCTGAACGCCAAAAGAGAAATCTCCCCACTGATCATTATAGCCAAGACTTATCTCCCATCCTCTGTTACGAACTTTTCCAGCATTCTGATAAGGAGCATTAAGTCCGATACCAAGCGGCATGTCTAATTTCATGAGAATACCATCAGTAATCTTATTATACCAATCTCCAGAAAAATACAACTTACCGAAAAGAGAAAAGTCCAAACCTACATTGACCATAGTAGTCTTTTCCCATTTAATAGCAGGATTCGCTAGAGTATTGAGAGTAACTATAGGATAGATATTGTCATTCATTGAAATCTGTCCCGTAGCAAGATTTTGGGTAGTAGGATAATAGCTTGCAGCACCGCCTCCAGAGAGGTTCTGGTTTCCGAGAGTTCCATAAGAAGCTCTGAATTTCAAGCTTGTAAGTTTATCTTTCACACCCGCCATGAAAGGCTCCTCTGATACACGCCAAGCTCCTGAAACTGACGGGAAATAACCCCATCTGTTCTTCTTTGTAAAACGAGAAGAGCCATCCATTCTGATATTAGCCTCAAGAAGATACCTGTCCTTGAAACTATAGTTCACACGACCAAAATAAGAAAGGATATCCCACTGATAGCGATGCCCACCATTGTCCATATTGGAGATTTCCCCAGCATCGATTTGATCATAATCATAGTTAAATCCTTCACGATATGCACTAAGATACTTGTAATCATAAGTATTACGTTCCACTCCGATTACACCTTTCAAGTCATGCCCTCCGAATTTGTGCTGAGCTGTGACAAGGAAGTTGTAATTTCCATAGAAACTGCGAGCGCTTGTCTCAGTAAGCGTCGTAAAAGGAGTTGATGACAATGTTGCCGTACCTTCCTTATCTTGATATGTTGTAACTGATTTCTTCCAATTATGATTGTTGCTCGTTGTATATTTAGGAGCAAGCATTCCCTGGAGAGAAAGCCATTTCCACGGCTTGAATGTCAATGATATAGAGCCCGAAAAATTCATGGAATTCAAGCTATTCTTTCCACCATACTTTTTAAGCGCCACAGGATTGTTTCCTTGTAGACCAAGACCATTGTACAATCCCGTAGAGAACATATTCGTGATATCAGCCGGACGTGTATTCATATAATTAAATATGGTACTCTGATATGGAGACTTATCTCTATCCGAATTAGAAAAGGCGATGTCCATTTTCATCGACAACTTATCATTGAATTGCACATCAGTATTGTTTCTAAATGTATATCTTTGAAGCGCAGAATTCTCTATTATACCATCCTGATTTAGATAGCCAAGAGTCGTGAGCATCTTAACTCGCTCTGTACCTATGCCAAGCGATACCGAGTGATTATGCATGAAACCTGATCCGGTCAACACAGCTTTCTGCCAGTCCGTATCAGGATAAAGATCAGGATCGGTTCCATAATTTTCACTCCACTTATTCATAGTCTCTGTATCGTATGTAGGATCTTTACCATCCTGTTGGTTCATATCATTAGTTAGCTTTCTGTATTCCAAAGAGTTAACAACCTTAGGAAGATCCGTAGGATTCTGCCACCCGACATAACCTGAATAAGACAATGAGAACTTGTCGGTATTTCCACGTTTTGTAGTCACCAGAATGACACCATTCGCAGCACGCGAGCCATATATCGCCGAAGACGCGGCATCTTTCAAAACAGAAATAGACTCTATCAATGCAGGATCCACACTATCTATGCTTCCCTCGACGCCATCAATAAGGACCAAAGGAGCTGTAGAACTACCTCCGAAAGAGTTGATACCGCGAACTCGAATAGTACCACCATCGTCACCAGGACCGCCAGAAGCCGTAGTAACCGTCACACCAGGAACCATTCCTTGAAGTGCAGTACTGGCCTGTGTTATAGGCTTTCCTGTCAATGCCTTTGCATCTACTGTCGCCACAGATCCCGTCAAATTAACCTTCTTCTGGGTTCCATATCCGACAACAACAGTCTCATCAAGAAGCATATCATCCACTTCCATGACAATATTATAGACTACAGAGGAAGTAACCTTGACAGCTCGCTCCTTATGTCCTATGTAACTAACAGACAGAGTCTGTCCTTCTGAAGCAGTGACACTGAATTTTCCGTCAATGTCTGTAATGGCTGTCGACAAAGCATCGGAAGAAGTTCCATCCAGGACCATAACGGCAGCACCTGCAAGCGGTTCGCCATTACGATCAGTCACCATCCCGCTCACTGACGACTGTGCATACAGGAAAAGCCCTGAGCACATGGCTACAACTATCACCAGCAGCCTTTTAATAATGTGATTATTCATACATTGGTTATTTAAGTTATTATGTTTTCTTCATTACTTTTCAAAATCAAAAACAATCGGCAGTATCACGCCATACGTTTTCAAAAATAGTTTCATTTCGTTTCATTATTACACGATTTTCAGATTCTATCTTTTTAATATTGAAACTTTTCAATTTGCAATCATTCAAGTAATTAGCTTTAGTATAATTATTGAACGCAAATATAAACCAGTTATTTCATTTAAACAATACATTAGATTGAAAATAGTTTCATTTCATATCTTTTAACATTATTGAAACATATTATCATACGGATATATTTCATTTTCTTCACAAATAATTACGAAACGATATGAAAAATACTCTAACTTAGGGAGAGAAATTCTCACTACATCATAATTATAAAATCATATAAGACTATAGCGAGATTAATAGATGAAAATAAATTTTCTCAAATCACGGATTTTGACTATTTTTGCAGATTGTGGAGTACCTCCGAGACTCCGAGCAAAAGATAAAAATTAAAAGACTATAAAATATGTTGTTCAATCTCTTACAGGCAGCAGGAATCGATTCTCTCGACATGACATCAGCTGCTCAAGCAGCAGCGGTAGTTCCGCATCAGGAGGAAATGCATCTTTTGGATATGGCTATGAAAGGAGGCTGGCTCATGCTGGTTCTTCTCGCATTGTCAATAATCGCCATCTATATTTTCGGAAAGAAATGGTGGATGATCCATCAGGCTGGAAACATTGACAATAATTTCATGAGAGATATTCGAGATTACCTACATGAAGGAAAGCTAAAATCAGCACTCTCACTCTGTGAAAAATATGATTCTCCTGTAGCAAGACTCGTAGAGAAAGGCATCTCCAGAATAGGACGGCCACTTTCAGACATTCAGACAGCAATAGAGAACACTGGAAACACCGAAGTAGCAAGACTGGAGAAGGGACTCCCTATCCTCGCTACTATCGCTGGTGGTGCCCCTATGATCGGATTCCTCGGTACCGTACTCGGTATGGTTCAGGCATTCTTCAACATGTCACAGGCAGGAAACAACATTAACATCACCCTCCTTTCAAGCGGTATATATACTGCAATGATTACTACTGTCGGTGGTCTTATTGTCGGAATTCTCGCATATTTCGGATATAATTACCTGACATCGAACATCTCTGATCTCGTTTTCAAGATGGAAAATGCGACCATTGACTTCATGGATTTGCTCCACGAGCCGGCAGAGAACGAATCACAAAATGCAGAACAGGCATAGACAACTATACGAATATGGCATATAAAAGACAAACGAAGGTATTGGCAGACACAGCGATGTCATCAATGACAGACCTTGTATTTCTGCTCCTTATCTTCTTTCTCATAACATCAACGCTAGTCAACCCTAACGCGCTAAAACTCCTGCTTCCAAAAAGTACGGGGCAAGTATCAGCCAAAGCTACTGTCAGCGTATCCATAAAAGACTGGCATGATGGTATGTACACATATCACATCAACGGAGACGAAAATCCTGTTCCGTTCGAGGAAGTGGAAGATGACCTTGTAAATCTCCTGCAAAATGATGAAGACCCAACATTCTCCATCTATGCAGATGAGAGCGTGCCTGTAAAAGAAATTGTATCTGTAATGAATATAGCCAAAAGAAATCACTACAAGGTAATTTTGGCCACACAACCTGAATAAAATCACGCATACATTACAGGAGAAAACAGACTGACAATGAAGAAATATCAGGAAATACAGCATAGAACGGAAAGAACAGGAACATGGACTGCAGTCATTTTGACTATAGCTTTCCATTGCATACTGCTACTATTCGGAGTCTTCAGCGGTCTGAAGTACATATATCCACCTCCCCCAGAACAAACTTTTCTGATAGACTTTTCTCAACAGGACGAAAAAGTAGTCGTCAAACAACAGAAGAAAGGTTCAGCACCTCAAACGGAAGAACCTGATAAGACAAAGCCTATAAATTTGGTCCAAAAATCGGAAGCTCAGGAAAAAGGGAAAAAAGCGAACAAAGCTCCTGAAGCCACCATGGACAATTTCGGTGATGTAGAGAAATATGAGCCGAAGCATGAAAAGCCTATCGAAAAGAGAGCACTTTTCCACGCAGCAAACAATAAGACTGACAAAGACACACTTGCAGCTCAAACCGCAAGCAAAGTCTCCGATGCTCTAACAGCAGGTCATGCTGAAGGAAATACCAAGAAAGGAAAGACATCAAGTGAACCTAATGCTCATCTGAAAGGGAGAAAAACTGTAGGCGTCATTGCACGCCCAGAATATCCGGTACAAGACGATGGAGTGGTCGTCGTCACAATCTGGGTAGACCAATACGGAAATGTCAAAAAGGCACAAGCTGGAGCTCCAGGAACGACAGTGAACGATTCAGCTTTATGGAATGCAGCCAGAAATGCAGCCCTCAAGACTCATTTCAATATAGACAGCAACGCCCCGGCTCTTCAGCAAGGTTCGATAACATATATTTTCAAACTAACGCACTGATAAGGCACAGAAATTGACATATAAAAACACGGCAAAAGCCTAAAATCATAATGGCGTGAGCCATATAACAAACTTTTTAAAACGCCCCGATGGGCAAGACAATGGAAGAAAATAACAAAGGCGGGTATACCGCAGAAGGGAGAAAATTGAGACCGAGACGGCCTCGCATCTCCGGCAAAGTTTATTCATCATCAGAGGGACCTGCAGAAAGAAGAAGGACTTCATCTTATGGACATTCAGAAGGAAGAAGTTACGGAAACTCTGACAACAAAAACTATGGAAGAAGCTACGGCGACTCAGAGAGAAGAAACAATTATGGCAGCTCTGACAGAAGGAGCAGTTATGGGAATTCTGAGAGAAGAAGCAGCTTCGGTGGCGGTCATTCATCCTATGGACAGAGAAATAACTCTGAAGGAAGAAGCTATGGACATTCAGAAGGAAGAAGCTACGGAAACTCTGACAATAGAAGCTATGGAAGAAGCTATAGTGAGTCAGGAAGACGCACATCATTCGGAAACCAAGAGCATAGGAGTAGCTTCGGAAATTCAGGCAGAAGAGCATTTAATGGCGGTGATGGAAGACCATCAAACGAAGGAAGAAGTTTTGGGCCATCAGGGAGAAGAGCTTTTGCAGGGAACCATGACGGCAATAGCTTCGGAGCACGTGACAGCAGAAATTTCAGAGGAGGAAAACCAGTAGGAAGAGGAACGGCACCTCGCGGAAATGGACATGGATCTGCACGAGGAAACAAGCCAGCAACGAAACCGAATCCATATAAATTTAACGAGACTGACGAGCAGAACATGAATATGATTTTGAGCAGAAAACCTCAGCTCGATCAGATTCAACTCTCCGATAATGACTATGTGGAAACACCAATAAAGGAAGTCATCAGACTGAACAAGTTTATCGCAAATTCAGGTATCTGCTCACGCCGCGAGGCTGATCAATACATCCAAGCCGGCGTCGTAACCGTAAATGGCGAGGTAGTTACAGAGCTCGGCACAAAAATCAATGCGCTAAACGATGATATAAGGTTCAATGGCGAAAGACTTAGAGGAGAAGAAAAAGTATACATCGTAATGAACAAGCCTAAAGGATTCGTTACGACCGCAAGCGATCCTCATGCAGACAAGACAGTCATGGACTTACTAAAGAACTGCAAGGCACGAGTATTCCCTGTTGGACGTCTCGACAAAAACACGACTGGAGTTCTAATGTTCACCAATGATGGCGAGATAGCCGAAAGACTGACCCATCCTTCTTATGACAAGAAGAAAATCTATCAGGTGATTTTGGACAAGCCGTTGGAACAGGAAGACTTCGATAAGATTGTCAACGGAATAACACTCAGTGATGGTGATATCAAGGCTGACGAACTTGAATACATCGATGCTGAAGACCATAGAAAACTCGGAATCGAGATACACTCAGGAAAGAACCGTATTGTAAGAAGGATATTCGAATCTCTCGGATATGATGTCAAAGCTCTTGACAGAGTATATTTCGCGGGTCTCACAAAGAAAGGACTCAAGAAAGGTGAATGGAGATATCTTTCTGAAGGAGAGGCAAATGTCCTCAAAATGGGAGCATACGTATAATGGATAGTTCTATACAAGAACCTAAAGAGCACAGGGCTGGATTTGTCAACATTATCGGGAACCCGAATGTTGGCAAATCTACCCTTATGAATGCTCTTGTCGGAGAGAAATTATCGATAGTAACAGCCAAAGCCCAGACCACAAGACATAGGATCAGAGGTATAGTAAATGGAGAGAATTATCAAATAGTATATTCCGACACGCCTGGTATCTTAAAGCCTAACTACAGGCTTCAGGAAAATATGATGGATTTTGTCGACACCGCTATCGGCGACGCCGACATTATTCTTTATGTAACAGATGTCGTAGAAAAAGCTGACAAGAACGCTGAATATATCGAAAAACTCAAAAAACTCGAATGTCCGGTAATCATTGTCATAAACAAGATAGACATCAGCGACCAGCAAAAAGTAGTCAAGACTATGGAAGAATGGCAGGAAAGAGTGCCTCAAGCTTTGATAATTCCTGTATCAGCAAAAGAAAGATTCAATCTTGACAGCGTCCTGAACGCCATAATTTCAAAGCTTCCAATATCACCTGCATGGTTCGACAAAGACGCATTCACAGACAAGAATTTAAGATTTTTCGCATCGGAAATAATACGAGAAAAAATCTTGGAAAATTACTCGCAGGAAATCCCATATAGTTGCGAAGTGGAAATTGAACAATTCAAGGAAGGTGAAGAACGATATGAAATAAGCGCAGTAATCTATGTCATGAGAGATTCCCAGAAAGGAATAATCATAGGAAAAGGAGGAACTGCGCTCAAGAAGACTGGCTCACAAGCTCGCATTGAGATGGAAGATTTCTTCCAAAAAAAAGTGTTCTTGTCAATGTTCGTAAAAGTGGACCAGAACTGGCGTGAGAACCGCAAGGAACTCAGACGATTCGGATACGAAGAATAACAACACATTAAAAAATAGCACAATGAGTAAGGAATGGGATGACGAAGACATGTCTCCAGATGAATTGGAGAACGATGAAGGCATCAATGAGGAGCCAATAGACGACTCCGCAGCGGCTCCGTCGGAGAAGTACGAGAAACTACTTGGTGAGGACAGCAAAAAATACAAACTGTCAGGAATGTTCAAAGACTGGTTTCTCGACTACTCATCTTACGTTATACTCCAGAGAGCCGTACCGAATATTGTAGACGGGCTAAAACCTGTGCAAAGACGTGTATTGCACGCTATGTACAGAATGGACGATGGTAGCTTCACGAAAGTAGCCAACATCGTCGGACAGGCCATGCAGTATCATCCTCATGGAGACCAGTCCATACTCGGAGCGCTTGTGCAGCTCGGACAAAAAGGATTTGCAGTAGATTGTCAAGGAAACTGGGGTAACATACTTACGGGGGATCCTAACGCAGCTGCCCGATATATAGAGGCTCGACTGAGCAAATTCGCAAAAGATGTTATTTTTGATCCAAAAATCACCAATTGGATGACATCTTATGACGGAAGAAATCAAGAGCCAACAGAACTTCCTGTAAGATTTCCTCTTCTCCTTGCACAAGGCACGGAAGGAATCGCTGTAGGAATGGCATCCAAAATACTTCCGCATAATTTCAATGAACTTATTGATGCTTCCATAGCTTATCTTGAGGGAAGAGACTTCGAACTACTCCCCGACTTCCCTACTGGAGGCTACGCAGACTGCTCAAAATATATGAAAGGGCAGCGCGGAGGAAGTGTAAAGGTTAGGGCGAAGATTGAGAAAATAGACAAGAATACTTTGGCTATAAAGGAGATTCCTTATGGAAAGACAACGCACGTACTCGTCGACTCCATACTAAAAGCCAAAGACAAGGGCAAGATAAAGATTAAGAAGATAGAGGACATGACAACGGCTGAAGCCGACCTCGTGATTCATCTTCCAAACGATGTTTCTCCCGACAAAACGATAGATGCCCTCTATGCGTTTACTGACTGCGAGACAAACATCGCCCCTAATGCATGCGTCATCAAGGATAACAAGCCTCAGTTCCTCAGTGTGGAAGATATCCTTATATATGATACAGAGCACACCAAGGAGTTGCTTGGCAGGCAACTTGAGATCAAGAAGGGCGAACTTGAAGACAGTTGGCATTACACATCACTTGAGAAGATCTTCTTTGAAAACAGAGTCTATAAACTGCTCGAAGAAGACCAGAAGACATGGGATGATCAGGTAAAAGATATTCTGGAAAAAATGAAAGAATTCCAGTCTGCTCTAATCCGCGAAATTTCCATGGATGACATACTGAAACTTGTGGAAAAACCTGTAAGAAAAATTTCTAAGTTCGATACAAAGGTTATTGACGAAAAAATAAAAGAAATAGAAAAAGAGCTTGACGTAGTCAATGACCATCTCGCGCACCTTACAGGCTACACAATAGATTTCTTCAGAAACATAAAGGAGAAATATGGTAAGCCATTC
The DNA here is from genome assembly GCA_934693135.1 of uncultured Bacteroidales bacterium. Lineage (GTDB taxonomy): Bacteria > Bacteroidota > Bacteroidia > Bacteroidales > UBA932 > Cryptobacteroides. Next base: position 21,630 of record CAKUVA010000004.1, on the reverse strand, counting down.
CCAAGGAGAACAGAGATTACAAGCTTCGAAACCATAACGGCGACCAAAGTCGTAAACAATAATGCGAAGCTCTACGCAAACCTTGAAGAAGGATTCGTTGGAATAGGTCTCAAGAAAGATGACGAAGGTGAATTCATTTGTGACTGCTCCGACATGTCAGAAATCATTGTCATAGGCAAAGACGGAAAATATCGCATCACGAAAGTTTCGGATAAGGCATTCTTCGGTAAAGACTTGCTTTACGTCGGCATATTCAACAGAGGAGATAGTCGAACCATCTACAATGTCATCTATCGTGACGGCAAGACAAGCATCTACTATGCTAAGCGCTTCGCAATAACAAGCATAACAAGGGACAAAGAGTATGACATTACACAGGGAAAACCAGGCTCAACAATAGTATGGTTCTCAGCAAACCACAACGGCGAAGCTGAGACAGTGAAACTCTACTTCCGTCCTCGTCCGAAACTCAAGAAGCTCAATGCGGAATATGACTTCTCCGAACTTTCCATAAAGGGGAAAATTTCGAGAGGAAACCTCGTCACCAAGAATACTATCCAACGCATTGTACTGAAAAACAAAGGCATATCTACAATCGGAGGAAAAGATATCTGGTTCGACAATGATGTAAACAGACTGAATGAAGACGGACGTGGTGAATACCTTGGAGAGTTCAGTGGAAATGACAGAATTATTGCCATCTTCAAAGATGGAACATACTGCACAACGTCATACGACATGAGCAACCGCTATCAGGGAGAACTGCTACGGATAGAAAAATATGACGAAAACAAGGTCTATGCGGCATTGTATTTTGATGGCAGTAACTTCTACATAAAGAGATTCTCATTCCCGATAAATGACAATGCTCCCGCCGAGTTCATTCCTCATGGCAAGGGCACTTATCTCGCCGACTTTAGTGCAGATAAGCATCCTCAGTTCATGGTCACATTCACAGGTAGACAAGAGCACCGCGAACCTGAAAAGTTCGATGCAGAAGAATTCATCGCCAAAAAGGGCATAAATGCGAAAGGCAATAGATGCCATAGATATGATGTCCTCAAAGTAGAATTCATAGAACCGCTTGAAAAACCTGAAGATGATGATGAAGGAGTAAAACCGGGTGAGGTCATTTCTCTTGGTCCAGAAGATATACCAGAAGGAGAAAGTTTCAGCCCTGAATCAATGTATCGTCCTGCAGAGGAAGGCGAAGAACCAGCTGGAGACATAGGAGATGACAATCCTGAAGAAGAACCAAATCTGTTCGATATCTAAACAATGATAATATCACTGACAGGTTTCATGGGATGCGGAAAGAGCAGCATAGGCCGAGAGTTGAGCAAACTTCTCGGCTGTAAGCTCATAGACCTCGACGAATGGATCGAGACAACTGAAGGCCGCACTATAAAGGAAATTTTCAGCACTAATGGTGAACGTAACTTCAGAGAACTTGAGGTCAAAGCCCTGAGAGAGTTATTGCCAGATAATACTATAACTACAGAGGGTAAGAGCATTGACATGATCCTCTCCCTCGGAGGTGGTACGGTTACGACTCCTGAAGCGGCAAAACTTGTCCATGAAAGGACATTATGCATCTATCTGAAAGCTAGCATTGAAACACTTGTGAAAAACCTGACGCTATCACCTGGAGATCGTCCGATGCTCGGAGAAATAGATAATCGTGAAACACTAAAAAAAAGGATCGAAGAGCTCATGTCCAGACGCGCCTCCATCTATGAAAGCACAGCAACGAAAATCATAGACATCGATGGGAAAAGCTTTATAGAAGCAGCACATGATGTACTTCATGTCACTCCACTGCTGAAGCATCCTTAAGATTAAGGTTCTTGTCAAATACGAGACGCAATTGTATGCTATAACCTTCATATTAGGTATTATCTGGGTGCAGAATATACTTGACTTATCAATCTGGATATCATCAAACACCGGCAATGTAGATTTGACGATATTGCCTTTTCTATCCAAAATATTTACTTTTTTTCCTAATAACTTACAAACGACAAAAGAGGCGTTTTTATCAGCAAATTCAGTATTATCTGTTATAAACAATTCTCCGTCGAGCCAACGAGTCTGGACAATAGCTTGCGACTCTAAATTATCTTCTTGTTTAGTCTTTCCTTTTTTTACTTCAAAACCAATTTTCGAGTTCTTGATATAACATGATGCAACTCTATAATTCTTTCTAGCCAACAATCTAATATGTCTATTATTGCTGCATCCTAATTTATGAAACATTTCTTTTGCATATATAATATTTTGAACAAGCATATTATATATAGCTTGATGAAACATCATTATATCCTTACAAGTTTCGCTATCCTTAAGATTGTCATATATGATTGATTGAGCCATACTTTCAATCTCAGAATTGTAAAATTGCATTAAATTCGAACTCGACACAACATATGGCACACATACCGTAGGCAACGACAGACGATAATATTCATATATTTTTTTTCATATCTGCACACCCATATTTGAGAACACTTATCGCGTCCATTTCCAATGTTTCATCATTAGCACAAAAAACATCATCATAAACAGGTGCATATATATACCGCCCACAAGAATCCACTAAACCTCGGCAAATGCCTTTACTTACAAACTCAACTTGATCTTTCCCTAATGTTCCGTGGGGAATCACATTTGGTGAATTAACATACTTAAGTCTAAGTTCATTATCTAACCTTATATATATCATATGATATAGTATTATTTTCTCGTCTTTACCGATAATTTGACAATTCAATTCTCCACTGGAAGAACAAGTACCGTTTGTTACCCATGAAAATACAGGATATGATTGCTTGAGGATTCGCCCTTCAATATCTCTTGTCATTATCTTAGACGCATCCTGTGAAATATATGAATCAGAATATTTTCTAATATCTTTAGGGAGGTTGCGAGTAAATAAAACATAATAACAAGTATCACTTTCAATGCATATCTCACCCTTTCGAAAGTGTTCTTCAGCATACATATATGTAAATGAACACATCGCTACTAAAAAAATGATTATTCTATTTATTCTCATAGGTATGTTGTCTTAATATTTTCTTGATATTTTCACTAGCTTTATTGTATACCCAATGCCTTCGCGCAAATTCATCAGCCCGTATTTCACGATTCCCTGATAGTCCCAACGGATCTACTAAATGACCTATTTGTCATTCCCTGCGCTTTTTATTTGGTCTGGGGTTATCAGATTTTACCTATCAGCAAAATATTTTCGGAAAAGATGTGAATTTTTAGATAATATCCTCACGCTCACGCATATCCTTGATACGAAGCTGAATTGTAGAATTACCACGATAATAGTTCTCCACGACACTATAACAAATATCTATAGGATTACCATTTCTGATATGATCGAACAATGACGCCATATTGAATGCAATTGCAGAAATCTGGTGATATGGCTGAGACTCTTGTATAAGTTCCAGTTTCAGGTGTTGCCCACCAGGACCAACCTTTCTGCCATTTCCATCATCATAGACATTCTTGGTAAGGAAGATAGGAGCACTATTTCCAGGGCCAAACGGCTGGAACTGTTTAAGAATTCTGAAAAACTTAGGCGTTATCTGAGAAAAATTTATTTCAGAGTCGACCTCAACTATAGGAGTAGACATATCCTCCGACTTATGTTCACCTACATATTTCTCTATTCTGGAAACAAACTCCGAAAGATTTTCTTCTTTCATAGTCAATCCTGCAGCATATATATGTCCTCCGAAATTTTCAAGAAGATCGGAACAACTGCATATCGCCTCATAAAGATCAAAACCTCTAACACTTCTGGCAGAGCCTGTTATGAATCCATTGGATTTAGTAAGCACGAATGTCGGCTTATAATATGCCTCGACCAGACGAGACGCTACAATACCAACGACACCTTTGTTCCAGTCAGGCCCGTAAACAATCAAAGCATTGGATGAGGCACAACAAGTTCCATTCTGAACCATATCCAGAGCCTCTTTCGTAATCTCACGATCAATGCTCTTACGCTCATTGTTGTTATCATTTATCTTGGAACCTATAGCCAAGGCACTCGTTTCATCCTCAGCTGTAAGAAGTTCTACCGCAAGACGACCAGATTCCATACGCCCAGCGGCATTTATACGAGGACCTATCTTGAATACAATGTCGTCTATGGAAACATGCCCAGGTTCCAAATTAGCAAGATTGATCATGGCCTGCAGACCTATGCGCGGATTCTCGTTCAGTCTCTTCAGTCCGAAATGCGCCAAAACTCTGTTTTCACCGACTACAGTAACAAGGTCAGATGCAATACTAACTACAAGAAGATCCAAGAGCGGGAGCAAAGACTCGAAAGGTATTCCATTCCTCATCGAATAAGCCTGCACAAGTTTAAAACCCACTCCGCACCCAGAAAGATCATCGAAAGGATATGTGCAATCTTGCCGCTTCGGGTCCAATACAGCCGCAGCCGCTGGGAGCTCTGCTTCAGGAAGATGATGGTCGCAAATGATTATATCAATACCATACTTCGCAGCATAGGCAACTTTATCAATGGCCTTAATACCGCAGTCAAGTGTAATTATAAGTCTAAAATCATTGTCACTTGCCCAGTCAATTCCCTTCTTGGATACGCCATAACCTTCATCGTATCTATCTGGTATATAAAAATCTACATCTGAAGTAATCTTTCGGATAAATGAGTATACAAGAGCTACAGCCGTAGTCCCATCCACATCATAGTCTCCATAGACAAGTATTTTTTCATGGCCAATAACTGCTTTCTGCAACCTTTCTACAGCTGCTTCCATATCCTTCATCAAAAAAGGATCATGAAGAGATGACAAATTTGGGCGAAAAAAAGATCTCGCTTCCTCGAATGTATGGACTCCCCTATTGACCAATAATGAGGCCAAGACAGGATCGACACCCAGTTCAGCTGAGAGCTGTGCGACATTCTCCGGATTGCCCGGGGCTTTTAATCTCCATTCTCTTTCTTTCGGCATAGCATACAAAGATACCTTTTTTATTTCAAATTTCGAATTAAATATGTTACTTTTGTAGATGTGGCTATTATGTCGCACATCTTGTGGCATATATTACGTACATACATGAAATATAAAGAAATTAAGATATGGCAAATTTGGAATTGAGCGAGCAGGAACTCATCAGAAGGCAATCGCTCGACAAACTCAGAGAGCTTGGCATAGAGCCTTACCCTGCACCTTTGTATCCTGTAAATGCAACAGCGGAACAGATTGAATCAGAATACTCTGCAGAAAAAGGTAATTTCCAGGACGTTTGCATCGCAGGACGAATAATGTCCAGACGAATAATGGGTGCCGCTTCATTCATGGAACTTCAGGATGCCACCGGCAGAATTCAGGTGTATGTAAAGCGTGACGAAATCTGTCCAAGCGAAGACAAGACCATGTATAATACCGTATTCAAGAAACTTCTCGACATAGGTGACATCGTGGGAATCAAGGGATACGCATTCACAACACAGACAGGTCAAATTACTGTTCATGCCAAAGAGTTAACGCTCCTCAGCAAATCCTTGAAAGTACTTCCTGTCGTAAAGGAGGCCGATGGAAAAGTACACGATGCATTTACAGATCCTGAGCTTAGATACAGACAGAGGTATGTAGATCTTATCGTCAACCCTCAGGTGAAGGACACATTCATTAAGAGAGCTAAAATTATCGCCACGATGCGCGAATATTTCAACAATGCAGGATGCCTCGAAGTAGAAACACCTATTCTCCAATCTATCCCTGGAGGTGCTACAGCAAGGCCATTCATCACGCATCACAATGCACTGGACATTCCACTATACCTGCGTATCGCCAACGAGCTTTATCTAAAGAGACTTATCGTTGGAGGTTATGATGGTGTATATGAATTTGCCAAGGATTTCCGCAACGAGGGAATGGACAAAACTCACAATCCTGAGTTTACATGCATGGAAATCTATGTAGCATACAAAGACTACATCTGGATGATGGAATTCATCGAGAAACTTCTTGAGAAGATTGCGATGAACCTCTATGGAAAGACAACAGTTCTTAACGAGGGGGTTGAAATCGATTTCAAGGCTCCATACAAGAAAATTGGTATTCTCGATGCCATCAAAGAGTATACTGGCATTGACGTAAAAGGAATGGATGTAGACCAACTCCGCGAAACTTGCAAGAAACTGAATGTAGAATTTGAGCCTTCAATGGGCGTAGGCAAGCTCATTGACGCCATATTCGGAGAATACTGCGAAAAACATTTCATTCAGCCTACATTCATCACCGACTATCCTGTAGAGATGTCTCCTCTAACCAAGAGACATAGAAATGACCCTACACTTACCGAACGCTTCGAGTTGTTTGTATGCGGTCACGAACTTGCAAATGCATATTCAGAGCTTAATGATCCTATCGATCAGAGGGAGCGCTTCGAAGAACAGGCAAAACTAAAGAGCAACGGAGATGATGAGGCGATGTTCATTGACTATGACTTCCTCCGCGCCCTTGAATATGGAATGCCACCTACATCAGGACTCGGAATGGGTATAGATCGTCTAACCATGCTGATGACAGGGAACACAACTATCCAAGATGTATTGTTCTTCCCTCAGATGCGTCCTGAGAAAATGGGAAAATCTTCTTCGGAAGAGAAAGAATCAGCAGAGGAAAAATAATGGTAATGAGAACAGAGGTCATAACATCTGCTCAGAATCCTAAAATAAAGATGCTTCTCGCGCTTGGGGAAAAATCCCGCACAAGGCGCGAGAATGCTCTTTTTATAGTGGAAGGGCGAAAAGAAATAAGACATTGCTTAGAAGCAGGATATATAGCGAAAGCATTTTTTATCTGTCGCGACATAATTTCAGACAAAGACTTAGACAGCATAATTAGGCTCTGCAATGACAAGAGTGTAATATATGAAGTTCCACAAGTTATCTATAGTAAAATAGCATACAGAGAAGGAACAGAAGGCATCATAGCCGAAGTGGAAATGAAAGACAAGACATTGTCAGATATCCATTTACGCGAAAACCCATTACTCGTAGTGTTGGAATCAGTGGAGAAACCAGGCAATCTTGGCGCTGTTCTGAGAACAGCTGATGCCGCAGATGCTGACGCCGTGATTATCTGCGATCCACTTACAGACTTATACAACCCAAATCTCATACGTGCAAGTCTCGGCTCTGTATTCACGAGACAAGTAGTCACAGCCACCTCAGGCGAAGCCATTAAATGGTTAAAAGATAACAATATAAAGATTTATACCGCCCAACTTCAAGACTCAAACTGGTATTATGATACCGATATGAAGTGCGGAATGGCTCTTGTAATGGGCACAGAGCACGAAGGGCTATCTCAGTTATGGAGAGTTCATGCTGATGCACATGTAAAGATTCCAATGCTCGGCAAAATGGACTCGCTCAATGTGTCAGTATCTTCGGCAATACTCATGTTCGAAGCCGTACGACAGAGAAACTCTGAAAAACAGACATTGAAATGAACAAATTCGGACTCATCGGCGATCCAATCGCCAAATCCATGTCACCAGCCCTCTTCGGAGCTGGATATAAGGGAAAATACACATACGACCTGATAGAAGGTTCAGATTTCGGGACATCATTCAAGATATTTGAGGACAGATATAAAGGAATTAATGTCACAGCTCCATTCAAGGAAGACGCTTTTCGCAGAGCAAACTTGTACACTTCATATTGTCAAAAAATTGGTGCGAGCAATCTACTCGTAAAGACACCAGATGGAATTCTTGCTGACAATTCTGACTTTACCGGAATAATACTCAGCATTGCAGAAGCATACATGCCAGGTTTAGTTAAGCAATTCTGTGCCAAGTATAGCGATAATGTCCATATAAAAGTGCATCAATACCTCAAACAGGCATTGACAATGCTTTTTTCGAGAAAGCCTCAGGCTCTCATAGTAGGCTGTGGAGGCGCGGGACGGGCAGCAGCAGTAGCAGCAGCAGAACTTGGCTTCGATACAGCATTGATGAACCGAACCACCGAAAAGGCTCAGAAAATAGCTGATGAGATGCCGGAATATAATTTCATTGTAGATCAAATGGCCGACTTCCGAGCCGCTGTCAAAGAGTGCGACTTAATCATCTACACGCTACCTATGAAGATAGATACCATCGACACTCTAAATGCCGCAGATTTCGAAGGAGAAGACAGGTATAAATGGCCACGTCCAGCAAAAGTCATTTTCGAGGCAAACTATAAAAATCCATCTTTCAGCGGAGATGTTCTCAAATGCCTTCATGAAGGAGGCGCACAATATATTTCAGGAAGAAAATGGCTTCTTTATCAAGCACTTACCGGTTATTCGAAATTCACAGGCAAACTACCAGATCTCGATGCTATGGAAAAAGTCATGTTACAATAAAAAAGATTTCCGCAATTAACTTGCGGAAATCTTTTAATAATATATTTTCCAAAAATTTATCTCTCAATAGTAGCCTCACGATCAGGGCCTAGTGATATAATCTTGATAGGGACCTTCAGATAGTTCTCCATGAAACGGATATACTCCTTGAATGTATCAGGGAGTTCTTCTTCTTTCCTAATTCCAGTAAGATCCTGATTCCATCCTTTAAATTCCGTATATACAGGAGTGATATCTGCTTCTGTGTCAAATGGGAACTGCTCTGTCTCTTTTCCATCTACAATGTATGATGTGCACACCTTTATTGTCTCGAAAGAATCAAGACAATCAGATTTCATCATTATAAGATCAGTAACACCATCAATCATTACTGTGTATTTGAGCGCAACGAGGTCAAGCCAACCACATCTGCGAGGTCTTCCGGTAACTGCACCGAACTCATGACCGATTTCGCGAATCTTATCACCTGTCTCATCAAATAGTTCTGTAGGGAATGGACCGCTTCCAACACGTGTACAATAGGCTTTGAATATTCCGTATACATGTCCGACTCTGGACGGAGCAACGCCAAGTCCAGTACAAACACCTCCAATAGTAGTGGATGATGATGTGACAAACGGATATGAGCCATAATCAATGTCAAGAAGAGATCCTTGCGCCCCTTCAGCGAGCATAGGTTTTTCATCAAGCCAGTTGTTAACGTAATACTCGCAGTCAATAAGACTGAATTCTTTCAAGAACTCTACAGCACTCATAAACTCAGCCTCTTCTTTCTCCGGATCACATTTAAAATCAAGATCTTTAAGAAGTTGAAGATGTCTTGCCTTAAGTTTTTCAAATCTATTCTTAAAATCTGGTGCAAGGATGTCACCTACACGAAGTCCATGCCTGCTAATCTTATCAGTGTAAGTTGGGCCGATTCCTTTCAGTGTAGAACCAATCTTGCCCTTTCCGGCAGCCGCCTCATAAGCAGCATCCAAAAGTCTGTGAGTAGGAAGAATCAAGTGTGCCTTCTTGGAAATACAAAGCTTCGACTTAATATCAATTCCCATCTTGGAGATATTTTCGCACTCACCACGGAATGTTATAGGGTCAAGGACTACACCATTACCTATAATATTGGTAGATCCATCTCTGAAAATACCTGATGGTATGCTCCTAACGACAAAACTCTGTCCATCGAAATGAAGAGAATGTCCTGCATTAGGGCCACCCTGAAATCTTGCAACAGCAGGATATCTACCCGCAAGAACGTCCACGATTTTACCCTTACCTTCGTCTCCCCATTGGAGACCAAGTACTACATCAAGTTTCATAGTATAATTTTTTTAATTTCTTTATCAGAATGGAAGATCATCGTCTGCAACACCTGCTGCAGGATATTCCGGCTGTACCGGAGATTTAACATTGGCAGTCTGCTGAACCGGAGCAGTCTGCGGCGCTACATATTGCGACTGAACATTCTGCAATGGTTGTGATTGTGTACCAGTATTATCAGACTTACGTCCTAAAAGTTGTATAGCATCTGCAATAATCTCAGTACGATATTGCTTTGCACCGGACTGATCAGTCCATGATCTCGTCCTTATACGTCCCTCAACATAGATCTGCGAACCTTTGCGAATATATTTTTCTGCAAGATCAGCTAAACCACGCCACACAACAATGTTGTGCCATTCAGTATTCTCGCGGACTTCTCCACTTCTGTCTCTGAACCTTTCGGTTGTGGCAAGAGGAAACTGTGCTACTTTAGGATTAGTGCCCGGTTGCGATGCCGGATTGTTCTCAAGGTAACGGACTTCAGGGTCTTTTCCTACGTTACCGATTAGCATTACTTTATTAAGTGACATAGTCATTTTAATTAACCATGCAATTTAGCAATCTGTTTCCGATTTTCCATTATTTATTTGAAAAACTTATCAACAATCACTTCATACGACAGTCAAAGTATTATATTATATTAAAAAACTCCGGAAAGTTTATCACTTCCCGGAGTTTAATTATTATATCATGATCGGCCTAAAGGTCGTTCATATCCTTGAGATAGTCTTCCTTGCTACTTACTACGATATCCTGGAATTCCTTCTGGCCTGTGCCGGCTGGAATGAGGTGACCGAATATAACATTCTCCTTAAGACCTTCGAGGTCATCCACACGGGCACGGATAGCGGCCTCGCTGAGAACCTTCGTTGTCTCCTGGAATGATGCAGCGGAGATGAAACTGTCTGTCTTAAGAGCCGCTCTCGTGATACCCTGAAGAACCTGACTCGCTGTAGCTGGCCTTGCTTCACGTACAGCCATCATCTTGAGTCCCTGTCTATCAAGTGAAGAGTTTTCGTTTCTCATCTCTCTTGCAGGGATGATATCACCAGCCTTATATCTTTGTGAATCACCTGCCTCAAGAATGTAGTACTTGCCATAAATATCGTCATTGGTATCCATGAACTTCCACTTGTCAACAAGCTCCTGCTCGAGGAATTCGGTATCACCTGGATCGTTGACCTGAACCTTTCTCATCATCTGGCGGACAATAATCTCGAAGTGCTTGTCATTGATCTTCACACCCTGAAGACGATAAACCGCCTGAACTTCATTAACAATATACTCCTGAGCCTTTACAGGTCCGAGCACATTGAGAATATCTGTAGGTGAAATACCACCATCCGACAGTCTTGAACCAGCTTTCACATAGTCGTTCTCCTGAACCAAAATCTGTTTGGTAAGAGGTACAAGATATGACTTCTGTACTCCAGACTTGTTCTTGACGATAATTTCACGATTACCTCTCTTAACCTTACCCATGATGACCTCTCCATTGATTTCAGAGATAACAGCAGGGCTTGAAGGAGTTCTGGCTTCGAAGAGTTCTGTAACTCGAGGAAGACCTCCGGTAATATCGTTTGACTTACCAATCGCACGAGGTATCTTGAGGATGATATCACCAACTTTAACCTGCATTCCATCACTAACAGGAACATGCGCGCCTACAGGCAGGTTATACTGCTTGAGGGTTTCACCATCAGCACCTATAATGAGGATTGATGGGTTCTTGGTCTTATCCCTGGCCTCAATGATGACTTTATCCTTATTGTTGGAATATTCATCTGCTGATTCCTCGCGGAATGTAACACCATCAATCATATTGTCGAAACGAACAGTACCAGAAGTTTCAACAATAGTTATAGCATTATATGGATCCCATTCGCAAATCAAGTCACCCTTCTTTACAGACTCGCCATCCTTCTTGTAAAGTACAGATCCGTAAGGAACGTCATAATTTGAGAATGTAATACCAGTATTCTCGTCAATAATTCTGAGCTCAGTAGTACGGCTAACTACAACTTCCTGTACAGAGCCATCATCCACAACCCTTTCAAGAGTTCTGAGTTCTTCGTATTGAAGTTTACCATTATACTTGGACTCAATAGATGAATCTGCCGCTGTGCTGGATGCTGTACCTCCAACGTGGAAAGTACGAAGAGTAAGCTGTGTACCAGGTTCTCCGATAGACTGCGCTGCAATGACACCGACAACTTCACCCTTTTCAACCATACGGCTAGTAGCCAAGTTACGTCCATAGCACTTCGCACAGACACCTTTACGGGATTCACATGTGAGTACAGAACGAATTTCTACCTGCTCAATAGGGAGAGAGTCGATAAGGTTTGCAGTAGCTTCACGGATTTCCTCGCCTGCCTTAATAATAAGTTCACCTGTTATAGGGTTGAAGATATCATGAACAGAAGTACGTCCGAGAATTCTCTCACCAAGTGACTCAACAACCTCATCCTTATTCTTGATAGCTGTTGCAATCAGTCCTCTGAGAGTACCACAATCCTCCTCATTGATAATGACATCATGTGATACATCTACAAGACGACGAGTCAAGTAACCTGCATCGGCAGTCTTAAGGGCTGTATCGGCAAGACCCTTACGAGCACCATGGGTAGAGATGAAGTACTCGAGCACTGTCATACCCTCCTTAAGGTTTGAGACGATAGGGTTCTCAATAATCTCGGCACCTGCAGCACCTGATTTCTGAGGTTTAGCCATAAGGCCTCGCATACCGCAAAGCTGTTTAATCTGCTGTGTTGAACCACGGGCTCCAGAGTCAAGCATCATATAAACAGGATTGAATCCCTGCTGATCGGCAGAAATCTGCTTCTCAACTATGCTTGTAAGCTTGTTATCTATAGATGTCCAAAGGTCGATGACCTTGTTATAACGCTCATTGTTCGTAATGAAACCCATAGCGTAATTATTCTTGATATCCTCGACCTGCTTGTATCCCTCATTGATGAGTTCATACTTCTCAGGCGGGATAAGTACATCACCAAGGTTGAACGAAAGTCCGGCACGGAACGCACGATCATATCCAAGATTCTTTATATCATCCAAGAAATGTGCTGTTCTTGATACACCAGTGCTCTTGATAACCTCTGTAATGATCTTTCTCAAAGCTTTCTTTCCGAGAACCTCATTTACATAAGGGACCTCGGTCGGAACGAACTGGTTTACAATAATACGTCCAGCAGTAGTCTCAACCATCTGAGTACCCTCTTCAGGATGCTGCTTATCCTTAGGAAGCCTTACGCTAATCTTTGCATGAAGCGCAATTGCACGTTCATTGAGAGCGACAATAACTTCCTCTGGACCATAGAATTTGAGACCTTGTCCCTTTGCATTAGGTCTAATTTTCGTGATATAGTAAAGACCAAGCACCATATCCTGAGAAGGCACAGTGATAGGAGTACCATTCGCAGGATTGAGAATATTCTGCGAACCAAGCATGAGAAGCTGAGCCTCCATTACAGCAGCATTGCTGAGCGGAAGATGAACGGCCATCTGGTCACCATCGAAGTCGGCATTGAACGCTGTACATGCAAGAGGATGGAGCTGAATAGCCTTTCCCTCAATCATACGAGGCTGGAATGCTTGGATACCAAGCCTGTGAAGTGTAGGGGCACGGTTAAGGAACACCGGATGACCCTTCATCACATTCTCAAGAATATCCCAGATTACAGGATCCTTTCTATCAACAATCTTCTTGGCTGACTTAACAGTCTTAACAATACCTCTCTCAATCAGTTTTCTGATGATAAATGGTTTGTAAAGTTCTGCAGCCATAAATTTAGGAAGACCGCATTCATGCATCTGAAGTTCAGGACCAACAACGATGACTGAACGAGCAGAATAGTCAACACGCTTACCAAGAAGATTCTGACGGAAACGTCCTTGCTTACCCTTAAGGCTGTCTGAAAGAGATTTCAGCGCCCTATTAGACTCGCTCTTTACTGCGCTAGACTTCTTGGAGTTATCGAAGAGTGAATCGACAGCTTCCTGAAGCATACGCTTTTCATTTCTCAAGATAACCTCAGGAGCTTTAATCTCAATAAGTCTCTTAAGACGATTATTCCTGATGATAACTCTTCTATAAAGATCATTAAGATCTGACGTTGCAAAACGACCTCCGTCAAGAGGAACAAGAGGACGAAGATCCGGTGGAATAACCGGAATAACCTTCATAATCATCCATTCAGGACGATTGACACCCTTTGACTCCTCAAACCACTTAACTACACTCAGTCTCTTGAGAGTCTCGGCCTTTCTCTGCTGCGAAGTTTCCTTGGCCATAGATTCACGAAGTTCTTTCGCAAGAGCATCTATGTCAATCTCCTTCAACAGATCATAGATTCCTTCAGCACCCATCTTGGCAACGAACTTATTAGGATCGTCATCAGGAAGAATATCATTCTCCGGAATCTTAGCAATTATATCAAGATACTCGTCTTCAGTAAGAAGGTCGAGTTTGTTAAGTCCACTCTCTCCTGGTCTGACAACTATATATTTCTCATAATAGATGACAGACTCGAGTTTCTTGGCAGGGACACCAAGGACAGCGGAAATCTTGTTAGGTGCAGATTTGAAGTACCAGATATGTGCAACAGGGACAGTTAGGAAGATATGTCCCATCCTCTCCCTACGCACTTTCTTCTCAGTAACTTCCACACCGCAACGGTCACAGACAATTCCACGGTATCTGATTCTCTTATACTTGCCGCAATAGCACTCGTAATCCTTTGTAGGACCGAAAATCTTCTCGCAGAAAAGTCCATCACGCTCAGGCTTATATGTCCTATAGTTCACCGTTTCCGGCTTCAAGACTTCTCCGTGGGATCTATCAATGATATCCTCCGGTGATGCGAGCGAGATGCTGATTCTCTGGAAATTGCTCCTTACCTTATTATCTTTGTTATTGAAAGTAGGCATATTATATCAAATCAAACTGATTGTAATTAATCGAGGGTCACTTTAAGTCCAAGACCTCTAAGCTCATGCAGGAGGACATTGAGGGACTCAGGAATACCTGGTGTAGGCATCGGCTCTCCCTTGACAATAGCCTCATAAGTCTTGGATCTTCCGGTAACATCATCAGACTTGACAGTCAAGATTTCCTGAAGAGCATTTGCAGCACCGAATGCCTCAAGTGCCCAAACCTCCATTTCTCCGAAACGCTGACCTCCAAACTGTGCTTTACCTCCAAGAGGCTGCTGAGTAATGAGTGAGTAAGGACCGATAGATCTCGCATGCATCTTGTCGTCGACCATATGACCAAGCTTGATCATATAAATGACACCGACTGTAGCAAACTGATCGAACCAGTCACCAGTACCACCATCTCTAAGGTGTGTGCTACCAAACTTAGGAAGACCTGCCTTATCAGTATAATCACAAATTTCATCGATGCTTGCACCGTCGAAAATAGGAGTACTGAACTTAAGTCCAAGTTTAGCACCTGCCCATCCAAGAACAGTCTCGTAAATCTGTCCAAGGTTCATTCGTGAAGGCACACCAAGAGGGTTAAGAACTATATCAACTGGAGTTCCATCCTCAAGGAATGGCATATCCTCTTCCCTTACTATCTTAGCAACAATACCCTTATTTCCATGGCGACCGGCCATCTTATCACCGACGGTAATCTTTCTCTTCTTGGCAATGTAAACTTTTGCAAGTTGCATAACACCATTAGAAAGTTCGTCACCAATCTTAACCTTATCCAAAGCCCTCTTATTAGCTGCTGCAGCTTCTTTATAAGCAATACAATAGTTATTTATAAGGTCACGAATCATAAGGTTTGTTTTCTCGTCTTCAGTCCACCTGTTCGAGTTTATGTTCTCAAAATCCATTGTCTTGAGCTGAGACGCGGTAATCTCCTTACCTTTAGGTATTATCTCAACGCCATAGAGGTCACTGATACCTGCACTCTTCTTACCATCAGCAAGAACAACAAGTTTCTCGAAAAACCTTGAGAAGAGAGATTCGGATTTTCTATTGAATTCCTCATCAATCCTATCAATCTTGGCCTTCTGCTCAAGCTTGGCTGTTTTACGATTACCCTCCTTAGCTACTTTAGCATAGAGCGCTGTCTTGATTACGGTTCCACTCAATGAAGGATTTGCCTTGAGAGACGCATCTTTCACATCACCAGCCTTGTCACCGAAAATAGCACGGAGAAGTTTCTCTTCAGGTGAAGGATCACTTTCTCCCTTAGGAGTAATCTTTCCAACCATTATGTCACCAGGCTCAATATGAGCACCAACTCTCACGACACCATTGGTATCAAGATTCCTTGTAGCATCCTCGCTTACATTTGGTATATCTGAAGTAAGTTCCTCCATACCTCTCTTGGTCTCACGCACTTCAGTAACATACTCATCCACATGAACAGAGGTAAGGATATCCCATCTGACCATCTTCTCAGAAAGAACGATGGCATCCTCATAATTATATCCCTTCCAAGGCATGAAAGCAACCATAAGGTTGCGACCGAGAGCAAGCTCACCATTCTGTGTCGCATAACCTTCAGTCATAACCTGACCTTTCTCGACGATTTGACCCTTTCTTACTATAGGTTTAAGGCAAATCGTAGTGCTCTGGTTCGTCCTTCTATATATAGGCAGATGATATACAGTTATATCAGGTGTAAAGCTAACAAACTTTTCATCTTCAGTACGATCATACTTGACGTGAATTTCATTCGCATCAACATATACGACCTCACCCTTTCTCTCAGCCATAATCTGAGTTCTAGAGTCGATGCAGACTCTTTCCTCAAGTCCTGTACCCACAATCGGTGACTGAGGTTTAAGAAGAGGAACAGCCTGACGCATCATGTTCGCACCCATAAGTGCACGATGTGCATCATCATGCTCAAGGAACGGAATAAGGGACGCAGCCACTGAAGCCATCTGGTTAGGAGCTACATCCATATAATCCACCTGCTCTTTAGAAACAACCGGGAAGTCGGCTTCAAGACGGCACTGGATTCTATCTTCCTCAATGGTTCCGTCATCGTCCATCTTCACATTGGCAAGAGAAACAAGTTTATCCTCCTCTTCCTCCGCACTCATGAACTTCCAACCTGTATCGCTAAGATCTACTTTGCCGTTCACAACTTTACGATAAGGTGTCTCAATGAATCCGAGATCATCAATCTTCGCATAAACGCAAAGAGATGATATAAGACCGATGTTAGGTCCTTCTGGGGATTCAATAGGACAAAGCCTTCCATAGTGAGTATAGTGTACATCTCGCACTTCGAATCCAGCTCTATCACGTGAAAGTCCGCCAGGTCCCAATGCTGAAAGACGACGCTTGTGTGTCACTTCGGCCAGAGGATTAGTCTGATCCATAAACTGTGACAACTGACTCGTTCCGAAGAATGAATTTATGACTGACGACAATGTTTTTGAGTTAATGAGGTCAATAGGGATAAACTGCTCACTGTCCCTAACGTTCATTCTCTCACGAATTGTCCTCGCCATTCTTGAAAGACCAACGCTGAACTGGTTTGCAAGCTGCTCACCAACAGTTCTTACACGACGGTTGCTCAAGTGGTCGATATCATCTACAGTCGCTTTTGAGTTTATAAGTTGAATGAGATACTTGATAATCTCGATGATATCATTATTAGTCAGCACACGAAGCTCTGGATCAGTAGTAAGTCCAAGCTTCTTGTTAAGACGATAGCGTCCTACAGTGCCGAGATCGTATCTCTTCTCGGAAAAGAACAACTTATCAATAACATCACGTGCAGTAGCCTCATCTGGTGGTTCAGAATTACGCAACTGTTTGTATATATAATTGACAGCTTCCTTTTCTGTATTTGTCGGGTCTTTCTGCAGAGTGTTGTAGATGATAGCGTACTCATTATCGCTCGTTTCATCTTTCTGAAGCAGAACAGTCTTCACTTCAGCATCTGCAAGTTTTTGGATGGTTTCCTCATCGATAATCTCACCACGTTCTACGACAGGTGTAGTACGTTCGATAGGAATAACCTCTCCTGTATCCTCGTCTACGAAGTCCTCATTCCAAGTCTTAAGAACCTTCGCAGCAAGTTTTCTGCCTTCGTTTTTCTTAAGATTCTCCGGCGTAGCCTCTATTTCCTCAGCAAGACCGAAGATGTTTATGATATCCTTATCTGCATCAAACCCGATAGCTCTAAGCAATGTGGTGACAGGAAGTTTCTTCTTACGGTCAATGTACGCATACATGACATTGTTAATATCAGTAGCGAACTCAATCCACGATCCCTTGAACGGAATGATTCTGGCTGAGTATAGTTTAGTACCGTTAGCATGAAGAGTCTGGTCAAAGAATACACCAGGAGACCTATGGAGCTGTGATACAATTATTCGCTCGGACCCATTGATTACAAAGGTACCGGCAGGTGTCATATACGGAATATTTCCGAGATATACATCCTGAACCTTAGTATCGAAATCCTCATGTTCTGGGTCACTGCATGAAAGGCGGAGTTTTGCCTTCAGAGGAACGTTATACGTCAGTCCTCTCTCAAGACACTCTTCGATCGAATACTGAGGTGGGTCAATGAAATAGTCGATAAACTCGAGCTTATAATTGTTCCTCGTATCCTCGATCGGAAATATTTCCTGGAAAACCTGATAAAGACCTTCGTTTTTTCTGTTTTCAGGGGTTGTGTCAAGCTGGAAGAAGTCCTTGAAAGACTTCAGCTGTACCTCAAGCAGATCCGGATAATCCAGGATTTTTGATGTGGCGAAATTTATTCGTTTATTGGTAGTCTTATTTGACATATTCTGCCTTTGAAATAGAGAAAAACTTAAATACGACAAAAAGGTTTAGAGCTAATAACCCCAGCTCTAAACCTGATTTCGTTCCCAACAAGGGGCGAAGCGAAGTTATTTAACCTCAACCTCTGCACCAGCTTCTTCGAGAGTAGATTTGATCTGCTCTGCTTCAGCCTTGGATACTTTCTCTTTCAAAGTTGCGTTAGGAGCCTTGTCTACGAGATCCTTAGCCTCCTTAAGACCGAGGCTGAGAATATCCTTTACAGCCTTGATAACGTTAAGTTTAGCGTCACCTGCTGACTTGAGGATAACATCGAACTCAGTCTGCTCTGCAGCTGCGGCCTCACCACCAGCTACTGGAGCAGCTACTGCTACTGCAGCTGCTGCAGGCTCGATACCATACTCTTCCTTAAGAACTTTAGCAAGTTCCTGAACGTCTTTTACAGAAAGGTTAACCAACTCTTCTGCAAGTGCTTTTACATCTGCCATAATAAATGATATTGTTTAAATTGTTTATACTTATTTTTCTTCTTTTTCTGAAAGGGTCTTGACGATTCCAGCAAGTTTGTCTCCAGCTGACTGAAGAGCTGAGATAACATTCTTTGCAGGAGACTGGAGAAGACCGATAATATCTCCGAGGAGTTCCTCTTTGGATTTGATTGCAGCAAGTTCATCGAGCTTATCTGCTCCAACAAATGCACATTCCTGAACGTATGCACCTTTAAGTGCAGGTTTCTCAAAACCATCTTTTTGGAACTTCTTGATAAGCTTTGCAGGAGCATTTGCAACCTCTGTATACATGATTGCAGTATTTCCTTCAAGCGTAGGAACAAGAAGATTAATCTCCTCATTGTTGAGTTCCTTGATGACGTGATGGAAGAGAGTATTCTTCACTACAACAAGCTTAATGCCAGCTTCAAAACAAGCACGACGAAGCTTAGTAGTATCCTCAGCATTCAAACCAGAGATGTCTGTAATATAAAAATTAGGAGTCTCTTTAATCTGTGCTGAGATAGATTCAATTATCTGGGCTTTAATTTCTTTTCTCATAACATTGAATATTTATTATTCAGCACTGAATGCTTTAATATCAAGTTTAACACCAGGACTCATTGTAGTGCAAATAGCCGCACCCTTAACATAAGTTCCCTTTAGAGTCTGAGGCTTCAGCTTAAGGATTGCTGAAATAACGACCTTGGCGTTATCACAAATCTGCTCAGCAGTAAAAGATGCTTTTCCAATAGCGGTGTGAATAATACCGGTTTTGTCAACCTTAAAGTCAATCTTACCAGCTTTAACTTCCTTGACCGCATTGCCGACAGCCATTGTGACCGTACCAGTCTTAGGGTTAGGCATAAGTCCACGAGGTCCAAGAATACGACCAATGATACCAACCTTGGCCATAACTGAAGGTGTACAGATAATCACATCAACATCTGTCCAACCTGCCTTAATCTTCTCAATATACTCGTCAAGTCCAACATAATCTGCACCTGCCTCTTTTGCCTCAGCCTCCTTATCAGGAGTACAAAGAACAAGGACACGAGTTACCTTACCTGTTCCGTGAGGAAGAGAAACAACGCCACGAATCATCTGATTGGCCTTGCGTGGGTCAACACCAAGGTTGACAATAAGCTCTACTGAAGAATCGAATTTGGTATAAGTAATTTCTTTAAGTATACCACATGCTTCAGAAAGCTCATACTGCTTTGACTGATCGTACTTAGCCAATGCAGCCTTCATGTTTTTTGAAAGTTTACTCATTTTGCATGTGATTTATTAAAGATCAGCCGGGAAAGTTCCGGTAACCTTGATACCCATACTTCTTGCTGTTCCAGCTACCATTGTCATAGCTGACTTGAGAGTGAAAGCATTCATGTCTGCCATTTTGCCTTCTGCGATAGTCTTAATCTGATCCCAAGTTACACTCGCTACTTTCTGTCTATTAGGCTCT
Source organism: uncultured Bacteroidales bacterium (assembly GCA_934693135.1). Classification (GTDB taxonomy): domain Bacteria; phylum Bacteroidota; class Bacteroidia; order Bacteroidales; family UBA932; genus Cryptobacteroides. Next base: position 1,150 of record CAKUVA010000004.1, on the reverse strand, counting down.
CCCGAACCTTTCTGAATTTTAGCAGCCTCTTTCAGTGAAACTGCAACAGGTGGCTGCTTTACAACGAATGTGAAAGACTTGTCTGAAAAAACAGTAATAACAACTGGAAGCACTTTTCCTGCAGAACCCTGAGTTGCTGCATTGAACTGCTTGCAGAAGTCCATAATGTTCAGACCTTTAGAACCAAGAGCTGGTCCTACTGGTGGCGCAGGATTCGCTGCTCCTCCTTTGATCTGGAGCTTAATGAATCCAACTACTTCTTTTGCCATGATTTTATTCTTTAGTTACTTGATTAAAGTTGAGCTCAAGCAGAGTCTTTCTGCCGAAGATCATAACTATTACCTTTATCTTGCTTCTGTCAACTGCAATCTCATCGACAGTACCATCAAACCCACTGAATGGGCCATCAGTAATCTTAACAGAATCACCGACCTGATAGTCAACTTCTGTCGCGGCCTCTGTCACTGTCTGCTCATCCTGTTGGCCAAGAAGTCTCCTAACTTCATCATCCCTTAAAGGGACTGCAACTTTTTCTCCTTGTGCCTTGGAGTCATCTGCTTTCTCAGAAAGGAAACCAGCAAGTCCTGGAATGACATGACTGCGGATAAGATACTCAGAGTCTTTGCCAAGTTCAGCCTCAATAAAAACATACCCCGGGAAAAGAATCTTTTCTGAAGCAACTCTTTTTCCATTCTTAACTGTATACTTTTTCTCAAGAGGAACTAGAACCTGAGAAATCTCTTTTTGAAGATCAACATCCCTCTCGATCTCTTTATCGAGGTACTCTTTGACTTTTTTCTCTTTGCTTCCTGCAGTCCTAAGGACGTACCATTTTTTTTCGCCCATGGTAATGAATTTAATTACAATGTGTAGATTGCTGTCATCAGAGTCTGGAAAATGTAGTCTATAACAAAAAGCACAGCCGCAATGATGACGGTAGCAACCATGACAAGCAGAGCAGAACTCTGAAGCTTTGCCCAGGTCGGCCAAGTCACCTTTTTGGTGAGCTCTTCATAAGACCCTTTCACATAGTTAATGAACTTTCTCATCTTTTCTTTTAATGGACACTGCCGATTGGAAGCTTGTGCAGCGTCTGTTAAACATTACCAAATCGTAACCTTTGATATTAGCAGGGGCAGAGAGATTCGAA
>CAKUVA010000003.1 GCA_934693135.1 uncultured Bacteroidales bacterium | reverse complement strand
TCTTTTAACATTTGTATTTGCCATAATTCCGATTAGAATTTAAGACCGCCTTCACGGGCAGCGTCAGCCAAACTTTGTACTCTTCCGTGATAAAGATATCCTCCACGATCGAAAGCGACCTCATTGATACCTTTCTCGATGGCGCGAGCTGCAACAGCCTTGCCTACGATTGCGGCAGCCTCAATTCCAGACTTACCCTTGCACTCTGTAGCAAGACCCTTGTCGTTGGAAGCAGCAGCCACAAGTGTAACGCCAGCCTCATCATTGATAACCTGAGCGTAAATCTGTCTGTTACTTCTGAAAACAACCAGTCTTGGTCTTTCAGCGGTTCCGCTAACGTGTTTACGAATACGATAGTGAATCCTTCTTCTTCTTTCTATTTTAGTCAATGCCATAATTCATTCCTCCTAATTATTTAGCGGCTGCAGTCTTACCTGCCTTACGACGAAGCTGCTCGCCAACAAACTTGATACCCTTGCCCTTATATGGTTCAGGCTTACGGAACGAACGGATCTTAGCTGCGACCTGTCCAAGAAGCTGCTTGTCAGCACTTCTGAGGATAAGTACTGGATTCTCACCCTTCTTTACAGCTGCAGCCTCTGCTTTGATCTCTGCAGGGAGAAGGAGCTGAATATCGTGAGAAAAACCAAGAGCGAAAGTCAGAAGCTGACCCTTAACATCAACACGGTAACCTACACCGACGAGTTCCTGCTTGATCTCAAATCCGGTAGATACTCCGACAACCATGTTGTGTACAAGTGCACGATAAAGACCATGCATTGAACGGTGTCTAGGGAGATCGGTAGGACGTGTAAATTTCACTTCTTTTCCCTCTACAGTTACTGTGATATCCGGATCAACTTTCTGCGAAAGCTCTCCGAGAGGGCCTTTAACCTTCACAACGTTGCCAGGGAGAAGCTCGAAGCTCACCTTGTCCGGAAGGCTTACAGGTAATTTACCAATTCTTGACATTTATCAGTTTCTTTTAAGATTAATATACATAGCATACGATTTCACCACCGACATTAAGCTCTTTTGCTTCTTTGTCTGTGATAACGCCCTTAGATGTGGAAAGAATTGCAATTCCGAGTCCATTGAGGACACGAGGCATCTCTGCAACATCTGTGTACTTTCTAAGACCTGGCTTAGAAACGCGGACAATCTTCTTGATAGCGGCCTGCTTGGTCTGTGGATGATACTTGAGAGCGATTTTGATGGTATTTGAAGGTGTTCCTTCAACAACCTTGTAGCTGAGAATGTAACCTTTCTCACAAAGAATATTTGTGATGGCCACCTTCATTTTTGATGAAGGAATCTCAACAATCTTATTTCCTGCGCTATACGCATTACGAATGCGTGTAAGGAAATCTGCAATTGGATCAGTCATTTCTTTTGTTGTTTTACGAACCGGCGCACATTTGCGCCCGATATCCGAATTGTTAATAATTAAAAATATTGTATGCTATAAAGCTTCTACCAGCTTGCTTTCTTGACGCCTGGTATAAGACCATTGCTTGCCATTTCACGGAACTGGATTCTGCTGAGCCCGAATGCACGCATGTAACCCTTTGGACGTCCAGTGAGAGAGCAACGATTGTGAAGGCGTACAGATGAGGAGTTTTTAGGGAGCTTATCGAGAGCTGCCCAGTCTCCAGCCTCTTTGAGAGCCTTGCGCTTCTCGGCGTATTTAGCAACTAATTTCGCGCGTTTTACTTCGCGGGCTTTCATTGATTCCTTTGCCATTGTATACTCTTTTAGTTGTTATGTTTCTTGAATGGCAGACCAAACTCTTTCAGAAGAGCGTAAGCCTCTTCATCAGACTTGGCTGTAGTAACGAATGTAATCTCCATTCCGTGAACACGAGGGTTCTTATCCATATCGATTTCAGGGAAGATGATCTGCTCCTTGAGTCCGAGAGTATAGTTTCCATTACCATCGAGCTTCTCGGAAATACCATTGAAGTCACGGATACGAGGAAGAGATACTCTAATAAGTCTCTCGAGGAACTCATACATTTTGGTAGCACGAAGAGTAACCTTTACTCCAATAGGCTGACCTTTACGCAAATGGAAGTTGGCAATATCCTTTCTTGATGATGTAAGAACTGCCTTCTGTCCTACAATCTGTGAAAGCTCAGCTGCCGCCTCTTCAACAAGCTTCTTATCATGAGACTGGTTCTGTGAAGCCTCACCGATACCTTCGTTAATGGTAATCTTTACGAGCTTAGGGACCTGCATGACAGTTGTATAAGAGAACTGCTTAGTCAGCGCAGGAATGATCTGCTCTTTATAAACGGTCTTAAGAGCCGGTACATATCCAGCAGGAACTACCTGCTCTGCTGGTGCGTTGTTTGATTTCTTTGCCATAACTATTTAATCTCCTCTCCAGATTTTTTAGCATAACGTACCTTTTTGCCATCCACAAACTTGTGGCCGATTCTTGTAGGAACCGGTTTAGCGGCAGTGCTCTTAGGGTCAAGAAGCTGTACATTAGATACATGGATACCAGCCTCTTTCTTAATGATACCGCCCTGAGGAGCCTGGGCATTAGGTTTGGTATGCCTGCTTACCATATTGATACCCTCAACGACAACACGATCCTTATCAGTAATCACTGCGAGAACTTTTCCAGTCTTGCCTTTATCATTACCGGCATTAACATATACGGTGTCGCCTTTCTTTATGTGAAATTTTTTCATGACTCTTTAATATTAAAGGACCTCCGGTGCCAGTGAAACGATCTTCATATAATTCTCACGCAACTCTCTGGCAACAGGGCCGAAGATACGTGTGCCTTTAAGCTCTCCTGCATTGTTGAGAAGAACACAAGCATTGTCATCAAAGCGGATATATGAGCCATCCGGTCTACGAATCTCTTTCTTAGTGCGGACCACCACAGCCTTGGATACTGAACCTTTCTTGGCATCTCCACCTGAGATAGCGCTCTTTACTGCTACGACGATCTTATCGCCGACAGATGCATAACGGTGACGAGTTCCACCCAATACACGGATACAAAGAACTTCCTTTGCACCGCTGTTGTCTGCCACCTGTAAACGTGTTTCCTGCTGTATCATCGCTATTTGACTTTTTCTACAATTTCAACTAATCTCCACCTCTTGGTCTTGCTCAATGGACGGGTTTCCATAATGCGCACGGTATCGCCCTCGCTGCACTCGTTCTTATCATCCTGAGCGACAAATTTAGTGGTCTTGTTAATGAACTTACCATACATAGGGTGTTTTCCCTTAGTCTCGACGGCTACGACGATTGTCTTATCCATCTTGTTGCTGACCACAACACCTATTCTTTCCTTACGAAGATTTCTTTCCATAGGGCATCTAATTAGTTCTGTTCTTTTTCTTTCTCAGTCAGGACAGTCAGCATACGTGCGATATCCTTTCTGCTTTTCTTAAACTTGGATGTATCCTCTAATGGAGAGATAGCATGATTTATCTTCATTGTGTCAAGATTTGCCTTCTCCACTGCAATGCGGTCACGCAGGTCTGCTACGGACATTTCGCGAATTTCAGATATTTTCATTTTCTTCTCCATTAAACTATTCTACATAATCCCTACGGACGATAAACTTCGTTGCGATAGGAAGCTTATGTGCTGCAAGGCGCATAGCCTCTTTAGCAATCTCAAGTGAAACGCCCTCTGCCTCGAAGAGAATTCTACCAGGAGTGATAGGGCAGACAAATCCCTGAGGATCACCTTTACCTTTACCCATTCGGGTATCGAGAGGCTTCTTGGTGAACGGCTTTGCAGGGAATACCCTGATCCAGATCTGACCCTCACGGTTCATATAACGCGAGATTGCCTGACGGGCAGCCTCAATCTGCTGCGATGTAAGCCAACAATTCTCAAGGGTTTTAAGACCGAATGAACCAAAAGCGAGCTGACTGCCCCTCTGGGACATACCCTTCATGCGGTTTTTCTGTTCCCTTCTAAACTTTGTTTTCTTTGGTTGTAACATTGCTGTATTACTTTAATTATTTTTCCCAAATTCCCTAAATCTTTGAGTATCAGCTGGTTGGGCGAACTTCTCCTCAATTTTGGGAATGCAAAGTTAGTAAAAATCTTCGAAAAACAAACATTTTCTGCAAAATATTTATACTTTTCCGACGAAATTTTTTTAATGTTATATTCAAAACTTTCAAGTAGTTACATGTCATTAAAAAAATTTCATTCACGCTTTTTCGACCAAACCTCATCACAAAAAATCAGCTTATATCCGAATTCTGACACTAACTGGCTACTTTGAATGGAAAATGATTACATTTGCCTTCAGTATGAATAAAACAAGACCAATAATAATCATAGCGATAATCTTCGCTCTGATATATGCAATACCGGGGATAGCGCAGGCACAAAAACGCAGAGCACCTTCTCCAAGGAGAAATATTGCCGATCAATTCCTACAATATGAAATTATTGACGGAGATACCGTCTACCTCGACATCCTTAACCCATCAAAGATTTCTTCATACGCCGGAGAGAGACGAGGCCGTGAATGGCGTCGCTACTACAGGCTCGTCTGGAATTTCAGCAAGACATATCCATATGCACTAATTGCCAGGAAGCTCATAAACACAGCAGACAGCACATTCGAAAAAGACAGCTATGACCGCAGACAGCGTGAGAAATATGTAAATGAAGTACAGAAAGATTTGTTCAACGCATTTGAGCAACCGATGCGACATATGACAGTAAGTCAAGGACAACTCCTAATGAAATTAATTGACAGAGAAGTCGGCAAGTCTTCATTTAGCATCATAAAAGAATACAAGAATGGAATCGCAGCCGGATTTTGGCAAGGGATAGCTAAAGTCTTCGGGTCTGACCTAAAAAAGCATTATGAGCCAGAAGGAGAAGATCGAGCAGTAGAAGATCTTGTAAAGAAATGGGATACAGGCGAATTCCCTGCTTTTTATTTCTCTATCTTTGGCGAATATCCGAATGTAGTGGAAATACCGTCAAAATACATGTAAGGAGAGCCATCCATCCAATCTTTAAGTATAATGAGTTTTTGACCACCCGGCAATTTCATGCGCACGTCACAATGAAAATGCCCAAAGACGAAATAGTCAACATGGTTATGCTTAGAAAAATCTACGGCAAATTTGTACAGAGGTTCATCCTCTCCACGGAATTTATACTCACGCGTCTTGGCGACACGACTTTTCTTCGACCATCCTTTGCCGAAACGAAATGCAATATACGGATGTAACAGGCTGAAGAGCCCCTGAAAAAAAGAATTTCTAAATCCCCAACGCATCAGTTTGTACCATTTATGTCCAGGTCCAAGACCATCACCATGCCCGAGACAGAATTTCTTTCCGTATATATCCACAACATATGGTTGTTGCAGAATTTTGATGCCCAGCTCCTCAAAATAATGGAAACACCAGATATCATGATTACCTTGAAAGAAATAAACTTTCACTCCCGCGTCCATTAAGTCTATCAATGCAGAAAAGACACGAACATACCCTTTAGGCACAACATCATGATATTCATACCAGAAATCCCAGATATCCCCTAACATATATAAAGCATCAGTCCGCTCTTTTGGTATAGAACGGAGAAATGCAACAAAACGCAATTCACGATCGACAGGATTCTTTACATCCAGTCCAAGATGTACATCGGAGACAAAATACGTCAACCGTCCAGAATTCATGCCAAACGTCATGCAAAGATAAGTATTGCAAGAGCAGCAAGCAGGCAGTATATCGAGAACCAGACAAGCTTAGCCTTCTTAACTATGGAAACCATAACCTTACATGAGAACAGTCCTGAAACAAAAGCCCCGACAAAACCTATGGCGAGAGGTATGAATCCCAATCCTACCTCCGTAGAAGGTTCTGAGAAATTCTTAAGTATAGTCAATGCCTGTTCACCGATTATCGGGACCAAAACCATCAAAAAAGAGAATTGTGCCATCACATCTCTTCTAACTCCAGAAATAAGCCCAGTTGCGATAGTCGTTCCAGACCGTGATAACCCTGGTGCTACAGCACATGCCTGGCCAAGTCCTACTACAATAGCCTGCAGATAAGAAATACCATTTCTGTGAGTATTCGTTACAGACGCACCTTTATCGGAACGAAACTTTCCGGCCTGATCCGAAAAGAAAAGAAGTACAGCTGTTATTATAAGGCAGACGGCAACCGTAAACAGATTATCAGCAAATAAACCTTCCACCTTATCCTTAAAGAAAAGCCCTACAATGCCGATAGGAATCATTGATACCACGATTTTCAAAACATAATCTGTCTCATCGTTGTACTTGAACTTGAAGAAACCTTTCAATAAAGTCCAGATTGCAGACCAAAATACGATAATCGTACTTAACACAGTAGCAAAGTGGACAGTAACAGTAAAATCCAAGAACCCCTCAGCATCTACGCCAAGAAGCTCTCTAAAAATCATAAGATGTCCACTACTACTCACTGGAAGAAATTCAGTAAGTCCTTGAACAACACCTAAAAGCAACGCCTGCCACCAATCCATATTTATTTCTCCTTTCTATTCTTATTAGACACTTTCATGATAGCTACTATCTCGATTATAACTCCACAAAGAATCACTATCGGAGCTGCAACAAGGCGCTGAAAATCAAACATAGCGTAATTGAATACTTCAGGATTCTTACTTCCACCTCCAATCATTAATATGTAACCAGCGATCATGACTATAAGTCCGCCAAGCAGAAGTTTCAGCCCTTGTGGGGTAATTGCCATTTTATTATTATCCATACTTTTAACTATAAAGTTCATCTTTAGAAAGCGACACAAGTCTATTCACGACAAAATAAGTGCTCAACACACATATCACAAGCCCAGAGGAAATCACTATCCCCATTACAACCAACAACTTATCCAATGAAAAGATTTCGAATAACTGACCAAATTCTGTCCTTATAACAAAAAGAATTCCAACCAGCATCATGATTGCTATGATTGACGAGAATAATCCCAAGAAGGCCGCCCTAACAAGAAATGGCCCACGAATAAAAGACTTCGTAGCGCCCACAAGTTTCATGGTATGCACCGTAAAACGCTTAGCATATATAGTAAGGCGCATTGTATTGTTTATCAGCACAAAAGAGATAAAAAGCATTAAAGCAATGAAAACTCCGAGTACTGCAGATATCTTGCTGAGATTCGCATTCAATGCATCAACAAGCGACTGTTGATAAACCACCTCATCCACAAGCGGACTACGGGAGATAACCTTCTCCACCATTTTCAAACTATCTGGAGACACATACTCGGCATCAAGAGATACGCCTATAGATACCGGCACAGGAGAAGACTGAAACACACTCAGAAAATCATTGCCAAGCATATCTGCCATTTCCTTCTCTCCCTGTTCTTTGGAAACGAATTCAGTGCCACGCACAAAACCGAGAGAATCAAGCATAGCCTTATATGCAAGAGCTTCGTTATCCGAAACTTCCGTTTTCATGATAACAGACACTTGCATATTCTCCTTGAAATAATCAGACACACTTCTGGTATTCACCAATAACATACTGGCAATTCCCACCAACAACAGCACAAGACTGATGCTGATGACAGATGAAAGATACGCATTGGCCAACCGGCGGCGCATAAGTCTGTTTTCCCTCTGTGACATAATACTCCAAATTGTCCCCAAAGTTAATCATTTATCGAAATATGAAAAAAAATTCTTACCTTTGTATATTATAAACCAATAAAAATAACAGATGGGAGATAAGATTCTGTTTGTAAATTCTGAGATTTTTCCATACCTTCCTCAGAGTCCAATTGCTAACATTGGAAGGTATCTACCACAGGGAATCCAGGAAAGAAAAAAAGAAATCCGCTCTTTCATGCCAAGATATGGCTGCATCAACGAGCGCAAAAACCAGCTCCATGAAGTCATCAGGCTGTCTGGCATGAATATAATCATAAATGATGTGGATAGGCCTCTTGTAATCAAGGTGGCTTCAATATCTGCCGCCCGCATGCAAGTTTACTTCATTGACAATGAGGATTATTTCAAACGTAAGCAGATCGATCGTGACGATGATGGAAATTTCTTCGGAGACAATGGAGAGCGTGCCATTTTCTTTGCACGAGGTGTGCTTGAGACAGTGAAAAAATTGCGTTGGGCTCCAGACATCATACATTGTCAAGGTTGGATTACACAAATTCTCCCGATTTATCTCAAGAAGATATATAAAGACGATCCAATATTTGCATCAAGCAAAGTTGTATTATCTCTCTACGATGACATGCCTGAAAAGTTCGATGAAGACCTCATCAGACTCGTCAAATTCGGAGACGTAAACGAAAGGGATGTCTCACTGCTTACAGAACCTACTGGCATAAATCTTGCTAAAACCGCAGCTCAGTATTCTGACGGAATAATCATCGGTTCTGAAAATGTGGACGAGAGCCTAATAGAATACAGTAAAGAGCTTGGACTTCCTGTGCTCCCATACGATGGTAAAGCTTTGGAAGACGGTTCCTATATCGATGCATATAACAGTTTTTACGACAAACTAGGATGAGTTTTTCAGTAAGATCAGGTCTTTTGGCCTTCGCTGCCGCAACAGGGATATTCAGTTCCTGTATCAATGAGAATAAATCTCTTGGAGAATCACTGATACCTGACAACCGTCAGTATGATATCTACACAGCTTCATTTCCGATAGAGGATATGTATCAGGAAATGGCGGATAGCTTGTCAGCATATAGCATGTACCGATTCACAGTCGGAGCTATACGAGATGACGCATTCGGACTTACGACAAGATCAGCCGCATTCACCCTCGTGCCGGTGAATGACACTCTCGATTTCGGGAAAAATGCAAGATTTCGTCAGTTTCATTTCTCTGCCGTTGCTGATACGACATCTTATGCTGACCCAACGCAGCAATATATACTCCAGAATATCAATGTATATGAACTGGATAAAGAACTTGATTTCTCAAAATTGTATCCTGCCGTATCCTACAATAAAAAGAGAATCACTGACGGAATTCCAGTCTATGGCGGAAAAGACTCTCTTTCTTTCAATTTCAGCAAGGAATTCGGAGAAAAATACATGGGAATCAAACAGGCTGACTTGGATACCATAACAAGCTACACGAAAAACTTTCCGGGAATTATCTTTACAGTGGACTCTCCAGCAGGCAACGGCGGACGCATAAATATGTTCAGACTACCTATTGATGTCCAAAACGGATACATATACGGAAGTATAGCAGAGCTAAAGTTCACCGCAGACTACGGTTCTCGCAAGCAAGTAGACACATCATTTGTTTTTTATTTCGGACCGCTCTCGCTTTATGAGCTTAGCGGTGTCAGCACCACAAGTGTAACATCACAGACTCAGATTGCATTTGACATGACAACCCATGAATCCAAGAACTTGGCGGGAAGAATAGATAAGGAAGCATACCTCGAAGGCGGACGTGGACTCAAACCTGTTATAAAGGCTGAAGGACTCAGAAAACTCGCGATAGATGAAATATCAAAGCATACCGACAACCCATCATCAGCGGTCATCTGCAAGGCTTCTCTAATACTCCCATTCGAATTTCCTGACAATTATGAAGACATGTACAAATATCCGACAATGATCAGCCCAACATGCTGTATCGTGACAGATACTACCATGACTTTCGCAGGAATTACTGATTCAAGTGCTTCAGACGAAGATCAGGGAGACATCAATAGATCAACCTGTCGTTATACGCCAGATATATCTCATCACATTCAGGAACTCATAAATCTGAAAGACGAGAAGAAAATAAATGACTATAACATTTGGCTTCTCGCAATGGCAACAGAAGTAGTATCAAATGCGACATCCTCAAGTTCATCTACAGACATGGACGACTATTATCAAAGCTTGCTATATGCCAACTACTACAATAGCATGTACGGAGGATATGGCGGATATGGGTATGGATACAGTGGATATGGATATAATAGTTATTATAATAACAACTATTATAATTACATGATGTTGCAGTCTATGTACTCCTCATCGACATCATCTTCCAGCACGACCAAGAAATCCACAATGATGGACTTTCACCGCTATTACAAGGCCATTTTCCATGGTCCGGGAGCAGAAAAAGATGTTCCTATGTTCAAAATTACATACGCTATTCCCAAAACAGACAACTAATTCAATTGAATAAATAATTGAGAAGCCCAGCACATAATAATCCATTTGTGCTGGGTTTCTTTATTTTACAAAAAAAGAAGACACCCCAATGGATATCTTCTCGTGCTAAAGTTCTAAGCGCTATTATTTGTTAGCTACTTTCTCTTCAACGTACTTTACAGCGTCAGCCACTGTTGCGATCTGGCTTGCATCCTCATCTGGAATCTTAATTCCAAATACTCTTTCGAACTCCATAAGAAGTTCAACTGTGTCGAGAGAATCAGCACCGAGATCATTAGTGAAGTTAGCGGTCTCAGTTACCTCTGATTCCTCTGCTCCAAGCTTGTCAACGATGATGGCTTTCACCTGCTTAACGATTTCTTCGTGTGACATAATTGAATAATTTATTAAGTTTATGATTATAATACACTATTCACATACAATATTTCACAAAGTAAATAAAAAAAATCGAAATAAAGAAACTTTTCAGAGTCAAAACAACCATTAGGCCTTATTCCCACTTAGATTCAACCAAATTCTAAGACCATTAAGCGAATTTAACAGATAGAATGAGTACTTGATGACCATAACTATAGTATAGCTCGAATCAGGTGAAGACAACGCCTTGTCTGACCACAACATAACCGAAAAGACATTGACAAGAATCCAAATAAACCATTGCTCCATATAAGCAAGCGACATCAGAACCTGTCCAAGTATGTTCAGCACAAAAACCAAGGCATCAAACAATATCAGCGGACGTATAGCCGATATAGCAGATTCTCGAAAGCTCAAGGAATTAAGCACTATATATGTCATAACAGTCCCTATAACAAGGAAAACACACGTTATAGCCCACATACGCCAATCCATTCGACGTGCCCGCACTTTTTCATGCGATGTCGCCCCACGTTTTCTCCATTGCGACCATCCGACGAACTGCATAGGCAGAAAATAAAACGCATGCAATGCGAAATTTCCCCAAACCGGATCCCCATCTGGACGGATGCTACTATCAAATGCTACAATCGAGGCTATTGTCACATCCACAAACCCGAAAATAAATGTCATAATATTTCCGTTCGCAGAGAGCACCGTATTCACTACACCAGCAATAGCTCCGATACTGGCAATTATCAGCATAAAACTCCGAGCTCCAGGCTGCTGTAACTTAAAAACATTCGTAACAACTACGGCCACAAGCATGCCTATAAGAATAAAAGCATTGAAAGCCAAATTGAATTTCTTCTCGCTAATCCTCATTTGTTTCTTCATTAAGTTGAATATGTATGCGCTCAGCAAGTTCTCGTTTACCAAGGAACGAAGCCAAGTCATCCACCGATGCAGCAGCAATTCGCGTAACACTGCCGTAATGAATCAAAAGTCTCTTTTCTGTCTGCCCCCCAACACCTTTTATCCTAGTCAATGCCGACTCGACCTGACTTTTGCTTCTCAGACTTCTATGGAAAGTAATTCCGAACCTATGGGCTTCATCCCTAATTCTCTGCAAGACCTTCAGAGCAGCAGAATTTCTGTCAATGAAAAGTGGATATGGATCTCCCACCCTGATAACCTCTTCCATGCGTTTTGCAAGACCTATTACCATCAGCTTCTCAGTCAGTCCCAACTCAGCTAAAGCCTGATATGCAAAATCAAGCTGTCCCTTTCCACCATCTATAACCACAAGTTGCGGCAAATCATCAGGATCTTCACGAAGCATTCTCGAATACCTCCTATTAACAACCTCTTTCATGGAAGCATAGTCATTAGCCCCTATCACGGTCTTTATCTTGAACTTACGGTAGTCCTTCTTGGACGGAACACCACCACGGAACACGACACACGATGCTACAGGATTAGTTCCTTGAATATTAGAGTTGTCAAAGCATTCCATATGTTCAGGCAACACATTCATCCCCAATGCCTTCCTCAATTCTTCCAAAACCATAGTCTTATATTGGTCCGGATCCGTATGTTCTTTTTGACGAATAGAATTGAACTGAAATTCCTTAGCATTCTTCATACTCAATTCCAGAATCGCAAGTTTATCTCCCTTTGCAGGAATTCTGAAGGTTACGTCCTCCATCTCGACATCAGGCATGAACGGTACAATAACTTCTCCAGTAACCTTTCCAAACTTAGACGAGATCTCGGCAATGAATTCACTAAGCACCGACGCAGGCTCCTCTTCAATATTCATCTTGAAGCCAAGATTGAGAGACTGGATAATCGAACCACTGCGAACACGCATAAAGTTCCCGAAAGCTTCATTTGCGTCAGTTATCAAAGAAAACACATCTGCATTCGTACCTATGGCGGATGTTATCACCGACTTCGCATAATGCTTCTGAAGAGACTCCATTTTCTGCTTATAGGCTTGCGCCTGTTCAAACTCAAGATTCTCTGCCGCTTCAAACATCAGATGCTTATAATGCTGTATTATCTCATTGGCATTTCCTTTAAGTAGATTCTCAATTTCCTCTATATCAGCATTATAATCCTTCACTGATACTTTCCTGATACAACATCCTCCACAACGGCCAATATGAAAATCAAGACAAGGACGGAACTTCTTCCGCATTATCGCATCAGAAGTAATCTTGTTATTGCACGACCGAATCTTATAATTTTCAGAAAAGAATTCCAACAGATTTCGAGCATGCATAACAGAACTATATGGCCCGAAATATCTGTTTCCTTTCACTACTCTGCGCGTCAAATACACTTTCGGAAACTCATCATCAGTAATGCAAATCCACGGATAGGTCTTAGAGTCTTTCAGAAGTATATTATACTTCGGACGATATTGTTTTATAAGATTATTCTCAAGGAGAAGAGCATCCGCTTCAGAATCAACTACCGAATATTGTGCGTCAGCTATTTTTGACACAAGAATCCGAGTCTTGACATTGAGCCGCTCGGGTGAAACAAAATACTGCGCAACTCTCTTATGCAAATCTTTCGCCTTTCCAACATATATGACAATCCCCTCGGAGTCATAATACCTATAAACTCCGGGGGAATGTGGGAAGAGTGCTATTTTTTCTCTTACTGTCAATGCTACTTCACATACTTGGAGACTTCTTCCTCTATAGCATCTCCGTACAAGCCTCTCTTGATTATAGTTCCGTCAGGTCCGAAAAGAATGATATGAGGAATACCCATTATTCCGTAAATATCCGTAGGTATACTCTTCGCATCGACAATCTGATTCCAGTTTACCTTATATGCCTTGGCTGTATCAATGCTCTCCTGTGGAGTCTTTTCCCATACAGCTACACTGAGAACATCGAAATCCTTTCCATGGTACTTGTCATATACCGCCTTAACATTAGGTATCTCACGTTTACATGGACGACACCAAGAAGCCCAGAAATCTACAAGGACATATTTGCCATTGCCAACATAATCCGACAGTTTAGACTCCTTACCATTTGGTTGAGTTACTGTAAAATCTGTAAAATGCATACCCTCTGCAGTATTTTTTCTTGCAGCAATCCCATTCTGCATCGCAGAAACGAACTTGCTGCCTGAAGTCACCGCTGTGTCAATGCTACCAATCATGACCTCAAGTGAGTCATCCTCCATATCAGCATAAATATTCTGGAGTGCATAAAGGCTTATGGCATTGTCCCTATTAGACGAAACGACATTTTTATTATACGCAAGGAATTTATCATTGAACGAAGTATAGAAATCCTCCTGAATACGATCCTTCTCATCAGCATCAATGCCGGTACTATCCGCAATGGCACGCATGGTAGTTCTATACTCGACAACCATGTCATTCATATTCTTTACATACGCCTCAAACTTTTCATTAACAGATGTAGCTGGCTTGTCAGATGAACCTGAAAGCTCAGTCCCATCAAGAGTAAACGTCAACACAGTTCCATCAGAAATGAAATTAGTCATGGCGTCTCCAGCTGTAATCTTAGCAAATACAGCCTTATTAACAGGAATATCGAACTTAAATGCGCCATTTTTGAGAGCGACTGTAGTATCAATGATTCCAGGAATAGATACGCTAACAGCACTTGGGATATCCGCTCCTGAAAATTTACCTTGAATTGTTGTCATGCTAGAGTTGGATGTGCATGCGACCGCTGCAAGAGCAACCAACATAAGAGAAGTTAATCTGTTCATATATCGATATTTTATTCCATACATAATTTTCAAATGTAGTTATAATTATGGAAATTGCAAAACGAAAAAATCCCAGCAGGATTCCTGCTGGGATCAATCTATATAAGCGAAAAACTTAGTTCTTGTTTTCTTTTTTGTCCCCGCGACCTCTTCCGCCACGACGATTTCCACGGTCTCCACGAGACTGACGTCCCTGACCCTGAGACTGAGCAGAAGCAGATGCGACGCCTGCGTTAGGAGAAAGATCCTTCTTTCCGTAAACCTCGCCATTGCAGATCCATACTTTTACACCAAGAGCTCCTACTTTGGTATGAGCTACAGCGAGAGCGTAGTCAATATCAGCACGGAATGTATGAAGAGGAGTACGTCCTTCCTTGTACATCTCGCTTCTTGCCATCTCAGCACCGCCTACACGGCCACTGATCTGAACTTTAATACCCTCTGCGCCTACACGCATCGCGCTTGTAACTGCCATCTTAATAGCTCTTCTGTAAGATACACGTCCTTCAATTTGACGAGCAATGCTATCTGCAACGATGTTAGCGTCAACTTCAGGTCTTCTAACCTCGAAAATGTTGATCTGAACATCCTTGCTTGTTACCTTCTTGAGCTCTTCCTTAAGTTTGTCGACAGCTGTACCGCCTTTACCGATAATGACACCAGGTCTTGCAGCCTGAATAGTCACTGTAATGAGCTTAAGAGTTCTCTCAATGACAATCTTGGAAATGCTTGCATTTGCAAGACGATTCACGAGGTACTTACGGATCTTGTAGTCTTCCGCAATTTTCTCAGCGTAATTACCACCACACCAGTTAGAGACCCAACCACGGGTGATACCGATTCTGTTGCTGATAGGATTAGTTTTCTGTCCCATATTATTTATTATCCTCCACTGTTGTTGGTTTCTTTACATCAAGGATAATGGTAACATGGTTGGAACGCTTGCGAATCCTTCCGGCTCTACCTTGAGGGCAAGGACGAATTCTCTTAAGAGTTCTACCTTCGTCAACCATGATGGTCTTAACAATAACATTACCGTTATCCAATTCTTTGGCTTTATCCTGATTTTTGGCCTCCCAGTTAGCAATCGCGCTACGAAGCAATGTCTCAAGAACCTTTGAAGGAGCCTTCTTGGAGAACTTGAGCAGGTCAAGTGCACGGTTCACCTCCACACCTCTTACTGTATCTGCGACAAGACGCATCTTGCGAGGAGAAGAAGGAACATCCTTAACTTTGGCGATAGCTGTCTGCTGCTTAATCTCTTTCAGTCTTTCGGCCATTAGTCTTTTACGTTTTCCCATAATTTCTGATCAATTAAGCGTTTTACTTCTTATTGTTACCTGAATGGCCTCTGAAAGTCCTAGTTGGAGCAAATTCTCCAAGCTTGTGGCCTACCATGTTCTCTGTTACATAAACAGGAATAAACTTGTTCCCGTTATGAACCGCGATAGTATGACCAACGAAGTCAGGAGAGATCATGCTGGCACGTGACCAAGTCTTTACGACCTCTTTCTTCTTGCCGCCTTCATTCATGGCAAGAATTCTTTTTTCCAGAGCTTCCTGGATATATGGACCTTTTCTTAATGAACGACTCATAATCTCTAAAGTTTAATTCCGTTTATTTCTTTCTTCTTTCAATAATGAACTTATTTGAAGTAGCCTTAGGATTACGTGTCTTGTAGCCCTTTGCAGGAAGTCCCTTACGAGACCTTGGGTGACCTCCGGAAGCACGTCCTTCACCACCACCCATCGGGTGATCTACCGGGTTCATTACGACACCACGGTTGCGAGGGCGTCTACCAAGCCATCTACTACGTCCAGCCTTACCATAAGACTCCAAATTGTGTTCAGGATTCGATACTACACCTACAGTGGCACGACATGATACCAAAACCATTCTTGTCTCACCTGAAGGCAGACGGAGAATGACATGATTTCCTTCACGAGCCGCAATCTGAGCATAAGTACCTGCAGAGCGTGCCATTGCACCACCTTGACCAGGACGGAGCTCGATATTATGTACAAGTGTACCGACTGGAATTTCACCAAGAGGAAGAGTGTTTCCAAGTTCAGGAGCAACACCTGAACCAGACTCAATAACCTGACCGACCTTAAGTCCGTTAGGAGCGATAATATACTTCTTCTCGCCATCCTCGTACTGAACGAGAGCGATACGTGCGCTACGATTAGGATCGTACTCTATAGTAAGAACAGTAGCCTTGCAAGCATCTTTTGTACGGTAGAAATCGATGATACGATACATTCTCTTGTGACCGCCACCGATGTAACGCATAGTCATTTGACCAGTATTGTTACGTCCACCTGTGCTCTTAAGAGGCTCAAGCAATGATTTCTGTGGCTTCTTGGCGGTGATATCGTCAAAAGCGCTGATTACCTTGTTCCTTTGACCAGGAGTAACCGGTTTGAATTTTTTTGTTGCCATTGCCTTATCCCTTAAATGTTACTATAGAAATCAATCTTGTCTTCACCGGCAAGAGTTACATATGCTTTCTTAAAATGATTCATACGACCTCTTAACATACCGGCTTTTGTATAACGGGATTTTCTTTTCCCGTGGTAGTTCAATGTATTGACTGAAGCGACAGAGACGTTGTACATCTGCTCCACAGCAGTCTTAATCTGAAGCTTGTTAGCTTCACGATCTACAATGAATCCATAACGGTTCAACTTTTCGCCCTGAGCCGTCAACTTTTCTGTTACAATTGGCTTAATGATAATTCCCATCTCTCAATCTTTTTAGCGTCTTACTCTTGAGGCGAGGATATCCTGAACACCATCTACAAGCACCATAGAATGTGCATTCATGATAGTGTAAGTGTTAATCTCATTTACAGAGATAACCTTCACCTGCTCGAGGTTACGTGATGAAAGGTAAATATTGGCAGAGTTCTCAGGAAGTACGAAAAGTACCTTTCTGTCGCCTGCTTTGATGGCTGAAAGAATATTCAAGAACTCTTTAGTCTTAGGAGCCTCCATCGTGAATGGCTCAACCATGACAATCTTATTCTCTTTAGCTTTATAAGAAAGAGCAGAGAATCTTGCAAGTTGCTTGAGCTTCTTGTTAAGCTTCATATCATAGCAACGTGGCTTAGGACCATGTGCACGACCACCACCAACATAGATATTAGCTTTCAATGAACCATGACGAGCTCCACCGCCACCTTTCTGACGGCCCTGCTTCTTGGTGCTGTATGAGACTTCACTTCTATCCTTGGTTCTTGCTGTTCCCTGACGCTGATGTGCGAGGAACTGAAGAACATCAAGGTAAATAGCGTGATCGTTCGGCTCAAGACCGAATACTTTCTCATCGAGGACTACCTTCTTTCCGGACTCCGATCCGTCAATCTTCAAAACTGACAATTCCATAATTAAGCCTCCAATATAAGATAAGATCCTTTGGCTCCAGGTACAGAGCCTTTCAATACGAGAAGGTTGTTCTCAGGAATTACTTTTACGACCTGAAGGTTGAACACCTTTACCCTTTCATTGCCCATATGGCCAGCCATTCTCATTCCCGGGAATACACGTGAAGGCCAAGATGATGCGCCCATAGAACCAGGATGACGAAGTCTGTTGTGCTGACCATGAGTAGCACCACCTACACCGGCAAAGCCATGACGTTTCACAACTCCCTGGAATCCTTTACCTTTAGAAGTACCGATGACATCACAGAACTCTACGCCATCGAAAACGTCGGCGAGCGATACTGTATCACCTAATTTTAGCTCTCCCTTAAAGTCAGCCTCGAATTCAACAAGCTTACGATGAGGGGTGGTTCCTGCCTTTTTGAAATGCCCATTGAGAGGGGCGCTGGCGTGTTTTTCAGTGGTTTCGTCATAGGCAAGCTGCACGGCGGCATAACCATCTTTTTCTACCGTACGGACCTGCGTAACAACACACGGACCAGCCTCAATAACGGTGCATGGAATATTTTTTCCATCAGCACCGAAAACGGAAGTCATTCCGATTTTCTTTCCAATTAATCCAGGCATTGGTTTGATAATTAATTGTTTGTTAATACTTTATCGTATCTCCGCATATTTTGCGGACCGCAAATATACGAATAAATTTTTAATTTTCAATAACTTCCGTAAATTTTAGAAAATTTCTGCCAAACACCTAACTACTCGGAAGACGATTTAGAACAGAATCTTGCCATAGTGCATAAAATATTATAAATTTGTATTGAAATGAGCATGTTGTTGGAAATATTCGGATTCCTCAAGTTTTCCTTTACGGATATGCTGGACGTCTTTCTTGTCGCCCTGTTCATATACTTTATATTCAGATGGATACGCGATTCCGCCGCCATGAACATATTCACGGCTATTATTTCCATATATGTCCTCCGAGTGATAGCTGACGCATTGAACATGAAGCTTACTAGCGCGGTTTTGGGGACATTCATTGACGTGGGAGTATTGGCGGTCATCATCATCTTTCAGCCTGAAATTAGGCACTTTCTGATGAAATTTGGCGTCAGCACACGTCTTGGAACGAAAAGCAGAGCCTTTATAAACAGATTTCTCGGCAATGAAGATAAGTCCATGGATAATGCAGCTGTAAAGGAAATTACGGAAGCTTGCAGGGCAATGTCAGAGCAGAAAACAGGCGCACTTATCGTAATACCGCACCATGTAAACTTAGATTTCGTCACAGAGACGGGAGACAAGATAGATGCCCTCATCAATAGGAGACTTATAATGAACTTATTCTTCAAAAATTCTCCTTTGCATGATGGAGCTGTAATTATAGACAACCACCATATTGTAGCAGCACGTTGCACATTGCCAATAACTGAACGCACTGATATCCCACCAAGATTTGGAATGAGACACAAAGCAGCGATTGGAATTACAGAAGAAACAGATGCGGACGTTATCGTGGTATCCGAGGAAACTGGCGAGATTTCGTTCGGACATGGAGGGAATCTCACTGAAATAGGAAATATAAATGAGCTCAAACTTAAGCTGACCGCGTCATTGACTACGTCAGACAAACGAACAGACATGACAGAAAAGCCTGAAACTAAAGCGTAATGACAGATATGCCAACGGACAGGATAGAATCAATATTGGGTTTTGACAGAATCAGAAAAATTATTTCTGACAGATGTAGCACAGATTACGCCACAGATAGGGCGGCAACAGAAGAATTCTCCACTGACAAAAAGGAAATAAGCCACAGACTACTGCTAGCTGACGAAATGAGGCTGATAGTAATGTTCGAAGAATCTTTTCCAGCCAACGGATACATTGACTGCGTTGGGTTCCTTGAAATGCTTGAAAATACAGGAGCAAACATTGACCTCACATCTTTAGGAAAACTCAGGACAATGTTGGACACTCTCAGAAAGATTTCAATATTTTTTGGAGGAATCAAAGACGGAGTATATCCTAATTTAAAGAAAATGGTGTCCGACATTGCTCTCTTTCCGGAAGTCCAGCAACGCATCGATACCATCTTAGACAAATTCGGAAATGTTAAAGATACGGCATCCGACGGGCTATATGACATCCGCAGACAACTTAAAGAAAAAGAAGGGGCTGTCTCCAAAAGGATAAATATTCTCATGAAGAAGGCCCAAAGCGAAGGCATTGTGGACAGCGATGCGGCAATCGTCATGCGTGATGGCAAAATGCTTATTCCTGTAAGCTCCGCAAACAAACGTAAAATTCAAGGTTTCGTTTACGACGAATCTTCTTCCGGCAAAACCACATTCATAGAACCAGCCGAAATAGTCGAACTCACAAACGAAATAAGCGAACTACACTTCGCAGAAACTAGGGAAATCTCCAGAATTCTATATGAATTTAGCGATTGGCTTAGGCCCTCTGTCCCAGCTCTTCTTGAAGGAGCACGATGCATCGGTGAGATAGATTTTCTGATAGCCAAAGCTCAAACGGCATTGGATTTTGTAGCCGGAATGCCTATCATATCGGAAACTGGAGAGATGAATCTGCGAAAAGCTAGGCATCCACTTCTCGAAAGATCTCTACGTAAGGACGGCAAGGAGATAGTTCCGCTTACTGTAACATTGACACCCAAAAAACATATTCTCCTAATATCCGGACCTAACGCCGGAGGCAAGTCCGTATGTCTAAAAACTGTTGGACTACTGCAGTACATGTTCCAATGGGGGATGTTGATACCGACATCTGAGACTTCGGAAATGGTCATTTTTGACCGCATAATGGCCGATATAGGTGACGGGCAGTCTATAGATAACGACTTGAGTACATATAGCGCTTTCCTTGAATCTATGAAAGACATGCTCTGCAAAGCAGACTCCAAGACATTGGTCCTTATAGACGAATTCGGATCAGGTACGGAGCCTGCAGCAGGAGGTGCTATTGCAGAAGCCATCCTCAGTGAATTCGACAATAGAGGTGTCTATGGCGTGATTACGACTCATTACACAAACCTAAAATTATATGCATCTGGAGCTAACACAGGTGTCATAAATGGAGCTATGCAGTTTGACGTGAAGAATATAGCGCCATTATTCAAACTTGAGATGGGCTTGCCAGGAAACTCTTTTGCATTCGAACTCGCACGCAAGATGGGGCTTCCAGAAACGATCATAAAAGACGCAGAAAACAGAGCAGGTGAGGAATTCGTAGGCATAGAACGAAACTTGCGCAAAATAGCTCGCAATCGTAAAGCGTTGGATGAAAAGCTTCAAAAAATTCGAAATACTGACAAGACTTTAGAGGATATCACTGGAAAATATCAGAAAGAGCTTGAGACCATAAAGAAGATGAAACAGGAGATCATCGATGAAGCGAAACGAGAGGCAGAAGACATCGTAAAAGGAGCCAACCGCCAAGTCGAACAGACAATCCGCAAGATTAGAGAATCTCAAGCTGCGAAAGCCGAGACCAAGACCGCAAGAGAGAATCTGCAAGGTTTTGTCAATGCACTTGCAATGAAGAAGGAACAAGACAAGAAAAATCGTGACAATTACCTTGAGGAAAAACTGCGTCAAGTATCCGAGCGCCAGCAGAAACAACAAATGAGGAGAAACAGGAGGGCAACAGACGAAGAACGTCAACTAATGAATGAAGAAAACGAGCGAACTAAAAAAATCGCCGCATTCAGAAGTGGACCACTTAAAGTAGGCGAAAAGGTAAAAGTAAAAGCCAATGGAATGGTGGGAGAGGTAGCTATCGTATCCGATAAAGCCGTCACGGTAATCATCGGAAACATAAAGAGCAAGATGCCTTTGGACAGAGTTGAAAGGATTTCGTCTAACGAATATAAAACAGCTATAAAATCTGAGCCAAAGCCGACACAACAGATAGTCAACGATAGCTCTATCTCTGAGCGTAAACTTAACTTCAAGATGGAGTTGGATGTAAGAGGCCAAAGAGTTAATGAGGCTCTCGAAAATGTCATGCACTATGTAGATGATGCCATAATGCTCAATGTTTCTTCAGTCAGAATTATTCATGGAAAAGGAACTGGCGCCCTAAGAGAAGAAATCCAAAAGTTTCTAAAAGCGACACCGGGAGTAGCCGCTATCAAAGATGAAGATATCCAACTTGGCGGCTCTGGAGTCACGGTGATATCATTCAAATAGATATTTCGACATGAACGCAACAGAAGAACTTGGACAGAGAGGTGAGGATGAGGTCTGCCAGTATCTTGCAAAAATAGGACATGTCATCTTGGAGCGAAACTGGAGATACAGACATTTAGAAATAGACATCATAACACTTGCGGTTGATGGAATACATTTTGTAGAAGTAAAGACACGCATGGCCCCTATTCAAGGTGATCCTGAAGATGCTGTGAATATTGTCAAACAGAAGAGAATTGTTTCCGCAGCAAGTAGATATCTTGCAAAAAAAGAATTCTCGCTCGGTAAAGATATGGAAATTTGGTTCGATGTCGCAGCAGTAATCTTCGATGGAGAAAAAGTCAACCTTAGGTATCATGCCGGAGCTTTTGTTCCAATTTATATTTGAATACCATATTAATAACATACTGTAAATGAAACAAAATCAATATTGTGTAATAATGGCGGGAGGTCATCTTAACCGATTTTGGCCTATAAGCCGAGAAGACATGCCTGGCCATTTTATGGATATAACAGGGAGCGGCCGTTCTCTTGTCAGAATGGCTTATGACAGGTGCCGCGGAGTTGTGCCTCAAGAAAACATATTCGTAATAACCCTCTCCAAATTCAAAGATATCATCAAAGCGCAGATTCCAGAACTATCAGAAAATAACCTTCTTTTGGAACCTTATGGAAGACGTACAGGACCATGTGTGGCATATTCGACATACTCACTTCTCAAGAGAGATCCTTCAGCTGTAGTGGCGATGACTCCTGCCGACATTATCGTAAGAGACGAATTCCAGTTTAAACAGGCTCTTACAAATGCCCTTGATTATGCATCCATACATCCGGTTCTTATGACACTTGGCATCAAACCTGATAGACCGGACACAGAATATGGCTACATACAAGCTGTCGGAGGCAAAGAAGCTTGCCAGAAGAACGAGCCTGTAAAAGTAAAAACCTTCACAGAAAAGCCAGATGCTGATATAGCCGAAGTATTCTTCAAGAGTGGAGAATTCTTCTGGAATTCAGGTATTTTCGTATGGAAAGCCTCAGTCATAAAAGAGGAAATGGAAAAATACATGCCTGAGATCACAAGGCTTTTTGATGGTTGGGAAGGAGCATTAGGAACATCAGCTGAGAACATCTTCATCGAAAGAGCCTATACTGACTGCACTAAAATCTCTATCGACTATGCCGTGATGGAAAAGACAGATAGAGCTTGGCTATATCCTGTCCACTTCGGATGGTCAGACATTGACAGTTGGGAAAATCTCTACTCCTGCGTAGGAGAGCATAGATCTGATAGTAACATTACGAATACTTCTCAGAAGATACTTCAGAGCTGCTGCAAGGACATAATCTTGGCATCTGATAAAGAAAAACTCATAGCGATACGTGGAATGGAGAACTTCATCGTGATAGATACAGATGATGTCCTCCTAATATGCCCCCGAGACGATAAACAATACAAGGAGCTCGTAAATAGTACGAGAATGCCTGGATATGACAAATACAGATAATTTAATATTATAAGATTATGGCATTGGAACAACAAATCCAAAAAGACATCATGGAAGCCATGAAGGTTCATGATGCCGTACGCACGAACGCCGTCCGTGCAATCAAATCAGAAATCCTCTTGGCCAAAACGTCTGGAGCGGGAAACGAAATCTCTGACGCAGACATATTGAAATTGATTCAGAAGCTCATCAAACAGCGGAAGGAATCTGCTGAAATGTACAATCAAGGCGGAAGGAAAGATTTAGCTGACAATGAACTTGCTGAAGCCACCGAGATGGAGAAATATCTGCCTAAACAGCTAAGTGAGGCTGAAGTCGAGGAAATCGTGAAAGAAATCATCGCCGAGACAGGAGCATCCAAGATGTCCGATATGGGTAAAGTCATGGGAGTCGCGACAAAAAAACTCGCTGGTCAGGCCGATGGCCGTATGGTTTCATCAATCGTAAAGAAACTGTTGGCTTAGAAGCAGTTTAAATAGAGGCAAGAAGTCATGAACCCCAGGAGGAATGATTTTCCTTCTGGGGCTCTGCTGCTATAATCATCACTCAGCTTTATCTGGCGGTAGAATAAGCTGCACGCAAAATAGTGGTATTGGCTTCTTTCTTAATATTTGCATCCTCGATGACAGCTCCTTCCCCAACATAAACTTTCTCCAAATTTTTTGCACCTGTAACATCAAGATACTTAAGAGCCTTGGCAGAACCTGTGAGATTAAGATATTTCGCATCCGTTCCTCGTAGTTCCACCTGTTCAAGGTTCTGGAGATTTTTAAGTTCCTGTTCTGTGTTAACAGTCATAGAGGAACCATAGTTATTGGCTATGAACATCTTAAGATTCTTAAGTGACCATGTTCTGAATGCCGCTTCATATCCATTATCCCTAATCTGATTATTACTAATATTCAAATACTCAAGAAGAGAGGAATAATGAACTTTAATATTTTCAAGCTCATTGTCTGAAGCATCAATATATGTAAGATAGGATTTATATTCACAGTTTATTGTTTTCAACTTATTATGTGAAACATCCACATATCTGATACGTCCAGGAATACCGCTGACTTCGGATAAGTGGTTTCCTGATGCCTTCAGAGTTTCAAGTGATGTAACAGAAAGATCCAAAGAAACAATTTTATTATTTGTAATATCCAAATTCGTCAAAGAAGTAAAGAAGTCCAATGGAAATTCTTCAATAGAATTATTTGCAGCCACAATAGATGTAAGCCCAGAGAACCAACCGAGCCCCTCAATGTTTTTCACGCCTTTATTACTAAAATCCACCTCTCTAACCGCCTTTGCTTCTGCAAGAGAAATCTTTCCATCTTTATCAGAATCGGCAATAGCTATAAGATACGATTTCAATGCTACATCCAACAAATCAGAAGCAATATCAGAAGGTGCCTGACGTGGGACAAAAATTTCTTTGATAGGAGAATTACAATTTGTCGTATTAGCTTTAATAGGCTGCCCTTCAAAATATGTAATCATACTTATCGCGGAACATGCAAAAAGATTAAAGCTTCTAAGCTTAATATTCTCATGTACATCCACCGACTTCAAAGAGTCTGAATTACTAAACGATAAACTACGAAGTTTTTTAGATGCAGGAACAGCGAAATCAGGCCAAGCATAATAATCAAGTGTGCATGATGTCAATTCCGGGAAATTAGAAAAATCAGGCTTAGATTTAACATTTTTGCAGTTTGAAATAGAGAGCGACTGAATCTTCGTATTATCCTTGAAAACCACAGAATTCAGCTCTTCTGATCCAACATAAACGCTAATCAAATCAGGATTATTGGAAAAATCATAATTCTTCACTTTTGTGCCAAATAATGTTACTTCTTCCAACTTAGTATTGTTGGAAAAATCAACTGATTCCACTCCGGAAGACCATCCTCTTACAATCCTCAAAGCTGGACAAGTGGACGTATTCAAAACATGAAGAGAAGTATCACTTGTAACATTGATTTCTTCAAGATTTGAAAGATTATCTATCTGAATATTTTCAAGAGTAAGACAAGATACCTCTATTTTTTTCAAGGCTTTGTTGCCTCTAAAGTCTATGTCAGTAAATGTACATTCTGTCCTATTAGCCCCACCATACGTATATACAGGGCTGTCAAATTTAAATTCTGTGATTCCAGAAAAAAGCTCTATTCCAGCAAATGACGAAACAGGGCCATTCGCGACAATGCCTTCCCTCTCATCCCCATTCTCAGAATATACAACCTTACCAGCAGAAGCAAGTTCAGATGCGGAAAAATCGCCATCTCCATCCTTGTCAAAGTTATCAAGCATATATTTCTTGAAATTAGGATCTACCAACATATCTACTGCTCTTCCTGCCTGCTGAGACACTATAAGCCTATATACATTCTGCGAATCATAAAGGTGAAACTCAAATTCTGCTGTTCTCTGAGTCATAACTGTAGTGGCAACCGCAGTGAATGTAACTTCCGCGTTAGGAGCACCTTCTGTAATATCTGCCGTAATCCAGTCCGCCCCGCCAGTAAGAGTCCAATTGCGCGAACTGATGACTTTTAACTTAAGAGCCTCACCAGTTGCTACGAATTCCAAAGTTCCAGGTTCCGTAGCAATATTCTGATCTGCAGCCATCTGCTTAACTATGACATCCTGAGTAAGTTCCACATAGGACAATGTTACCTTCGTACTCCTCTCATTTTCGAGATTTTGGTCGGTCGAAAATGTAACGACACCATCTGCGACAGATATGTCGTGCAGCCAGTCGGCATCACATACAGCAGACACCTTCTGATCATTAATAGGATTCTCAATTGTATAGATGATTTTTTCAGTTCCAGATGTCGCAGGAACAACAACTTCTGTTTCTGTAACAGTGAATTTCACCGGTTTGGTCTTTTCCTTCTCACAGGAAATCGCTAACGTGGCTATAGTCACGAAAAGGCACGCAAGATGATTGGTTCTCATAATCTAAGGTTATATTTTTGTTCGTTCTTCACAAATATAAAATTTATTTCATAATTTCTCTGTACGCAGAACGAATAAAAAAGAGGCTAACTTAAAATTAAGTCAGCCCCAGTCATATTATATGTCAGGAAATACTATTCCTCATCCCATCTGTAAACATAAGTAGAAGAACCCTTCTTAATATTCTCATCTTTTATGATAGGACTATAGCCGAGATAAACGGTTGTCGTCTTAGCATTTGTAAGGTCGAGATATTCAAGAGTCTTACCACAATTCGCAAGGTTAAGAACCAATGTCTGGCAACCTTGGAGTTCAAGATGAACCAACTGAGATAGTCCTTTCAAGATGCTCTTAAGATTATCTGTTGTTCCGAAGTTATTTGCATAGAAGTTCTTCAGATAAGCACATGAAGAAATGTACATTCCTGACTCATAGCCAACGTTGTTAATCTTGTTATTGCTGATATTAAGATCACTAAGGCTATACAATCCACTCAATGTCAACTGGCCAATCTCATTATCTGACAGATTAAGCTCAGAAAGATACTGATGATATTTAAACTCAAGAGAACCTGAAATCTTATTATGAGAGAGATCAACATTACAGAGATCATATCCAGAATAAGCGAATGAAGTCAACTCATTGTTTGAAGCATTGACATTCTCCACAGCGACACCCGTAAGATCAAGCTCCTTAAGTTTATTGTGATCTATCTTCAATGTTCTCAATCTTGAGAAGTATGAAATCTCAATTTCAGGAATACTATTATTTGAAGCAACAAGTTTCTTAAGCTTTGAGAACCACTCAAGGCCATCAATAGAAGCGACATTCTTATTGCTAAAGTCAAGTTCTGTAACAGCTTCCGCCTCAGCAAGAGTAATCTTACCATCCTTATTAGCATCAGCTACACTAAGCAAGTAAGTCTTAAGATTTGCATCTTTCACTACTGTTGCAACATCCTCTGGTGCATCACGCTTAACATACTTCTTAAGGAAACCTTCTTCAGGGTTACAAGATACAAAGTTTTCGTTATTAACACTCTGTCCCTCATAATATGTAACTGTCTCCAAAACAGGACAATTCATAACACTGAGAGTCTTAAGAATAGGGTTGTTGTTTACAGCAAGAGTCTTAAGCTTATTGCAGTTTCTAAGAGAGAGTGATGAAAGTTTAGGAGAATCTTTAAGATTGAAATCTACTACATCATAATCTGTTGCAGAGAACGACTTCAATACAGTAAGACCTGAAACGTCTGGAAGCTCCTTCACGTTCTTAAGACTTTGGAATGAGATACTCTGAAGTTTTGTATTGCCCTTGAGGACGATAGTTTTAAGAGAATCTGATCCAGCACTCAAATTTACAAGTTCAGGGTTCTTAGAAAAATCAAGATTTACAGAACAAGAACCATATATCGTAATTGATTCTGCCTTAGGGAATTGAGAGAAATCCACATCACGAATTCCTGAGCCATAACCATAAAAAGTCTTGACTGCAGAACACCCCTTGACATTAATTACATGAAGGGCTGTATCAAAGGCAACATTAAGTTCCTGAAGATTAGAGAGACCTTCAAAGTTTGCTTCCTTAAGCTGGTTGTAAGTAATCTTGACATTCTTAAGAGCAACATTCTTGGAAAGATCGATAGTCTCTGCTGTTGTCTTAGGCTTTCCGCCCCATGTAGGAGAGTTGAACGTGAATGAAGTCATTCCAAGGAACAATTCAATTCCATCGAATGTAGCGACAGGTCCATTAGTTTCCTCATCGTAATTAACAGCAATATCAGCAATAAGTTCGTTCGTAGAGAACTCGCCATCACCATCCTTATCAAAGTTGTTAAGAAGGTACTTTCTGAAGTTGTTATCCGTAATGAGGGCTGTAGGCTTTGAAGGATCCTGAGTCATTGTAAACTTAAATACATTCTCTGAACCTGCAAGATGGAATTCAAACTCTGTAGTTCGTCCCTCAATTGTTGGATTCTTTACAGCTGTGAATGTAACTTCTGTGTCAGGAGTACCCTCAGTAACATTAGGAACAACCCAATCTGCACCACCAGTAAGAGTCCAGTTACGTGCACTGAGGACCTTCACTGTCTGAGAACTACCTTCTGCCTTAAATGCAACGGCAGGAACAGCAATAGCTATATTCTGATCAGCAGACATCTGCTTTACTGTCACATCTACCCTAAGTTCGCCATAAGAAAGAGAAACGACTGTGCTTCTCTCCTCTCCTTGGTTAAGATCAGTGGTGAATGTTACTTTGCCTTCGGTTTCAGTAGACAGGTCGTGAATCCAGTCTGCACTATAATCAGCAGACACAGAAACTCCCTCTGTAGGATTAACTACCGTGTAACCGATAGACGACGTCCAAGGCGTAGCAGGGACAGTCACTGTAGTTTCAGGAACTCTAAGCTCCGTAGGTTTTGTCTCTTCCTTTGAACAAGACATAACCGCTGTTGTGGCTAAGGCCGCGAACAGATAAGCTAGTTGTTTGGTTCTCATGTTTTAAAGGTTTAATTGTTAGATAATTTGGTTTTCATTTGCTAAGTTCATTTTCAAAAGGTCGGAATTGGTTGCTCCGACCTTTTATTTGCCCTAATTGAACTGAAGTCTTTTCACACCCTGGCCATTTGCAGGCAAGACATAAAGAGTCTGCACGGTCTTGGAGTCATTATTCTCCCAGAACTTATATGGTTTAGATGCTACGATATCGAAGTCTTCCTGCTTATCTGCAGCTGTAGCGACTGGACGGAAGTACTGTATGTGCATCTTTCCGAAGTTTCCATCAGCATCCTCAGCAAAAGAATAGAAGAACTGAGGCTCGTGCTTGTAAACCTTACCGTTAGGATCAGTCCAAGTATCTTCCTTCTTATCAGCCCATGATGTCCAATATGGTGACCACATCTGAGATTCGTCAATTACACAGTTAGAGTATCCCTTGTTAATGGAAATCATAAGTCTAACCATATAATCGAGTCCACCCTCCTTATTATAGTTCGTATAAGCTGGCCAGAATGCCATATACCAGTGAGCTGTAGAAGCATTCGGCTCTGTTTCCATGAGTATTATGGCGGCATCCTGATCTACATAGTTGGCAAACTTCACAGGATCAAGAGCAGCAAGCTCCTTAGCATTGAATACTGTCAATTTAGGTTCAGAGAGGAACTCGGCCTTACCCTTCTCGAATGGCATTTCTGGGACATCGAACTGAACCTCTGTAAATCCTGTCGTATTTACTCCATTCCATGCACAAAGAAGAAGTGAATACTTCACACCTGACTTATACGCTGTGGTCGAGTATGTTTTCTTACCATAACGGATTGCGTAATTTATATTCTCTCCCATTTCTTCGTAGTAAGCCTCAATCTGAGACATGATAGCATCATTTTCAAGTGTTCCGTCAGCCTTTCTGAGACCATTGTTATCTATTTCGCTTGTCTCAATGAAGAATGGAAGCCATCCTTCCTGATCATTGCTTGGCGTTACCTCACAAGTCACAATATGCCAGTCAGGTTCACCAGGCTTTGTCGTAAATGTCATAGTTGATGGTTTAGGCTCAGCAGTACGAGCTTCGACCTTTGCAACTTCAGTAGTCCTCGTTCCGTCAATAGCAACTCCAAAGACATATACTACATAGTCATGTGCAGCCTGGAATGTCCAAGTAAGATCCTTTCTTCCCCATTTTTCCTGTATACCGGTGAAAAGGTCTTCTGTATTTTCCCATGTGATGGTAGTACCTTCCCACTGCTGATTCTGCATATTGATGATGCGCTGCGCGAACTGGTCATCATTATAACCTTCAGTATAAGATTTGAGAACCGGAGCGATATAATATCTTGTAGAATTATTTGATGGAATGACCTTTATCTTGATATCCATCTCTTCCACTTCAGTCACAGCGATTGTGAATTTGCAATTATCAGTAACAGGCTCTTTAGCCGTCGTGAAAGTCATCACTTCAACAGGATCCGTAGTGGCAGATCCCTGAGCATCCATACCCCATGCGATGACAGTGAACTTGGTATTAGCCCAGACATCAGCAATATTCTCCTGTGAAGCACCCTTGTGAAGGAATGTAGCAATCGCATTTCCTGTCGTGCTTGAAGCAGTCTTTATGTTTGCAATCATGTTGTTCATGACATTTCTCGGATTGTTTCCAACCTTATTGTAGTCAATCTCAGAAATGTATGTCCAATAATACATGTCGTTATCGTTTGATGGTTTCACAACTACTTCTGCTGAATGTTCCTTAATATTTGAAGCTGTAGCCGTGAAAGTAATGTCAGCTCTTTCGATATCCTTGGTAGCAAATTCTCTGAGGACAACAGGAGTTGTTCTCTTCGTGTCAATGTCCATACCAAATACTGCAAGATAATACTCTGTATTGTATGAAAGCGTAGAGTATGGCATTTCAGTATCCGCACCATCTATCTGATAGAGAGCTCTATTCTTTGCAAGATAATCTGCAAGACTCATACTCGCATTACTTGCTGCTTTCTTAAGCCACTCCACCTCACCTTCATAAAGATTATTCAAATATTCCATATCCCCAT
Organism: uncultured Bacteroidales bacterium; assembly: GCA_934693135.1. Classification (GTDB taxonomy): domain Bacteria; phylum Bacteroidota; class Bacteroidia; order Bacteroidales; family UBA932; genus Cryptobacteroides. Next base: position 68,585 of record CAKUVA010000003.1, on the reverse strand, counting down.
AAGAGCCGGTAGTAAGAGAGAAATACTCATCTACAGCTGTCTTGTCAAGGATGATGAAGTAATAGTTTCCTTTGAATGTTTCTTTAGTGGAAATTTTGGCTGTACAACCATAAGAAGACACGTCAGTCACTGAAACATTGAAATAATCAGAGCTGAAAACTTCCTGACTTATAGTGGCTGTAGTGTTCTCTTCTCCGTCTACAAGGAATGAAATTTTCGCAAGTCTGGCACTTCCAAAGTTATTGTCAACGTGCAAAGAAACCTTTCCATCTGAAACTGATGTTGAATTGATGGTTATCCAGTCCTCTGAAGCCTCTGCAGTCAAAGTATGACTACCAAGATCTTCTACTGTAAAACTCAAATCATAGTCACCTGCCGCAGCATTAACCTTAAGTGGGTTGGCTACAATCTTCACTGGGCCATTATTCTCCTTGTTTTCTGTACATGAGATACCCAGAATAATTGCGGACAATATCATAATCGTCCGAAAAATGAAATTTTTCATTCTTGTTTTTTTTAAGTTTAAGAACTAAAAACAACAGTCTTCATCAGAGACTGGACTATTTGGTATAATTGTAAGATATAGATTCTCCAATCTTGGCAACATCAGCATTGCAAACCTCGAATGTACCATTATCATTAGGCACAGATACGACAACAGCATATTTAAGATTAGACTTAATCCAATTGTCGCTCAATTCTATTGCAAATGTACGATCACCGATTTCTCCTGCTGCAATGTTAGAAGGCTCAAGTGTTACTCCATAAAAGTTATTACCGGTCGTATTACCTACAATTGCGCGAACGCAATTATCATGAGTATTATAACTTTCGTCAGGAGCATTTTTCTGCTTGCCATAAATACCATCTTCAAGAATCCAGACAGCTACACGGAATTCTTTAGGATCAGACGTCGCCGCTTTGACATTGACTCTTACATAGAGCTTACCCTCATCAAGTTTAGAATTTGCAGCAACGCCTGCAACAGCAGCGGCATTTCCAACTGCGCCATCTATGAATTGCTGAACATTAATATCCGACACATCATTTGAAACAAGGATACTGCTCTTGTTTAGGTTTGCAGTCAACGTCGGATAGGATTTAACCCCCATAACTGTTTTGAGATTTGTATCAATATAAGCAGGATCATCTGAATTATAGGTGTGGACTACCGTCAGAATAGCTTTCTTGGAATATGCTGATTTCGCCAATACACTTTTAAGAGATTTTGTCATTGCAGGACAATACATACAATCTGTCCCCGTAAAATCAGCAAGGAACACTTTCCTGTCAAATGAAGTACTTGATGGCTTAGGATCCTTCGGAGCATCAACTACCGCCTTCTCAGGATTAGGGTTCGGATTAGGATTATCCGGATTATTTTTAGACCCACACGCATAAAGCATGGTAACACTGGCAACTGTTGCCAGAAGATATTTAATGTTTCTCATGTTTATAGTTTAAGCATTCAACACTCGCAAATATAATGATTTTTGCGACAAATATTCCAAACGCCAAAAAAAATTATTGTAATTTTTCTAACCCACAGAATAACAAATTGTAAGCAGTAGAAACCCCCTATCTTACAATTCCTCTATTTTTTTCAAAAATTTCACAAAGGCGAAACCTCAAGAAGCCCATTTTTCTGATTTTCGAAAGTAAACTTTACAGTCATTCTCTACTTGATTTTCTATATATATTACCATAAAAATCAAATCGCGTCAAATCCATGAGAATTCACATGGTTTGACGCGATCAATAAGAATTTTTCTAAAATTTATTCGCTTTTACGAACGTCAAGGTGAAGTTCGTCGAGCTGAGACTGGTCGATGGTAGACGGCGAATCAATCATCACATCACGTCCCTGATTGTTCTTAGGAAACGCTATATAGTCACGGATGGAATCGCTTCCTCCGAATAGTGCGCAGACACGGTCGAAGCCGAATGCCAAACCTCCGTGAGGCGGAGCACCGAACTTGAAGGCGTTGATGATGAAGCCGAACTTGTATGCGGCTTCTTCCTTGCTGATGCCGAGAACTTCGAACATACGCTCCTGAAGTGAAGCCTCGTGGATTCGAATGGAACCGCCACCGAGCTCTGTGCCATTAAGCACGAAGTCATAAGCATTGGCACATACCTTCTCAAGGTCTTCCTTCTTATCACTATAGAATAGATCGAGATGCTCTGGCTTAGGGGCCGTAAACGGATGGTGCATAGCATAGAAGCGCTGTGTTTCGTCATCCCATTCAAGAAGTGGGAAATCGACAATCCAAAGCGGTGCGAACACCTTAGGATCTCTGAGCCCGAGACGGTTGGCCATCTCCATACGGAGAACACCGAGCATTGTCTGAGCCTTTCTCTTAGGACCGCAGAGAATCAAGACAAGGTCGCCAGCTTTTGCTCCAGCAGCCTCTGCCATGGCCTTCACCTGTTCAGGAGTATAGAACTTGTCCACTGAAGACTTCAAAGTACCATCAGCATTGAACTTTATATATACCAGGCCTTTGGCACCAACCTGAGGTCTCTTCACCCATTCCGTAAGCTCATCAAGTTGCTTGCGAGTATAATCCGCTGCACCCTCAACGACAATAGCTCCTACATAATCTACTGAGTCAAATACTGAGAAGCCGTGTCCCTTTGCAAGATCAGTAAGTTCATGGATAAGCATTCCGAATCTCACATCTGGTTTATCTGAACCATACTTGTCCATGGCATCGTACCAACTCATTCTTGGAAGCGGATTCGGAATGTCCACATTTAGGACATTCTTGAAGAGCTTGCGCATCATCTCCTCGAATGTGTTAAGCACATCCTCCTGCTCCACGAATGACATCTCGCAGTCAATCTGCGTGAATTCCGGCTGACGGTCAGCGCGAAGATCCTCGTCACGGAAGCAGCGTACGATCTGGAAGTAGCGGTCATAGCCAGCTACCATGAGAAGCTGCTTGAATGTCTGTGGTGACTGCGGCAATGCGTAGAACTCGCCTGCGTTCATTCTGGAAGGAACGACGAAGTCACGTGCTCCTTCAGGTGTAGACTTGATAAGATAAGGCGTCTCAATTTCCATAAATCCCTTAGAATCAAGGAAGTTACGTACCTCATGAGCAATCTTATGACGAAGTACGAGAGCATTTTTTAGAGGATTTCTCCTCAAGTCAAGATATCTATATTTAGCTCTAATGTCATCTCCGCCATCACTTTCGTCCTCAATCGTGAACGGAGGCGTTACAGATTTATTCAGGATATGGATTACACTCAGCTTAATCTCGATTTCACCTGTATCCATCTTGGCGTTCTTACTCTGGCGTTCTACAACCTCGCCCTCCGCCTGGATAACGAATTCACGGCCAAGAGAATTAGCCGTTTCGACCAATTCGGCCGGAGCATCAGCACTTACAACAAGCTGCGTGACACCATACCTATCGCGGAGATCAATGAAAGTCATTCCGCCAAGTTTTCTGGTTCTCTGAACCCAGCCTGAGAGCACCACCTTTTTACCGGCGTCTCCGAGACGAAGTTCACCGCAAGTGTTTGTTCTGTAAAAAGTATTGAACATAATATGCTTGAATTTATATTTCCAATCAAACACGCAAATTTAACAAATTCTCAATGAAAAGGAGTAAATTTGCAATACAAAAATCAAGTTAACATGGAAGTACGTGCAAAGAAAGCATTGGGTCAGCACTTTTTGACCGACCAAAACATAGCGAAATCGATTGTTGCAGCCCTTCAGATTCCGTCTGCCGACAAAGAAAAGTCTGTCGCTGAAGGTATTCGAACCAATGTAGAAGCACCTTTGATGAAGACGTTGGAAATAGGTCCTGGAATGGGAGTCCTTTCCCAATATCTTCTACAACGTCCAGATGTAGACCTCACTATGATTGAAATAGATGAAGAATCAGTAACATATCTGAAAAAACATTTTCCAGAAGCAAAAGGCCGCGTGATATTCGGAGACTTTCTTAAACTTGACATTGATAAACTATTTCCAAACGAATTCCATGTAATCGGAAATTTCCCGTATAATATATCGTCACAAATCTTCTTCAGAATCATAGATTTTCGCAATCGTATCCCACAGACAGTATGCATGATACAGAAAGAAGTGGCAGAGAGGATTGCGGAAAGGCCGGGAACTAAGACTTATGGGATACTTTCAGTACTGTTGCAAGCTTGGTATGACATTGAATACTTGTTCACAGTAGGTTCAGGAGCATTCGCACCTCCACCTAAAGTTCAGTCCGCAGTAATTCGCCTCACAAGAAACTCTCGTAAGACTCTCGGTTGTGATGAAAATGATTTTAAAAACATTGTCAAAACAGCATTCGGACAGAGAAGAAAAACATTGAGGAACTCATTGAAACAGATTATCGCGGCAAAAGCGGCACGCGAAGGATGGAACTCCGAATCGATATTAGCATTCACGTCAGCACCTATATTCGAACTGCGCCCAGAGAGACTCAGCGTGGACGAATTCATAAGCCTGACAAATCTTCTATCTTGACAATCTGCTGTTTTCCGATGCAAAAACGCTGTTTTATGGACATAATTTGCTAACTTTGATTTCTTGAAGATTAAAAGTTAAGCAACCAATGGATATTTCTAATTCACACAAGGCTCACCCATGGCACGGAATAAACCTCGGGGAAAATGTTCCTGAAGAGGTAAGAGCCTTCATTGAAATCGTACCTACAGATACAGTAAAATATGAAGTAGACAAGGCCTCCGGATATCTGTCTCTTGATCGGCCACAAAAGTTCTCAAACATAGTACCATCGCTTTACGGATTCCTTCCGAAAACATATTGCGCCACTCACATGGCAGAGCTAACGAACAAAGCTCTTGCAAGATATGATGTAGAGGGAGATGGCGATCCTCTCGACATTTGTGTCTTGACCGAAAAAGATGTCACTCACGGAGATATTATAGTTCGAGCAAGACCTATCGGTGGCATCCGTCTCTTGGATAATGACCAAGCGGATGACAAAATCATAGGTGTACTTAAGAATGACGCCGTATATGGCCATCTGACTGATGTAGAGGAACTTCCGAAAGATATTATACGACGCCTCGTACATTACTTCACTACATATAAAGACATCCCTGGCGAGAACTCACAGCGTATGAAATTCATAAGCATCTATGGTTCTGATGTCGCTAAGGATGTCATTCTCAGATCAATGCAGGATTATCAAGAACTGATTTCCGGCAAACAACTAACAAAAGTCTCTTCTAAGAAATAGTCCTATCAGAGAGCTGCAAGTACATCTTCCACAATCTGTTCCGGAGTCAGCCTGTTGTACCGAACTATCTCCGAATATGGAACACGATCATAAAACTCCTTGCGAAGACCTTTACAGATAACACGCATTGGAGATGGGCCGTAATATGCCGCTATTTTCTCTCCGAAACCTCCAGAAAGCACACCATTCTCAAGGGTAACTACGAGTTTGTGATTTTCACGAAGGCTCTCGAGAAGTTCCTCGTCAATACCAGTGATAAATCTCGGATTTATAATGGTCGGATCAATACCTTTTTTATGTAGAAGAGATGCTGTTTCTTCTGCAAGTTGCCAGTAACTGCCAAGACCTACAATGGCCACATCACTTCCACTATGGTCTACCTTATATTTATTTATGACACCATAGTCGGTATCAAACTGGACATCAGGTCTGGAAGTTACAACATTTGGGACACGCACTGCTACAGGATGCGAGGACTGAGCGATAGCCCAATCCATCATACGGATATATTCTTCCTTGCAAGTAGGCGCGAGATAGACAAGGTTAGGTATATTGGACATGAGAGGGATGTCGAAAATGCACAGATGTGTAGTATCGTTCATTCCATCAGCACCCGCCATAGTGACCATAATCACAGCGGGATTCTTATTTACACAAAGATCTTGTGAAAGCTGATCATAAGTTCTCTGTATAAATGTACTATGAGTGCTGAAAACCACTTTAGCCCCACCTTTTGCTATTCCTGAAGCCATGGCTACTCCATTCTCCTCAGCAATACCGACATCAATAAATTGCTTACCGGCTTCTTTCCTACGTTCCGGACCAAATCCAATTCCCGCAGGGACTGCAGCATGCATAACTACAAGGTTAGGATTACCATGAATTTTTCTTATGAGATAGTCACCAATAATCTCAGACCAACTCTCTCCCCCTCCGACATTGACTTTGCCGGTCTTGATATCAAATGGCATGCTCCAGTGGAACTGTTCCTTATGTTCTTCAGCAGGTTTGTAGCCTTTTCCCTTTAAAGTATGGATATGTACAACCACTGGATGAGTAGAATCTTTCACTAACTCAAAGGTCTTTATAAGAGTTTGGATATCATTACCTTCTTCCACATATACATAGTCTAACCCTAAAGACTTGAAGTAATTATTCTCAGACTTTCCTCCTGTGGCGCGAAGCTCAGCAAGCGAGCCATATAATCCACCATGGTTTTCCGCAATAGACATTTCATTGTCATTGACAACAACAATGAAATTTGTACCATATTCACCAGCATTGTCCAAACCCTCGAAGGCCTCACCGCCGCTGAGAGAGCCGTCTCCTATTACAGCAACAACATTGCCCTTTTCGCCTTTGATGTCACGAGCTTTAGCCAAGCCAAGAGCAAGGCTTATAGAAGTGGAAGTATGGCCTATCATGAACCAGTCATGTTTGCTTTCAAGAGGCTCACTATAGCCAGACACATCATCATACTTGGATGGATCCAAGAAAGCCGCGGCCCTGCCTGTCAACATCTTGTGAGCATAAGACTGATGCGAGACATCAAAGACGAATTTATCTTTCGGAGAATCAAATACATAGTGAAGAGCTATCGTAGCCTCTACCATGCCGAGATTCGGCCCGACATGTCCACCATGTACAGATAGTTTGTTTATCAATGCACACCTTGCTTCATCAGCCAAAGTTTCAAGTTGACCGGCATTAAGTCGCTTCACATCTGCCGGCGATTTAATGTTTTCAAGTATCATATATTATAAATTTTAAAACGCGCTTGCCCTCAAGCCACTCGCTATCCATGAGTTACAGCTCTCAAATACACACATTATCAACACCTGAGAATAGCAGATATCTGACAATCAAGAATAATGCCTAATTCATTCATTCTCTATTTCCACCATTATGACATTCTTTAGAAAATATTTAACTTTTTATTCGATAAAAAACTTGTATCGTTTTTTTTCTTTGTTAAACGATTTTCACAACAAATAAGTATTGGAGTTATTATACCTATTTTCTAATTTAGCGAATGTTATTCGATATGAACTATGAAAAGCCGAAAATTACTGATTTCCCTGATAGCTTTCGTAATTACTACACTATCAGCCACGGCACAGATGTATAAAGTGTCCGGTTCAGTCGTAGACGAAACAGGAAGTCCGCTCAGTTACGCATCAGTAGCTGTAGAGCAGCCACCGTCAGGCACATGGACAGACAATGACGGCACATTTGAGCTCAATCTTCCGGCAGGAAAACACATCCTTGCCGTAGGATATGTCGGTTATCGCACAATAAAGCGTGAAGTGGATATCAGAAAAAATATCGACACCTTAGTATTCATCCTTCATGCCGAAAACTTGCGAATGAAAGATGTCGTGGTCACCGCCACACAGACAGATAGTAAAGAAGGTACCAGTTCATATAGGATAAATGATCAAGCCATTAAACAAATCCAAGCAATGAATCTGCAGGATGTGCTAACATTGCTCCCCGGAAAAAAAATGGGATCATCCGATTTCAATTCTGTACAGCAAGCAAACATCCGTTCAGCAGTCACTTCTACCTATAATAATATTGGAACGTCTGTGATTGTGAATGGCATGACTATGTCAAATGATGCCAACATGCAGGCATCAAACCCTGCATTGGGACAGACCGATAGCTGGTCGTCAGCGGGAAGAGGCATTGATTTGAGAAGCATTTCAGCATCCGGAATCGAAAGTGTAGAAGTTATAACTGGCGTAGCATCCGCAAAATACGGCAATCTCGCTTCTGGAGCAATTATAGTGAAAAACAAGGTAGGGAGTATGCCATTTTCCGTATCTGGAAATGTAACAGCAACCTCATATCAAGGCTCAGTTTCCAAGGGATTCAATCTTAAAAACAATAGTGGCATACTTAATACCGACTTCTCATACACTTACTCTAAAGATAGCCCTGTGCAGCGAAAAAATTACTACCAGAACGTAAACTTCGGAGTAAGATGGATGAAGAAATTGTCCAAGAAACTGGAATGGAATAACACTATAGCCTTCCAAACTTTCATGGGCTTCAACGGACAAAGGCATGAGCCCGAGGAGAAGGGACGCAACATAGCCAAGGTGAATAATCAGAATTTCAGTCTCAACATCTATGGCTCAATGTCGTTAGGCAAAGTTGGTAACTTGGAATATTCAGTGAATGGAAGTATCGACAACCAGTTTTCGAGATACAAGACCATTGCCTCCGGACCTCTTCCTCTCATAGAAGCTTTAAAAACCGGAACTTATATTACTGGATATTCTCCAATGGCATTCAATCAAGAATCTGTCATGAAAGGTCTTCCGGTAAATACAGCCGCAGACATCTCGATTACCAAAAATACGACTGTTCGCAATTGGTCATTTTCATTCATGACAGGAGTGCAGGGTAGCATTGACAAGAACTTCGGAAAAGGTAGGACCATTTCTGGAGAAGCAGTGGAGACTTCTGGAGGAATAGGTTCACGCGCAACGAAATTCCATAATGTACCAGCCTCAAAAACTTGGTCTGCATATCATGAAAGTAACATAAAGAACGATGCGGATTGGGCAGAAACGAAATTGAAGCTTGGAGTTAGATATGACTATATGCTCGAAAGATACCACCTTGTATCTCCACGGCTTTCCGGCTCCATGAAGTTTTTTGACCACCTTACAGCAAGACTCGCATGGGGATTAGCATATAAGGCCCCATCCATGATGCAGATTTATCCAGACCCGGCATATTATGACTATACAAATCTAAGTTACTATGCCACGGATCCGGCAGAACGTCTGGCCATAGTGACAACTTATGTTTATCAACCCAAGAATAGCCATTTGAAGCCAAGCCATACAAATACAGTGGAAGGAGGCTTCGACTGGGAATCCAATTGGCTCAATGTCAGACTTACAGCATATCATAAACGCTTGGAAGGTGGAATAACTCTATCCCCAGAACTACTTCTTCTTGAAAGAACAAACTATACTGCGACAAGACGCCCTGGGCAGCAGCCTGAAGTTACCCCAGACGGAACAACCGACATCCTTGTAAGAGAAAAATACATAATGAAGAATGACATCACTGAAGTTACTGATGGATTGGAACTTACTCTCATACCTGCGAGAATAGAAAGCACTCATACTGAATTCAATTTCCAAGCAAGCTATATGCGTACGAGAGAAATAAACCATGGCTATTACATGGAGTTGTCCAAATATGTGGTAGGCAATGATAAGGCAAGATATGGAGTCTATGACCGCACAGAATATATTACAAGATATAGCAGTGGTCGCCTTACCATAACGCAGCAGATTCCATCCTTGAGGTTGATTTTTACGGTCAATGCTGAGTTGAACTTCGTAAATTATAGAGAGCCAAAGGTAGGGAGTCTATACCCGAAAGCATATTATGATGCTTCGGGGAATTACCACACCCTCACAGAAGAGCAGAAGACTTCTCCGGAATTCGATGATCTTAAGCTAACTTCAAGCACATATGAAATCATGGACAAAAAACCATTCTATCCCGATTTTCATCTTCAAGTTAGAAAAGAGACAAGAAACGGACATTCGTTCAGTATGTATGTGAACAACTTTTTGTGGTACAATCCTACTTATATATATAAAGGGAAGAAAGCAACATTAAATGAAACCATCTCTTTCGGTTTCGGAATGTCATTCATAATAGGTAAACATTAAACAATATAAAAATGAAACGAACAATCTTGAATCTTGCAGTTAAATGCCTTAGCGGGGCTTTCTGCATCGCCGCTCTCGCGGGAACAGCATCTTGCGAGAAGTCGGAATCACTTCTCGGTAGCATCAATGTAACCGTAACTGCACCTGAAGGTCAATCTAATGTAGACCTCTCAACTGTAACAGTAACCATTTTCAATACTTCTGACCAAAGTTCTACAGTTCTGCCAACAGATGCAACTGGTGTTGTTACTTTTAATGATGTCGTCGCTGGTACTTACACTGTTTCAGCTGTTCTTGGCGAGAACACTTTCTCTGCTGTTTCCAATAGCGTTTCGGTTTTCTCCAAAAAGACAACCGATGTCGTTCTTGCACTCGAGCCTTCTCAGTCTTCTAAAGATTTGGTAATAAAGGAAGTATTTTATTCGGGCACAAACATCTTTTCTTATGATCCTGAATTCACCATGGGTACAATGAATAAGGATTTCTTTATAGAGATATTCAATAATAGCGACCAACCTGTTTCCCTTGATGGTCTCTACATTGGTGATGCTTGGACACCGGCAACAAATGCAAACTTTGAAAATGCTCCTGAATACTCAATAAGCGATGATCCATCTCTTGACCATAACTATGTATATCTTAACGAAGTTGTAAGAATCCCGGAAAATGCTGGTCTGACACTCCAGCCTGGAAAGAGCTTTCTTCTTGCAACAAATGCTATCAACTTCAACAAAGAGATGCGTGATGCTTATGCTCAATTAGATCCGCCAGTAGCTGTAGACGAGACTCTAATCAGCCATATCATCGATCTCTCTGGTGCAGATATGGAAACATACGCAGTCAAATGGAAACAGGAACAAGGGCTCGATGGTAATGAGTACTTCGACTTAGACAATCCTGATGTCCCTAATGCAGAGAATATTTATATGACTTTGGATTACTTCCTATTCGATGCCACTGGAGCAGCACCTGTGATTTTCAGAAGCGACAAAGAGTTAGGAAAAGACGATGTCATAACATATAAATATGTAGCTCCAAGCTACGAAAATCCGAATATGGAAATTCAGCTTCTCAAGATTCCAGCTACAGATGTTATCGATGGTGCTGATTTCGTAAACAATGCAGAATCAGCTAAATGGAAGAGAATGCCAAACTATATCGACAAAGGATTTGGTTATATTCCTAATGATGACGGAGGTATGACAAATTACAGCCAGCGTAGAAAGATTGACGAGGCTAAGACACAAGCGGCTGGTCGTCTTGTACTCATGGATACAAACAATACTTCCGCAGATTTCGAGGCAATAGACCCTCCTACACCGAAGAGCGGATACACTGGATATGATCTCAAGTAAATCAATACAAAGCTTCTTACTATGTGCAGCTTTTCTGCTCCCTGAATTAAATTCAGGGGCGGAAAGGCCGCATGGTTTTTTCCCTGACAGACAAGAAAGGGATGCTCTGAAGCATATATACAATACGACATACGACCATAATCCGTCAATGCTTTCATGGTGGGACTATTCCACATGGTCTGTCATCAGAACAGATGGACATATAACAAACGGAAAGTTACATTCACCTATTGAACCAGACGGGCAGAAAGGTCTTACCATCAGTACTGAATCCATATTGCACCAACAAAAATCTGGTTGGTCTTTCAGCGGAAAATTCGAATACGGCATAGATATCACCGATAGCCTTAGGTCAACATTGTCTTATAACAAACGGCCAAACGGCTCGCCTTCAATGTACTTCTGCATTGCCCCAGCTCAGAGATGGGAAATCCAGCACTATGCTCTCGAAGCGACAGCATCCAAAAAACTTGGAACTAACTGGTCGGCTGGTATTCAGATCAAGTATGTCGGCGGCAAACAGTTCAGAAAAACGGATGTCAGGAACGACCAGACTTCACTGGATATCAATATCGATGCAGGTGCTACAGGGTTATTCGGGAAAAACATGTTATCTGCGGGATTGTCATACGAGAGACATAAGGAAAAACCAAACTTCAGCCGAGCTTATAATAGCGGTGCGGACTGGTTCATATATCTTATGACAGGATTAGGTACGCAGCTCACAGGCCTCGAAAACGAACCTTCATGGAGACAGAATGTTCCCGGAATATATATAGGTTGGGGAAGACGTGGAGACAGAAACCGGTTAAACACAAGATATTTGTTCAGTTATGGCGAAGATTGTTGGAAAAATGAAGCCAGACAAAGTGCGTCAAAACAGAGCAAGATGACTAAGTATCATTTCATACGACACACCATTAGTCTGACGGACATTTTAACCATGAATTGTGGAGGGAGGATGATTTTTGACGGATCTGTTTCGTTTATATCTGGAAATAATTCTAATTGGAACAACACCACGAAACAGTTCATTGACAACTATTCTGTTATAACTGCGGATGGTAATATTGGAGTAAGATATGTGAATTCCAGAAGTTGGTTTCGTAAAGCTGGAATCGATGCCAATTTAAACGGAGAAAACCGTCATGACAAAAACTATGACTCCAAGCTCAATGATATAAGCTTGGATAGCGACATATTTGCAAGTTTCGGTCTGACGATTGGCAAGGCAGATATCTCCTTAGATGTATGTGGAGGAGTATTTTCTTGGCTATCTGCCGATTATGAGCCTAATGCCGCCAAGGACGGATTCAATATATACACGACATACATCGGCAAGGCTAATGAAGCATACATGAATGCAGGACAATGGCATGCCGGCACAAGCGTAAGTGTAGAATTCCTAGCAGGCAAAACATTGATCAGCATCGGTGCTTCATACAAATATAACGGGACATCGGCAAACAACATTTACAAAGGGACAAAGCGGCAATCAGGAAATCTATTCTTGAATGTAAGCTTCTGACAATTACAAGCAACAAAAGGATATTAAACTATGAATAAGATTCTCAGGGCACTGATGACAATCTGCGGCATCATCGCTGGATGTACAGGCTGCAGAAGCCAATCATATTCGAATGATCACCCGTCGTACGTAATTTTCGACAAATCAGGGAACAAAATCAGTTACTCACAGATGCTGAAGGCTGTTTCCAAAAGCGACGTCTTACTTTTCGGGGAAATGCACAACGACCCCATCTCTCATTGGCTTGAAATGTCACTGGAGAAAGATCTCTTCGCATTAAAAGGAGAACATCTTATTATCGGTGCTGAGATGTGGGAAAGCGACAACCAGCAAGTTTTGGACGAATTCATGAAGAAAGGACTCATCAATGAGGCGACCTATGAGGAAAACAGCCATCTTTGGCCTAACTTTGCTGACTATAAGCCTATAATGAACTTCGCAGACGAGAATGGCATTAGATTCGTAGCGACCAATGTTCCGAGACGCTATGCGAGAATGGTATCAGATTTCGGATTGGAAATTCTCGATTCTCTGGATAATGATTGTTACAAATGGCTTGCACCAATGCCTCTAAAGGTAGATTACAACGAGGTAATCTACACATTTATCGGAGAATCTTTCAAGCAAATGGGCAGTGCCCCCATGATGAAAAAAAACGTACAGAATATAGTTTCTGCGCAGGCTTTGAAGGATGCCACTATGGCTCACTTCATCGCTACTTCCATGAAGCCTGGTGATTTCTTCTTTCATTTCCACGGAGAATTACATTCTGCTTTCCATTCTGCCATAGGATACTATTTAAGACAATATGCGCCTAAAACAAAAATCAGCACCATATCTGTACTTCAAGGCGACCCTATGAATGAGAAAATCAACAAGAACAGAGCCGACTTCATAATCATTGTCCCATCTGATATGACCAAAACATATGAAGAATAAAATCTCGACATCAAGGGTGAGACCTGAAGACATAGAAATCCGAGCAGAGAATATCTCTCACAGCTATTCCGGTACTTTTAAAGCAGTAGAAAATGTCTCATTCGACATCAAGGGATGCAGGATAACCGGACTGCTCGGAGCCAACGGAGCCGGAAAGTCAACGCTTATGAATATTATCTGTGGAGCATTGACACCGACTTCCGGAGATGTTTTCATCAATGGGCATAGCATCCGCACAGATTCTGTAAACGCTAAGAAACAGATTGGATTTCTTCCTCAAAAGCCGCCCCTTCTCACTGACCTAACAGTAGAGGAATATCTACGTTATGCGGCTAACTTGAGAATGGTCAATGGAGTAGGCAAAGCCGTAGACGAGGCCTTAGAGAAATGCCAGATAACACATTTCCGCAAGAGATTGATAAAGCACCTTTCCGGAGGATACCAGCAGAGAGTTGGTATAGCGCAAGCATTGATTCATAAACCATCTTTCATTGTATTGGACGAACCCACCAACGGGTTGGACCCTATGCAAATCATCGAAATTCGCAAACTTGTCCGAGACATCTCTGAAGATTGCTTGATTCTTCTCTCGACTCATATTCTCCATGAAGTGCAGTTAACATGTGAGCGTATTCTCATGATGGCATCCAGCCATCTAATCTTCAATGGAGACATTGATTCCTTTAATAATAGCATTCGCCCAAATTCGTTGCTGGTCGCAATGGGGTCAATGCCAGACGACGCTACCCTACTGGCCATTGATGAAATCAATGCAGTAGAACAGGCCAATGAACATCCAGGATTTTTCCGAATCACCATCGAAGGAGATCCTGATCTTGTCTGCGAGAAACTGATAACCCTATCAGGACAGAACGGGTGGCATTTGCATGAAATTACAAAAGAGATGCCTTCGGCTGATGACATCTTCAAATATCTTAATACCAAGAAAACGAAATGAGACAGACCTGGGCTATCTGCAAAGCGGAACTGAGTCAGCTTTTCTTTTCACCTATAGCATGGCTTATAATCGTCATATTCAGTTTCCAAACATATCAAACCTTTACGGCGGAGCTTGCCTCTTTAGCTAACGATATAGACCTTCATAGAGGAGTGGAAAATGTTACATATAACTTGTTCGCTCATTACAACGGTATTTTCCGTGGAATGATGAACAACCTCTATATGTTCATTCCATTGCTGACGATGGGGCTAATGAGCCGAGATATGAATAATGGAGCTATAAAACTTCTATACTCCTCACCAATCACATCGTCACAGATTATTTTGGGAAAATTCATATCCATGGTAATCTTCTCATTTGTAATGATTGGTGTGACTATTCCTGCAATATGGTACACAGGGTCACACGTCACAAACCCTGATTATGGTCTTATTTTCTGTGGATTATCAGGAGTATTCTTGCTTTTTTGGGCATACTCATCCATAGGTCTCTTCATGTCATGCCTGACAAGTTATCAGATAGTCGCGGCACTCCTCACGCTCGGAACTCTTGGCTTCCTCAATCACTTGGCAAATGTCGGTCAAGAAGTGGATTTCATCCGCGACATCACTTATTGGGCATCACTTTCAGGACGGACAGAGCAACTCACAGAAGGGCTTGTTTCTTCTGAGGATCTCATATATTTCGTGATTATAATCGGGATGTTCCTATGTTATAGCATCTTTCTGTTGCAATATAAGAAAAATCCTCGCAAATGGGTATGCATAGCGAAGTACATAGGAGCCACAGTGATTGTTCTAAGCATAGGATACATCACATCGCGACCAAGGTTTGTATTTTACCATGATGCCAGTCAAATAAAAGCTAATACATTGACCCAGAATAGCATCGACATCGTGAAATCTCTGAAAGGAAAACTGGATATCACCACCTATGCTAACCTTTCAGACTATGAAAGCTGGTGCGCATCCCCAGTCACAATAAACGATGACATCAAGAGATACAAAACATATCTGAGGTTCAAGCCAGATATAAAAATGAAAACCATCTATTACTACGATGAACCTCTTCACAATTATGACTATGGAACTCCTGACGCATTGGACTTAAGAGAAACTGCTGTGAAATATGCAGAAGGGTTCGGTATTCCTTGGAGAAAAGTACTTTCTCCTGATCAAATCCACTCACTCATAGATCTCAAAGATGAGCAGAACCATATTGTAAAACAGCTGACTACTGAAGACGGGAAAAAGACCTGGCTGAGAATCTTTGATGATATGACGAAATATCCTGAAGAGCAGGAGGTTTCCACAGCCTTATATCGCCTCGAACATGGTGCCGTTAATGCAGGATTTCTCATTGGGCAGAACGAGAGAAGTATCAGAAGAACAGAAGATGCGGATTATAGTGGATTTTCATCTTCCCTCAACACGAGAAATGCGCTTGTAAATACAGGATTCGACGTGAAAGAGATCGTAGCAGACACAACATTAAATACGGACATCCTCGTAATTGCTGATGCCAAGAAAGAGTTCACAGAAGAGGAAAACGCCAACATTTTCAAGTATCTTGACAAAGGAGGAAACATGGTATTGACTTTCGAGCCTCAACGTGCAGATATCGTATCCAGAATACTTGAGTATCTCGGTGTTGGTGTTCTATCTGGTACAATGGTCTATCCTGTCAGTCAAACATCACCGACAGTCATTCCTGCTGAAACTACCGATTATGCCTCTACACTCAGTCCATATTTCTTCTATGGCATGAAAGTTTCCATGCCTACTGCCGCAGCTATCGACTATAGATTAAGTTCTGAATGGGATGCAGTACCTATTCTTGCATCTCCAGGTAAAGATTGCTGGAATGAGACAGAGATTACTGATTTTTCTTCTATTTCTGATATATCCGAACTTACCACCAACATTGATGTTGGCGAATTCAAAAAAGCTCATAGCTTAGCTCTCGGACTCAGCAGGAAGGTGAATGGAAAAGAACAGCGCGTCGTAGTTATAGGTGATTCTGACTGCCTGTCAAATGTCGAAATGACTACACCACGAAAAAGTTTCAAGGCATTCAATAGCCTTTTCTGCACCGGAGTATTCAACTGGTTATCAGATAATCGTCTTCCTATAGAAGTAAACCGTCAAGGGCCTATTGACAACGACATTGATATAACACCAGACAAAGCCTACACTTGGACCATACTACTTAAATGGCTTTTCCAAGGTCTTTTGGCATTGGCTGGAATTATAATTATCTTTAACAGACAAAGACGCTGATTTTCAGAATAATGTAGGCTCGAGTTCCTTCGGATGGAAGCTCATTCTATGATATGGGGTATAACCATACTTCTTTATGGCTGCGATATGCTCAGAAGTTGGATACCCCATATTATGTTCCCAACCATACTGAGGGTATTCTTGCGCAATCTTCCTCATATATTCATCACGCCATGTCTTGGCGAGGACTGAAGCGGCAGCTATCTGCGCAAATGTAGCATCACCCTTAACGATAGTCATATAGTCAGAACGGCCATATCTATCAAAAGGCCTAAATTTATTTCCGTCAATAAGGAGGAAATCTGGTGCCGGATCCAATCTCAAAACAGCACGTTGCATCCCCGTAATGGAAGCCCATAGGATATTAAGCTCATCTATCTCTCTCGGTGAAACCTCTTCTACAGCCCATGATATGGCTTCTGTTTCTATGACTTTACGTACTTCATCACGATGCTTTTCTGTCATTTTTTTAGAATCGTCAAGCAACGGATGCCAAAAATCCCGTGGTAATATTACGGCTGCTGCGAAGACAGAGCCTGCAAGAGGACCTCTTCCAGCTTCATCGCATCCCGCTTCCGTACGCGATTGGTCTATGTAATTTTTGAGTTCTGGTCTTTTCATTTTATGATGTATGAGCATATAGCTACTAACATACACAAAAATAACCATTATTTTCCAGAATAAGCTACCGAAGATTTTTTCAGAAGGTCAATTATTTCTTCTTTGGACTCGATAATAACACGCAAGTCTCTTATCATGGTTTCCAGATAGCATATTCTCCGATCTCTTTCTGCAATCATCTCCTCATATTTTCCTTTCATTTCTGAGACTTCACCGCGTGTTTTTATAATTTCATCTTCCAGAACCTTGTCATGTTTTGATGGTGTGTATCCTAATACAAGCTCTTCCGGAGTAGTTTTCAATATAGCAGCGATTTCATCAATATGCTCGCTTATAAGCCGAGATGACCCTCTTTCTATATTACGATATGAATTACGGACCATGCCCAGTTTCCTGGCCATATCATCTTGAGTGAGGCCTTCTTCAGACCTTCTCCTAGCAATATTTAACTTAATGCTATCGTTGTCCATAACCTATGCGAATACAGCTTACCTGAACAAATTTATCTGCACGCCATTCAAAAAACATGACCAGAATGGATGACAATGAGCATAACTTATGAGCATGAGAAAAGTTGTCATCTAATGCATTTTATTAAAGAATCATAAAAATTTCTCTTAATTTCTTCGTTTAATGACACTTTTGCTTGTAACTCGGATTACAAGTGGCGAGATTTGCAATGCACATAAAAATTGGTCATTATGGAAACTTTTCATGCGTATGAGGTCTTCAGCAGAATGATAACTGAAGATAACATCTATCTCGACAGTACTTTGTCATTCGGCTTTATCTGCCGATTGCTAAACGCAAACCGCTCCAAGCTTGACAGGTTAATCAAATCGGAACTCGGAATGAGCGGACAAGAAGTGCTCAATTATTTAAAGAAAGACGCGCTACGGACATTATGTAGCAAATACTCAATAAAAGGTTTTAATTTATAAGCCCGGAATATTGTTATTGAGTTATTATTTTATTAGATTTGCACATGATGCCTTGCGTGGCGTCTAAAATATTATAAACTAATAACACAATAAGGTCATGAAATCCTATTCTACTAAAGACATCCGGAACGTGGTCTTGCTTGGCAGTACCAAGTCAGGCAAGACCACATTAGCGGAAGCGATGCTTTACGAGGGTAAAGTCATTGACAGACGTGGTACAGTCGAAGCTAAAAACACAGTCTCAGACAACACGGAGATAGAACAGATGAACCAAAGATCCATATTTTCCACTCCTCTGTACGCGGAATTCATGGATACCAAGTTCAATATCATTGACACACCAGGTTCTGATGATTTCATAGGAGGAGCAGTTTCGGCATTCAAAGTCTGCGAAAATGGCATTCTTGTGATAAATGCACAACAAGGAGTAGAAGTCGGCACTGAAATCTTTGCAAGATATGCTGAACAGTATAAAGTCCCTATTATAATCGCCGTCAATCAACTTGATAGCGAAAAAGCTGATTGGGACACCGTGCAGAATAGCATGAAGGAGGCATTCGGCAATAAGCCAGTCATAGTCCAATTCCCAGTAAATCCAGGGCCATCTTTCGATGGATTCGTAGATGTCCTCAAAATGAAATATTATCACTTTAAAGACGATAATGGCACAAGAGAGGGACTGGAGATCCCAGCAGAGTTAAAGGATGAAGCAGAACTTCTTAGGCAGACACTCATCGAGACAGCGGCAGAATATGATGACACATTAATGGAGAAGTTCTTTGCTGCAGGGTCACTTACAGAAGATGAAATAAGAAAAGGCCTTGGCATAGGTATTCGAGAAGGAAAAGTACTTCCTGTCTTCTGTCTGTCAGCCAAGAAGGTAATCGGAGTTAAAAGACTCATGGAGTTCACAATAAAGACATCCGCATCCCCTGAAATAACCAGAACCTTGACACGCGACGGAGAGGAAATCGTTTGCAAACAAGATGCTCCTACCACATTGTTCATATACAAGACAGACGTGGAACCTCATCTCGGTGAAGTTTCATATTTCAAGGTAATGAGCGGAGAATTAGACGAAGGAATGGACCTCGAAGACGCTGCAACTGGAAACCGAGAACGAATTTCAACGATATATGCAGTGGCCGGCTCGAAAAAAGAGAAAGTTACTGATCTCATGGCTGGTGACATTGGGTGCACAGTTAAGCTCCGCGCAGGAAAAACTAACGTGACCTTATCTCAACCTGGCACAGGAATCATCTTCGAAAATATCAAATTCCCTGCACCTAAATATCGTACTGCTATCAAGGCAAAAGTACAGGCAGATGAAGCAAAGCTTGGTGATGCCCTAAACAAGATTTCTGCTCAAGATCCAACTGTAGTTGTAGAATATTCTAAAGAATTGAAGCAGACAATATTGAGTGGACAAGGCGAGCAGCACATAAATGTCGTCAAGTGGAGACTCGAAAATGAGTTCAAGGTGCAAATAGAACTATTTCCTCCAAAGATTCCTTACCGAGAGACCATAACCAAGATTGCAACTGCAGAATATCGGCACAAGAAACAATCTGGCGGTGCGGGACAGTTCGGAGAGGTGCATCTACTTATTTGTCCTATCGTAGAAGACGTGCCTTTTACAAACAAGTTCAAGATCAATGGAAAAGATGTAACTCTCAACATAAAGAGCCAAGAGTCATATAATTTGGAATGGGGAGGCAAATTGGAGTTCTACAACTGCGTCGTAGGTGGCGCAATTGACGCACGATTCATGCCTGCTATTCTAAAGGGAATAATGGATAAGATGACAGAAGGTCCTCTCACAGGCTCATATGCACGCGACATACGAGTATTCGTCTATGACGGCAAAATGCACCCTGTGGATTCCAATGAAATTTCATTCGTTTTAGCTGCACGCAATGCGTTCAAAGAAGCATTCCGCAATGCCGGTCCTAAGATTATGGAACCTATTTACAATCTGGAAGTACTAACTCCGGGAGAATATATGGGTGCCTGCATGTCGGATCTTCAAAACAGAAGAGCCATAATCGAAGGCATGGGAAGTGAGAAAGGATTTGAAATCATTAAGGCAAGAGTTCCGCTCGCAGAGTTGTATAGATACTCTACCTCTCTCAGTTCACTGACATCCGGAAGTGCAACATTCAGTATGCAGTTCGCTGATTATCAAGCTGTACCTGGTGATGTACAGACTAAACTTCTTGCTGAATATTCAGCTCAAGATTCTGAAGAATAAAACTATTTTTTATCATAAAAAAAGAACAAGTCTGGCGCCTGTGAAGGTCCCAGACTTTGTTTTTACATTTGTCGAAATATAATCAGATTCTTATTATCTTTGTATAATGTCGACCAAAAGATGCTTCATAAAAGGACTCGCGCGGCCGCACATGGTAAAACTTAAAAATATACAGATATGAGAAAATTACTTTTTGCGGCTTCCGCATTACTTACTCTCTCCTTCAGTGCAAACGCAGATGAAGGCATGTGGCTGCTTCCTCTTCTTCAGAAGATGAACAGTAAGACAATGGAGAATATAGGATGCAGGCTAACTCCTGAGCAGATATATGACATTAATCATAACTCGTTGAAAGACGCCATCGTACAGTTCGGTGGCGGTTGTACGGGCGAGATGATATCTGATAAGGGACTCCTCGTCACGAATCACCATTGCGGCTATGGAAGCATCCAGAAGCTCAGCACACCGGAGCATAACTATCTGGAGGATGGGTATTGGGCAATGAAAAACACTGACGAACTGCCAGTACCTGGGCTCACGGTTCGTTTCCTACAGAGTATGTCAGACGTTACGGATGTATTAGAGAAAGTTCGAGCTACAGCACTGAAAGAGTACAAGGACAGTGCAAATACAGATGAACTTGCAGAAAAAGCATATCAAGCTGCACGTCAGCAGCTTATCAAGACTACCGAGACAGCCAATCCTAACTGCGAAGTTCGTATCGTAAATTTCTACAATGATAATGTAAACTATCTCATAATTGACAAGGTATATCGCGATGTACGCTTCGTAGGCGCACCTCCTGCATCTATGGGCAAGTTCGGTGGGGAAACGGACAACTGGATGTGGCCACGCCATACCTGCGATTTCTCGATGTTCCGCGTCTATGCAGGCAAAGACAACGAGCCTGCTGATTATTCTGAGGACAATGTTCCTATGACCCCTCGCCAGTCATTGAAGGTCTCCTTGAAAGGTGTAAATGAAGGCGATTTCGCAATGGTGATGGGATACCCGGGACGCACACAGAGGTTCCAGACAGCATCAATGCTGGAGCAGATGATTAAGAAACAGGACGTCAGCATAGCTGCCAGGACATTGAGACAAAATATAATGAAGGAGGGTATGGAGGCTGATCCTGCCGTACGTCTGCAGTATGCGAACAAATATGCTGGCTCATCTAATGGTTGGAAGAAATGGATCGGCGAGAAGAAAGCTTTTGAAGACCTTAATATTATCAGCCGTGAGGAACAGAAAGAGGCAGACTTTATGAAATGGGTCAATGCCAACAAGAAACGCAAGGCGGCATACGGGTCTGCATTGACAGACATACAGGAATGTATCGACAAAACTTCTGCAGATGAACTTGCCTACAGACTTCTTATGGAGGCTCCATTCAATATTGGATTATGTGACCTCGTCGGAGAATTCGCGCAAGGAATGATGGGACAATTGCAGGTCAATGCAGAAGATACCCTGGCTGCGCTCCATGCTGGAAAGGATGCCGTTTCATACAAGGATTATTACGAGCCACTTGAACGCAAGCTTGCTGCCGGACTGTTGAAATTCTACCGTGATAATGCCAGGCCTTCCGATTTCCTCGAAATCGAGGGGTACGACTTCGCGACCATGGACATTGACTCTTATGTCAAGGACCTTTTCGACCATAGTTTCTTGGCTTCTGAGGTTAATCTGAAGAATGCCGACCTGAAATCCAGAACTGATTTCGTCAATGATCCTGCAACAAAGTTGTACAATGCTATTGTTTCAGTGTATCTGAATCTCCGTGCACCTCTGCTGAAGGCAAATGCTACTCTTTCAGCTGGAAGCAAGGCTTTCGCTGCCGGACTCCTCGAATGGGAAAAGGGCAAGCCGTCTTATCCGGATGCGAACTCCACCATGCGTCTGACGTATGGTACAGTGAAAGGCTATTCCCCGGCTGATGGCGTTGTGTATAAATATTATACGACACTTGCAGGTGTGATGGAAAAGGAAGATCCTAACAATTACGAGTTCCGTGTCCCTGCCAAGGTCAAGGCTCTTTATGAAGCCAAGGATTTCGGCCAATATGTCAATGCTGATGGCATGATTCCTACCTGCTTCCTGACGAACTGCGACATTACTGGAGGTAATTCAGGAAGCCCTGTTCTCGATGCGGAAGGGCGCCTTATCGGCCTTGCATTCGACGGAAACTGGGAGTCAATGTCCAGCGACGTGATGTTCGAGCCTGACCTACAGAGGTGCATCTGCGTAGATATCCGCTATGTGCTGTTTATGATGGACAAGTTCGGCGGTGCTGGATACCTTCTAAATGAAATGAACATCGAAAAATAGTTTCTATAATCCCTCTGTCAGATTATCGGCAGAGGGAAAATATACATTATAATGAAAGAGAATGAGATAATGAAGATGCTCTACGATGTCAAGCATCCTGCTAAGGGAGATAAGAACATCGTTGAGCTGGGACTCGTGGACAAGGTGGAGATAGACGGAAACAAAGTAACATTGACTCTGGCATTCCCGAAACACCGAGATCCTCTTACAGAGTATATTGTTGGTAGCGCAAAAGCTGCAATTTTCCGTCATGCGCCTGAGGTCAAGGATGTGGAGGTGAAAACTGTCGTGAAGGACGAGAGCGCCCCTAAGAAGCAGACTGGGCTAAATCTGTCGCTGGATGAGGTGAACAATGTCCGTCATATCATAGGCGTGGCTTCCGGAAAGGGCGGTGTGGGTAAATCCACCGTAGCCGTAAACTTAGCTGTAGCACTGGCTCGGCTCGGATATAAGGTAGGCCTTGCAGACGCAGACGTCTATGGCCCTTCTGTGCCTAAGATGACCGCTACGGAGGGTGCTCTTCCGGAGGCTGTCAAGGAAAGCGACAGCGAAATCATAATGCCTATAGAGAAGTATGGCGTGAAGTGGATGTCCATTGGATACTTCGCCGAGCCTGGGCAGGCTCTCATCTGGAGAGGTCCTATGGCATGCAATGCATTAAAGCAGATGATTCTGCAGGTGCGCTGGGGAATCTTGGACTATCTGCTCATAGATATGCCTCCGGGAACTGGTGATATCCATATTTCGTTGGTACAGGACATTCCGATGGAAGGAGCTGTCATCGTGACGACTCCTCAGGATGTTGCTTTGGCTGATGTTGAGAAAGGTGTGGATATGTTCCGCAACAAGAACATAAACCGCCGTATCTTCGGTATTGTGGAGAATATGTCGTGGTTTACTCCTGCGGAACTGCCTGAGAACAAGTATTATATCTTTGGCAAGGATGGCGGGCAGAAGATGGCAGAGAAATATGGTGTTCCTCTTCTTGGGCAGATCCCTATCGTGCAGAGTATCCGTGAGAACGGCGATGATGGTGAGCCTGCCGCCCTGTCCTCACGTCCTGACGGACTAGCTTTCGTGGACTTGGCAGAGAAACTTGTCAAGGCCGTGGATATGCCGTAAAGTACTCTTTCCTCGCTAAGATACGCAATACGAAAAATTTAGGAAGTGAAGATTTGACGGAAAAAATTGTTTAATCCACAGAGTTGAAGTAAATTTGACCTGTAAAATCCTTATAACGTCGCCCACATCCCCCGTAATGGGGGACCGAAGGTGGATAAAACCATCGTCATCAGACGCGGCCGGAACTGGCAAGCAGGGTTGGCCCGCAGAGATGGAAAGCCTGTAGAAGGCATCATCAGATGCCCGCCCGTGGCTGGGTATTTGCACAAGCAAATACATGTAGGTCAATAGGGCGCGTGGAACGACAGGGCTTGGGACAGAGTCCCAATACAATACGAGATGGGACCGGAGGGGGAAATTAATGGAAGCGTGTCCGAGTGGCTGAAGGAGGCTGCCTCGAAAACAGTTGACCGCCCTAAAGCGGTTCGCAGGTTCGAATCCTGCCGCTTCCGCCAACAATCACATCAATTAAAGACACTTCTGGAAGCACAACCTTCCGGAAGCGTTTTTGTGTTGGAAATAAATTATAAACCTTTATGAAACACCATTTTTGGAAAACTTCGTTGAAGGCCATTGTAGCCTTCTCACTTGGAGTTACTCTCTCTTCATGCAACAAGACAGAGGAAGACCCGATGCCCGCCAAAGTCAGCACTGTAACAGTGACCGACATGATTAACTCTGAAGCTGGCACTACCTTTACAGACGTAGACTGCTTGACAGTAGTAGCGGCAAACCAACAAGGCGTAGTGCTTGAAGAAGGCAACGCCCACATCTATGCATTCAAAGGAGAGGCTCACAATCTCATTCCTGGAGACATTGTCACGGTATCTGGTACCACAGAGAAACGTAACGGACTTCTTCAGCTCGGAAAAGGATGCACACTCACCAAAACATATCACCTCAATAAATTCAAACAGCCAAAGCCAGAAGAATTTTCAGGTAAAGAGGTAGACGCATATATGAGCGCACCTGAGATTAAATATGTTACAGTATCAGGTACGCTCAAGGTGTCAGGTAATTACGCCAACTTCGAAATAGAAGGCACAGACAACATTGGTAGTCTCGATTACATGACCGATGAGTTTAAGAACAACTACAACAAACATTCATTGACCATCAGCGGATGGCTTTTCGGTTCTTATAAGACATATATGTATATGGTTCCTGTAGAAGTCGAAGACAATGGAGAATGGTCAGAAACAGTTCCGGAAGGAGCAATCTTCTTCAGTTCATTCGACAAAGAAATAGCTGTTCAGGATTCAGAGAAATATGGCACAACAAAAGGTTGGCCTTGGCTCGACCAATTCGACGGATGGAAAAACGAGAAAGGTTCCGGCGTCGCAGATGTCACCTATTCCTTCCAACAGATGTCTGTCCGTACAAACCAGTCATCTAAAGGTTCACTCTCCACATATGATGGTTCCGGAAATAATAACATTTTCTTCGGAGGCTCAACCGATCAGCCTAACTATTTCATAATAGAGAATATAGCAGTTCCTACAGAGAATCTTAAACTTTCTTTTGGAGCTCAGTATTACTCACAGGGAGCAGCAAACACATTTCTTAAATCCGATTTCCAAGTCACACTTTCTGCAGATGGAAAAATATGGTCTCCTGCTATTGACTACGATTTCAATGGCGTAGAAGACACAAAAGACGGCAAATGGCGTCTTGCCTCAGCTGACTTCACGTTGCCAACAGGAACAAAGACTCTTTATATTAAATTTGTAGCTAAATCATTCAGTGTCAACAGACTTGATGATGTTCTACTTTCTGAAGGCAAAGGTGGACAACTAATCGAATTCGGAAAAGAAGTAGAGACGCCTCTTTCTAAGATTTCAGATGTCATCAAAGGAGAAGTTGACAAAGCATACAAGATCGAAGGTATCGTGGTTGCAACCCACACTAAAGGCTTCCTCGTAAAAGATGACTCAGGCATTATCCTGACATTCAAGAAGAAGCATGGAATTAACGTTGGAGAAAAAGTAACAGTAGAAGGCACAGTCACAGAATACGGCGGATTCAATCAATTTGGTGAAACTTCAGTCGTAACTGTAAATGGCAAAGAAGCTGTCACTAACCCGAAGGCAGAAACATTTAAGGCCGCACAATTCGAAGCCTATGTAAAATCTCCTTCTATCAAATTTATCTCCTATACTGGAGCTCTCCAGTCAACACGCGATCAGAACTTCCAGTGGCACAACAACATCGTCATAGAAGGAACAACAGTTCAAGGCTCTCTTGCATATGTTGATAACACGATATTCCCTGACGTAACATCGACAAATGATGGTCTTAAGTTCATTGTCACAGGATATGCAATCGGTGTAACAGGCTCTGATACTAAATATGTAAGCACTATGATTACGTCCATTGAACCTGTAGATAAAGTTTCAATGCCTGACGAGAAATCAGCTCTCACCGTAGCAGAACTTAATAAGAAACTCGTAGACTGCAAGAGCGGAGATGCTATCGGGAGCTTTGTAGCTGTAAAAGGCTATGTTGCAGCTAATAACGAAGGAGGAAACATGGGCTCTATGATTTCTCTCATTGACAATACCGGTGAAGCAAACTCTGGTATAATCATCAGCGGCAAAGCATATACAGAAAGTACATTACCGGTAGGCACAAAGGTTATCCTTAACTTGAAAAATGCGAAATATACGCTTTCAAACGGGTTGCCAACAATCACTTTGTCAGTTCTCTTCACCACTGATGAAAAAGTGAACATCAAAGTTCCTGAAATCAATGATTCTCAACTTAATGACTATATGGGTCAATATGTAAAAGTCGCTGATTTGACAGCTCCTGAAGATGCCACTACATGGTACGATGCCGCAAAGAAAGGAAATACCGATTTCACAGGAAAGAACGGAAATACGGTTGTATGCTATGTAAAATCCTCCGCTAAATTCAAGGATGGGAAAATAGCACATAAGACAGCATCCTTGAAGGGCGTTGTGGAAATATACAAGAATAAACTTGAGGTTATACCGACATCTTCCGCAGATGTTGCAGACTTCACAGAATAACTATATTTCCCAACCAACCTGACGAGAGCACAAGAGATTCTTCGTCAGGAATATAGCCGGTTGTCAGCAAAATAGAACAGTTATCTAAATAAAAACTCTGCCAGGTAGGCATAAAAAACATACCACCTGGCAGAGTTATTTTAATATAATTACTAACCTTTCAACAGATTATCTTCTATCGTCCACGTCAGGTGGATAGAATACACTACACATACAGGCATCGGTAAAATAATCAGGCCTTCTGCGATGCTAAAACCTTATGGTATATATCATCTATGATCATACCCGATATGGTCATTCCAAATATGGCAGTAACATGAACAGTCGTGCCATTTATCTGAGCCTTAGAGGAACACCACTCATGGTTTAATAAGTCTGGATCTCCAGGGCCATTCTTCGCCTTTGGGCACATACACTTCTCTGTTCCACATGTATGACAATGTCCTCTGTTAGGTAATACTTCATCATCATATACACATAAAAACTTCTTGGCTGGGAAAGTTTCTGCACGACGCATTTTTTTACGCAAAGCGGCTCCTAAAGGACATCCTCGCACGTTCCAGAACTCAGCAACTTTGATTTTTAGAGGATCTGTTTTCAATGCCGCTCCAAGAGAGCAAAAAAACTTCGCCTTGCTCGCAGTAGCATGTAATATTAGGTGAACCTTGTCCTTCAAAGAATCAACAGCATCCACGACATAATCATAAGAATCCAAGTCGAACTGATCCGCAGTATCCTCACAATAAATAGCCTGCACAGCTTCAATTTCAGCCTTCGGGTTAATTTCCAAAAGATGAGATTTCAAAGCCTCGACTTTTACTTGGCCGACCGTCTTCGTAGTTGCCATCAGTTGTCTGTTCACATTGGTTATGCAAACTCTGTCCGAATCGACAATGGTCAGATGAGTAACACCACTCCTGACAAGGCCTTCTGCACACCAACTTCCTACGCCACCAACACCAAAGATAATTACCTTTGTGCCGGAAAGCACCTGCATAACATCATCACCAAGAAGTAGTTCAGTCCTGTTATAGATCGCTTTTTCTATCGTGTTCATATAATCATTTAGTTATTCTTGCAACCCATCCACCTCCTGGAGCCATGTGAATATTCACTTTACGATCTGACGGAACATTCACAACCTCATGGCGGAAGTCTCTTGCGGCTCGATCGGCATTTATGCCATCCCGGAAAATCTCCATCGTCCAATTTCCATCACCAAGGAAATCAAGATCTAATTCCAAATCCCTTGCATCCCATCCAGTAAGAGATCCCACATACCAGGCTTCGCCACTTTTGCGAGCTAATGTAATGAATTTTCCAATCTCACCATTTACAGCAATACTTTCATCCCAAACTACTGGACACTCTGAAATAAATTTGGTACAAAGTGACTCGCGAATATAGTTGGACGGAGAATCACAAAGCATATTAAGAGGAGAATCAAATACCACATATTCAGCAAGTTGACGACAACGTGTACCCTGACTCATCGCCTCAGAATTTACCGGACGATAATTTTTCTTTCTTGCATTGCGCATGGCTCCCTGAGTATAATCCATAGGTCCGGCAGCCATTCTGATGAAAGGCACGGTAACATCGTAGGTAACTTGGTCTACAGAAGGATCACTCCATTTCATTTGCTCCAAGCCATGAACGCCTTCATAATTAACTACATTAGGATAAGCTCGGCTAAGTCCTGTCGGTTTATAGGTACCATGAAAATCCAACATCAAGTGATACTTCGCGGCCGTCTCGGCAGCACGTTTATGAAAAGCCACCATCTGTTGATCATCTCTGTCCATAAAGTCCACCTTGAAGCCCTTTATACCCATTTCTGAATAATGTTTGCAAACATTTTCCATATCCCTGTTGAACGCATAATAACCAGCCCAAAGAATCAGTCCAACTCCACGTTCTTCAGCATATTGTACAAGCATCTGGAGATCTATTTCAGGTATAATCTGCATGAGATCAGCTTTCTTGTTTACAGCCCAACCCTCATCAAGAATCACATACTTGATACCATGTGATGCAGCGAAATCTATATAATACTTATAAGTATCGTTATTTATACCGGCACGAAAATCCACATCATACAAATTCCATCCATTCCACCAATCCCAAGCCACTTTGCCAGGACGTACCCAGGAGAAATCAGCCTTCGGGTCCTGTGGCGTAGCAAGATTCCAAACCATATCATTCACAGCAAGTTCCGCATCATTGGAAGTCACCATCACAACCCGCCATGGGAAAGACTCATTGCCAGAAGCTTTGGCGATATAATCTTCCCTTTCTTGAACCTCTCCTTGAAGCATATTGTGCCCTCCTTGAGTCACAGTCTTTGGATATGGGGCGAAACGAGCCGTCAGTACTGCATCAGCTCCGTCATTATATAAAAACATCCCAGGATAATTCACGAGATCTGCATCGGTTATAAGTACTTTCACACCATTATCTGCAGCTACGGCTATCGGTGTGAATGCTAATCTCTCTTTATTCCATTCAGATACAGGGTGTACGACATAAGTGTTTTCAAATGAGTTATAATACTGAGATTGAAGCGTCTCCGTATGCTGCCTAACATATGGGATATATGCGTTCCAGTCCTGTGCAAATGCAAATTCTGCATTCTCAGCAATGACATTGAAATCCCCTTTCAGATTGCTCTTGAATCTATAGGCCACTCCCTCATCATAAGCACGAAAGGTCAATGTGAATTCCTTAAACTCAAGAGACATCTCATTATAATTATCTCGAACTTCCGCTTTCTTATATGCCGTAGCTTGCCAGACTTGATCTCTTGAATCTTTACGGACTTTACGAACTTTGTCATCCTGCCCGAATATAATTCCATCAGACAGTGTCATGGAAATTCTTGATGGCGCCAAAAGCTGAAGGGTATCTAACGCGACAGTATATGTTATATCGCTTCCAACGACAACAGTTGCATAAAGGCGCCCATTAGGTGAAACGACCTGATATGCGCCGTCATTAGCAGAGATTTTGCTCCCCACAGCAGAGGTCAAAACCAATGCCGCTACAGTCGATAGTAAAGTTTTATGTGTCATAATTAATAAAATAATTTTATTGTTGTAAATAAATATTTCTTATATACCAAGCTCTTTTTTCATGTCACGAAGAAGATCAAAAGCCTGCATAGGCGTCATATTATTCAAATCAGCAGACTTTAAAGTATCTCTCATTGAAGACAATGTAGGATCATCGAGTTGAAAAAGTGACAGCTGTATAGAGCCGTCTTGGTGAACCTCTCCCTCTTTAGTATTATAAGGTTTACTTATTTCATTATCGACAAGCCCCGAAGTCCTACTTATAGAAACCATACCGTTTTTTTCTAATGTTGCCAACGTTCTCTCGGCAGAGTCAAGCACTTCTTTAGGCATTCCTGCCATTCTTGCCACATGAATACCGAAGCTATGTTCCGCTCCACCTTCTTTCAGTTTTCTCAAGAAAATTACTTCTTTACCAACTTCCTTGACCGCAACATGGAAATTCTTAACTCCATGATAAATACCAGCCATATCATTAAGTTCATGGTAATGAGTAGCAAATAAAGTCTTAGCACCTTTACCGAACTTATGTATATATTCCACAATTGCCCTGGCTATGGACATGCCGTCATATGTGGATGTCCCCCTTCCGATTTCATCTAAAAGGACAAGGGAACGTTTCGACAGATTATGAAGAATCATTGAAGTTTCCAGCATCTCTACCATAAAAGTAGATTCTCCGCGAGAGATATTGTCAGAAGCGCCTACCCTGGTGAAAAGCTTGTCGAAATATCCGAATTTGGCAGAATCTGCAGGTACAAATGAACCTATCTGCGCCATAAGTACAATCAAGGCCGTCTGGCGGAGCAATGCTGATTTACCTGACATGTTCGGACCTGTAAGAATTATAATCTGCTGTTCCTTATTGTCCAAATGAATATCATTAGGGACATATTCTTCCCCAGGCTTCATAAGAGTCTCTATAACCGGATGCCTTCCAGCTTGAATATCAAGCGAGAGACTATTACCGACTTCAGGACGGCAATAGTGACGTTCCAAAGCCAAGTCCGCGAATCCTGAAAGAATATCAAGTTTAGCCACTATCATGGAATTTCCCTGTATAATCCTTACAGCACTTTGAACCTTAGTAATCAACTCATTATATATAGAAGTTTCTATAGCGTATATCTTGTCCTCTGCAGAGAGTATCTGTTCCTCATATTCCTTGAGTTCCTGAGTTATATATCTCTCGGCATTGACAAGAGTCTGCTTACGTATCCACTCTGGAGGGACCTTATCCTTAAAAGTGTTGCGAACCTCCATATAATATCCGAAGACATTATTATAACTTATTTTTAATGAGGAAATTCCTGTTCTTTCTATTTCTCTCTGCTGCATCTTAAGCAGATAGTCCTTTCCACCATGAGAGATATCTCTAAGTCTGTCAAGTTCCTCATTCACCCCCTTTGCGATAACATCTCCCTTTCCTATAGCCGCAGCCGCATCTGGGGTCAATGTTCCAGTAATATCACTAAGTAGCGATGTACATCCATCCAAAGCTCCGGCAAGTTTTGCAAGCGGAGCAGAATTATCAGCATTGACATTATCATCTTTCCGGCAACAAATGGCGCGTATAGGTTCCAATTGCGAAAGTCCTCGTCCGAGCTGAAGCATCTCGCGAGGCATTATCTTACCTGTGGCCGCCCTGGAAATTATTCTGTCGAGATCTCCTATATTGCCGATATACTCTCGGACTTGCTCCAACAGCTCTCTATTTTTTGTAAAATATTCAACGATGTCGAATCGATCATGAATTTCTTTCAAATCAAGCGACGGCATTGCAAGCCAGCTCCTCAGCAGTCGCGAACCCATAGGCGAACTACACTTGTCAATAACACTTACAAGTGAAACACCTTCGCCTCCGACAGACGCGTTGAATATCTCAAGATTTCTTATGGTAAAGCGGTCCATCCAGACGAACCTATCTTCATCTATTCTCGATATGGAACAGATATTGGCAAGTCCGGCATGTTGTGTCTGTTCAAGATACACTACAAGAGCTCCAGCAGAGCATATTCCGAGTGGGTACAAATCTACCGCATAGCCCTTGAGCGATTCAACACGGAGCTGTTTCTTCAGTTTTTCTTCCGCAGAATCATAAACGAATGCCCATTCATCAAGAGTAGAGACATATAGCTTATCTCCATATAACTCTTTAACTTTTTTTTCATTGCCACGCTGCACGACTATCTCTTTCGGAGACAGAGAGGCTACCAGAGTGCCGATATAGTCAATACTACCTTGCGTTATCTGAAACGTACCTGTAGAAACATCCAGAAAAGCGGCGCCACACTGTTCCTTGGAAAAAGTGATACCCATGAGAAAGTTGTGTTCTTTCTGATCCAACATATTCTCACCAAAGGCAATTCCCGGCGTAACCATTTCTGTTACACCACGTTTCACAAGTGTCTTAGTAAGTTTCGGATCTTCAAGCTGATCACACACAGCTACCTTATATCCAGCTCGTATGAGCTTAGTCAGATACGGCTCTATTGCATGATGCGGGAAACCTGCCATAGGTACTGCTTCTTTGTCGCCATTGGATCGCTTCGTTTGGACAATGCCAAGAACTTTACTGACAAGCACAGCATCATCAGAATAGGTTTCATAAAAATCACCAACCCTGTACAAAAGCACAGCCTCAGGATGCTGAGCCTTGACAGAAAAATATTGTTTTAGCAAAGGCGTATCTTCAGCCTGTTTCTTCGCCATATCTCCAATTCATTTCAAAACAAACAAATTTACAGATTTTCGGTCCATATTTCAACAGCGGCAGTCAAAAAGTCGTATCTTTACGCCCATTATGAAGAAGGTCCTTATCATAACTTACTATTGGCCCCCTACCGGAGGCTCCGGCGTACAACGTTGGGTCAAGTTCAGCAAATACCTGCCTCAGTTCGGATGGCAGCCGATAATCTATACCCCAGAGAATCCGGAAATGACCAGCATCGACAAGACACTGGAGGAGGATGTACCGAAAGAGGCCATTGTCATTAAGCGACATATCACCGAGTTCTATTCTTTATATAGGAAGCTGACAGGGAAGAAGAATGCACGCGAGCAGGAAGTCAATCCTATAAACAACCAGAAGAAAACATTTAAGCAGAAGTTGATGCTCTTTCTCAGAGGAAACCTCTTCATACCTGATCCACGAGTTACATGGGTAAGCCCGTCTGTAAGGTTCTTAAAAAAATATCTGAAAGAGCACCCTGTAGACATTATCGTCAGCACAGGACCGCCGCAATCAATGCATTTAATAGCCAGACGCTTAGCAAAATCAACAGGCATTCCATGGGTGGCAGATTTTCGCGATCCGTGGACCAAGATGTTCTATTTTAAGCATCTCTGCTTAAGTAAATGGGCAGAGCGCAAGCACCACCGCATGGAGCAGCAGGTTCTGGATGATGCAACCGTAATAGTAGCAGTCTCCCCTCTCGTACAGGATGATTTTCAAATCATGACCACAACTCCTGTAGAGCTGATTACCAATGGCTTCGATGATGACGACTTCGATCAAGTGGTAGAACCGGATGGCTATTTCAATGTAACACATACAGGCTTGTTCGCTTCTGATGGAAACCCGGATGTAGTATGGAAAGCTTTAGCGGAGAAATGTAGTCAAGACTCTACTTTCAATGATATGCTCCGTATCCGCCTCGTCGGAAAAACCGACAAAGAAATTATCGCATCCATCAATGCAGCAGGCCTCGGTAATCACCTCGTAGATCTTGGTTATCAAGATCATAATGTTGCAATCCGCGAGCAGAAAAATGCTTCACTTCTGATTTTGCCATTGCGTAAAGAACCTGAATACAAAGCAACTCTTCCAGGCAAATTGTTTGAATATATTGCCTCTGGAAACCCTATTTTAGGTATCGGACAAACGGACGGAGCTATGGCCAGAATAGTAAATCAGACTGGCACAGGCGTAGTTTTCGGATGGGATGACAAAGATTCCGTGACATCATACATCAATCTTTGCTGGAAGCGTTTCAATACAGCCAATGATGATGAGGACATACAAATAGAGCATGCAGGAGAGGCCGAGCTAAGCGAAGTCCTCGCCGAAGATGACAAGTCTGACACCATTCGCCAGTTCTCTCGCAAAACGCTCACGGCAAAGATGGTCGCTCTATTCGAATCAATCTCAAGAAAGTAATAGTTTATTTCCGCATTGCAAACATTCCACCTGCCGAAATAAGGATGAGGAGTATCAGCAGGATGGATGAAGCGCGGGAGATGCTTGAGCTGACATGATATGACTCAGGATCGAAACGCATCACCAAGTCATATTCACCAGCAGGAAGAATAGCTCCGCGAAGTGTCCAGTCAGCACGGAACAGCTTTAGGCCGTCCTGTGGAGCACCATCGCCTGAGAACTTCAACGTCCATCCGTCAGGGTAGTATATCTCGCTGAACACCGCAGCTCTGTCAGAGGCTGCACGATAATGGTAGTGAAGTTCATTCGGTGCATAAGATGTCATATATATGGTATCCCGTCCAGCGGCCATCCTCGTCTCGATTCCGGCAGACTTAAGAGCACACGCCTCCACCGCATCCGCAGCCCATTTGAAATCCTGACCGATTACGGCAGTTGTATGCAGGTCAATATTGGAAAGCATTGAAATTTCACTTTCTGCTGTAGTAGCTCGCGCTGCAGAGTCAACAAACCAAGCATTACCCATCGCATTTGGATTTTCGAAAGGAGCACTATTTCCATCAAGAATCACGTACTTGTTATTCAGCATTGACAATACAGGTACTGATGGAAATGAAGCCATAAGTCCTTCCATGGTTCCAGCTGCATTGACAGTCTTTATGATAGAATTTATCTCGCCTGTCAAGTGACGGTCTATCAAATCCTGGTAACGCTGCATCTTCACAGGGCTGTATCCACCGATGTTCTTGTGCCAGTAGCTTGGATGCGAGTCATTAAACACATTGACAGTCAAGTCCAGGACACGATAATCTAAGGCAGGGTCTTCCAATATCGCCTTATCTACAGCCCTTTGCGTAAACTGACTATCGAAATTTTTAGGCGTGATGAAATGGTCAGAATTAAGGTATCTCTTGCCTGTCGCGAACATGTTCAGAAGAACAAGGGCCGAGATGGCGATGCCTGCTGCACAACGCCTTGTCCCGACATAGGCATCATCGCCAGAAGCATCTTTCGGCTTAGTATAAGCCCAAAGTATTATAACATAAGTGACGATTATGAGCCAGAATGACATCATTGAATCATGAGATAGGAGGGCTTCCCTATCCTGCTGAAGTGCGGCCACGAGTTCAGGATGCATCTGAGTATCAGAAGCGGCCGAGAAGTCGCCTGCAAGACCTGGAAACAGCCAGAATATAAGACTTAGCCCTGCTGTCAAAGCCAATGCTATGATGCCAGGCTTTCTGAATTGTTCAGCGGTGTACCCTCCTTTAAGTATCTTGTCCAGGACAATGAATCCGAGCATCGGCAATGTCACTTGGAGTATTATCAATGCCATGGACACAGTCCTGAACTTGCTGTAGAAAGGCATATATTCATACCAGAACTTCGTAAACGGCATGAAATGACTTCCAACAGCGAGCAATATGGCTATGCTTGTCGCGGCGAATATCCACCATTTGTCCTTTCCATCGCACATCAGAAGACCGAGTATGAACAGGAAAATGGTTATCGCGCCCATATACATCGGTCCGGCAGTAAAAGGCTGTGGCCCCCAGTATAGTGGCAATGTCTTGGCTACGTCCCTAAGATTCGTTTGACCATATTGTTTAAGAAGCTTTATGGTTTCAGACTTGGAAGGATTCACAGCACCGGCTGACGAGCCTCCGTTGAAATCCGGAATCATCATGTTAGGAAGCTCCTGCCATCCGTATGACCAAGCAGTAGCATATTCAATATCAAGTCCCTTGGATTTTCCAGCATTGTCCCCATCTGCTACAGCAAGTTCAGAGCCTCCTCGCATGGTGTGTTGGGAATATTTATAGGTAGGAATAAGCTTATTCGCATTGGCACCTATACCCATGATTCCTATCACTAAAAGCAATGCGGAAGAGATTAAAAATTTCCCGATTCCATGGCGGCGTGTTTTATCTGACACAAGCCAGATAAACAGGCCTATGACATAACAGAATATAATGATAGCCAAATAGTAGGATATCTGTATATGATTAGCCTTTAGCTGGAAGTTTAAGGTCATTCCAAAAAGTGCTGCGCCAAGTAATGTCTGCGAAAACCATGACTTACAGGAATGGTCTGAGGCAGTTTCATCGGCATTGACCTTCCTATATTGTCCCATGGCGGACCGATAGGTGAATATCACGGCAGCGAGCACCCACGGCAACCAGGCTATAGCCATCATCTTGGTGTTGTGACCGACCTGTATGATCTGCATGTTATATGAGCAGAATGCGACTGCGACTGCTCCTCCGATTGCGAGAACAGGAGCTATTCCAAGTGATAGCATCAGAAGAAATGCCCCCAGTAGCGTAATGAAAATATATGTAGCTGGTCTGCGACCTGTGAGAAATGCATTATATATCGGCTGCGTCCAGTCACCCTCGGGATTACCTGTAAGCATGGTTGTAGGCATTCCTCCAAACATGGAATTAGTCCATGCGGTTCTGTCATTAGGATGTTCTTCGTTCCATTGATTAGCTTCATGAGCCATGCCGACATATCCGGATATATCGCTCTGGTTCACTATCTTACCATCAAGAACCTGTGGCACGAATCCGTATGCCAGTCCCAAGAAGAGGACTACTACGCCCAAAAACAATAGGGCCTTTTTCCATATCTTCTGCATCTTTCTATATTTTTTCCTAACGATTTTTAACTTCTTCTATTCTGTGTTGTCCGGCAAAATCATCGATTCATCCGACACATATTTCTGCCGCGAATGATTCGGCATGTTCGGAATCGTAACTCTCCGATGTTTTCATCTCGTCACCATCTATGCCACCTTGCCAGGCATGATGCAAAGATAACCTAATTCAGCGGATTATCATCACTAATATGTTTCTGACAGACGTTGACGGCTGACGAATCTGGAATACAAGTGATTGGCCTCGCTATTCAGGCAAAGCCTACATGGCTCCCTCCATTTCAAAACAGTGTCTAACAAAATCTGTTCGTAAAAACGATTTAATCCGAACATATGCCCTATAAATAGACAGCTTTGTACGAAAATAACGTTTTAACGAGGATCGGGGAATTCACGATCACTGCCGACAGAATAAGCAATGGCGCTCCAATGGAAAATCGTATTCCACGGGAGCGCAACATTGTTTTTTAGTTAAATATTTGATATACAATATTATATGTAATATGATAATTCCTAACACGTGGCACGGAAGCTGATTTTCTTGCGCGAGTTCCACGGGCGTCGCACACGAATATCAAGCAAACAATTGGTATACAACCATATATACAACCAGCTAATCGCCAACACGTGGCACACGATTTTGAACTTCATCCACGATATCTATTCTTTTCCTATGGTTCAGAATAATTGTACTGAATAGATTCACCCAGCCGTGCACTATCGACATTACACACTTCATAAAAGCCATCTTTATTCTGCGCCGATACGACAACAAGGTACCGCAGCTTGGATTTATCCCAACTAGAATTTAGCTCAATCTTGAAAGATGCATTTCCAACCTCTCTCATGGCCAATGCTACAGGATTCGTTGCGACTCCATGATAATCATCAGAATCTCCAGAGATAGCACGGACACAATTATCATGAATATTATAGCTTTCGTCAAGAGCATTTTTTTGTTTACCATAAATACCATCTTCAAGTATCCATACTGCAACACGGAAATTCTTTAACTTCGGAATAGCAGACTTTACACTCGAATTAACATACAAACAATCATAAATTACAGCAGAATTTGCAGCTACCCCAGCTAAAGTTTCTGAACTTCCTGCATCATCAATGAACTGCTGGACATCCGTCAGACCTGCATTAGCATACATTTTGTTCATTTTATTCAAATTCGCAATCAATGTAGGATACCCTTTAATCTCCATTGCAGAAGCTAATGTTGAATTAAAATATGCAGGATCATCCAAATTATACATATGAGCTGACGCTAAAACAGCTTTTTTTGAATATTCAGGATAATGCAAAACTTCCATAAGAGTTTTTTGCATTATCGGAGTATATATATCATCTGTTCCACAGAAATCTGTTAGCAATATTTTTCTATAAAACTTTGTATTTGAAGGATCTGAATCTGACGGATTTTCTGGTCTACTATCCTTATCTTGAGACACACTCAGCCTAAAAGTCTTTTTCGAGTTATTAAGATGGAAGATAAAGTCGGTCCTTCTATCTTCTGCCTTGGAGACATTCTCCATCACGTCAATATTAAGGGTAAAATAACCCGCTTCCCCAGAAGTCACATCAGTCTTAGCCCAATCAGTAGTTCCTGTCAATGTCCATTTTCTTGAGCTGTATCCCTTTATCACACGAGATTCGCCTTCAAATTGGAAATGAAGATCAGAAGAATAAACGGATAGTTCCTCTTCTGATGCAGCCTGGACTATAGTGACATCTGCCGATGCAACATCAGAATATGCCATATGAATATTTCCTATCCTTTCAATGTCATTATTCTGGTCTATTCCAAATGACACAATCCCACCGCCGACTGATATGTCGTGAATCCATTCTACATCAGACACCGCAGTAGAAGTCACTCCTTTTATCGGATTTTTAACAATGTAGAAAAATTTCCCGCTTTTCGCGTCCGCGGCGACATTGAGCGTAGGCTCCCCTATCTCAATGCGAGGGATATTGTCCTCCTCGACATCCGGACATTCTTCACTTTTTTCACACGAAAATGCCATCAAGCCCAATAGCATCAGAGTTTGCCAAACATATGTACTCTTCATAATACCTTAATTTCAATCTTGTTCATCATTATACTCATTCACTGAGAAAGCCATAAGAAATACTGCTGATGACAACTAATATCAGAAGCAACAATATGTTAGGCAAAGTTCGTAGCAGCCAATTATTGAGCGAAATTATTTTCATCTGAATACATTTGCATTTCACACATAGAATTAAAGAGCTCTAATATCCTTGAATTCTTTCCAACCATCAGCAGCTTTGTATGCATCAATTGACTCTGCCGGGACGTATAGGATAGCAGTGGAAGAATAATTTGATTCCAATGTTGGAGGCGTCACAGAGCCTATTTTAATTATTTTTGGATAAAATTTATAAAATACTCCTGTCATGTCCTTCAATTTAGTACAACATGATAAATCTAATTCTTCTATTCCTGATTTTTCAAATGAATATCTTTCAATCTGTTCCAAATTTTTACATCTCGAAAAATCAACTATCGCCTTACCCCAACGCCTAAAAACAGTAGATCCAATAACTCTTATAGTTTCAGGTAAACTAATATATGAAATACTACATCCTAAAAACCCTAAAAATTTTTCAATTCCATCATGTATAGTAAGATCACTTAAAGCAGTACAATCATCAAAACCATTCAATCTTCTAACACTTTTCGGAATTTCCATGATAGTTAATGATTTACAAGAATAGAACTCCCTCCATATTTATAGCTTCTACTAATTATATCACTAGTTAATATTGATACATTGCCACAAAGCGGTTCATTATCGTTACCATATACTTTAACAGATTTAACTATTCCATCTCCTTTCAGCTGAAGTTTCAGGAGACCACAGAGATTTTTGAATGAGAGGTTGTAGTCGTCTTTGGAGTCGGTGACGGCGACCATTGGCATTGCTCCTTCCCCAAATGAGTATGGCGAGTATCTGATGGCGCTCGGAAAATTCACTGACAGTTTATAACCGTCATCAGTTTTCCTGCATGAGTTCACTGCAGAATATGGATAAACGGCGACATTGCCATCCATCTCCGAGCCTTCTGTGCCAGCCGTAAAATCTTGATTCACTGGTGTCAATGTGGTAGTAGTAGATCCAGAACAGCCGTCTTTCACTTTGTATTCCTTATCGACAGTAGTGCCATTGAAAATAGCCACTCTGTCATCAGACGACCATATCACATCCAAGCCTTTCAATGATGTCTTCGTATCGCCTTCCCCAGTCGAAGCAGTAAACTCCGGCAAAACATCATTGATAACATTTGCTTCAATGTTCTCTTCAGACTTGTCGCAACCATAGAATGCAAGACACGCAAGTATCGAGACTACAGTATATATTCTTTTCATATCAGCATGCTTTTAAGATTACCACCCTACTTCTTCTCCTTCAGTAAATGATTCCGTACCATTTGACGCGAAGGAATTTTCGGTCTGAATGTCAATGATTTCCAATGCCGGAGTCTGATATGGTGCTCCGACGGACGAGATGTGCAAGTTGTCGGTCATAGCGATAATATTGGTGCCGCAGCGCGGACTCCTGATGCGGCGGTTGGTTATATACAAAGAAAGTGTGGAGCCGATTTCGTTTATCTCTGAGGAGGTTGTGGTAGAACCTTGAAGAAAATAAACGACATCCAATACCCCACACCCGTATAGATATGACGACATGGAAGCAAATGATGCTCCCATCGCGACATCCGTCTACACAAGAATGAGTGTTGTCCGTGCGTCCTTTCTTCATTGAAACTACCACATTTCCTCAGAAGGACAGTGCGAAAACACTTTCAATATGTTCGCTGAATTGCTTCAGCATCACAAATATAGAAATTATTTTCAGATAACGGACAACACTCAGGGTATTGAATCACAAAATTCGGCAAATTAGTCGGAAAAGAAAAGTTCAAGATATTTTTCAACTTCCGAACGGAACGACATTCTCACATCACCAGTCCCGTAATAAAAATTACACCGATAACAACCGGAGCTATGTATCTGACAAGAAAATAAAAAATAGGGAAACAGCGAACATTGAACTTGATTGTTCCCCCATTCGTGAATTCATCATACACATCAGCACGCCTCATTTTCCACCCCACAAAGACTGCATAGACCATCGCCCCCATTGCCATAAGAAAATTAGACGACATCATATCAAGGAATGAAAAGAACGGAAGATCCATTATGGTAAAATTACGCAAAGGGCCGAAAGAAAGTGATGACAAGCAGCCCAGGAGCCACACTCCGATAAACACAATAGCAGTTGCTGGCATGCGCCTAATACCCTTCTCTTCCACACAATAAGCCACTCCGACTTCAAACAAAGACATGGCCGATGTCAGTGCCGCAACCATAACGGTTAAGAAGAACAAGATAGCCACCACACCACTGAATATAGGAGATATAGCCGACATTTTATTGAATACAAACGGAAGTGTTTCGAATATAAGCCCAGGACCACTTCCAGGAGCAATACTAGCCGCGAACACCGCCGACATAATGGCAAATCCGGCCATAATTGCGAACAGAAGATCGAACCCCGCAGTACCCAATCCAGATATAAGGAGGTTTTCTTTTTTGTTCACATAAGAACTGTATGTAAGCACAGTTCCAACACCGAGCGAAAGCGAGAAGAAAGACTGTCCCGTCGCAGATGCAACGCCTGCCGCCCCAAGATTTCTAAAATTAGGCTTGACAAGGTATTCTACGCCACGTTCTGAGCCTGGCAATGTCAACGAATATATCATGATTATCAGCACCATAATAAACAGCACGGGCATAGAGAGGTTGCTAAATTTTTCGATGCCGCCTTTAACCCCCATGACAATGATTCCAGCGCAG
Source organism: uncultured Bacteroidales bacterium (assembly GCA_934693135.1). Taxonomy (GTDB): domain Bacteria; phylum Bacteroidota; class Bacteroidia; order Bacteroidales; family UBA932; genus Cryptobacteroides. Next base: position 26,496 of record CAKUVA010000003.1, on the reverse strand, counting down.
ATAATCAGAAACAATGTATGAAACAAAAGCGGTGCACAAGGTGACGATATAAAATTTCCAAACATGCCTTCAAGCTGCGCATCCGAACCTGTGAAACTGAATGTCAAAGCTTTTACGAGATATTCTATAGACCACCCTCCGACGACGCTGTAATATGATAGGATTATCAATGGTGTAAATACCGTAAGAAACGCAGGCCACTTCCAACCAGACTTTGGAGCCAGATTGTCAAAAGCTCCAAATGTATTGGAATGAGTCCTACGACCAATGATAGACTCTGCAAGAAATATTGGTATTGACAGAAAAAGTGATGCAAGCATGTACACTATTATGAACGCAGCGCCACCATGCTCTCCTACAAGATATGGGAATCTCCATATATTCCCAAGACCTATTGCCGAGCCAGACATAGCCATTATAACGGCAAAACGGCTCCCAAAGCTTTCTCTCTTCCCTGTCATATATTCGTCTATTTGTTTTGTTCACAGACAAATATATGAAATAATTTGTAAGAAGTTACTTAAATTTTATTCTATAGAAATTATATGACGGATTTTCGACATAAATTCCCAAACAGATTCATAAAATTTATCGCGAATAAACGACAAATGAATACTTTAATCCGTTGTTAGGGTCTATTTCGGTAGGCGTTTCCGACTCTATCTTCCAAATATCAGAATCAATCACAGGAAAGAACGCATCAGCATCTGGTACTGATGTATAAACATGAGTTATATAGAGTTTGTCCGCTTTTGACAATGTCCTCTCATAAGTCTTAGCTCCACCTATAATGAAACAATGCTCAGGGACTACCCCTTCTGCCGACGGAAGAGCTGCAGCAGCAAAAGCACTATCCACATCTCTCACTTGCACTATAGATTCAGCAGCTTCAAAAGGATGCTTCGTAATGACAATGTTTTTGCGCCCTGGAAGAGGTCTACCTATGGAAAGCCATGTCTTATAACCCATTATAATAGGAGCGCCCATAGTAATCTTACGGAAATATTTCATATCCGCAGATATATGCCACAATAGTTCATTATCACGACCAATAGCCATATTGTCGGCAACTGCCGCTATTATATACTTTTTCATACTGCTACTGGAGCTTTTATTGCAGGCCATGGATCATACCCCTCAAGAGTAAAATCTTCATACTTAAAATCGAATATACTCTTCACCTCAGGATTAAGCTTCATAACAGGTAATTTTCGAGGCTCACGTGATAGCTGCAAATCAACCTGTTCGAAATGATTAAGATATATATGCGTATCACCTGTCGTATGAATGAATTCACCCGGTTTAAGGCCACAAACCTGAGCTATCATCATAGTCAAAAGTGCGTAAGATGCAATATTGAACGGAACACCAAGGAAGGTATCCGCACTGCGCTGATATAGCTGACATGACAGCTTACCATCAGCAACATAGAACTGGAAAAGGCAGTGACATGGAGGCAACGCCATCTTATCCACTTCCCCAGGATTCCAAGCAGTCACAAGCATACGCCGTGAATCAGGATTAGCCTGTATCGTCTCTATAACCTGCGAGAGTTGGTCAATACTTCTGCCTTCTGGGGTAGGCCAACTGCGCCACTGATGTCCGTAAACAGGCCCCAAGTCGCCATTTTCATCTGCCCACTCATCCCAAATAGATACACCATGATCTTTTAAGTATTTTATGTTGGTATCTCCCGATATAAACCAAAGAAGCTCATATATGATAGACTTGAGATGAACTTTCTTTGTCGTAAGAAGAGGTAAGCCCTCAGACAAGTCAAAACGCATCTGATATCCGAAGATACTCTGAGTTCCCACTCCTGTGCGATCATGTTTAATTACACCATCTTTTCTTATGTGGCGAAGCAAGTCAAGATATTGTTTCATTCTGTTATCTTACTGAAAATGCGAATATTATAGCCTGTTCAAAAACCTCCTTCGGTCGAAGGACTACAGAAGGATATTCCTGCTCATTCGGAGAGTCCGGATAATGCTGGCATTCAATAGCCACAGCATCATAATCATGATATATATGTCCATTCTTCCCTACAGGACACCCATTAAGCCAATTACCGGTATAAATCTGCACTCCAGGCTGCGTAGTAACCACTTCCAGAACTCTTCCGCTTAATGGAGAATACAGTTCAGCAGCCGTCTGAAGCTGACCTGATTCTGCACCATCTATGACATAACAGTTGTCATATCCTTTTCCATATTTCAATGCAGGAAAATCAGCCCGAATATCTCGGCCAAGCTCTTTTGCATTGACAAAATCCATAGGGGTTCCAGCGACATCAGCAGGCTCTCCGAGCGGGATAAGAGTTTCATCAGTAGGAAGATACTCTGAAGCATTCAGCTTAAGGACATGATGCAGCACTGTACCCGATCCTTCACCATCAAGATTAAAATAGGAATGATTAGTCAAATTCACCACCGTAGGAGCATCTGTCTCGCCTGTGAATGTCAATGCCAGTTCATTATCATCAGACCATTCGTAATGCGCCACCACCTTTAGATTGCCCGGATATCCGGCCTCACCATCTTCAGAAAAATACATAAATTCTACAGACTCCCCTTCTACTCGGCTTTCCCAAACCTGATTCTGAAATCCGTTTGGACCACCATGAAGATGATTGCAGGCATTGTTCACCGGTAATGAATATTCCTTTCCATCAAGAGTGAAACGACCATTGGCAATTCTGTTGGCATACCTTCCTGGACATTTTCCGGCACACGGACCATCACCAAAATATGACATAGGGTCTTCATAGCCTATTACCACATCAGCCATATTTCCATTTCTGTCAGGCACAACTATGGAAACTATGCCTGCCCCAATGCTGCTCAATTCAACATAAGCACCTGAAGCATTTGTAATTCTATAGAGGAAAATCTCCTTTCCATCAGGAGTTATCTTCCAAACTTTCTTGTCAATCTGCATAATCAATGTGGTTTTATTGTCCTGAGTTTTGTGCTAAATACGATAATGCCTCGAAAATCTTGTCTTGAGGAGCGTCTTTCATCATTACCTTCTTATCCTTATCGAGAAGATATAATGATGGGATAGCACGTACACTATATGTAACATCTGTCCTAATGACATATTTATCATCATAACCGCATATCCATTCTTCCGGATACTCTGATGCATACGCCTTCCATTTGTCGATTTCCTTGTCAATATAAACACTGACAACCTTCAAACGTCCAGACGTTTCAAGTTCATGCACCTCAGGACTGCTCTCAAGCATATCAGTTATTTCCTTGCAGTTCGGACATCCAGGATTTGAGAAGAACAATAAAATATAGTCAGCCTTTATGTTATGAAGAGTCATGCTCCTACCGGTAGTCGTTCTAAACTCAAAATCTGCCGCTATAGTCCCTATTCTGTTCAATGAACACATCTTCGCATCATATGCATAGCCATATTTCCTGACTTCAGGCACCATATCAGAAGCAACAAGCCCCTCAAGATATGGAAGATAAAATTCTTCATTACGAAGAGGAGAATTCGGGTCATAAAAATATTTTTCAGCAAAAGATGTAATGGTCTCAAACACATTTGATGTCGTATCATGCTTTTCACAGGCTTCTGCAGCATTGAAAAGATTCTTCACAGACGCAGCCCCCTCACTCACAGGAGCTTGCCAAAGTAGTGTAGCATACATTCCAAACTGCTTTTCCACATCATCACGGGAGAAACCAACCACATGTAGAGAATCACTAACTCCTTTCACCGATGTAGACATGAGTCCATCCCAGAAATGCGTCAGAATGTAATCCAACCGCTCAGCTGGATCAGTAATCATACCTGGAACTTCCACTGTAGGAAATTCCACTTTCTCAACCACAGCCGACGCTTGTCCTTTCGACCGATTCTGACCGCAGGACAATGTCAATGCCAATGCTAAGACGATATATAGTCTACTAATAAGTCTATTCACCATTTTCAGCAATCTTAGCCTCAGAAACATTGATGATAAAATCTCCCATCTTTTCAAGCTCAGCTACAATGTCCATATAAAACACACCAAGCTGATAGTTATATGACGGATTTTCCTCAATATTGATGATATGCTCCTCTCGAAGAGTGTTACGGTATTCGTTTATATTATACTCCGCATCCTGTGCATTCGTAATGTCTTTAAGACTTGTATATGGAGCTTTAAGATTGTCAGTCATGGCTTTGAACGCATCATCAAGAAAATCACACATCCTTCCAAGCCGTTTAAGTTGCTCCGCATCGAATGTCTTCCCATGCTCATTTCTACGAGCGAGTATACGTCCGATAGCATCACCTGAGTCTCCAAGACTTTCCAATTCGCCTATAATTTTGTACATTCCCTTGATACGAACCGATGAAGACATAGATATCTCACTCTTTGAAACCTCATTCAGATAATCTGCGATTTCATACTCAATCCGATCAGTTATAGATTCATACTTGATGAGCTTCTCCCTGAGTTGGTTGAACTTATCAGGATTCTTTTCAGCAATAGCATCACGCATATATTTGAAATCATTGTAGCATATTTCAGCAAAATGCACGATTTCCTGCTCAGCCTCATCGAGAGAGAGTTCCGCGGTAGAGAGAGGACCACCTTGTATGTATTTAAGTCTGAAGACTTCTTTCTCGTTTTTAGATGGAATTAAAAGAGATACTATCTTCTCTATCTGAGGTATAAACCAAATGAGAATCATAGTATTTGTCACATTGAACAAAGTATGCATCGTGGTGACGCTATAAAGAAGCGACATCTTTATCCTGTCTGCATTGGCCACATCTGTAAGATCTGTAGTATTCGGGTCTGGCAGTCCGAACGAACTAATGATAAATCCTATAAATTTTAGGAACAATGGAAATATACAGAGCACCCATATCACACCAAATACATTGAACACAGTATGCGCCATTGCTGCCCGCTTCGCCGTAGTATTTCCGACAGAAGCAGCGATATTGGCAGCTATAGTCGTTCCAATGTTTTCGCCAAGTATCATCGCAGCAGCCAACTTGAAAGGAATTACTCCAGTAGTAATAAGCAGCATGATGATGGCCATGGTGGCCGCCGAAGACTGAAAACAAATTGTTAAGACAGTACCTATCAGAAGGAATATAAGAACCGACAGATTCAATGGTCCCACATGTAGGTTAGTTAATGTCTGAAGTCCAGAAAGGTCTATATTGTCAAGCAGGATTCCCGATGTTTCCTTAAGTTTTGCAAAGCCTACGAAGAAAAGTGCAAAGCCTATAATTATCTCACCCAGTTCCTTGATTTTCTTGTTTTTCTTGTTCAGCATCATCAGGAAGCCGATGGCAATGAGTGGGAAAGATATGGTGGATATATCGTATGAGAAACCAAATATAGCCATAATCCACGACGTGACCGTAGTTCCTATATTGGCGCCCATTATCACGCCTATGGCCTGCGCAAGTGTTAACAAACCGGCATTTACGAAACTTACAACCATGATGGTCGTCGCTGTGGAAGATTGTATAGCCGCCGTAACTCCGACACCTGTTATGAGTCGTCTGAAAGCATTAGAGGTCATCGATGCTAGAAATGACCTCAAACCATCTCCAGCTACTTTTTGAAGACCGACGCTAAGTAGGCTAAGTCCGAATAAAAATAATGCTACTGCCCCTATAAGGGTCACAAATTGGATTAACATCTGCATAAAGTGCGGCTTTATCTTTTTTAAATCTCCACAAAATTATAAAAAATAGTTAGATTTGCCTTTAGCAATTTTTTGATTTTAACCTTTTTCATGAAATCATTTACTACCATAACTAAAATACTAAGTATGATCATTGTGTTCATGCTTACATCACTCTCTACTTATGCTCAGTTCTATAGCAATGGTGACGACCCTGGGCATTTGAAATGGAATTACATAACAACTTCTTCATATAGAATAATTTACCCTCAAGGATGCGATTCTCTTGCCAAAAATTATGGCATAAACATGGAAAAATTCCACATAGCAGAATCCATAAGTTCCGGCCTAATACCAGGGGAGGGATACAAACGAAAGACACCTGTAATCCTTCATGCTTTCCATGGAATTTCTAATGGGATGGTAACTTGGGCTCCGAAACGGGCAGACCTCTATACACTTCCTGAAGCATATAATCCAAATCCAATTCCTTGGGTGACAGACTTGGCGGTTCATGAAAGCCGTCATTTAGCACAAATGCAGTTCGGATACAAAGGGTGGTTGAGACCTCTTACATGGATTCTCGGGGATATGGCCATAGGTGCTTACTCAGCAATTTGGCCAAATAACTGGTTTCTGGAAGGTGATGCTGTAACAGCTGAAACAGCATTGACCAAAGCAGGAAGAGGCAGATCGGCAGATTTCTTGGATTATTATATGGCAGCCTTTGAAAACGGAGACACAAGAAACTGGTACAGATGGAGATATGGCTCTTATAGGTATTATACACCTGATCATTATGCACTTGGATATATGACCATCGCCGGAGCACGTTATTGCTTCAATGATCCTCTATTTACCGAAAGATACTTTTCTCGAATAGCAACTAATCCATTTAGGTTTTTCAATACACAGAAAACCATGAAATCTGCCTCCGGAAAAAGCTTCAAAGATTCTTTTTCGTTGATAATGAACGAATTCAGCAATATTTGGAAAGAGGAACGTAAATCACACGAGCCATTCACAGAAACCACTTCCGTGCAAAATCCAAGCAAATGGTTTCAAAAAATGTATGGTAATATATCTCTTGATGGTAAGATTTATTCAATTTGCTCCGGAATAGCAGAATCTTCATACCTCACAGAGTATGATCCATCTACAGGTATATTATCAAGACTCAGACCATTTGCCTCAGGTACAAGCAGGCTCAGAGCTGGAGGCGAATATTTATGGTGGAGCGAGTCTATTCCTGATGAACGTTGGTCGCTGAAGATGGATTCAAAAATATTCAGATATAACCCTAAAAATGGAAAAACTCAGGCATTGACACACTCCGGGCGTTTTTTTAACCCAAACCCATCACCAGACGGAAATACAATCACAGCTGTGGAATATCCTTCTACCGGTGGCACATTTATCATCATTGTCAATGCAGAAGATGGCAGTGCAATACAACGTCTCAAAATGCCTGATAGTCTTCAAGTCGTGGAAGCCTGCAATATCGGAGATGTAATAGCCTTCAGTGCAATTTCCGATTCCGGTTATGGCATATTCCTGACCAATAATAATTTGACTGATTCTCTCAGATGTATTCTACCACCACTGCATGTGAGCATACATAACCTCTATGCGAATGATAGCACACTATATTTTTCTTCAGACAGAGATGGAACGCAAGAACTTTATAGTATTGAACTACCTACAGGCAAGACTCGTATACACACCTCACTTCCTTATGGGGGAGATGAATTTTGTATTAATGGAAATGACTTGTATTTTTCAAAGTTAACGCACGATGGACGCCTACTGCACAAAATTACAAATATTAGAAGTAGAGATGTCATATTCAGCGATATACACAAATACAAAGTCGCTGAAACATTGACATTACAAGAAAAAGAAATTGCGAAAAAAAAGGGAATCGTATGGCCGGACACAACCTTTAAGGCAGACATCCAAGATGCAACAAGATACAGAAAACCGCTTCATATACTTAGATTTCATACATGGGCACCTGTATACTTCAATTATGACAACATTAGAAACCTAAGTGGCGACTTCGATTACGAAACAGCTTCAGTAGGAGCTACAGCACTGTTTCAGAATGATTTAAGTACAGCTTATGGCTCATTAGGATATTCATTTCATAAAGATCCTTATTCCTATGCATACGGGAAACAGAAATATCGTCATTCTGGCCATGTCTCATTTACATACAGTGGGTTATATCCCGTATTCGAGTTTTCGGCCGACTTTAACGATATGGCAGCTGTAAAATATATGAGACAAAATCTTATAAACGGAAGCAATAAGAAGGAAAGCATTACAGGTCTTATCACAAACAAACCTTCATTAAGAGGGAATGTATCAATATACTTACCACTGAATTTTTCTTCAGGAGGATGGAATAGGGGAGTAATCCCACAAATAGAGTACGAGCTAAGCAATGATATTTTCGACAAATCAATGCTTGATCTCACTTATGATGGAAACTTCTCAGGGCAAAATGGGCCTTCACACATAACAAACTACACTACAGGTAGTAAAGTATTCATGCATAGAATAAAAGCTTCATTGAGAGGTTATATTCTCCGACCAGTACCTTCATCGGGAATATATCCAAGATTTGGCGCAGGATTCGAAGTAGGATATCATGCAAGAACTTCAATGACAGATATTTATACCCCGTCAGAGTACATTTATCTATATGGATACCTGCCAGGAATAACATTGACACAAGGACTGAAAATTTCAGCCAAGTCACAGTATCAGCAGGGGAGTGCAACAAGACGCGAGAACGCAATCACGGTCACGCCGCGCGGATTCGGAGATTCTGGAGCAGATTATTTCATCAGACAGCATGCCAACAGCCATCTATTGCTTTCTGCTGACTATGTAATCCCTATATGGGCAGGTGATATATCATGTTTCTCACCATTTTTTTACATTAAAGACTTCGAGGTTACACCTCATTTTGACTATGGAATCTATGGTAATAGCGGAAAATTTGGACAGTATAGCCTTTTCAGTACCGGTGCTATGGTAACGGCACATCTGGCAAATCTATTATGGATTCCTTATGACTGCCGAATTGGCTTCATTTTCGACATAAATGGCGGCAAGTCCTTCAAACAAATAAAAAATGGTAGCTATAACTTATATAGCCACCATTTAGGTTTTGTTTTCAGTATTTCTCTATAAGAAACTCTTTATAATTCATATTCTTATAATACTTATAAGATATTCTTATTTATACTATAAGGAAGGCTTTATAATGCCAAAAATAATATAAGATATCACCAAAGTTACAAAAATATTGAATGTCTGGGCTGTCAGGAACACCTTGAGTGGCACACGGTTTTCTTTTCCGAAGATATCCTTTAGTCTCGTCTCAAGGCCAATGCACACAAACGCTATGCTAAACAATGTGTTTTGAAAGCCTTTGGTAACTTTGCCGACAATCTTAGCCGTTTCCGGTGACAAAATAAAGCTGAACACAAGTGAGGCAAGTACCATTCCTACTACAAACTTAGGGAACCTCTCCCATATAAGCCCTGCAGAAGGTCTACTATCCTTATTTGTCCCTTGATATGCCCACATCATGGAAATAAAGAAAGCTGCAAGACCTAAAAGAACGTTTTGAGATGACTTAACTATAATGGCTGTCTGCTCAGCGGCTGGATCTTCAATTAAAGAACCAGCCGCAGCAACTGCTCCAGTAGTATCAATAGTCCCACCAATCCATGCTCCAGCAACTTCTGGAGATAAATTCAAAATATTAGCCAACCAAGGAAGAATATACATCATAGGAATGGCAATAATCAGCACTAAAGAAACGACATAGGAGAGTTTCTTATTATCTCCCTTAATTACACCACATGTGGCAATAGCCGCAGAAACTCCACAGATAGACACTGCACTTGAGAGCATTGTTCCCATCTCCGGATCCACATGCATTTTCTTCCCTACCCAAAAGCAGAAATACCAAACAGTAAACACAACGATGAGCGACTGAGCAAGTCCATAAGCACCAGATTTCATCATTTCACCGAATAGGATTGTCGAACCTAAGCAGATAATTCCTACTTTTATGTAAAATTCGCTATTTACAGCTCTTTTAAGCCAATCAGGAAGTTTAAAACAGTTATTCAATATCAACCCATATATCACCGCAAAAAATACGGATTCAAATCCCCATGTCTTGATTATCGGTATATTAGCCGTAATCTGGGCAAGCTCCGTTATAGCGAAGATAACCAGCAGTGACGCGAAAGTTCCTTTCATCGGACGACCCAATGCCGCAAGAGTTACATATGTCATAAGAAGTACGAAGACAAACATGTAAACAGCGTTGAGCCAGTCAGTAACAGAAGCAAGTGATTTAGGAAGAGCTGGCATAGCCTGTGGAAAAACACAGGCAAGAGCCAACACGATGGCACCAACAAAGACTATTACCCAATCTTCACTGGTGAATTGTTTGAGCCATTGTTTCATTATCGGTTTCGGTATTAGTTACAATAGTTGGTTTACTAATGGTTTAATTACCACCAAAAATCTTCCAAAGATAGCAATTAGTCAGTAATTTTGCTATTTTTGTATAAAAAGCTGTTTTAAATTCAAAAAAAACATGTCACAACATATTTTTGCAAAATGTTCTTCATGCGGCGCTTCATGCGAAATTCCAGCATATAATATCATAAATGTTAAAGACCATCCTGAACTGAAAGAAAAAGTTAAAGACGGTTCAATGTTTGTGTGGGCTTGTCCTAAATGTGGAAAAATAAACCTTGCGGCTTTCCAAACACTTTACCATGATCCTGACGAAAAACTTATGATATGGTTAATGCCTGACACACTTTCAGATTCAGAAAAGATAGCCGTTGAACAGCACATGAAGGCTATTTCAGATCAACTATCATCAAATGAAAATAATGATCTTCTGAAAGGATATACATTACGCAGAGTGAAGGATGCAGGCTCACTCATAGAAAAGGTTAATATCTTCGACACTGGGCTTGATGACGTAGCGGTGGAGATGTGCAAGTATATAACTCGTATGGAGATTGCAGAGAAAGTAAGTGATAAAGACAAGGTTTCAGTCATCATGCATGCCCCATTCAAATTTTACAAGATGGATGGAGCAGACAACGATATCACTCTTACATACCCATCAGAAGGAAAAATGGAAGGAGTACAGATAGGATTCAATGTCTATGAGGACTGTAGGGGCATAATAAAAAGAAATCCCGATGTCATTCCTGCACCGGGATTTGCTATAGTAGATTCCGAATGGTTGGCTACCAAAATGAGATAGCCCACCTATATTTCAGTAAATATTAACTACTCCAATCTTCTCGCTCCGTCACTGATTACGACATCGTAGACTTTTGGAGAATGGCCGAACTTTTCCGTAAACTGAGTTATCGCAGTATTCACGAATGTATCGTAAAGTTCTTCTTTTACAAGGTTTATGGTACATCCTCCGAATCCTCCACCCATCACACGAGATCCTGTAACATCGCATTTGCGTGCAAGTTTATTCAAAAAATCAAGTTCTTCGCAACTTACCTCATAGAGATGGCTAAGGCCAAAATGAGTCTGATACATCATTTCTCCAACAGTCTCATAATCACCTCTTTCCAAAGCATCGCACACATCAAGGACTCTCTGCACCTCTCCAATGACATACTCAGCTCTTAGGAAATCCTCATTAGAAACCTGATCACGAACTTCTTCAAGCCAAACCCTCTTAGCATCACTAAGAAATTCCACATCTGAATGGTTTTTCTTGATGGCGGCACATACATTTTCACATGACTGACGTCTCTTATTGTATGCAGAGGATGCAAGTTCATGTTTTACACATGAATCTATAAGAACAACTTTATACCCAACACTTGACGGATCAAATGGGAAATATTTATATTCCAAAGTCTTGCAATTCAGCCTTATAAGACTTCCTTTCTTACCGAAAATAGAAGCAAACTGGTCCATGATACCGCAATTTACCCCACAATAGTTATGCTCAGTAGACTGTCCTATCTTAGCTAAATCGAATTTATCTATACCATTGTTAAACAAGTAGTTGATTGCATAAGCGAACGTACTCTCAAGAGCTGCTGATGAAGAAAGTCCTGCACCAAGAGGGACATCTCCAGCAAACACTGTATCAAATCCCTCTACCTTACCACCTCGTTTCATAGTCTCACGACAAACACCAAAAATATAGCATGCCCAACTCTGCTGAGGCTTATCTTCTTCTTCAAGTCCGAATTCCACATATTCATCGTAGTCAAGAGAATAGGCATGAACCTTATCTGTTCCATTGACTTTAATCTCTGCTACAATTCCCTTGTCTATCGCACCTGGAAAAACGTATCCCCCGTTATAATCGGTATGTTCACCGATAAGATTTATACGGCCGGCGGAAGCAAACATTTCTCCGTCAGTACCATACAGGACCTTAAATTTGTCCTGAATTCTGGATTTCATCTCCATATCTGTATGTGGTTTAAAATTAACTTCAAACAATTCTAAACAAATATATAAATTATTTCCTAATATTTTAGCAATATAGGACAATGGTCACTCACTCCGCCTAAGTATCGAGGCCCTGAATATGTTCGCAACGGCTTTACTCCCGAATGAACATTGTCTCTAACCATAAGAAACGGAATCTGGACTATTTCCATCTTCACATCCTGTGCCATTTCTCGCGATACCCAGAACATATCTATCAAATCCCACTTTCCATCGAACCTGATAGTTCCTTTGCCAATTCCATCAAGACTTTCAGCAACATTAACAAGAAGTGGTTTTAGAATTTTGAAAGCATCTGAGGACGGAGTATCATTGAAATCACCCATAACAGTAATATCACTACAACCGCAAGCATAGACAGAATCAACAACCTCACGAAGTCTCGCAGCAGCTTTTTCTCTCTTCCATGCAGTCTTTCCTCCTCCAAATTTAGAAGGTAGATGAACTACTACGAACACCTTTTCCTGCTCTGTAGCACGTTCTTTCATCTGCACTAACAGAATATCTCTCGTTTCCAGCCCATCCACATGGCATGGTTTCGAAGATATCAATTCCATAGTTTCCGGCCGCCATAACAAAGCCACATCTATACCTCTATGATCCGGAGAATCGTAATGGATAATCTTATACTCTTTCTTGCTCAGAACCGTAGATGATACCATTCGAGAAAGGACTCCTCGATTCTCGATCTCAGCAACGCCTATAATGTCAGGTAAACAACCATAGCTATCTTGCACCCAACATATTGATTTCGCTATTGCATTGCATTTAGAATAGAATTTCCTTGCTGTCCAATGTCTACTTCCAGAAGGACTGAAATCATGGTCAGATTCACTATCACCTCCATCCTGCCAATCAAAGAAATTTTCTAAATTCCAAAACATTGCCATGAGTCTGTGTTCCCCAGTGCTTTTACCTGAGGCAATACAGACGGATACGAGCATAACAATGATAAACGTTATGATATTTCTAACTCCTCGCCCCACCACTGAACATTTTTATACGTTAAACAAGAAGTGCATCACATCTCCATCTTGGACGATGTATTCTTTCCCCTCTGTAAAAAGCTTTCCTGCGGCTCTTACAGCAGCTTCAGACTTATAGTTGATAAAATCTTCGTATTTGATAACTTCTGCCCTTATAAAGCCTTTTTCAAAGTCTGAGTGAATAACTCCTGCAGCTTTCGGAGCCTTATCACCTTTATTTATAGTCCATGCCCTACATTCATCTGCTCCTGCTGTGAAGAATGTCTGCAAACCGAGAAGGTTATATGCCCCACGTATAAGGCGTGCCGCTCCAGATTCCTCAAGGCCCATCTCATCAAGAAACATTTTTCTATCTTCATAATTCTCCATTTCAGCGATGTCTGACTCGGTTCTCGCAGAGATTATCAGAATTTCAGCATGCTCGTCTTTCACTGCATCTCTCACAGCATCCACGTATGCATTTCCGTTTACAGCAGACTTGTCATCCACATTACATACATACATAACAGGCTTATTTGTAAGAAGGAATAGGTCATGAGCCATTGACTCCTCTTCTGCACTAATTTCTACTGTACGGCATGATTTTCCTGATTCCAATGCGCTCTTGTATCTCAAAAGGAGATCCATAAGTTTTTTTGCACCTTTATCTCCACCTGTCTGAGCCTGTTTGGATACCTTAGCAAGGCGGCTTTCCACTGTTTCAAGATCTTTAATCTGAAGTTCAGTATCTACTACTTCCTTATCTCTCACAGGATTAACGGAACCATCCACATGAACTATATTTCCATCATCAAAACATCTCAAAACATGTAAGATTGCATCTGTCTCGCGAATATTTGCAAGAAATTGATTTCCGAGTCCTTCTCCCTTACTTGCGCCTTTAACAAGACCTGCAATATCCACAATATCTACAGTTGCCGGAACGACTCTTTTAGGCTTACATAAGTCTGCGAGAGCCTCAAGTCTCTTGTCAGGAACGTTGGTCGAACCAAGATTAGGTTCAATGGTACAGAAAGGGAAATTTGCACTCTGTGCTTTGCCAGAGCTTATACAGTTAAACAATGTGGATTTTCCAACATTAGGAAGTCCCACGATACCGCATTTAAGTGACATATATCTTTTATATTTTTTCTGTCCGTGCCGTCATATGACGGAATCGAATACAAAGGTAACAATAAAAAAAGAGACTGACTCCGCCAGTCTCTTTATATTCTTGAACATTCATTCTACTAATAGAATCTTGCTCTGTTATCCTTTACATCAGCATCTGACATCATCACAGGGATAATCATCTGAGATGAATACATCGCCATTTGAGACTGACGATTCTTCGCATCATCCTCAGTAAAGAATGCACCTGTTTCACGACCTGTTACCTTGTAGACATATACACCTATCGATCCAGCAAGAGGAGCACTTATCTTGCCTACAGGAGCCACACTGACAGCGCCAATAAACTTAGGATCGAGCCCCTGAGCATTCATTGATGAGAATGCAACACCTGAATGAGAACTTACTGTAGTTCCAAGTTTAGCAGCAATTGCCTGAAGGTCATCCATACCTTTTATCTTCTCAGCGACCTCGGCAGCCTTCTTTTCACCGAGCTTCTCATAATAAAGCTGCTGTCTGATATTGGAAGCTACTTCATCTACCTTAGCATAACCCTCTTTATGAATTCCACGTACGGTAGCAATAACGAAGTAATTATTATCTACAGTGATGATATTAGAAACTTTTCCAACCTTATTGTCAAAAGCCCAACGACTCACTTCCTTAGCATTATCAATAGAGCCAAGCTTGTCGGAACCCTCAAGCATCGCATTGATAGGGTGAGAATAAACACCAAGTGTATCAACGGCTTTCTTGTAGTTAGCATAGCTTCCTGCTGCGGCAACAGCGAATTTGTTTGCCTGAGCATATACACCTGCAAATGTCTCTTTGCTTGCAATTGTCTCCTTATATAGAATAGCAACTTTCTTCTTAAGAATAGGTTCTGTAGTCTTGGAAACTTCTACCACATGAGTACCATATTGAGTTTTGAGAACAAATGGTTTGCCTTTAGCTGCAGTAAGCACTGATTCAAACCCAGGGATCATATAGCTCTGAGTCATCCAACCGATATTTCCCTTTTCACCATCAGCTGCTGAATTCTTGTCATCTGAATAAAGAGCTGCAAGGTTTGAGAAGTTTCCTCCCTTTTCGATAACAGTCTTGAGACTATCAGCTTTCTTATCAGCATCTTCACCCTGAAGGAGAATATGTTTCACATAAACGGAGTCAGGAATCATCTTAGTATCCATAACCCTAGCTATATAGAAATCATTACCCTTCTCAAAAACTTTAGAGACATTACCTTCTCCATTCCATACGAAGTTCTCAACATCAGATGAAACGCTGTTAAGATCGCCTTTCTTGTAATATATATCCTCATAAGGTTTATCGGAATTCTTCATGAGGAATGATTTAATATTAGTTGCAGTTGCAAACTCGTCATAAAGCTCTGACACTTTCTTTCCTTCTGCAGCTATATCTTTTTCAGATGGCTTCACCTCATATACTACATACTCAATATCTCGGCTAGCATTCTGTTTGAAGAATTTCTTATGTGCATTGTAGTAAGACTTTATCTCACTATCAGATACAACAATGGTAGAATCTTGCTGATAACCGAAAGGAACCATAACAAAATCTACATCTGAAGTATTATTGTTTTCTGCTATAGTTCTCTTGAGCATCATAGGGCTGAGCACATTGCTCTGAGTAAAGAGAGAATTATATTTAGCGAACAATTCCTGATTAAAGATGGAAGCTTGGATATAATTCCAATATAACCTAAGATTTCCAGTCTGATCAGCATCCAAATTATTGACCATCTGGACAAGATTTGACTTGGAGAAATTTCCATTTTCATCAAGGAATGCAGGATTCTGAGAGATAAGAGGGGATACCATGTTGCCAGTGGTAAGGTCCACCATCTCTGCTTTACCAACATCAAGTCCTGCTTCACGTGCCTTCTCTACGAAAAGGTATTTGTAAATAAGATCCTGCCAGGCTGTATTTCTAATCTGAGCCTGCTGCTCTGCGCCTTGAGCGGAAGAACCAGTCATGAATTCGTTAATAGTCGTAAATTTCTGGATATCCTCCTGAAAATTATTGTATGAAACCGACTTGCCATTGATTTCACCTACGTCATATTTGGATGACATTCCATTGAATGCCGAAATGACTTCGTTAGGGTCTATAATGAATGACAACAGACCTATAGCGATAATGATTGATACCGCCATGCCGAATTTAACGCGCAACTTTTCAAGAACCGCCATTGTGTTATAGTTATTTAATTAATTATATTATTGGGGGTACGAAGATAGTAATTTTCCTGTAAATCAACATTATTTTTTTAGCAATGGGCCTATAAAATTAACTGAATCCACTTCTACAACTGTAGTATCTTTCACAATAATTGCAAAATTATTGAATGGTTTAAGTATTATAGAGTTCCTTGCCCTTTCGTCAGACCGCATGCCATATCCTTGCATTAGGCCGTCAGGTGAGTACATTCTGACATAACAATCAGTGTATATCTCATGTTTCGTCCTATCCCAGTATATGGTATCAGTTTCCATTGTCTGTTGCTTGACAATATTCTTCACAACCACATTTCCGAATGCCTTCCAGATCTCATCGTCATTTTTTTTGTTTTTTTCATGACTTGCTTCATCTGATACAATAGTTGACTCCAATACTTCGTCATCCGTATATGCATAGACCTTTATTCCTTCTGGAAAGTACTCATACGACAAGGAATCATTGTCATAGCGTTCCATCTTAGGAGTAGCTACACGCATCTGAATCTTGCCATTATCTGTTTGGAGCATATACATACTATCGACTGTCTGAAGGGGAGTTGTGGCTAAATCAAGTCTGTCAGCAACAGAAAGTTTTGATTTGCACGAATAAACGACGAAAGCAACCGCGACTGCGGTTGCTGTCATCTTGATTATATTCACGTACCTTTTCAAACTTGTGAATTACTTCTGAGTCCTTACAGTAGTTGTAGCTCTCATTCCGCCACAAGACACAGTAAATGACTGTCCATCTGTATAATTATACATGAATGCTTCCGCAGTCTGAGGGTAGTATACCCTGTACTGAGCTATCATTCTGTTGCAATCGTCAGCAAGTGAAGGATCAGCAGCTTTCGCCCTTTCCATATAGTCTACAGCTACCCAATAAGGAGCTCTCCTGGAAATTTCATCACCACCACATGACGTAGCACCCCAAATAGTTCCTATAAGGAAGTAAGCCTTTCCTGTATATGCAGAAGATAATTCCTTAGCCTTATCAGCAAACTCGATTGCCTTGGCATTCTGTCCATTCTTTACACAGAATGTAGCTGCCTCATAGTTATAATCGGCTGCGACCTCAGTCGTAATATCAGGATATGTGAGAGCTTCACTTATATATTTGAGTGCATCTGAAGTATTTCCCTTAGAAGCGTTGAGCCTATAAAGGAAGTATGCAGACTGAGAAGTTGGCTGCAGTTTGTGAAGTGCAGTAGCAGCCTTAAGATACAATTCCTTATCAGTGCAATCCTCAGCCGTACTCATCATCTTGACAATATTTGTCACGAGTGCAAGATCCTCAGGATTAGCCTCAAATCGTGGAGTATAAACCTCTATAATCTTCTCACAACTTGCAACCTTGCTGCTTATGAAAAGACTCTCCATATCACCCCTAATTTTATCAATATCTGCTTTAGCAGCCGCATCAGCTGGGGTTATCTGGTCAAGGAATGCCATATCTTTCTGATATATGCCAATAAGAGCATCAGCATCTAATTTATTGTCCTGATAAAGTTGAATAGATGCATTAAGATCGAAAAGGAGAACAGTAGGTTTCACCTGCTCCTTATTATTTGAGATAATTTCAGAAAGACCATCATGAAGTTTCTCAGCATCATTCTTATAGAAATTAGCCATATCAAAACCCATATTGTTCCGCGCAACTACAGCATATTTAGGCCAATACTCTGCACGAGTCTTATGTATTCCCATCAAGGTATCAATGAGTGCAGCCTTATATGTAGCGTCTGAGGTCTTTTTTATCAAGTTTCTTATGAGAGTAGTACCATCTATAAGCATAGTCTGATTTGCCGTAGGAGGACAAAGAGCGTAAGCTTTTCTCCAGTTTGGAAGAGCTGCTTCATAGTTTTTACTCTTGTAATACTCCTTATAATAAGACAAGTACTTAATGCAATCAGCACTATCAGCACCATACTTGCCCTGTGCGGACATAATATTTCCGCCGCACACCATCAACACCGCCGAAGCGACGATAAAGCTAATTTTTTTCATGATATTGATAAACGTTTATTTTATTCATATTTAGGTTTTTGGAACCAAATGTCGTGAATATTAAATCCTACGACAAACATAGCATATCGCTCTCTAATCATGTTGCCTATCTTAGAACCACGTTGTCCAAGATCAACTCCTATTGATATACCATTAAACCATCTAAATATAGGAAATGTCATACCGAGTGTTATACCATACGAATTTACTATATTTCCATCAAGTTTATAATAATCTCTGTCATAATACAATCCAGCACGATAAGAACAGCGTCGCATGTAATATCTGATATCATTAGGGTTCGGAACTATTTCGAATCCAGCACGAAATGACTGGGAATATGTTGTCTTGAATTTAGAAACCCCACTATTAGCAAAACCAATAGTCTTGTCGAGATTTGAATTCCTCCAATCTGAACGTGTATAGTCAAATTCAACACGCCAATGATCACCTCTTCTCAATGAAATTCCTACTCCAAATTCATCAGCCAGCTTAACACCGGAACCATGAGAAAGAGTGTCAATATTATGCTTCAATGTATCAGTAACACTTGAAATAGTAGCATACTTATAATCAGTCACTTCCCCCTTTAATTTTGAAGAAGTCTTATATGTCGCCCCTGCAACTAAAGTAAGTCCTGCACCAATAGGTTGTTCATACTGAACGCCGAATTTACCACCAATAGCACTCAAATTCAAAGTATATCCGCTATATACATTACGATATGACGATTCTGAAAATGTCATCGTAGTAGACTTGTCTACATTTCCGAAATAGTATATAAACTGTCCTCCAATAGAAAACCTGTTCCAAAAAGTAGCTGCAGCTCCAGCAAAAATTTCATATAATCCTCCCTCACCATAAGACCTGTAATTTATATTTCCAGTATTTCCTATAATTTCAGGATCAGTAATATCATGAGAAAAATCATATCCTGTCGAGCTATATGGCGCGATGCCAGCTACAAATGCAGACTTTTTGTATATAGGTACAGTAAGAACCACATCTGATATGTTGAGAATATTACTTGCAGACCTAACATTTCCCTGGTTATATACACGCCCTTCGCCATTTAATCCGAAATCCATCATGAACGATAATGTATCCCGCGCTGTTATAGCTGCAGGATTCATATAATTAATGAATTTATGATTTCTTGAGGCAATTCCAGTACCAGCCATGCTTCTATTATAAGCAGTACCCTGACGACATATGTCACCCACTCCAAATATAGAATAAGGAGAATAGGAACTGTACGCTCCATCCTGAGCATTAATAACGTTACAACTCAGCAGAAGCACTGCAGCATACGAAATTTTCTTAATCAATCTTTTTGACATACTCGTCAGCAATTAAAGCTAAACCTATTAGTACAAGGTTACAAACTACAAATATCGAGTTTTTCATCCGTTTTGCAAAATAATTCGCGTCACCGCCTGTAAAAACGATGATATTGTCAGGATGTTCCGCAACATATCCTTCTATTTCAAACATTATGCCCGATATTATTCCTGAAGTAATGGATGTTTCACATGACGTTCCTACAGATTGAATAGTTTCAGGAGTATCTACAAGTGGTAATGCTCTGGAATATCGGTTTATAGCCTTAAATCTCGTTCTGCATCCTATGGATACGTTTCCACCTTCATATTTTCCATTGATATCAATAAAATCTATCGTAAAAGTAGTACCTAAATCCATTATTGTGCACCCACGCCCTTTGAACATATGCCTGACAGCAATAATAGAAGCTGCACGGTCTCCAGTAATCCAGTCAGGCAAGGAGTTATCTTCAAAAATCTTCCTATGAGCTTTATCCAACAACAATATATGCGAACATAGTCCAGCATAGAAATTCTCATCGGCAGCACTAATTTCATATACAGATGAAATAACCATAACATAAGGATGTCCGCTTTCAGCAATAGAGGCTATAAAGTTTCTTATTTTCTCCCCTTGATATCTGAAAGTCTTGCCTATTGTCATTCCGTCCGCCCAAGCAGCCTTGACAGCTGTATTTCCTATATCTATTATAAGATTTTGCAAATCACTATATCTTTAAATTAAACATGCAAATTTATAACAACTTTTCCAAAACAGAATATGCAGTAGCAATTGAATCAATCTTTCTCGCAATAATGCGCAACTTAGAATCATTTTGTTTGAGTTCGAATCTGCTTCCATTTTCACTTACCTTACGAAGAATCTCAGCGAATGTCTTGGACTTATAATACACCGACATCGGGTTAGTGACGAAAAATGCTATGAGTATACCATTTTTTATAATTATTTTTTCAAAACCGAGCTTTTCTCCAAGATGTCTTACTTTCACAATATCGAACAAACGGATAACTTCAGGAGGGACAGGTCCAAATCTATCCTCAAGCTTTTCAGCCATTTTCTTCAGCTCGCTATCTTTTGCCACAGAATCAAGCTCCTTATAAATACGTATCTTCTCAGAAGAAATGTCAATGTAGCTGTCCGGTATCAATGCCACTTGATCTGTCTCAATGTTGCAATCCTCAACATATGCATCATTTGTATTCTTTGTAGATATTCCAGTTTCCATTCCGAGCTCATCCATTGCTTCAGCAAGGATTTTCTGATAGGTCTCATACCCCATGTCAGCTATAAAGCCACTCTGCTCGGCACCGAGAAGATTACCTGCACCACGGATGTCAAGATCCTGCATAGCAATATTGAATCCACTTCCAAGATCAGAGAATTCCTCGATAGCTTTTAATCTTCTTCTGGAGTCATCAGTCAATGTTGCAAGAGGTGGAACAACAAGATAGCAAAAAGCCTTCTTATTAGACCTTCCAACTCTTCCTCGTAGCTGATGCAAATCACTCAATCCGAAATTTTGCGCTTGGTTAATAATTATAGTATTTGCATTAGGAATATCCAAACCATTTTCTATTATAGTAGTACTAAGGAGCATATCATAATCACCTTGCATGAATTCCATCATTTTATCCTCAAGCTCCTTAGGATCCATCTGTCCATGAGCTACACATATCTTCATATCAGGAACTATCCTGTGCAGTATGTCATACACACCTTGGAGTTCCTGAACCTTGTTATGGAGGAAGAATACCTGTCCTCCACGATCAAGCTCATAGTTTATGATATTCCGAATCTCTTCTTCATCAAAAAGTATGATTTCTGTCTGAATAGGAATTCTATTTGGCGGTGGAGTGCTGATTATAGAAAGATCTCTCGCACCAAGTAGAGAGAATTGTAATGTTCTCGGTATAGGTGTTGCCGTTAATGTCAATGTATCTACAGAAAGTTTCATCTGCCGAAGTTTTTCTTTTGCTCCAACACCGAATTTCTGCTCTTCATCAATGATTAGAAGACCAAGATCTTTAAACTCGAATGTCTTTCCTAATATTTTATGTGTTCCTATGAGAATATCTATCGTTCCATTCTTTAGTCTGTTTCTTATATCTGTTATTTCCTTGGCCGTACGCATACGGCTTACATATTCTATATTACAAGGAAAATTCTTAAGCCTTGACATAAAAGTATTGTAATGTTGAAAAGCAAGAATAGTAGTAGGGACAAGAACTGCTACCTGCTTACTATCAGCCACAGCCTTAAAGGCAGCTCGCACCGCTAATTCTGTTTTTCCGAATCCTACATCTCCGCAAACAAGGCGATCCATTGGACTTTTATCTTCCATATCCCTCTTGATAGCTTGCGTTGCTGTTTCCTGATCCGGAGTGTCTTCATACATAAAACTAGATTCAAGTTCTTCCTGAAGATATGTGTCATGCGAGAAAGCATATCCTGTAGCTGCCTTTCGCTTGGCATATAGATTAATCAGTTCTTTGGCTATATCCTTTACTTTTTCCTTCGCATTATTCTTAAGGGCCTGCCAAGTTTTTGAACCAAGTTTATTTATTTTTGGTGGCTCAGAATCCTTCGATTTATATCTCGAAATCTTATGTAGCGCATGCACGGAAACGAAGACAACATCATTGTCTTTATACATAAGTTTTACAACCTCGTGCATCCTGCCCTTATCATCTTTCATACGGACAAGTCCACCGAAAATTCCTACTCCATGATCTATATGCACGACATAGTCTCCAATGTTGAAAGCACTAAGATCATTCAACGTAAGTTGCTCACTTTTTTCTACGCTTCGCCTTATACTAACCCTATGGAATCTGTCGAATATTTCATGGTCAGTATAACAACAGATACGGCACTCTCCATCTATAAATCCACTATGTATGTTTTTACCTTTTATGAACTCAGGCATTATACCTTCATTCTGGTGGAGAATAGACCTCAATCTATCTATCTGGGCTTCTTTTTCCCCATAAATGAAAACATGATAATTATGTTCTATTTTACTCTTTATATCTTCTGTTAGAAGTTCAAAATTTTTATTAAAGACAGGCTGAGGAGTGATAGAAAAACGAATAGGTTCAACACTTGTTTCGGATAGGGGAGTCTCCAGAAAGACGCGGCGAAATTTACTGAGTTCGCTGAAAAAATTTTGTATTTTGTAGACATCGGAAGAATCGAGCCAAACTACAGTATCAGCAGGCAAGATGCTATGCAATTTTATGCCCGCTCCTTCAGTGGTCTCATTGGCTATTATATCTGGAAAAATTTCTACACACTGACGATCTTCTTTCGAGAGCTGAGTGTTACAATCAAACACATTTATTTTCTCTATTTCATCCCCGAAAAACGATATGCGAAAAGGGTTGTTGAATGAGTAAGAAAATATATCGATGACTGCCCCCCTGACTGCGAATTGACCCGGAGCGGAAACGAAGTCTACTCGAGAAAAATTACGGCTTGTCAAGACTGAAATAATTTGCTCATGACTTATATCTTCACCTACCTTCAGAGTAAGTACAGAACTGGTAATTTCAGCTGTCTTAGGAATGAGTTCTTCCAATGCCTCAGGATAAGTCACGACATAGAGAAGTGAACTATTGTCCGAATTAGAAATAATGTTTCCAACAGCGGATGTCCTCTGCACCCCGAGAGAAGATTTATAGTTACTTCTTTCCACATTCTTTCCTGAGTCTGGAAGGAAGAACACACAGTCTCCATCAACAAGAGAATATAGGTCAGAAGTGCAGTACTCGGCTGAGTCCTTATCAGGAAGAACTATTAGGTGTGTACCCTTTACAGCAACCTGTGAAAGAACGAACCATCTCGCAGACAAAAATAGTCCGCTACAGAAGACATCACGACGCTCAGACAATTCTCGAGAAAGAGCCTCAGATGAGTTTTTACTTATTAACATTATACCTTATTTTCTGTTTAAAACCTGTTCAAAACCCTGTTAATATCTAGTGAAAAGTCGTTTTTTATAATGCCAATATTTTTGTTAGGCAGAACATTGTCAATACTTCCAAATAAAAGTTATCACAAGTTATCAAACAATGACAAATACGGATATTAACAAATAAATAACAATATAATTAATTGATATTCAGAATAGAATTTATACTTATCAACATATTAACAATAGTATAAAAAACAACAATTAAAATAAAAATATATACATTTGTATTATTAATGTTTTCAAAAATGGCAGATGATTTCTCACCGTATTCAGCCGGTACAGACAAAGATAAGGATTTAGACGGAATTATAAGGCCGCATGAACTGGGAGATTTTACTGGTCAAGACAAAATAGTAACTAACCTTAAAATCTTCATTCAAGCTGCAAAAATGAGAGGTGAACCTCTCGATCATGTATTGTTTCACGGGCCTCCAGGACTCGGTAAAACTACGCTTGCAAATATTGTAGCTAATGAGCTTGGAGTAAATATAAAAATTACTTCAGGACCAGTTCTTGACAAACCAGGTGATCTCGCCGGACTACTTACTTCACTTGAGAAAGGAGATGTACTTTTCATTGATGAAATACATCGTCTCTCTCCTGTAGTGGAAGAGTATCTTTATTCGGCGATGGAGCAATTTGCGATAGATATTCTTATAGACAAAGGACCTGGTGCACGGTCTGTAAGAATCGGGTTGAATCCGTTCACGCTTGTCGGTGCTACGACAAGAAAAGGACTTCTTACTGCTCCTTTGAGAGCTCGTTTCGGAATAGATTTCTCTCTCGAATACTATGACGCAAAAGACCTCGTAAGAATAGTCAAGAGGAATAGTTCTTTATTAGGCATTGGGATTGATGATAACGCTGCTTTAGAAATCGCTCTTAGGAGTAGGGGAACACCTCGAATTGCGAATGCTCTTTTGCGTCGTGTAAGAGATTTTGCACAGGTAAAAGGTGATGGTCACATTGACCTGAAAATTTCACGTTTTGCTCTCGATGCTCTTAATATAGACAAGAGGGGATTGAATCAAATTGACAACAAAATTCTTTTGACTATAATAGAGAAATTCAAGGGTGGTCCGGTAGGCGTAAGCACTATAGCTACAGCGGTAGGCGAAGACATCGGATCTGTAGAGGAAGTGTATGAACCTTTTCTTATAAAAGAGGGTTTTATTCAACGTACACCGAGAGGGCGAATTGTGACCGATATTGCCTATGAGCATTTGAATATCGAAAGGTTTCCAGGGCATGGAGAAAATCTTGATGTGATAGAAAATTCTCTTTTCTGAAAAATGATGAAAAAGGTACTTTTTATTTTTCTGGTTACTCTGTTAAATGTTGCTTCAGCGATAGTCGGAAAAGCATGTACATCCATGATTATTTCTTCTCGTGTAACAGCAAACGGAAGACCTCTGATGCTTAAGCATCGCGACTCTTCTTGTAAGGATGTGTCGGTGCGTAGATTTCATGGTAGAAGGTATGATTTTATTGGGATTGCCGATGCCAGTTCTGATGAAGGTCAAGTTTGGACTGGGACTAATTCTGAAGGTTTCTCAATAATGAATACTGCAGCTTATAATTTCAAGGATGATGATGTGCCAATATCGCTGATGGATCGTGAGGGAATTCTCATGTTCAAGGCTCTTGGACTTTGTCGAAATATTGATGATTTTGAGAACATGCTTGACACGCTTCCTCGTCCGCTTGGAGTTGAAGCAAACTTTGGTGTAATAGATGCTTTTGGAGGTGCGTGTTATTATGAGGTAAATAATGAGAGGTGGGTGAAGTTTGATGTTAATGATACAGCTGTTGCTCCGTTAGGATATCGTATAGTAACAAACTTTTGTACCGAAGGAAGGCGAAATGATGATATGGGGGTTGAGAGATGGATGACGGCGTCAGAGATAATGTATCCTGTTATTAAAGGCAGAGGCGTAACAGATGTGAGTCCTCAGAAGATTTTCGAATTGCTTTCACGATCTTACAGAAATTCTTTCACAGGACTTGATTATGTGAAAAGCTATGGGAAACTTGTTTCCAGAAAGAAAGGTGTTGCTATAGATCAGGATTTCATTCCACGACGCAGTACATCATGCGCTGTTATTTTCGAAGGTGTTAAACCAGGAGATAATCCTGTTTCAACAGTGATGTGGACAATCTTGGGGTATCCTGCTTGTTCTACCGCTGTCCCCCTATTAGTCGGAAATTGTGATTTACTGCCTTCTTTCGTTAAGCCTGATAAATATGGCCATTCTGAAATATGTGACATTGCTATGAGTATTAAGGATAATAATGTATTTAGATGGAAAGTAAGCAATGGAAAGCATTATATGGACATTAAAGCCGTTGTTAAGGGAAGAGATGGTCGTCGCCCACTTCTTAAGTGTGCTGCAGATGCAGATGAAGAAATAAGGCGTGAATTCGAATCTTTGTATCATGTTTGGAAGAATGGAAAAATGAGTGATACTGATTTCTATAGTTCTTACGTTGATATATCCAGTAACTTTTTATACTTATATTTAAGGAATTTTAAGGATTATTCGCCAAAAATCACTAAACTTGCAAAATAATTGTACAATTTTCATAACAACTATAAAATGGCCGATAAATTTATCTCAAAGATTCCTGACGGACCTTTGGCT
>CAKUVA010000002.1 GCA_934693135.1 uncultured Bacteroidales bacterium | reverse complement strand
GTCGCTTCCTATTGGGAAGACGAGAAGCCGATGTTTGACGAAAAATCTCTGAATAACATCGGACAAAGGTTCAAGATCGACACAGTCATCACGCACACCTCTCCATCATTCTGCGAGCTGATTTCAAAGTCCGGATTATCGGAATGGTCAGAACGAGACTCTGCCCTTCTTGCGGACTGCGACAACGAACGAAAGACTATGGATCGGATTTTCGAATACCTGAAAGCCAACAAACATCCGCTTGAACATTGGTTCTATGGCCATTTTCATCAAAGCTGGAGCTCCTGCATTGACAGCGTTCTGTTCTCTATGCTGGACATAATGGAGTTCAAGGAACTGCACTGAAAAATTGTCCCCGAAAACAAAAAAAATCTATTTCTTGGACAGACAGTGAACAATAACGAAATGCCCAAAACGACAACAATTTATATTTCAAATAGATATACATTTCATCTAAATCCTGCGTCGGGAAATAGTATAAAAAATCTCCCCAGAAGTCAAGAAAAGCATCCGTACAATTTTCATCGGAGCAGATACTGGAACTGTCATCGAGAAAGACAACTACCTATAGCTCCTATGACTATGCCTAATTTGTGTTATACCTTTACATATGGGTTTATGTATTGTCCGTGGAACTTAGTCTTGCCGTTCCCGTATTGGATAGCGAACTTAGGACAAAAGTGCAGGCATCTAAAACACACAGCGCATTCCTTCTTTACCCAAACCGGCATCTTGTTACGAATTTCTATCGCTTGGACAGGGCATTTTCTTGCACATAGACCACATCCGACGCATTGTTCCTCCACATAAAATTTTTTTGTCTTACGCTCGAAATTTAAAAGATGATCAGTGAAAACTCTAAAGACATAAGGTAATCGAGGCGATGTATGGTTACCAGAAGCCCTATGGAGAATATTCTCAATCACATAATCTATGTATTTTTCAGCATCTTCATTTATCTTGGAAACCTTGGCTTTATCCGTCAAGTCGAATATCGGAGTCCAAGTATCCGGCATTCTGACTCCGAAAGATGCAGAAAGACTTATTCCTCTGCGTTTTAAAAGCCGTCTTGCATCTTCACCACAACAGCCTGGTGTCGTACCATATGTAGCCACAATAAATGTATAATTCGCACCCACAAGTGTCAGTCTCTCCAGAAACCTCCTTGTAAGAAATGGCAGTTCCCACCAATGAGTGGGAGTGACGATACCGAACACATCGCTATCCGTAAGCGTGATATTAGGTTCCAGTCCCTCTATTGATTCCGAGCAATCTCCAAAAGCTTCAGCAATGCGCTGTGCAACATATTTGCTATTGCCCGTACCTGAAAAATACACAATCATAGAAGTTGTTTTGAAATGAATTGAAAATCTTGCTATAAAATTCAACTATCAATTGTCTAACCAAATATACCTTCATTGCTACTTAATCTAAAATAGTTAAGTTACGGAGATCTATTCAACCACCCCACTGATAATCATTGGCAAATTATAAATAAAACCATAAACATGCAAGAAAGGAAGGAGAAACATAATCAAGACCGGATACTATTACTTCCGCAATCTAAAATACAAGAATTCTTCGACTTGGCATCCTACTTAGTTACCACATTAGTCGAACATTCCGCGCATCCAAGCTAAATTCAATGTTGCGAAGCTAGCAAGTACTGGACAATACCGATTCCCCTGAATATTGACCATATCAATGACTCAAACCAAGTGTAAACATCTCGTATATTTCTAAGATTCGTATAATTCCTGCAGCGGGAAATAGCCGAATAACAAAAAATTTAGAACGTTGATTCCATAGTAGTTTGTATATTTCACAAGGCAATGAAAGTGTTATTCAAACCATATTTGAACAGGCTCACAGCCCAACACCCAACAGATATCTCCTTCCAAAATTTAAACGGATTCTTATATATTTGCAGAAACATTTCAAACATGAATTCAAAATAAAATATCAATGACTGATTTCGCGGCAATAGATTTCGAGACTGCAAACGAATGTCCAAGCAGTGTTTGCTCTGTGGGTGTAGTCATAGTACGTGGAGGAAAGATAGTAAACAATTTCTACAGCCTCATACGCCCTGAGCCAGAATACTACAAATGGTTCTGCCAGAAGGTTCATGGCATCGGCCTGGAAGATACCGATGACGCGCCTGTCTTCCCCCGCGTCTGGGAGAAGATTGCACCGCTCATTGACGGGCTTCCGCTCGTGGCTCACAACAGCCGCTTTGACGAGGGGTGTCTCAAGAGCGTATTCCAGGTGTACCAGATGGACTACCCTGACTATGAGTTCCACGACACATTGGCCGCCTCTCGCCGCCACTTCGGCTGCCGTCTGCCGAATCATCAGCTGCACACAGTAGCCGCGGCATGCGGATACGACCTAAGGAATCATCACCACGCCCTGGCTGATGCCGAAGCCTGCGCAGCCATAGCTCTGGCGATACTATAGGCCCTACTTTCTCGTAACGACCTCGATAACAGCGACATTATCCTTGCCGGAGAGCTTCACCGCCTCCTTGCTGCCTGGCTTGTTGACAGTCATTGAAACGATGGACTCAGGCTTGATCTTGTTCAGAGCCTCCTTGTCGCACTGCTTCCCGTCAATGATATACACTGCAGAAGTGGAAAGCACCGTCACGCTGGCATTGGCATCCTTCTTCCCGTTCCCGACCTTGACGCCCTCCGTTACAGCGACGCTCTTGATATCCTTTACCTTCTGTCCATTCGTATTGATCAGATGGAGCCTTATGACCTGACCGGCGACATTGCCCTCTGCCACAGCCACCTTATAATCGCTGACGGTCTTGCCGACCAGCTGGCTTCCGTCGAACCTTGCCACCTGCCGTCCATTGATGACATACCTCTCAAGAGTATCGGCCTGCGCCTCCATAGCGGAAGCATTGACACCCAATGCGCATATTGCGCTCAAAAACATTGTAACCATAATAATTTGATTTTTATCACATTCCACTTGCCGCCCGCGCGCACTGGCAACACTTGGAAACTATTTCATAGCAGTAATCGAGAACGCCTCGTCGCCATTCTCGCGACTCATCACATAAGAGCAACTCCGCCCGTCCCTCATCATCACAGTAAGAATCACCCGCCTCCCCTGTGGCTTCGCAACGACAGACTTGACATTGCCGGTGTCGAGGCTCATTATCTGCTCGATCCCGTCCGCAATCTCCACCCCATCGAATCCGCGCCCGCTATTGTGGAAGGTCAATGTCAGGATCAATGCCAATGAGGTCGCTGCCATCAGCATTGCCCCCCATATAGCCGGCCTGCGGATTGCCGCACGTCTGACTATCCTGTCGAACTCAGCGGCGGATTCGTCTGACAGATAAGCCTTCTCGAGTTCCGCCAATGTCATATTATCCTGTCTCATAATTAGATTCCCATTAAAAGCCCCTCCAGGTCAAGCCATCATTGCTCCTTTAAAATTTCCTTCATCTTGCGCCTCGCCTTCGAAAGCAGAGCCTTTATCACGTTCTTGTCCTTCCCTGTCCGCGCCGCCATCTCGTCCAACGAACAGCCAGTCTCCTCCCGGAGATGCGTAAGTTCCCTCTCCGAAGGTGTCAGCCCGCCATACAGTTCATCGCGAAGCCTGCCGGCATCTTGAAGGTCAATGTCTTCGCTCGCCGATGCCCCTCCGGTGAATGAGTCACCGACAATCGGTTCTGTCTCTATATGCCTTTTCCTGTAGTGCGAGATGCAGATGTTCTTCGTAATCTTGACCAGCATCGCTTCGGCATTATGCACCTGATAGCCCTTCTCCGACATGTTCCAAAACGCAATCAAGGCCTCCTGCACCACATCATCCTCGGAGATAGCCACATCGGCAGCCCGGCGGAAGCGTCTTGCCAATGCCTTCAGCTTGCCGCTATGCTCCTGTGCAATATATCCGAATTCCTGCTGTGTCATATCATTTCCAAACACGTTTCATATACTAGTCGCGAAAACCAGGTGAAAGTTAACAAGAACCCGCAAAGGACTTTCAGTTCGTCACCCCGGTGCAACGCTCCCAGAGCCACTGCGGAATCAGGCGCCAGAAGAATGTCAGAATGCGGAACCGCCAGTCAATCACCACGACACGGCGCCTGCGGAGAATGGCATTGACCGCAGCCTCCCCCACCGGAACCTTGTCCATTATCATCGGATAGGTCTTCTTGCTATCCAGAATGTCGGTGCGCACGAACCCCGGGCGGATGTCGGTGAAGTCAATGCTGATGTGGCGCATGCGTGCGAGTTGTGCCAATGCGTCAATGTACGTGCTCTGCATGCGTTTCGTGGCCGAATACGCCGGAGCTGTGCCCATGCCTTTCGTCCCTGCTATGGATGTAACCGCAGCTATCTGTCCGCATCCACCAGGCCTAAGGTTCCGGCTGAACCAGCCGAATGCGAAATCCATCATCCTGATGAAACCGACCACATTCAGTTCTGCGGTGCGTAGCTCAACCTCCGGTTCCAAAGCCTTGTTCTGGTTGCCACGCCCGGAGACATTGATGAAAAGGTCCATTCCGCCAAGCCTTTCTATCAGTGATTCAAGGCATTGCACCGAACCATCCTCAGTAATGTCCAATGTCTGCACCTCGACTCCGGCCCCAGGGAACTCCCGTGCAAGATTCTCCAGAAGTTCCGTCCGCCGTGCCGCAATTCCGACTTTCCATCCGCGCCTGACCAGCCCGGCCGCAATCTCACGACCGATGCCCGACGACGCCCCTATAACTATCGCCCGTTTCATTGTCAATGATTCTGTATCTGTAAATCTTTCTACATAACCTCCCCTAATAGATTCCAACCTCTGCATCTGACCATACACATTCTTGTCTCTGCCATTTCACCATTTTCTCTACCAATGTTTAATTGCCTGATGATTCGCATAGTCCTCAATGGCTTTCACACCATCATTTGTCGCTCTTATTACGCATTGACCACTCCAAGGAAACATACAGGCGTTGACAACAACTATCAACGTTAAAACATAAAGATACAAAAAAGCCGAATAAAATCATACTTTTTAGGCGGAGAACTCCGCCGTAAGTACACGCCATGCTCAATGCAATATCAAATTGACCTATACACCTTGAGTATTTTGAATACCCATCGAAAAATTCCTAACAGAAAAGAATTGCTTTCCAAGAAATAATTGATAAATTCGCATAGTAAGCGTTAAAAAATAAGTTGGTAAAAATTTGTAGTGAATTTTCGAGAATAGATTCGGTTTCGAAGATGGAGTGTACCGGGGTACACGACTGATGAGAAAATGAATATAGACCGAAAAGACACACAAAGATTATCAAGTTATTTTTTAAGGATTACATAAAGGTTGACATTGTTCGTAAAGACATGATAGTCATGCCGTAATTGATGACATTCCAATATCATGAAATTATATGGATTCATACGGAAATAATATGGTACAGAAGTCATTTATCAACGATGACACCATAAAAAACAACATTTTCCAGAAAAGAATAGCAAAAGGTTTGTCACAGGAAGACATGGCCAAAAGACTTGGAATATCCAGGAATTCATACAGAAACATCGAAAAAGGGAATCTAAATGTCATAAACTGTCAATTGAGAAATATAGCGGAAATACTCGACACCTCAGTAGAAGAAATACTCCTTGGCTATAGGCCTGTGAATGGAACTAATGAAATAAAAGCAATACATACCGATTACACACGTTCTATAGAAGATATAAAACAGAAATACGAGAATAGTATTGCCAAGTTCACGGAACAAATTAGCATGCTAAACGAGACAATAAGAAATCTCCACGAAATAATAAACACAAAAGACGAAATAATCTCTCTACTGAAAAGAAGCCGTGGACAATAGCTATTTTACAAGAACATAATTTGGCTACAGAATTTCAGAAAAGCATTGTAATTCCGATAATTATTACTATCTTTGCGCCCGCATTTTGAGACTTGAGATAGTCTCGTTAAAAAGCATGAGCTTTTGGTGCAATGGGGTCTGACACTTTGCCAGACTGAGTAACACATTTTAAAAAACACAAGAAATGAAACATTTCGAACTGAACGGCCAGATTCGTGAGGTCGGCAACAAAGCGGTTATCAAAGAGTTCCGCAAACAGGGTCTTGTTCCATGCAATCTTTATGGTGCAGGCGTAGAGAATGTACTTTTCACAATCACAGAAAAAGATCTCAAGTGCATCACTGATACACCAGCTTCTTTCATCATTGACCTAAACCTCAGCGATGGTAAGAAATATTTTGCAGTTGTACATGAGCTTCAGTTCCACCCTGTAAAGGATAACTGCCTTCACGCAGATTTCCTTGCAGTAACAGAGGACAAGCCTATCGCAATCAAGGTTCCTGTAACCATCACTGGACATTCTGTCGGTGTACGTGCCGGAGGTAAATTCTACAAGCTCGTACGTGAGCTGAAAGTCAGCGCTCTTATGAAAGACCTTCCTGATGAGCTCGTAATCAATGTTGACAGACTCCAGATAGGCAAGAGAATCGTTGCTGGTGACCTCAAATATGAGAATGTAAATGTCATCTCTCCTAAGGGAACCATCATCTGCACAGTCAAGTCTTCACGTCAGGTAGCAGCACACATCGCATACGAGGAGGCACTTGACGAAGCTATGGAGGAAGGTGTACACCACGAAGCTCCAGCAGCAGCTCCAGTTGAGGCAGCAGATGCTCCTGCACAGGCTTAATTAATGGACAAAGTTCTGATGTTATGAACTATCTCGTAGTCGGATTAGGTAATATCGGCTCGGAATACGCAGACACCAGACACAATGTAGGTTTTATGGTATTGGATGCTTGGGCTCAGGCATCCAATATTGTTTTTGAAACCCGCAGGTATGGTGATGTAGCCGAAATATCATTTAAAGGAAGGCAAATAACACTTCTGAAGCCTTCCACTTATATGAACCTCAGCGGCAATGCTGTCAGATACTGGGTAACCCAGTTAAAACTACCGTTGGAGAATCTGCTTATAATCTGCGATGATCTAAATCTTCCATTCGGCACCCTCCGAATGAGAAAAAAAGGCAGTGATGGAGGTCATAACGGACTAAAAAACATCCAAGAACTACTTGGCACACAAGACTACTCCAGAATTCGCATTGGCATAGGAAACAACTTCAAGAAAGGAGGGCAGGTGGATTTCGTGATAGGAAGCTTGACAAATGAAGAAAAGCAAGCTATGCCGGAAATATGCGACAAAGTTATCGATGGAATCAAGGCTTTTACCACAATAGGTGTCGATAGAGCAATGAATAGTTTCAATACTGCCAAAAAATAGTTCTAAAGCACTGCACACAAACATATTTTTCGTTTTAACTCTTGCATTTTCAGCTTTTAATATTTAAATTGCGCAGAGAAATACGAAAACTAATGTTTAACTAATAAATCTAATAAATCATGAAAGAACTCGTTGAAAGAATCAAATCAGAGTATGAGGAGTTTGCAACAAATGCAGAGGCTCAGACTGAAAAAGGAAATAAAGCAGCAGGAGCCCGCGCACGTAAAGCAGCTCTCGCTCTCATGAAAGATTTCAAGGAATTCAGAAAATTGTCTGTAGAGGCAAGCAAATAACTTTACAGCCGAGAAAAATAAAGATATCCAAAATTTTGGATATCTTTATTTTTTTATGCAACATTTCAGGATTCTAATGCATCTATATATAGGTTTAGGTTTTAGTACACATTTCGAGGGGTCAACATACTGTATTCAGATGCTTGACCCCTTGGAATTTATTTCATAATAACCTGCTTTTCTATGATATCCTCCGATCCGTCAGTCCAAATAACCCTTGCAGAAAGGACACATGACCTCGTCAATTTGTAATATCCGTCAGACCCAGGAGTAATACTCCTCCCATCCATAAACCATTCCACAGACTGTTGATTTGCGGCATTGAACAGGCAGAGCGGAATCACAGCTGATTCTTGGAAAGAGCCATCATCATTGCGCAAAGTACCTTTTAGATAAATGAATGGATAACCATCCTTATAAATACTCTTAGTCGTGAAGTTGACAACAGACTCTTTACCAATCAGTTCACCAACCTTATAGACAATTCTAACAGAATACGCCGACGACGGCTTAAGACCCTCAATTCTAAAAGCATATTTTCCAGGCTCATAAGGTGTAATCTCTTCCTCTTTGATAGTTTTCCCACTTAGCCCCCAAGACACATATGCTGTTCCGGCATCCAAAACATTACTATCCCACTGGATTATAGCCATATCCTGAAAAACATCTTTCTTAGTAACGACAGCCTTGGGAGGTATAAGTTTCCCATAAGGTACGACCGAGAACTCCACACTATCACCAACTAACATAATATCAGTAATAGCCACATCAGAATAAGTGCCATCATTAAATCTGAACACAGAATTAGTTTGTGAAGAAATAGAATTAGTCTTGCCATATGGGTAAAAAACCTGAGAAACACTGACAGCATCAGCGCGAGCCTTCAACATCTCAGCACATTGACGAGAAGGACAACAATTCACCTCATTAAAAGTCCAACGTTCCGCAGCAGTAACCTGCCGTGAGAGTGAATTTGAAAAACCGGCATCAGCTACAGACTTGTCTATATGATATATAGCAAGCCCACGGCCACCGACATACCTGTCCCAACCATTGCCTGAACGACATTCAATCAGGAAATATTCCCCCTCATTACTTGATGCATATTTAAGATAACGTCCATTTTCTCCTATTGGCTCAAGTACATATCGTCCAAGTCTTAACATCTCCGGCTTTCCTATCCCAAGCATATCCCTATCAATGGCATCATAATACGGAGGAGTCCGTCCTTCATTGTTATAATTTCCATTATCCATCAGAGACGTACTCCCCCATAGACATTCCGATACGCCTCCACTCCCCTCCAAATCCGTATCATACATATCAACCAAACCAAGTGTATGACTATATTCATGGCAAAATGTACCTATTGAAGTAAATGAATACCGTCCATTGTTTCTCCTGCGAAGCTCAGAGGAAATCGCATAATTACCTATACGCTTCCCATCAAGTTCTAAGTCAATGCCAGCAGTAACAAGGTTCCATGAATGCGACCAAATACAATTATCTCCGCCGCCATCAGCCTCATCTTTTCCGGCTACAAACAGAAAAACATTGTCCACAAACCCATCACCATCATCATCAAATTTAGAAAAATTTACACCGGCATCATGAGAACGTTCACATGCCTCTTTAACAGCAAGATATGCATTCTGATCCCGACCATTCTGATTATGTCCATAGAACGACTGCTTTTTCTCTAACGTAACCAACGGACCTATGTCAAACGAAAATTCATATGCACCCATGAATTGGTCCTCAAAATATTTACGAATGCTATTCTCTCCCCTATTAACAATCGCATCAAACATTTCTTCTCCTACAGACATCTTGACATCTTGAAACTGAGCCAAAATAATAATGCAATGCTTCTTAACAGGTTCGATATTAGCGCCATCGGCTGACAAAGCAGTCACTCTTGGGACAGCACATCGTAATGCCGCAGCTTTCAAGGACAATGCTTGATAAGGGACATAACTGCTCGCCTGAGGAATATAGTCTCCCCCAGCTACAAAGCCGCTACTATGGACAGAGCCATCCGGACTATACAAGGCATAATACCAAACGTCATCATCCCCTTGAAGAAGCGCATTGCCGGAAAGATCGGTCATCACATGAGTAAACTCATCACCTCGTAGGATAGCCCAGATCTCAGTGCCGTCTGGTTGGGTCAATGTTAATTCTCCTCGCCATGCCGGTCCGGAAAAAGCAACAGCCTCCATGAACAACATCATGAAGACTGTAATAAACACTCTGCACCACCTCATCTTTTCACTTGTTTAAGCACTTTTACTGTCACGCCTATGGATTTCTTTGAATTCCAAAGCCATATAGTACCATCATTAGCAAGCTTGGCCACATTATAAGTCATACTACCGAAATAATTCGCCTTGCCATCACATGTATATTTGAGAGTGCACTTGATGTTCTGCCCTTCTGATTCGGGAAGCTCAGAACATGTCATAATAAAGTATTCCGACATCGTATCGTTATGAACACGAAACTGTCTCTTATCTCTACTGAATCCAATCTGAAATGTCTCAGGGACATATTTCACCTTCACATGACCATTTATCGAAAGAGCTATATCATTACTTACGATAAATTTAGGGTCCGGTGAATGCTGTTTCTCACATCCAGCTAATATAAGACAAACGAAAGAAACAAAAATCAATATGACACACCTCGATATTTTCATGAACACATTGTTACCAAACGAACTCGAAACGAATGTCGACAGGAACGCCACCTCTGTTCACATTAGCAATATCTGCAGAAAGTGCTTCAGGAACAACAGCATGATTAACCTCATATTCCTTGGCAAACATGTAATTACCAGTAGCCTGAGTTGTAAGGATAAGCTCTGCCCAATTAGAGACAACAGTGGCAACCTTATCGAAATTGACATGATAAAGTCCGTTCTTGTTACGTTCAAAAGCGCCATTTTCCTTAAGGAAATTATAGCACATCATATTTGCACGTCCATGCGCGTCTGCTGCACCGAAACGAACTGATCTTACCAAACTTGCGATATATGTAGTCACTGCAGCTTCTTTGGAAATAAGCGGAATCTCTCCTTTGTCAATAAGATTACATACCATATAAAGTCCGAGAATATCTGCTTTGGCTTCCTCCCATGTAGAATATTCACTACCAAGAGCCTGGCTTACAGTTCCAAGGCCATTGACTGTTTCCTTTACTCCAAGACCATGTGCCACTTCATGAAATGTAACATTCCAGAAGAACGCATCTGCACTAAGATACCGCTGTTGCTCAGGCTCGAAAAGAATCTGACCAATAGGATAGACAATCTTGTCAAACTTTGCCTTAATAACATTACGGAGTTGTAGACGCCTTGTTCCCTTTTCCGCCTGAACTTGATGATCATTAGGAAGATTGATAGCTATAGTCTTTCCGCCAGCATTAGCATCTCCAGAATAATAAATAGCATCATATACGAACATATCTGATTCAGTTCCCGGAACAAATGTCTTATACTCTTCAGGGCAAGGAAGGGATTTCTGCAAATCAGGAAGCATGGCAATATATTTCGTCAGTTCTTCAGTCTTCTTCAAGTCCTTCAATAGAATAAAGCACTCATAAGAAGTCTTGAGGCCATAAATGCCGTCTTCATAATTCTCGATAGGACCTATCACCAAATCCATCTTGCTGTCTTTCATGTCCATCCAGGCATAGTCAGACTCTCTATATGAATCAGTTTTTAACGCAGCTGCACGTTTAAGAAGATAATTTCTTACACTCTCCTTAATAGTCATGGTAGCCGCAGCCTCGAGATAATTACTGATTTTGTCAATACTTTCCTTATATTCATCATGATACCAGACAACTTTCAATTTTCCATCATCCCCCCTTTTTATGAGTGTATATGGACTAAGTTTGTTAGGATCATCCAAGGCTTCAAATTCCTCTTTGGTCATATCGTCCGGATAAAAACATGCCCCGGCAGGCTTGGCTCCATACCCATCGATAAAAGGATGATTGTCATCCATGCGATCCCACGGGCCATAGTTTATTACAGCAAGATCTTTGGCCGGTCCATCAGGAAGGGACATAATGATATTCTTATCCCCAAAAGTCTGCTTCCAATAAATATTGTCTACTTCATCTGCAGCCTTTCTAAAAAGGTTAAGAACTTCCTTTCCATTATCTGATATTCCCTCCATGTATGGCGATCCTATTTGAAACACAGCATAAGAATCCACTTTTTCTTGAAGTGCCGATTTCGGTGTTCTGTCAGCGCATGATACTATAGCTGCAAGGCACATTCCGCCAATCATTATTTTCTTTATCATATTCAGCTATCTATTTGGTAACTTTCATAAAAACATAAAAGCGAGACTGCGGGCGTATATTATAGTCCGCATCCTCGCTTAAATTAATTCATTTTTGCATGCCTATAAGACATGCAAAGATTTAGAATGATAATGCAATCTGAATGAAGTCATCTGCCTTAAGTGCAGCACCGCCGATAAGCCCACCATCGATATCTGGGCATGCGAACAGTTCCTTTGCATTTGAAGGCTTGCAACTTCCACCATAAAGAATTGTAGTATCATCTGCAACCTTTGCACCAAATTTGTCAGCGAGGACCTTACGAATGCAAGCATGTATTTCCTGAGCCTGCTCTGCAGTAGCTGTCTTGCCTGTTCCTATAGCCCAAACCGGCTCATAAGCTACGATAATCTTAGACATCTGCTCAGCATTAAGTCCGAAAAGAACGTTCTTAATCTGATCTGTAACGACCTCAAAGTGCTTTCCAGCCTCTCTCTGCTCAAGATTCTCACCCACGCAGAAAATTACACCAAGATTATTTGCAAGTGCAAGATTAACCTTCTCTACGAGAGTAGCATCGGTTTCGCCATAATATTGTCTTCTCTCAGAGTGACCGAGGATTGTATATTCACAACCTGCAGAAGCAATCATTGCAGCTGAAACTTCGCCAGTGAAGGCACCCTTTTCCTTATTAGCGCAGTTCTCTGCTGAAAGCTCAACTCTTGTGCCCTTCACAACTTCAGAAACAGGTACAAGATGTGTGAAAGGAGTTGCGATGATAAGACCGACTCCCTCAGGAACCTGAGCTGATTTCTCAACAACAGCTTTTGCAAGCTCTACACCTTCCGGAACAGTGGTGTTCATCTTCCAGTTACCGGCAACAATGTTTTTTCTCATGATAAATATGTTCTAAAAAATTTTATTTCCAAACAACCTGCAAATTTAATAATTCTATAGTAATTAACCAAACCGCGTAACATGCAAATGATTTACATCATGCTGTTTTTTCACCAATGCCAGTATACACAGGGATGAAAGCCATTATAAGTCCTATCAGAAGAACCGCTACAGAAGTGAGAATAACATCTGTCCAATGCAGTATTACAGGATATGATGAAGCCATAAATCCTCCTGGCATCTTTATAAAGCCAAAACTATGCTGAAGTATGACAAAACCTATCCCGATAACAAGTCCAATAACAAGACCAGATACGGATATCAACCATCCCTCCGTAATGAATATTTTGTTTATCAGACGCGAAGAAGCGCCCATACTCCTCAACGTCCTGATATCTCCACGTTTTTCTATGATAAGCATAGACAAGCTTCCGAATACGCTAAAGGCTATGATAACTATTATGAATATAAGGATAAGAAATATCGCAGCCTTCTCATATTTCATCATTTTGTACAATGCCGAATTTTGGGCGAATCTATCCTTCACCCTATACATAGGCCCAAGACGTTCCTCCAATCCACGCACAATTTTCCGAACTTCCGTAGTTCCACTTTCAGGAAAAAGCCTAATTTCCACAGCAGAGACCTCATTGGAATAATCGAGAAGTTCTCTCATTGACTCTATAGGAACTATCATCAGATTAGCATCAATATCAGCATTGACATTGAAAACTCCGGAAGGATAAACTTTCACCATCTCAATAGAGGCTGCAGGGTTAGAAAGTGAGATACTGCGATCCCGGGCAGGAAAGTAGATTTCAATCGGAGCCACAAACCTCGGACTAATATTCATCTTATAGGCCAGTTTGGCACCCACAACAGCAAGAGGGACATCACCTTTGTGCAATGTAAAGTTTCCATCACGTATATGGTCCTTTAAAGGTGATTCATCTTCATACACAGAATCGACACCTTTAGCTTTTACAATTCCGCCATGTCCGTCATAATTGATGAACACATTTTCTTCCAAGACACTGCACATATTGAAAACTTCGTCCTGCTGATAAGCCCAGTCGAATGCGGACGAATCAGGGACGAAGACTTTCCCTTCTGC
This sequence comes from uncultured Bacteroidales bacterium, assembly GCA_934693135.1. Lineage (GTDB taxonomy): Bacteria > Bacteroidota > Bacteroidia > Bacteroidales > UBA932 > Cryptobacteroides. The sequence continues at coordinate 113,755 of CAKUVA010000002.1, read as the reverse complement.
CGGCGTAACCATGATATCAGGTTCAATACTGCTAAGTGAATCACGCACAAGACCATCAAACCCGTTGTACACCGACATTATGATTATAAGCGCAGCTGTACCGACAGCCATGCCAATAGCACTTATCGCGGAGATGATGTTAATTACATTGTGAGACTTCTTCGCGAAAAGATAACGAATAGCAAATCTCAAGGAGAGATTCATCTTCCTACTTTTTCAGAAGTTCATCAATATGCTCGGCATAATCAAGTGTAGAATCGAGGAAGAACACAAGTTCCGGAACGATTCTCAACTGTTTAGCCACTGCACGCCCCAGTTCTCCACGGATAGACCTTGAATTGTCATTGATTATTTTCATGACAGATTCTGCCTTAGCTGAAGGAAATATGCTGACATAGACCTTGGCTATAGAAAGATCTGGACTTATCCTAACCTCAGTAACAGTCACCATAGCCCCACCGAATGCAGCCATACCCTTGCTACGGATAATCTCGGCAAGATCTTTCTGCAATTCTTTTGCTACCTTGAGCTGCCTTGTAGATGCGCCATTTTCCATTTTACAACACGTTGATTATAAAGTAGTTTTTCTTACCTTTCTGAACAAGGATATATTTTCCGTCCACGATATCATTCTCGCTCACTTCGAAATCTGCTCCGGACACCTTGTCTTTATTTATGCTTACGCCTCCGCCCTGTACCATCTTGCGGCACTCACCCTTGGATGGGAAAACCTGAGTCTTAACAGCAAGAAGATCAATGATACTGCACGGAAGATCTTCTTTCTTAATATCAAATGTAGGTACGCCGGAGAATACAGCAAGGAATGTTCTTTCGTCAAGCTTCCTAAGTTCTTCTGACGTTGAGTTACCGAACAACATCTTGGATGCAGCAAGAGCGTTTTCATATTCAGACTCACCATGAACCATAGTAGTTACTTCCTTCGCAAGCAGTTTCTGAAGTTTTCTCTGTCCAGGATCCTGTTTATGCTCAGCAATAGCAGCTTCAATCGTTTCTCTGTCAAGCAGAGTAAAAATCTTTATGTATCTCTCAGCATCCTCATCAGAAACATTGAGCCAGAACTGATAGAATTCATATGGGGATGTTCTCTCAGGATCAAGCCAAATATTTCCCTTCTCCGTCTTACCAAATTTCTTTCCATCAGCCTTTCTGATAAGAGGACAGGTCAATGCATAAGCGTCAGTCTTTCCAAGCATTCGACGTATAAGCTCAGTCCCTGTAGTGATATTTCCCCACTGATCACTTCCTCCCATCTCAAGACGACAATTCTTGTGTTCATAAAGCCACAAGAAATCATATCCTTGAAGAAGTTGATAGCTAAATTCAGTGAAAGACATACCTTCGCGAGATTCGTTGGAAAGTCTCATCTTGACTGAATCTTTGGCCATCATATAATTGACAGTAATATGCTTTCCGATATCACGGATAAAGTTAAGGAAACCATAATCCTTCATCCAATCATAGTTGTTCACAAGTTCTGCTTTGTTAGGTGCATCCGACTCAAAGTCAAGAAATTTGGACAACTGTTTCTTAATGCAAGAAATGTTATGGTTCAATGTTTCTTCATCCAAAAGATTTCTCTCCTGAGATTTTCCTGATGGATCTCCAATCATTCCGGTAGCACCGCCCACCAATGCAATAGGCTTGTGTCCACATTCCTGAAAATGTTTCAAGATCATTATGCTGACCATGTGTCCGATATGAAGAGAGTCCGCTGTCGGGTCTATGCCTACGTATGCTGCAGTAGGACCTTCCATCAGCTTCTCCTCTGTTCCTGGCATAATGTCCTGAATCATGCCTCTCCATTTCAGTTCCTCAACGAAATTTTTCATAATATGTTTTCTTTTATTATTCTGATAATTACAACGCATGCATACTTGCATGCGCATGAACTTACAAATTTAATGATTTTATCTCCAACGGCAAAAAATTGATTACCTTTGAGGAATGTTCCTCCAGACAAGAATCGACTAAATGAAACTGAGAAACAGACAGACATTGACATATACCATCACAGGGCTAACTCTCATAGTGCTGGCTTGCATTGACATTCATATCGGCGCTATCAAACTCAGCACCGCAGAAATCATCCACGCCATAATAGGGCATTCAGGAGAAGCTGTGCAGGCTATTATCCTGAAGCTCAGACTACCGCGCATCATTACAGCAATTCTGGCAGGAGCCGGACTCGCTATTTCAGGAGCACAGATGCAGGCTGTATTCAGAAATCCGTTAGCAGACCCACATATCCTCGGAGTAAGCGCAGGTGCAGGTACAGGAGTAGCAATAGCAACCATCACATTGGGCACAGGGCTTGTGACAAGTATCGCAGCATCAATAGGTGCAATATGTATCTGCCTAATTATCATCTGGATATCGACTAAAATGAGGCGTGCTTCAGAACTTCTGATAGCTGGTGTCATGCTTGGCTTCATAATGAGCGCAATAACTTCTGTAATCGAATATCAAGCAAATGAAACGAGTCTGAAAATATACTGGAATTGGGCAGCAGGAAGCTTTTCAGGAAATAGTTGGCCTGAGATAGGGACAATGTTTATAGCCATTGCAATCGGACTATTGGTATCAATCCTACAGAATAAAGGACTGAGCCTTCTCCTTTTTGGTGATGACTATGCAACAAGTGCCGGTGCAAATGTCAGAAAGATAAGATTCATGTCAATGTTAAGTTGCAGCATTATCACAGGCGCAGTCACTGCATTCTGCGGACCAATAGGGTTTGTCGGCATAGTAGCGCCACACATCGCAAAAGCCATAAGCGGACAAGCCGCAATGAAAACCATACTTCCATTAAGCCTCATGACTGGAGCCACAATATGCGTTGCTGGAGACATTCTATCTCAACTTTGGAAGACGCCCATACCAGTAGGAAGCACTATCGCTCTCATCGGTATCCCAATCATTCTGCTCGTTATGCGCAAACATTCATAGAGGAATAGCACCGATGATGAAATTCCAACAAAGAAAACGAAGAAATTTGCCTATAAATAATAGAATTGCCGTCTGGATTGGAGCTGTCCTGTAAAAACCAAGAGCTATGGCAATGACATCACCGATGAATGGAACCCAACATATAAGGGCAAGCCATACCCCATAATGATCAATCTTGGATTTCTGTCGTTCCAATGTCTCACGACTGACCTTAAACCATTTTTCCAACCAGTCCCAACGTGCTATCCACCCCATCCAGTATGTAAGCACGCTACCAAGCCAATTTCCTATCGTTCCTACAATAAGACATGCAATAGGGGCTTTAGTAGCAGCAAGAGCAGCTATATAAAGAGCATCAGAACTGAATGGAAGGATTGTAGCAGCTAAAAATGTACCTATAAACAGTCCAAACAGACCCAGTCCTTCAAGAAATTCCATTACCTGCAGGTATATCTATCACAAACTTATCTTCGAAAATAGGATCGTCTACCCAATCCTGTATCTTCCAAGTTCTCACTGAACCAGGCCTCAGACCAGCCATCTTCATCATACGAACAAGCTCTTCCGCAAAGTCACCACCTTTAAGATAGAATATATCTTCGGTATATTTACCTTTCACCCAAGGCCAGAAATTATCCAATGAGGTTACTGCTCGCGAAACGACAAAGTTGAAAGTCTCTTGCAAGGCCTCCGCACGCGCATTCACAACTTCTACATTCCCAAGTCCGAGAGCATCTGAAACTCCTTTGGCAACGATGGTCTTCTTGCCAACAGAGTCACAAAGCGTGAATTTCACATTCGGAAACATCACAGCAAGAGGAATGCCTGGAAAACCTCCGCCCGTTCCAAGGTCCAATACCTTCACAACACCAACTTTCCATAATGAATATATCTCCGGCCGTACAGATTTAAGGTATGCAGCAATAGACAAAGAGTGAAGAACATGCCGCAGATACAGACTTCCTATATCCTTACGGGATATAACATTGATTTTAGAGTTCCAGTCATTGTACAGGCCTTCCATGCCACGAAACTTTGCTTCCATCTCAAGAGTAATTTCCGGAAACAAATCTCTCACTTCTTGTATAAACTCATTGACATTCATTATATTTCCTCCATATCAAGCATCATCTGGACTATTAGGGCTTTAGCACGGCTTATCCTCGTTTTCACGGTATTTATGGGAATTCCGGCCGCTTCGGCAATTTCATTGTAACCAAGGTTATCCACGAAACACATCTTAGCTATTGTCATATAGTGCAATGGTAGCTTGTCTATACAGCTGAGAAAATTTTCGTGATCTTGAGTCGATATTATATCTTCCTCTGGACTCAGTTGGTCTGCAGGAATATTTATAGCATCTTCGCTGGAAGCATCCACCTGATTTCCATCCACTTTTTGTCCCATAAACTTACCTTTCGTCTTATGGTCGAATGCAGTATTCCGCGCAATGATGAACAGCCATGTAGAGAACTTATTCTCAGGCTTGAACGTATCAAGTTTACGGAAAGCCTTTTCAAAGCTTTCCATACAGATATCCTCCACTTCTTCACGTTCCTTCACATATTTGGAGATATGTGCACTGACAGCCTTATGATATCTGGCATACAATGAGAAGAACGCAGCCTCATTGCCACCAAGAGCCATTTTCACCAGACTATTGTCATCAATATTAGTGAGCTTCAAGCCAGTTTTTGCCATAGTTGCATTCTACTATTAAAGGTACAGATAATTCTGTCACATGCTCCATCTGGTCTTTCACAATGGACATAAGTTTCTCTATCTCATCATGAATCGTATCGAAAAGAAGTTCATCATGTATCTGCAGCACCATACTACTCTTCAACCCGGCATCCATCATCTTCCTATCAACACCGATCATTGCCAGCTTTATGATGTCAGCCGAAGTTCCTTGGATAGGCGCATTAACAGCATTTCTTTCTGCAAGGCTCCTAACCGTGGCATTTTTCGAATTAATATCTGGAAGGTATCGTCTCCTCCCAAACAAAGTTTCGACATATCCATTTTCTCGAGCAGCTGCCACTGTATCATTTATATATGCACGAACTGCAGGGAAAGCCGCAAAGTAATCATCTATAATTTTCTTTGCTTCTGACCTTGAGACTCCAAGACGTTGTGCAAGGCCGAAGGACGAGATGCCATACATAATTCCGAAATTAGCTGTCTTGGCCACACGTCGTTGTTCTTGTGACACTTCAGAATGAGGTACTCCGAATATCTTCTCTGCAGTTGCAGCATGAACATCAACGCCATTTCTAAATGCTTGAATAAGATGTTGATCCTGACTAAGATGAGCCATTATCCTAAGTTCAATCTGAGAATAATCTGCTGATACTATTACTCCATCAGGAGTTCCGGCAACAAAAGCCTTTCTAATTTCCTTTCCCCTCTCCGTACGAATAGGAATGTTCTGGAGGTTTGGATTTGAGGAACTAAGCCTACCGGTAGCCGTAAGAGCCTGATTGAACGTAGTGTGTATACGACCAGTCTTATGCGAGACAAATGACGGGAATGGTTCTATATATGTAGACAACAATTTCTTCACTGCTCTAAATTCCAGAATCTCCCCTATTATCGGAGACTTACCCGCCAATGCTGCTAAAGTAGCCTCATCCGTTGGATAACTGCCCCTTGCTGTTTTTTTCGCCTTCGGATCCAACTGAAGTTTTCCAAACAACAAATCACCAACCTGTTTAGGTGAAGATATGTTCAATTCTGGATCTCCAGCCATCTCTCGTATATTAGCCTCTCGTTCAAGCATCTCGGAACGGAGCTCCCCAGCATATGTCTTGAGTTGGTCCAAATCAACCTTAACCCCCGTTCTTTCCATCTTGCCCAATACATGCAAAAGAGGTTCTTCCATTTCATTATAAAGTGAGGATACAGAAGCACTATTCATATCTTCACGCACCTTCATGCCGACAAGGAGCGTTGCAGCAGTTTCTGTCTTTGCTGACATCTCCGTTTCGTCCGCAGGAATATCGAATAAAGAAACAGGCTCCTCCTGAACTTCCTGTTCGGTATCAATGTCAATGTTCAGATAACTTTTCGCAAGGACCGACACACTATGGCTCTTCTCTGGATTCAGAAGGTAATGCATCAGTCCTATATCCATCATCTCACCCTTTATGTCAATGCAGGATAACAACAATAAATTTTCTTGGAATTTAAGGTCATATCCATATTTTAGGACATCGGCATTTTCCATCAGACACCTGAATATCTCAGGATCGTGAGATGATGTAACCGAGACATGAAGGCCATCAGCATCACCACATGTAGCAAGAGTAATCGCCCTTATCGTAGAAAATATACCAGGTGCATCATGATCCACAAACATTGACATACGTCTATTTTCAACAGCCTCAGAGATAAACTCTTTCGGACTAATTTCATTGAGCAAAAGCCTTGGTCTATTTTCGTCTGCAACAGCACGAGAAGAAGTCTCAGGTATATATTTTTTTAGAGAATTGAACTCGTACTCTTCGAACAGATCGGCAAGCTTCGGAGAGAATTCCACATTTACCCTCATATCTTCCGTAGTCGTTTCGAGTTGCATATCTGTCTTTATCGTGACAAGCTCATGGCTCAGTTCTATATGTCCGCGCGCATCCTCAAACATTGTCTTCTGACGAGGAGACAACTCATCCAAATGATTGTAAATTCCTAATACAGAGCCATATTTAGATATCAATTTACTAGCTCCCACTTCTCCGACTCCCTTCACCCCAGGAACATTGTCCGCAGTGTCTCCACAGATTGTGAGCATTTCGATAACCTGCGATGGAGCATTGATTCCATACTTCTCGCAAATGGACTTCTTGTCTATAACCTCGTCATCGCCTCCAGCCTTTCCTGGTTTTACCTGATATATACCATCATCTACGAGCTGCCCATAATCCTTGTCAGGTGTCACCATATAAACATCAAACCCCTTGGCAGCCTCACGCTTAGCCATAGAGCCAATAACATCATCTGCCTCATATCCTGAAACCATTAGAGTAGGTATATTCATTGCAGAACAGAGGCCACGAAGAGGCTCCAAAGCATCAATAACAAGCTGAGGAGTTTCCACCCTTGTAGCTTTATATTCAGGATACATCTTGTTTCTGAACGTTCCTCCTGGAGGATCGAATGCTACAGCGAGATAATCTGGATGTACCCTGTCTATCAGCTCAAGTATGTATTTGGTGAATCCGAAAAGAATGGACATATCCGCGCCTTTCGAATTGATCATCGGACGTCTGAGAAACGCATAATACATCTTGAATATCAGAGCATGTCCATCGATCAAATATAATTTTTCTTTCATTTTTCCAGTCATGACAATCTTCAAAGATAATGAAATTTTCGTACATTTGAATTTCAATAAGATGTTTAGGCTGAAAATCAATGACTGATTTCCGGAAGATATAACTATTGAAGTATTCTAAATGGTGTACATAAAAGCCAAAAGATGAGAAATGATGAATTACTTTCTGCAAAAGATCTTGTAATAGGCAATAATGGAATAGCCTTGACAAGAGATATCAACTTCAGCATCACATCTGGAGAATGTATACTATTATGCGGAGCTAACGGCACAGGAAAAAGTACTCTTCTCCGTACTATTGCTGGGTTGATTCCCTCTATTTCAGGTAGTTTCGGATCACGCAAGACAAATATCATGATAGTTCCGGCAAGAATTCCTAAAGTCAAAGGATTCACGACTATGGAATTCATCGCCACAAGCTGTTACCGTGATAGTGACTGGATCGGGCGCTTAAAAGCCAAGGATAAGGCCAATATCCTAAATGCAATGCGTGACATAGGTATCGAAAATCTCTATGAACGAGACATAGAGTCTCTCAGTGATGGTGAATTCCAAAAAGCAGCAATAGCGTCTGCTATAGTGCAAAAAGCAGATGTCATATTATTGGATGAACCGACAGCATTTCTGGATGTAGATAGCCGTGAAAACGTAATGTCTGTCATACACGACATGGTGTCCACGCACAAGATTTCGGTAATTTTCTCGTCTCACGACATAAGTTCCACGCTACACCATTGCAACAGAGTTTTCGGTCTAACTAATAATCACTTGGAAGGAGACTCCAACGAAGGACTCATACATTTTTTAGATAGCGGACCAAATGCAACGGATGAAACAAAGAAACTAATTCTGTCAAAATGTTTCCTCTCATTCAGAACCAGTTTTGAAATGATTGAATAGTTGTTTCAATTTTATTCTCCAAAAATTTTGTATTTAAAGTGAAAAAGACTACCTTTGCAATCCTATTTGTGAAAAATATAAAAAAGTAAGATAATGAAAAGAACATTTCAACCATCTGTACGCAAGCGCATCAACAAACACGGATTCCGTGAGCGTATGGCTACAGCTAACGGCCGTCGTGTATTGGCAGCTCGTCGTCGTCATGGACGTAAGAAACTGACTGTTTCATCAGAGGAGAGATTCTAATCTCGACTTGTAAGTCGATTAAAAAGCAACCGAAATTTCGGTTGCTTTTTTTATGCTTAAAAAACGGAACAACGGATTTGCAATTTCGGGATCAACGTAAAAACAGGTTGATTTGCATTTTCTGAGTCACCGACACAAAGCAGGCGGAGCAATTTTTGTTTGGCGAAAACGATTTAATTCGAACAATTAGCTCATTATAAATAGCTTAGCCTAAAATATCTACTTAGACTCTTGATGAAACCTCCCCATTAAGTGGATTAAAAATCCTTCATAGCATTAACCTCCAAAATACGAAGAATTCATACTACTGGAAATGACGTATAATAGTCGTCAGTTCTCCTAATGGATTATTAAATGATACAGATATATTATAGTCATCTGGGGTTTCTCCTGAATAATCAAAATCAACAAAATACGTTGGTTCCGTTATAATATCGCAACCATCAATTAAAGTCCATTTATATTGTTCAATTTCATTTGCACAGAATGGTAATGAAAAGCAATTACTCTCAAGACTTCCCTGAATTAAAACATCTGTAAATTGTTGACCGGGATGCCACAATGTAACATTATGTTTTAAAGCATATGTCTTAAATTCTGTAGTTAGTTTCGCGATAACATCACCACCACGCTTCATTGCTAATGGGCAACAATTATTAAGTTTTACAGCATTTTGTATTTGTGATGATTTTGTTACATATTCTGGAGTTTCCCATTCTAATATATATGGCAACGATGGTAACTTATCTACAACTATTGTGATAGGCCCACTTGTCGAAATATGCTCAGGTCCTGTCAGACATGGTCGCGCAAATGTAGTCCCAGCCAAACCATACATATCTCCTATTTCATCTGGAAGTGCACGATATCGAGGTCTTTCTTTTTTTGAATTCATCTTCTCTGCATATTTGTAAATCTCTTCAATAGAAATCCCATCATACCCATCCTGTTCGGGATTAACGACATTTCCATATGGAGTCACTCCTGCAGCCGCTGCTATCCAATGATACAAGAAACTATCATAGTTTAAATCTGTCAGTGCATGAGAAAATTCATCCGCTTGACATGCAGTAGCCACTGAAATATTCGAGCATTTTGCAAGAGGGCCTATGTATCCTCCACTATTGCATTGTCCCAGGACTACATGTTTCTTGACATATGACGGCAGTTTATAGAGTTCATCTGCAAATTCGGATGCATAAAATTTAACATCATTCCATAGAACCATAAAGCATTCGTATGGTTTTTCAACCTCTCGCCCACCATGATCAGTCACAAAAACAAGAACCTGCTCTTCTTCCTTAACATTCTTTTTCAAGAAATTAAACACTTTCGAAATATTAGTTTTGGTAGCTGAATAATTTATATCATTATTTCCATCACCATCCAAATCTTGAGGCGAAGATCGAAACTTATTAGATTTGGTAAGCTGATCCTCTTTTAAAGAAGTACCATCAGACATTATGACAATTATATGGTCCCTCTGATACCCATATACTTGTCTAAGACATTTGTAAAGTTCAGAGCAATCATTCCAATAACGTTCGTAATTCGTCGTCTTACTTCCTCCTCCACTGATAATGATAGCCCAATTCTTCGAGACAGCAGACGTGGAAACATATGATTTAGTTAACGAATAGTCCGGAACATAATCAGTCTCCACGCCTTGAAAATCTATATTACAACATGAAAAGCCGTGCTGAGGCACACCCCATTCCATAGACTCTTTATGAATTACTCCAGTATACGCATCCACATAAATATAACGCCAGAATTTGCCACTATTATATAACATATTCGTATTCACCATGATCACCCAAGCATCATAGTCAACAGTCTTTGAATCATGAAAAAAGTGTGTTACAAATTGGGTATTGGCCTTAACAACATAATCGCTCATATAAACCATGCGATATTCGCCAACTCTATAAAAATTAATAATATCTTGGACAATGTCCAAAGCCTGCTCTTTCGATATATAATGTTCAGTATCCTCACCCATCCAATTTTCGAGACCATGAAAATTGTTTTCTTTAGTGCAAGATATAGCAAGTAGAATAGCTATCATAACACGATTGTAAAATATTACATTGCGCATACTATTAAAACGTTTTTAAAAATCAAAAAAAATAAACCTATGTATCACCATTTTAGCGATACATAGGTCCATAGTAACTATTCTTCCCAACCAGGATTCTGAGACAAATTCTTATTCAAAAGTATCTGACTTGTAGGAATAGGATAGAGATAATACTTTGCATCGTATTTTCTAACGCCATTCCTGGAAGCATCAATATAATCCCCTTTCTTTGCAGTTGCCTTTGTATCAATAGCTGTATCTGAAGACACATTAGCTCCAAGGAATATATCTGGATTCTTAGAGCTATCCAACTTATCAAGCTGATGCCATCTAACAAGATCCCAAAAACGGAAATCATTATCAAACATAAGTTCAACACGACGCTCTCGACGAATTTCCCAAATCAGATTCCCAACATTCATATCATTGTCAGTATCAGCGACTGGAGCTACTGTCATGTGTGGCATACCAACACGGTCTCTAAGCAGATTAAGAGAAATGTCCAGATCGTGCTGAGAACAATTTCCCAATTCTGCACACGCCTCCGCATAATTCAAATAAATCACAGACAACCAGTAGATAGGAGCATCAGTATAATTCTTGGAAGTTTGATCCCTATAACCATTGTCAAGTTCTTTTGTATCAAACTTGCATACAGTATATCCTGTAGAGGAGGTCATAAGCATGCCATCTTTTCGATCGGAATATCTCTTGAAGCCTTCATTAGACGTATATCCGAGCTTATTGTCAATGACCTTACCAAGGCGAGGATCACGAACACTGAGCACATTGGAGATATCAATAATATTCCCATCAAGGACCCCTTTGTCAGATTTATCCTTCGATGTTACAGACTTAGGAAGACCATCTATGAATAAATACGAGTCAAAAGCATCCTTATTCATTCCAGACATTTCTGTAGAAGAGCAAGTATAATCCACTAACGAGTGATGCATTACATCTTTGACATAATGCTTATATAGGATCACCTCTGTATTATTTCCCAAGTCGATTGAATTATATGTACTATTATAGTCTGAACTAAGTTTGTATGCTGAATTTCCCATTATAGCAGAAGAAGCTGTCTTACATTCTTCAAGGAATTTTTTTGCCCTATTATCATCTGGTGCTTTCTGTTTATCAGTAACAGATCTGTATTTGCAAAAAGTTCCTTCATAAAGACAGATTTCTGATTTAATTGCATTTGCAAGGTCTTTGCTCCATGACACCTTGGATGTGCTGGTTATATCAGAAACAGCGGCATTTAGGTCCTCTAAAACAGAGTCCATAACAAGATCTCTATCAATACGTTCCCCATACAATTCTGGAGAATTAGTCTTTAATTCTGCTGAGATAAGAGGAACATCACCAAACTGTCTTACTAACCAATAGTATTCGAGACCGCGCATAAGTCTAGCAACGCCAATCCAATGCTTCTTTTGGGCATCAGTCAATGAAGACATTCCTTCCACACGATTAATCATAATATTAGCTCGACGGATTTCTTTATACCCGCTTGTCCAACTGCTGTTTGTTACCACATAATTGGAGTAATTCCAATCGCGGAATGAAGAGCCAGCCTGATTATCATTCAATGTAGGGAAGTAGAATGAACCAGAGCCACCACCATTGCCATACCCCAAGAACTGATTAAAGAAAGTATTGGCGTAAGACTCAACATTTCCCTCTCCGGACCAAAAGTTGCCGTCTTCAAAGGAATCAAGCTGGCTCTTGTCCAAGATACTATCGCAAGATACTACCGAGACTGCGGTCAAGACTCCTGCTGCAATAAATTTGTATATTTTATTCATAATTGTGTCTGTTTATTACCGAGTTCAGGACTAAAGTGTAAGCTGAATACCAAATGAGATAGTGCGGTACATAGGATCTGTACGACCAAATACACCATTAGACATCGAACCATCTCCAGTATTAATTTCAGGGTCAAAAGCCCCATTTGTATTATTGATTATCTCAAATAGATTTTCGCCGCTGAAATAAACACGTACCTTCTCCAGATATACTTTTCTTGTAAGATGCTGAGGAAGAGTATAGCCGAATGTTAGATTTTTCAGACGAAGATAAGCCATGTGTGACAACCATTTAGATTGAGGATAAAAGTTCTTATCACCCCTGTCAATACCTGGAACTTTTCCTACTCCATTGTTACCAGCATAAAGTCTCGGATATGTAGCATCAGCATTAGTTACTGTCCATTTGCCATCAGCAAAAGTTCCCTGCCAATAATCCATCTGATTTGAATATATCGCATCAGCACCTCTATAATAAGGGATTACAAATGCTGACTGTGACCATACATCGCGTTTTCCTACACCTTGGAAGAAAATATCCAAGTCAAAACCTTTCCAACTACCTCCCAAACGGAAACTATACTGATAACGAGGCTGAGTATTACCTATTACCTTGAGATCTCCATGATTATCTGCGGTGCCTTCTCCACCATCAATTTTTCCGTCATTATTAAGATCCTTATACTTAGTATCTCCAGGGCCATAGACAAAGGAACCTGTCTGAATTCCTACTTGAGACGGAATACCTGGTGCATAGCCAGTAGGATTACCATCAGCATCGAAACCCGTGAAATCATCAGGAGTGAAGAGACGATCGGTTTCAAATCCCCATATATCACCATAAGTCATACCTTGGTATGTCGAATTGAGACTCTTTGTGTCATTGGACCATTTTGTAACCTTTGATTTGAAATCACCAATCGAAGCATTAGCATATACTACAAAATCGCCAAATACATGATGCCAATCAATTGCAAGTTCCCAACCACGAGTTCTGAGAGTACCATTATTTGTATAAGGTGCAGATGCTCCAAGAACATCAGGAAGAGATGCTGCAGGAGCAAGCATATCAAGAGTTGTACGCTGATACCAGTCAAATGTCAGTTTCAAGTCATTATTCAAGAAACCAAGATCTGCTCCTATATCCAATGTCTGTATTCTTTCCCATGAAAGTTCAGCATCAACAAGTGATGGCATATTATACATAGGTATCTTCTGAGTTCCTTTCCCTAACCAATAGACAGAGCTAGAGGAAACTTGTGAGATCGAAGAAATGAACATATTACTTCCTATCGCTTCGTTTCCAATTTCTCCGAAAGAAGCACGGATTTTAGCATCACTAAACACAGGTTTCATCGGCTCGAACCATTTTTCTTGTGAGAATCTATAACCTGCTGATGCAGATGGGAAGAATGCCCAATGAGAATGCTGCGGAAATCTTGAAGAACCATCATATCTTCCATTGAGTTCGAGAAGCCATATTCCTGCATAATCATAATTGATTCGTCCAAAATATCCTGCAGTTCCCCAATGATTATGAGAACCAGATACTGTCATATCACCTGTAGCAAGGCTGAATTCAGGAAGAGTATTATCAAGAAGAGTCTTTCTTGTTCCTGCAAACTCTCTATAACTTCCTTCTTCCGCATTCACTCCTACCATCACATGAAGATTATGCTTACGAGCAAAAGTCTTGGTATAATCCACATAAGCGTTGAACGCATAGGCAAGATTCCTCGAACTAGATTCACCCTTAGTTGTGGCAGTACTTATATAATCAGGCTCAGAAATAGTACCCCAGCTATTATAGCCATAAATAGGATTCTGATGCCAGTTCTCATCCAAATCATAAATATTATAAGTATAGTCTGCATTGACAGTAAGTCCATCAAGAATCTTTACTTTTGCAAAACCACCGATACGAGTGTAATCATATACATATTCATCGCTACCGGCCTGTTTTCTATAACTTATGGTTCTGAAGTCCTGTCCATTATAAGTACCATAAGGACCAAACATTGATCCCCAACGCCAAATATACTGATAAGCACCCTGTCCCATACCATAAGAAGTGGTATAGTTCTTTCTGTCAAAGTTAAAGCGGACACCTAATTGAAGCCAAGTAGTAGGATTGGTCGTAACATTGGATGATACGTTCCAACGATTCATCTTATCAGGATTAAATCTGATAGTACCCTCCTCCTTGTTATATCCTACAGACATATAGTAAGATGTACGACCGCTCGTTCCCTGAACAGCGAAATTGTGAGTCTGCTGAGGAGTCCAGTTCTTGAACATGATCCCAGCAACATCCCAATCAGCGTAGTAATTGCCTTTGCCATCAGCTGCCCTGATTTCAAAATCATCACCAAGAACCATTTCACGATAACCAGATTTCTTTCCACCATGACGAGTCTGCCACTCTTGAGCTTTCTGCAAAAATTCGTCATTAAATATCATTCCGAAAAGTTCTGGTGTAGCTTTAATTCTATTATTTACATCTTGGAAAGCAACAATCTGAGAAGGGACATCAGAATAAGACGGAAGAACCGTAGGCTTTTCCCACGCAAAATTATTCGAATATGTCACAGAAACCTTCTCTGTTGTAGTAGCAGACTTTGTAGTGATGAGAATCACACCAAAAGCAGCTCTTGTTCCATAGATAGATGTCGAAGCAGCGTCTTTCAAGACAGATATATTCTCTATATCATTAGGATTCAGATATGAAATATCATCCATCACAACGCCATCCACAACAATAAGAGGGTTAGATGTGGCTTTATTACTAAGTGTACCAAGACCTCTGATGGTAATTGTTGGTGTAGAACCAACAGCTCCGCTGGAATTTAATACCGTCAAGCCAGGAACAGCTCCTTGAAGCGCCTTTCCTACATTGGCAACAGGTCTATTTTCTAACGTTTTGCTCACATCTACAGATGATACAGCTCCTGTAAGATTCGCTTTCTTTTGAGTTCCATATCCCACGATTACTACTTCATCAAGGAATTCCTTATCCTCTTGAATTGTAACAGACATGTCTTGAGAAGCTGTCATCACGACACTAGTATATCCGATGCATGAAATCTCAAGTCGGGAGCCTCTGCGTACTTCCATGGAGAATTTTCCATCAGCATCGGTATTGACACCATTTGTCGTACCAGTCTCAATAACACTCGCACCTGGGACAGGTTGCCCATGAGCGTCAAGTACTTTACCGGAAATTATAATCCGGTCATTTTGAGAAACCATTGAAGCCGAATGGCTTTCGGCTCCGGCAGCAGGGACAGATAGCCCTGCATCTATTGCCGTGAACAACGAGGCTGCGGCAAGGCACATGTAAATGTTCACATTGCCGGTCATCTTCTTTTGATCCATAGGCAGATAAAATTAGCAGTTGGTTTATAATATTATTGTTATATACGCAAATATATATATTTTTCAATAAATTAGAACACCTATGGTAACAAATTTATACTACATCGAAAGTAAAAATGAAAAAATTTTGAATAGATTAGAAAATTTCCAAAACAATATTAATACCTAATAATATCAGAACTATGCCACCTACTATCGCTGCAGGCTTTCCTGCACGGCAACCTATTATACTACCACCTTTGATGCCTAACACTACTGACAATGCTGTTATGACAAATACTGCCATGGTAGGTATGGTCATACCCGCAAATCCACGTCCTGCCATGGACATTGATATTCCAACAGCAAGCGCATCTATACTATCTGCTATGCCAGCAAGCACAATATTCCTCACTCCAGAAAGATTCTGTGATTCTTCTTCCGAGAATGATTCCTTTATCATTGATCCTCCAACGAGTAACAACAACCCCATCCCGACATAGCGTACATAGACAAGAATATATTTTGCAATGAAATCCCCAAACGCCCATCCGATTAGGAGAAACGAGGTCTGTATCACTGCAAATATCAGCGCTATCTTGAGAATCTCCCAAAACCTCGTCTTCCTCATCGACACACTCGAACATAGAGATACAGCAAAACAGTCCGCACACAAAGATGCAGACAACAGAATATCCTTGATTATTTCTTCCATTATAGTGAACGCACCTTTTGATAATCCTTAAGGCTTGAATATCTGACGATTTACTATAGACCTGCCAAGTGTAAGCTGATCAGCATATTCCAAATCATCTCCAAAGCCAAGGCCTCGTGCAAGAGATGATAATTTTACCCCAAATCCAGATATTTGTCGATATATATAAAATGAAGTAGTTTCACCCTCAACATCACCGCTAAGAGCAAGTATAACCTCTATTTGTTCCGGAGCAATGTCTTGCACCATCGTAGCCACGCGATTCTTCAGCTCCACGATTTTTAGGTCAGATGGCCCCACACCATCAATCGGTGATATCTTACCTCCAAGCACATGATATACCCCATGGTATTGTCCCGTGGCTTCAATACTCATAACATCTCTAACGCTTTCCGTAACGCATATCGTATGGTGGTCACGGCTCGAATCAGAACATATCGAGCATTCCTCCTCATCAGATATCATCATACATGTACGACAATACTTCACATTCTCTCGGAGAAGCCGTATAGCATCCGTAAAATGTCTTACGTTCTCCACCGGCTGTTTCAACAGATGCAATGCCAGTCTAAGTGCGCTCTTTTCTCCAACTCCAGGCAATGAGCTAATAGCATCTACTGCATTTTCAAGAAGCTCTGATGGATATTTTTCACTCCGCATTCCTATCTCCACCATTATAGCCATCCACAGCTTTTCTTACAGAACCATATTTCAAGAGAAGCCTTTTAGCAAGTTCATAGTCAGTGATGCCTATTTCTCCCATTATCATTCTTGAACCACGATCGACAAGTTTCTTGTTAGTAAGCTGCATATCTACCATCTTGTTACCTTTCACATGACCAAGGCGAATCATTGTCGCGGTGGAAATCATATTCAAAACAAGTTTCTGCGCCGTTCCTGATTTCATTCTGGTACTGCCTGTTACGAATTCCGGTCCGACAACAACCTCAACAGGAATTTCAGCGACTGCAGCAAGTTCCGATCCTTTATTGCATGTTATGCAACCAGTAAGAAGACCCTGTTCGCGAGCAATTTTTACAGTTCCGATAACATACGGTGTAGAGCCAGATGCGGCAACACCTATGACAATATCTTCTGACGTTGGGTGAAACGGCTGCATGTCATTCCATCCCCCTTCAGGATTATCCTCAGCCGCTTCAACTGCATCACGTATAGCCCTATCCCCACCAGCAATTAGTCCAATGAACTTGTCGTGCACGCCATAGGTAGGAGGTATTTCAGAAGCATCAACGACACCGAGACGACCGCTTGTACCTGCACCGAGATAAAATACTCTTCCCCCCTTTTTCATTCTATCAACAATACCATTGACAAGCTTCTCTATCTGTGGAATTTCCTCAGCCACAGCAGCAGGAACACTGCTATCTTCATTATTTATACCAGTAAGAATCTCTTTTACAGACATCTCATCAAGATGCTGATAGTTGGATGATTGTTCTGTAGTTTTCATACTATCAATTATTTTTTTTCATTTATCGAAAGACATTAGTTTTTCCCCATATGGAACTTCACAAGACCATCCACCGGAGATGCCGTAATCTCAGAGATAACGACATCAAATTCCGACGCTATTTTACGAAGGATGTCCTCATGCGCCGCAGCAAAGCCGCCAACAACTCCTACAGGATTACTCTTCAAATCGTATTGAGACAGACATCTGCGAAAAAGCGACCGGAAATTTTCATCGATTAAGGCTTTTACATAAGGCACTATATCGTAATACTTGGATATGAACGGAGCAAAAGAACCGAGATATCTGGACGGCGCCTCACCTCTGTAGACATTCTGTACCACAGTAAAATAGTCAACCTTAAATTCTTTTGCAAAATCTGAAGCCAAAGGTTCTGGAACAAGTCCTTTGAGAAAATCAGCCATAAAAAGTTTTCCTAAACATGCTCCACCACCTTCATCACCAAGAATAAATCCTCCAGATCGGACATTCTTCACTATTCTTTCGCCATCATATTCACAACTATTTGAACCTGTGCCAAGAATTACAGCAACCCCAGGTTTATGCCCACAGACAGCCCGTGCAGCATCAAGTAAATCTGATGCATACTCTATCTCCGCATCTGGAAATGCTTTACGAAATTCAACATCAAGATTCTTGGCACTATCAGGCACTGCCTTGCCATCAGATATAAGTCCTGCCGCATAGAAATGTATCTCCGTAACTTTCTCTCCGATAGGATCAAGTCCAGGTATGGCATCAGCCAATATCTCGGCAATAAATTCAGGTGCAGCAACAGCCACATTCATCCCTTTGGTTCTCATGGAATGAACATTTCCATCATCAGATATGGAACGCCAATCTGTCTTGGTCGCTCCGCTTTCAGCTATTATAATCATTATTACTATTTTTCCCTGGAACTGATTTAATCAGATTCCGAATAAACATATAATTCATGCACTTCATGATCGTAGCCAGGATAAAATCCTTTCGGCATACCAAGAATTATCCTTGCACCACGATTGGAAAGAACTATCAACTCACCAGTGACAGGATCCATTGTAAGGCCTTCGATTTCGCCAGCTTTTTTGAAATCAGTCATTTTCCTATAAATTCTTGGACTCACAGTATCAGGAAATTCCGCACCCCCTCTTGCATAAATATCACATACATAAAGATTGTCAGCCTCATCTTTTTCAGCATCACCATCGTCACATGAAATAATGATGCACCCATCATGATAAAGGATTCCCTGCTGTAGCTTAGGGGTCGGTTCCAATGCTACCTTTCCCTCATATTTTCCAGTAATGAGATTATAGCAATAAAGGTGAGTACCCTGCACCCAATCAGCCATCCACACACGCCCATGCTCCGCATCTACCGCCAAGCCACAAACTTCCACCTGCCCCGATGCCGGATTCCATGGAATCGAACGCTTCCATGCCAATGTCTTAGTATCATATATAGCTACTTGTATATTCTTTCCTTCCCCATCTACAAATGTCTCAATTCCAGCATATATCTCACCATTATATACATCTATGTCGCCAATATGGTTAGCAGGTAGTTCCAGAGCAGCAAATGGATCATCTGATGAAGCTTGCATAACTCCATCCTTTGAATATCTATATAATGCTGTGGAGCCAGACACATAGTATGCGGTACTATCCGCGGCTATCCCTTGACGCCCAGCAACTTCTATAACTCTATCCAAACGCCATTCGGGATATTCAGCCTTATGTCCCACACACGATACCAGAAAAAGCCCGCCGCCCATAACAAGCGGCAAGGCAATCTTTGTCAATGCTCTAAGCATAACTGATTATTTCTCAGGAATATTTTCCAAAACACTCTTAAGGAACTTCCAGCATTTGTCCACAGTATCTATCTTAACTCTTTCATCCGGAGAATGCGGATACTTTATGGTAGGGCCAAATGAAACCATATCCCAATTAGGATACTTAGCTCCGAGAAGAGCACACTCAAGTCCAGCATGAATTGCAGTAACTTTCATTTCCGTCCCGAAAAGTTTCTTGTAAACTTCCTTCATTGTAGATATGATAGGTGTATCCGGAAGAGGTATCCATCCAGAATATGCACCAGATGTCGTGAACTTCGCTCCTGCCAACTCGAAGACACAACGCATTCTCTCAGCAAGGTCTTCTTTTGCCGTATCTATTGAACTTCTCATGAGAGAATGAACAGTAAGATGTCCACTTCCAGTTCTTACGACAGCCATATTGACTGATGTTTCCACTAGTCCAGGCATTGTCGGACTCATTCTCTCCACACTGCTCGGGCATGCCATGATGGCTTTGACTGCCTTCAGCATAACATCATCTTCTATATAAGAAGTAAATGTCTCTGATTGTCTCTCGAAATAACATACAGCATTAGGATCTGTATCAGCGAACTCTGCCTTTATAACATTAAACACCTCTTGTACCTTAGCGTTGACATTGTCAATCTCTTCCGAAGGTACAAGCAGAGATACAACAGCCTCGAACGGGATTGCGTTGCGAAGGCTACCTCCAGTAAAATCAGAAACTTTCACACCATACTTTTCAAGTAGCGGCAACAGAATTCTGGCAGCAGCCTTATTTGCATTGGCACGATATAAGACTATGTCTTGACCGGAATGTCCACCCTGCAATCCCTTAACAGTCAATTTATAACTTTCATATCCAGAAGGTGCATCAATTGTCTTATAAACAAAATCCCCAGTACCATCAAGTCCACCTGCACAGCCGATGTAGAGCTCTCCTTCAGCCTCAGAATCAAGATTAAGAAGAATATCGCCTTTAAGTTCTCCTGGCTTAAGCATGTTGGCACCAGTCATTCCTGTTTCCTCATCATATGTTATAAGAACTTCTACAGGTCCGTGTTTCAACGTATTGTCTTCCAGTACGGCCAATGCCAAGCAGACACCGATTCCGTCATCAGCCCCAAGAGTAGTTCCCTTAGCAGTCACCCACTCACCATCGATTTCCGTCTGAATAGGGTCTTTCAAGAAATCATGCACAGTGTCTGCAGTCTTTTGCGGAACCATATCCATGTGAGCCTGAAGTATAACACCCCTTCTGTTCTCATATCCTGGAGTAGCAGGCTTCGTGAAAATTATGTTTCCTGTATCATCCTTGCGGACATCCACACCATGTGATTTTCCCCAGTCAAGGAGATATTGTTCTACTTTTTCCTCATGCTTAGAAGGACGAGGAATTTGAGAAAGCGCGTCAAAATTAGACCAAACGCCCTTAGGTTCAAGATCTTTGATATTCATGATTCAATGTATTATTACGGGTTATTTCGAAAGAGGGAATGTGCTAACTACTCCAAGCTGATACACTGGCATTCGACTCTGAAGGAGCACGTCTGAGCCGTCAGTGAGTTTAACTGTGCATGTCGCAGGAACTCTGTAATATGCTGAATTTGCCTTCGGTTTGGCACCTCTGGCATCAGGTATATTTACCGGAGAAGGAGTAAATTCAAGAAGATAAGGACGACCAGATATGTCATCGGCAGCCACAAGCCCTTTAGAATCTGATAGTCTAAATGCAACATAAAGCTGTGCGTCATTGTCTGCCGATGGCACTACATCATAATTCATCTTCTGCGTCGACACTTCACTATATCCTATAAACATTGACATATACTCATTTTCAAGTCTTGAAATTTCAGCAATAGATGAAGACATAGCCTCACCACTAAATGTAGCATCAGTATCTCCTGTAACTATCTGAACTCTTTTCTTTCTCAAGTCAAAAATCATATCAGCAGCCTCTTTCGCTCTGGCTTCCAACGATTTCTGCACTACCATTTCCTGCTGAACCGCAACTTTATTGTATGCTGATTCATTTTTTACAGTACGATACAATGTCGTGGATTCTGAAGTGAGATTGGAAGTCAATCCCTTATCCGAGAAATCAGCTTTTCCGGCAACCGGGAAGCGCCATTCTGTCGATTCTGATGCGGCATCCGCAACTGACACAAGCCCCTGCGATGTCAATGAGAGAAATGCCGGCATTCCGCTTCCTGGAGTCACAGTATATCTTAATGCAGGATCAGCCTCGACAAATGGAGTCATTTTCACTGATATTACTTCAAATGTCACTTTATCTGCCTGTCTCGCCTCAACCCCGAGGTACTTCTGAGCATATTTCGCATAAGGACCAGCATAAAATTTCTCTTGTCTCGCCTCAACTTCAAGTCTGACCGATGTAGAAGGCAATGAATAAACAAGGCTACCTTCCGGATCCGTATGCGCGTTTTGGGCAGATGCGGCAAAATTCACGCAAATAAGCATTGCGACCAATGCATAACTGATTGTTTTCATATTATCTGTCATTTACTTTTTCCATCTATTGTGAGTCCACAGATAATTTGCAGGCTGTTCATTGACATCCTCCTCCAAATATTTGTAAAACTGATTCATTATATCTTCTGGCGTTCTCTGCGATGCATCCTCACAAATCTCACGGAATGTCATTTCATATCCAAAATCTTCTTTCTTGCGCATAGCCATATAAACTACAGCAAATCCAAATTTCGAGGCTATCGCAGCACCGCCTGTCATTGTCAATGTCGGCTGATGCATAAAATTGTCAACGATATGAGCAGTAGCATATTTATAAGGACACTGGTCTGTTGGAAATATGTAAAGATGCTTTTCATGTCTATGTTCTATGACAAAACGCATGACCTTACGTGATTCCACGCAGCAAGTATCCCAATTTTCTCGTGCAATGGCAGCACACCTGTTTGCACGAAATATCGAATCCCAGAAGCCATTCGAAAGTTCCTTATATACCACTGTCACAGTCTTTTCTCCAAAAGAGACCTTATCACTTCCATATATATAGTTCATTATACCACCTGTGATTTCCCAGTTTCCAAGGTGAGAATTCAAGACAATGACGCCGGGCCTGGTTTCAAACAACCTATTCAACATATCCACGTTCACAGCCTCACAGATATGCGATTCGTGAAGTCTCTTGGTATCGTAAGCTCCGGCGAACCAAAGAGTCTCCGCCAACATATCTCCGAAATGTTTGTAGAAACCATGAGATATCCTCTTCAACTCTTTATATTTCTTTTCAGGAAAAGATCTTGCAAGATTCACCATAACGAGATCACGCCTATAATGTATAGGTCCCTCGACAAGCCATGCCATACACTTTCCCCAAAAATAATGGAGTTTGAGAGGCTGCAATGCCAGCAGTCTCATGAATCCAACCATCATTTTTTCTCCAAACCGCATAATAATCTTCTTTCATGAAAAACAAATATAGAAAATTTTATGTAAGTTTGTAGTCAAGCAAATAATAAAAAGACTACAAACTATGTTCAAAGACCAGCCGAAAGGATTGTTCGCCCTCGCTCTCGCTAATACCGGAGAGCGTTTCGGGTACTACACGATGCTCGCCATCTTTCTCTTGTTTATTCAAGCAAAGTTCGGATTCAGCGCCGCAGTTTCCACACAGATTTATTCTATTTTCCTCGCTGCAGTATACTTCATGCCTCTGTTTGGAGGAATGCTCGCCGATAAAATAGGCTACGGAAAATGCGTAACTACAGGCATTGCCGTCATGTTCCTCGGCTACTTCTGCCTTGCCATCCCTACTGGACCAGACTTCGCAGGTAAGGTGCTAATGTTCGGTGCATTGGCTCTAATTGCAACCGGAACAGGATTGTTCAAAGGAAACCTTCAGGTTATGGTCGGTAACCTTTATGATAATCCTAAATACTCCGCAAAGAGAGATTCAGCTTTCAGCCTTTTCTACATGGCTATCAATATAGGTGCAATGTTCGCTCCATCCATGGCAAAGGCAGTAACGAACTTCTTCCTCGGAAAGTCAGGTCTAGTGTATGATGCCAAAGTGCCAGCTCTCGCTCATCAAATAATGGATGGAAATTTTGCAAATGCTGACAATCTCCAAGCCATCGCCAACACAATGGATGGAGCAGCAGGAATGGATCTCAGCACATTTAGCCAATTCTACATTGAGAAACTTTCCACAGCATACAATTACGGATTCGGAGTAGCATGCATTTCCCTGATTATTTCTGTTGCAATCTATTTCGGATGTCGCTCATGGTTTAAGGATGCCGATGTCAATGCAAAGCAAGCCAAAAATGCAAATAACGGCGCAGATATCGAACTTACACCAGCCCAAACCAAGAGTCGCATTACAGCACTCATGCTCGTATTCGCAGTGGTAATCTTCTTCTGGATGTCATTCCATCAGAATGGTGCAACAATGACATTATTCGCAAGAGACTACACTGATAGTACAGTTTCAGGAGCTACTCGTATCGGATTCAATATTTGGAGTCTATTCCTTATCGCAGTATCCATCTATACCTTGTTTGGCACATTTCAGTCAGAAAAATCTAAAGGAAAGATTATATGCAGCATTGCAACAATACTGCTCTGGTGCGGTGCTTACGCAATTTATGCAGGAATGCCGGCAATCGTCAATATTCTTCCTTCCGATTTCCAACAGTTCAATCCGTTCTTCGTCGTGGCACTGACACCTGTATCATTAGCCATCTTCGGAGCATTGGCAAAGAATGGCAAGGAGCCATCTGCACCAAGAAAAATCGGCATGGGTATGATAGTAGCAGCAGCTGGATTCGGTATATTGACATTCGCATCTCTCGGTCTTGCTTCACCAAAGGAGCTTGGCGAGACTGTAAGTCCTGTCCTTATCTCTCCAAACTGGCTTATCTCAACATACTTGGTTTTAACATTCGCAGAACTACTTCTCTCCCCTATGGGAATCTCGTTCGTATCCAAGGTCGCTCCGCCTAAATATAAAGGCGCAATGA
This sequence comes from uncultured Bacteroidales bacterium, assembly GCA_934693135.1. GTDB lineage: Bacteria > Bacteroidota > Bacteroidia > Bacteroidales > UBA932 > Cryptobacteroides. Next base: position 89,050 of record CAKUVA010000002.1, on the reverse strand, counting down.
TGGGCTGTTGGTTTGCTGCCACAGCTTTTGGAAACTACTTGGTCTTTATTCCAGGACTCCTCTGGAACAAAGTTCCTCTATGGGGCGTATGGGGTGTTCTCATCACTCTTTGCCTTCTCTCTGCTCTCTTCATTTTCTCCATAATGAAGAAATTGGAATCGGCTACAAAATGTTAAAAACTCATCCAACGCATGTACGTCTAACAGGCGTATAATCGCATAACTATATAAAAAACAGAGTTGCGGTTTCGCAACTCTGTTTTTTATATGTAAATCAACCGCAGTAGAAGTACCGATCCACAAGGACTTTAACTTTATCTGGACTCTTCTCGGCTTCGGCAAGCATTCCCCTGTCATTGAACGACCTGAGAGAGCGGATAACACCATCCGTCATACGAGGTGGGAAGACATTGTCCTTCTCGAAAATATCCCGCGACTTCTCCAGCGCATCGGCGGACTCTGCACAGCAGCCAGGAAGTTCAGCGAAATCCTTGGAGCCCTTCGTATGGATGTTCAAACCGGCGTATGTACGCTTTACAATGGAGAGAGCATCTTCCTCATGCATCTCAAGCCCAACGCGGCATGCTACACATAGACCTGCCATCAGTTGGTATATATCAGCAGAACTATCCGGAGAGCGCATCTCGAAGGTTTGCTTGTTAGAGGCATCCGAAAGCACAAAAGAGTCCGAGGTCTTATAGGTCTCCTCCAACGGATTGGCATCCGAGCACATGTCCGCCCCTGTGGACCACCCAAGCGGTACCCTGACAAGGGCCGAACGGTTGCAGTCGCCCCAACAGATGTTAGTCGGCGCTTCCTGATGCGGCACCAGACGGAAATACGATGTAGGATTCTTGTTGCCGAATGCAGTGATGGCAGGTGCCAATGTCATAAGACCTGCAATGGCACGAAGAGCTATATCTGAAAGTTTTCCGTTTTCAGTCATACAGCTACGGCCTTCCTTCATAATCCGCATGTGGATATGCATCCCTGAGCCGGCCTCTCCGACAATTATCTTCGGTGCAAAAGTGACATCCAACCCATGATTCCAAGCCAATGTCCTTATCACCCACTTGGCTAAAAGTATTTGATCAGCAGCTGTTTCTATCGGGCAAGGAAGGAATTCTACTTCATTCTGCTCATACGTCTTGCCGTCACGGGTAAAGTTACCGACCTCGCTATGTCCATACTTTATCTGACCACCTGTTCGGGCAATCATTGACATACACTCAGCACGAAATGCATTGAGCTTTGCAAATGGCGCTGACTCGTGGTAGCCTTTCTGCTCCGTCCCTGGGAACAGCCTTTCTTCGTCAGTAATCACGTAGTATTCAAGCTCTCCCATGGCATCGAAAGTCATTCCTGTGGACCTTGTAAATGCAGTCGATGCACGCTTCACTGTTTGATACGGGTCACACTCGAAAGGGTGTCCGTCCTTATCATAGAATGAGCACAACATATCGAGCGTCGGGATTTCCGCGAACGGGTCCACGAACGCAGTCCGGAAGCGGGGAATTACATAAAGGTCGCTACTTCCAGCTTCCACAAAAGACGGGAACAGGCTGGAGCCGTCCACGCGCTCGCCCTGACTGAGGATAGTCTCCAAATAGTCCAGGCTGTTTATCATAAAGGTCAATGTCTTTACACGTCCGTCTTCTGCAGGATACATGAAATTCACCATCCTGATGCCATAGGAACGGACAAAGCCAATGATATCGGCTTTGGTAAAGGTCTCCGGCGATTTGCGCAGATACGCCGCCACGATATTTGGCGACATTTCAAGTTTCTTGTCAGTCATAATTTCAGTGTTTTGGTCTGGCTTTGCTGTATAGAAAGACCCCAATCACTCTACTTAGAAGATGTCTAAATTTTATTCGATAGAAATTTAAAACAGTTCCTTAATGATATGATACTAATAAATGATTTTATCTTATCATTTCTAAACAAAAACGCCAGACAATATTATCAATTGTCGTAAAATTAAATAAAATAATTAATATCTCAAAGATAAGACTTTAATTATTTGGCATAAAAGCATTACTTTTGCAATATTTAAAAGAAAACAGAGTCCAGTTCAGACAAAACATATGATAGCAATGACTAAAGATATTAAGGTTCTACTGAAAGAATGGGCCGAGACTTATAATGATCCACAATATTTCCAGGAAGATCCTATCGCATTCCCAACTAAATTCGCCCAAATGATGAAGGTAGGAAAAGGCTGTCTAAAAGATGTGGAAGTAGCCGCAATATTCGCCGCACATTTCGCATGGGGCCGGAGATCAATGATTGTACGCGACTGCACAAGGCTTTTCAACGAAATGAACTGGAAACCATACGATTACATAATGAAAGGCAAATGGCGCGATGATCCTGTCAGTATCCATCGAACTATCAAGTGGAGTGAAGTAGCAGCAATATGCAAACGCTTGAAGGGCATTTATGACAGCCAAGAAAGTCTGGAAACATTGACAATATCGGAAATCAGAACAGAAGTCTTCGGACAGAAAGAAGACATCAAAGCGCCGAATAAAAAAATCAACATGATGCGTCGTTGGATGGTCCGAAATGATGGGAAAGTAGATCTCGGAGTATGGAACAACACATCACCGGAAATACTGCTCATACCATTAGATGTACATGTCTATCAACAGGCAGTTGAACTCGGTCTGACTGAGCGCAAGCAAAAGGATCTGAAAACAGTACAAGAGATAACAAATGCGTTCCGTGATATTTTCCCAAACGACCCATGCAAGGGAGATTTCGCTCTGTTCGGCTATGGCATAACACATCAAGACAAGCAAAAATAGCAATCTTCCATATTTTTTCGTATCATTGTAAACTTATAGGAAAACGCCATGCCACAATTATACGTCATATCAGGCTGTAATGGAGCTGGGAAGACGACTGCATCATACGCATTACTACCGGAAATGCTCAACTGCAGCCAATTTGTCAACTCTGATGAATTCGCCAAGAGCCTTTCCCCATTCAGTCCTGACTCAGCTTCAATCCAAGCAAGCAAGCTCATGCTTCTGAAAATAACATATTTATTCAAGCGCCATGAAGATTTCGCAATAGAAACGACATTGGCAACAAGAAGCTTGAAGAAGATGATAGCGCATGCCCAAAAAGAAGGCTACTCCATAACGCTCATGTACTTTTGGCTAAACTCTCCTGACCTCGCAGTGGAAAGAGTAAAGGCAAGAGTGGCAGCAGGAGGACACAATATTCCGGAGGACACTATAAGGAGGAGGTATTTTGCAGGACTTCAATATTTTTTCAATGTCTACACACATCTTGTGGACAGATGGATTCTTGCAGATAACTCCAAGATTCCATTCAAAGTCGTGGCGGAAGGTTCGGCAGGCAACTTGTTCGTTAAAGACAACATCACTTATGAGACAATAAAGAAAATAGCAGAAAACTGCACAGAGAAGATAAAATAGAAATGATACTTGACAAGAACTATTATCTGAATACATTTAAAGTTACCGAAGATAGCCTCAAAAAATTGACAACCACAGCGCTCTCGCATGGAGGAGACTATAGTGACCTTTATTTTGAAAACACTATGAACCAGACACACCAACTCATGGATGGTGAAGTGTCGTCAGGTGGCCTGAATGAAGACTATGGAGTGGGAATTAGAGTTCTTTGTGGAGAAAAAACAGGTTACGCATACTCGGAAAGCACAGAATGGAAAGATATGGAAAATGCGGCAACAGCCGCTTCAGCCATATCACAAGGGCAGGCAGTAAAGCCTCGTGATACACGCAGTATAGGCGCAACATATACGGTTCAGGACAATAACGGAGGAAGGCTTGTGAGACGCCTGTACCCTGGACAGCCCAATCCGAGAGCCGACAGATACCCAATTCTACAAAACTGGACAGAAATTAGCCCTGCCATTGCAGTAGAATATCTTGGAAAGCTAGAAAAAGTTATCAAGGCAAAAGACAACAGAATCGTCAGTGTTATTTGTGTATTATCAAGTCAAACAAGTGATTATCTCATGTTCAATTCATTCGGAGAGATGAAATATGAGACAAGGCCTATGACGACAGTCCAAGCTATGCTAATTGCTGATAATGGGAAATGCAGGATACAGAAAAATGCGTCAAGAAGTTATCGCAAAGGGGCAGAAATGATAACTGATGAACTTGTAGAAGAACTTGCAAACATAGTTACTCAAGGAATAGATGCAGCATTTGAGGCCATAAGACCAAAAGGTGGACAGATGCAGGTCGTCATGGGAGCCGGCGCATCAGGCATTCTTCTTCATGAAGCCATGGGACATGCATTCGAGGCTGATTTCAATAGAAAAGGGCAATCCGTCTTTTCAGACAAGATGGGAAAACGAGTCTGCCCAGAGGGTATAAATATAGTAGACGATGCCACGATACGAGGGAATCGAGGCTCGCTTAATTTCGATGACGAAGGGGTTCCTGGACAGAGAACAATGATGGTGGAGAATGGAATCTTAACATCATATCTGCATGATAGGATAAGTGCCAGATTTTACGGAGTGGCTCCTACTGGTAACGGGCGACGTGAATCATTCCGTTCAAGTCCTATCCCACGTATGCGTGCCACATATATGGAAAATGGTAGTTCTGCTCCAGAAAGTATCATCGCCTCTGTTTCCAAAGGAATATATGTCAATGAGTTCAGTAATGGTCAGGTAAAAATAGGAGAAGGTGATTTTACATTTTTTGTAAAAAGCGGCTTCCTCATAGAAAATGGTAGGTTGACAAGTCCTGTAAAAGATATAAATGTAATCGGAAATGGACCACAAGTCCTGAAGGACATACAAGCAGTCGGGAACGATTGCATAATAGATGATAGTGCGTGGACATGCGGAAAAGGCCAGTCCGTTCCAGTTTGCTGCGGAATGCCTACCGTGCTTGTAAACAACCTTACTGTAGGAGGAGAAGAAAATGGAGAATAAATTGAACCATATCATATCAAGAGAAGAAAAGACATTGGCAGACAAGAGCATTGACATGGCTCTTGAGGCAGGTGCATCTGCAGTTCAGGTAACATTGGACAAAGCCAGCACAGAAATTTACGCACTTCTTGATGGAGAGATAGACAATATCCGCCAGACAGGAGACAGAGCATTGACTTTCAGAATCTATGCAGATGGCAGATATGGAGTATTCTCGACAAACAGGCTGGATGAAAACAGTGTCAGAGAGTTTCTGAAGAAGGCAGTAGAAAATGTACGCCTACTCGCCTCAGACAAATTTCGCAAGCTTCCTGATCCAAAAGATACAGCAAAGGATGCTGTGAATGGGGATGAAATGGGTTTATGTTGGTCTGAATATGACAATGTCTCTGCAGATGAAAAGCTTATGATGGCCAAACGTGTTTCTGTATATAATGAGTATTCATCTGAATCTCCTGATAGAAATTGGAAACTTGTTTCTGAAGAAGTAGAATATAACAACACTTTGACTGACACGTATCTAACCAATTCAGACAGAATAGTGTGTCGTCAGATAGAAACATCATTCGAAGTTTGCAGTAATGTAACTTTAGAAGACATTGATGGCAATAAATACAGTGGTCTATGGTGGGACTACAGCATCAGCCCAGAGAAGGTACTCACTTCTGACTGCGGACACAAGGCTGTAAAACAGGCTTCCGCCCAAATAGGTCAAATCAATGTTGATGGTGGAAAATATAATATGGTTGTTTCCCGCAGAGTATCCGGCAGACTTCTTCAACCTATATTAAATGCTTTAGCGGGAAGAGCCATACAGCAGAATTCGTCATTTCTCACAGATACATTGGGCAAAAAAGTGTTCAGTAAAGGTCTGACTGTCGTTGACAGACCAAGAGTAAGGGGGAAATGTGGTTCCATCCTTTTCGAGGGCGATGGTAGAGCATGTCTTGACAGGGATATCATATCGGAAGGTGTTATAAAAGAATATTTTATAAACACCTATATGTCAGGCAAAATGAGCATGCCAGCCACTTCAGAGACTGCAAACAGACCTGTCGTGCTTCCATACATTGACAAAAAGCTTTTGGCAACAAACAGAGACATTGATCTCAAAGATTTAGGGGAAGAGACGATTCTTGATTTGTGTGGTAGCGGAATCTTGGTAACAGATTTTAATGGAGGCAACTGTAATGCTGCTACAGGAGATTTTTCGTATGGAGTCGAGGGATTTATATTCAAAGATGGAAAAATTCAAGCCCCTGTCTCCGGAATGTTAATAACAGGCAACATGATTGAACTCTGGAGCAATCTACTCCTATCTGGTTCAGATCCGATGGATGGTTTCAGCAGGCAAGTACCGACTGTAGCTTTCAGCAATGTTGAATTCAGCGCATAATCATATCATGCAATCAACAGAAAACGTAAATATTTTTATGTAATTTTGTAAAATTTAGAAAAAAGGTTAAAAGATGAAAATAGAAAACAAAAAAGTAGTTGAGCTAACATACGAGCTAATAGTGGATGGAAAAGTCGTGGATAAGGCGACTGCAGAAAAGCCTCTTGATTATATACATGGAGAACATATGCTTCTGCCTAAGTTCGAGTCTGAAATTGAAGGGTTGGAGCCTGAAAGCGAATTCGAGTTTACATTGACACCGGAAGAGGGATATGGTGAATATGAGCCTAAACGCAAATTCGATATTCCAAAAGAATCATTCGAAGTAGATGGTACCATACGCGAGGATTTAATGCAGGTCGGAAAAGTCATTCCTATGTTGAATAGTTCAGGGATGGTAGTTCAAGGACTCATCGCAGCAGTCAATGACAATACTGTGACTATGGATTTCAATCATCCTATGGCAGGAAAGACATTGAATTTCAAAGGGAAAGTCATTTCAGTACGAGATGCTACAGAAAAAGAACTGACGGAAGGTCTACATGGAGAATTTGCGCCTCGGGAAGATGGCCATTGCCATGGCAATGGTGGATGTTGTCACGGACATGAGGATGGTGAACATGAATGCCATGGAGAATGTAATGGAAACTGCCATCATGACGGAAACCACAATGGAGATCATGAGTGTTGCCACGGCGAAGGAGGATGCCACTGTCACGAGAATTAAATAGACTGGCAATCAGCGACAAAATTTTCAACATATCAGCAAGATGAAGACAGCTGTCGTAATACTCAATTGGAACACTTCCAACTTTCTTGAGAAATATGTTCCGGGAATTTTACACTCCATAAAAGGGCTGGATGCGGAATTGATAGTGGCGGATAGTGCCTCAACGGATGATTCCATGGAAATGATGAAAAAGAAATTTCCGGAAGTTAAGCTCATTGAGCTTAGTAGAAATTATGGTTTCACTGGAGGATACGACAGGGCGCTGAGTCAAGTTGATGCAGAATACTATGTTCTTCTAAACTCTGACATAGAAGTACAAGACGGATGGTTGCAACCCCTTATAAGGACTTTGGACGAACATCCAGACATAGGTGCTTGCACTCCTAAGTTACATTCATGGTTCAACCGCGACATGTTCGAATATGCAGGCGCTGCAGGAGGATATATAGATTATTTCGGATTTCCGTTTTGCAGAGGTAGAGTAATGAACATGGTGGAAAAAGACAACGGACAATATGACACGCCGACAGATGTTTTTTGGGCAAGTGGAGCATGTCTCATGGTAAGAAGCAAACTTTTCCATAATCTTAGTGGACTTGATGACAGATTTTTTGCTCACATGGAAGAAATCGATCTATGCTGGAAAATGCAGTTGGCAGGGTTTCGAATACGAGTGGTGCCTGACTCTGTAGTATACCACATCGGAGGCGGTACGTTGCCAAGCACATCACCTTGGAAGCTGAAACTGAACTATCGGAACAATCTGTTACTTTTGGAGAACAATCTCGCAAAGACATTGGCTCTCAACTTATTGTACAATAAATATCCTACTGAAGAAAATGGTGTAACCCATATCGCAGAGAAGGCATGCAGAATGACAGATCGAAGGATATTCATGAGAATGATCATTGATGGTTTTTCTGCTACAGTCTATCTAATCAGTGGGAAATTCAGTTTTTTCAAGGCTGTATGGCAAGCACACAAGGAATTTCGTGAGCTCTCTTCACGACCAAAAAGCAAGGATATTGCAGAATATCTTGAAACGCACACGAATGTTCGTATTCATGGAATCTACGACAAATGTATGATTCCACGAGCTTTATGCTTGAAAAAAAGGTTCTTCGGTATTGCTTCTGAATATTTCAGAGAACACGAAAAAGAGTAACTTTATGGTTATCATTATAGAAGGCGCTGGTGAAGTAGGTTCTCATCTTGCCAAAATGCTTAGCAATGAAGCCAACGACATAACTGTCATTGACTGCAACACAGAAAGGCTCTCAAAATTGAGTGCTTCTGCCGACGTTGTCACGATAGAAGGAAGTCTTTCATCTATAAAGGTTTTGAAAGATGCTGGTGTGGAACATGCAGATCTTTTTATTGCTGTAAACCCGAGCACATCTCAGGACGTCAATATTGTAAGTGCATTGCTGGCAAAAAAACTCGGATGCCATAAAGTGTGCGCTAGAATAAACGATGAGGAGTATTTATCTTTCGAAAATAAATATCTTTTCACGGAGATGGGCATTGACTTGATGTTTTACCCGGAAAAAATCGCTGCAGGTGAGATTGTCGGACTGCTCAAGCATTCCGCGTCTACAGAGACAATGGATTTCGCACGTGGCAAACTCCAATTAGCAGTATTCCGTCTTGAGGATGACTCCCCTATCATTGACATGAAGATAGCGGAATTCGCAGCAGCAGTCACTTTTGGAGAACATTTCAGAGTCGTTGCTATATCCAGAGATGAAAAGACGTTGATGCCAAAATATGACACCAAGTTCAAATACCATGATCTTGTGTTTATCATCACAACGAGAGAAGGAATCGCTCCGCTCATGAATTTCCTTGGAAAAAGTAATATTGAGATCAACAATGTAATGATTCTTGGAGCCGGAGCTATCGGCGAAATGGTTGCGGAATCTATGAGTTCCCAGGTGGACACAGTGAAAGTAATCGACGCTGACAAGCAGAGATGCATGGAGCTTAGCGAAAACACTGCTGACAATGTTTTGGTAGTCAACGGAGACGGAAGAAACTCAGATTTCCTTCTTGAAGAGAATATAAAAAACTTCGATGCATTTGTAGCGGTTACTGGAAATGATGAAGAAAATATTTTGGCATGTGTAGTCGCCAAAAGATTTGGAGTAGAGAGAACTATAGCTGAAGTTGAGAACATCGAGTATATCCGCCTTGCGGAGGAAATGGGAGTGGATGCCGTAATCAACAAGAAGCTTATAACAGCAGGCAAAATCTTCAAGATGACACTCAGCAACAAAGTTCGTTTCATAAAATACATGAGTGGGACTGAAGCTGAGATTCTGGAATACATCGTAGCCCCAGATAGCCTCATAACCAAGAATACATTGAAAGACACAGACTTTCCTTCAGATGCAATAATTGGTGGCATCATACGCGGAAATGAATCTTTCATCGCAGTCGGAGATACAAGGATAGAAGCCTACGACAGAGTGGCGGTATTCGCTCTTCCTTCAGCAGTCACCGAAGTTGACAGATTTTTCAGATAAGATATGGCATCGTACTTACAGATAGAAAACATCAGCAAAAGTTATGGACCAAAAGTGTTGTTCGAACACATCGGGTTCAATATAAATGAAGGTGACAAAATCGCACTTATCGCTCCTAATGGAACCGGTAAATCCACATTGCTCCGCATTCTTGCCGGCAATGACAAATCAGATTCCGGCGGGAAAATCACCTTTCTGAAACATATCAGGATAGCTTTTCTGGAACAAGAATATACATTCAATCCTGAAAAAGATATTTTCTCGCAAGTGATGGATTCAAGTCGACAATTCACGGATGGACTTGATGATGACAATCTTTTCGCATACGAATTGAGAGTAAAAAAATTTCTCACAAATTTCGGGCTCTCTGGAGACTCCATCATGAAAACTCTTTCTGGAGGTGAAATAAAAAGAGTAGCATTGACCGTAATGTTGGCGTCTGAAGCGGACTTTTTCATAATGGACGAACCGACAAACCATCTGGACATTGACGCAATCGAATTTTTGGAAAACTACCTCGGACATTCAAGAAGCACGCTCCTCATGGTCACTCACGACAGATATTTCCTTGACCATGTGTGCAATACGGTTATGGAAATGGATCATGGTGCGATATACACATACAAGGGTAATTACGAAAATTATCTTGAAAAAAGACAGGAAAGAATTGACAACTACAATGCCGAGACGGCAAAAGTGAACAACATCCTGCGTCGTGAGTTGGAATGGATTCGTAGTTCTCCATGTGCAAGGACCGGCAAAGCAAGATATAGAATCAACGCCTTCCATGACCTAAAAGACAGGGCTGAACAGACATACACGAGCAGTAAGGTAAGCCTCGACGAAATAAGCCGAGGTTCACGCCTTGGGAGTAAGATTATTGACTGTAAAGACCTCAGCTTCAGATACGGCAATGATGTATATCTCAGCCACTTCACATATAATTTTCAGAGATTTGAAAGAGTCGGTATTGTCGGCAAGAATGGCACAGGAAAATCTACATTTCTCAACATACTCACAGGCAACATTCCTGAAAATGGAGAGATTACAGGAATAATTGAGCGCGGAGAATCTCTAAAAATAGGCTATTACCGGCAGAGTGGGATGAAGTTCAATGAGGACCAGACAGTCATGCAAACTGTCAACGATACTCACTTATTGAATCAATTTCTCTTCAGCCACGACATGTTTACGACTAAAGTTTCCAAATTGTCAGGAGGAGAACGGAGAAGGCTCTATCTGATGACCATACTGATGCAGAATCCTAATCTGCTCATAATGGACGAGCCCACCAATGACTTGGATATCGTGACATTGGACGTGCTTGAAGAATACTTAAAAGAATTCAAAGGCTCATTGATTATAGTGTCACATGACAGGCATTTCCTCGACAGGCTCGTAGACCATTTGTTTATTTTCTGTGGAGATGGCGTCGTAAAAGATTTCATCGGCTCCTACAGCGAATACCATGAATATATAAAGGACTACGAAGCCAAACAAAAAGCTGCTGCCAAAGTAGAAAAAGCTGCCAAAACTGCATGCCAAGTCAATGTTGTGGCTCAATCCGTACAACAACCGGCAAAAAAGAAAAAACTGACATACAAGGAGCAGAAAGAACTGGAACAACTGGAGAAGGACATGGAATCTCTCGAAAAAGAGAAAGCAGAGTTAGAGAAACAGATGTCAGAAGGGATATTGCCTTACGAAGGACTTCAGAAAGCATCAGAAAGATTCGGGCAAATAAAGAGTATTCTCGACGAAAAAGAGATGAGATGGCTTGAGCTTCAGGATAGTTGCCAATAGCCAAACAATTTTCTCGAATTTAGCTATTCCGAAAAATAATTGTAACTTTGCTTTCGAAACGTAAATCGATTATGTTTCGAAACAAAACTAAAAACATAAAACAAATTCAATTATCAATGGCAAGATTTTTTGATCCCCCTGCTCCTAAGCAGCAGCTTCCGTCAGAAAAAGTACCTAAAGTCTACAACTCGATGAGATGGAGAGTATTCATCGGTGCTTTCCTCGGATATGCAGGTTACTATCTCGTGCGCAAGAATCTTTCTTTGGCAGCACCAGACATGATCGCCAACGGCATCCTTGATGCGGGCAAAGTAGGACTTGCGATGTCTGCAGTTTCCATTGCATACGCATTCAGCAAATTCATAATGGGGAGCGTTTCAGACCGCTCAGATTCAAGAAAATTCCTCTGTGTAGGACTTGTGCTATCAGCACTTGTAATGATTGTCACCGGCATCATACCTTACGGTGCAAATACAGCATTGAACACGACTGTAATATTCGTACTCATGCTTATAGTAGGTTGGCTGTCAGGAATGGGATGGCCTCCATGCGGTCGCATCATGACACATTGGTTCTCACAAAACGAACGAAGCTTCAAGATGAGCATTTGGAATGTATCTCATACCATCGGTAGTTTCTCCCTCGGATTCCTTGCTATCGCCGGAGTGTCACTTTTCATTTTGTTCGCTCCAACATTTGGAATGGATGCAGCTCAGGCTTGGAGGGGCAACTTCATCTTCCCTGCCATCATAGCTATACTCATAGCTATATTCTGTTGGTGGGCCATACGTGACACACCAGAATCATGCGGTCTTCCTTCCGTTCAGGAATACAGAAATGACTACAGTGGAGTAAAAAGCAAAGGCGCTGCTGGAGAGAAACTTCCATTCAAAGTCCTCTTCATAGACTATGTGTTCAAAAACAAGCTCCTATGGATTGTAGCTCTCAGCAACATCTTTGTATATATGGTACGTTATGGCATTGGCGACTGGGCACCTACATTCCTTCAGGATGCCGGAATCATGACAGCCGCAGAGAGTAAGGTAGCATTCTCCGTTCACAATCTGGTAGGCGCATTCGGAACTATTCTGTGTGGTCTCGCCACATCTAAAATATTCAAGGGTCGTTGCGCTCCTATGAATGTAATCTGTATGCTTGCATGTATGATAGGAGTCATAATCTACTGGTTTGTAGGAGCCGGATACATGGAAATGAGCCATTCAATGCAGAAAGTCCTCGTGTACGTAGCACTCTGCCTGATCGGATTCTTCATCTATGGTCCTGTTGCACTCACAGGTGTTCAGGCATTGAATCTTGTACCTAAAAATGCAGCAGGCACAGCTGCTGGTTTCGTAGGTCTGTTCGGTTACTTCCTCGGTGACGCCATCTGCTCAAAAATTTTCGTTGGAAGCGTTGCAAATTCTCTTGGTTGGAACGCCGCTAACCTCACAGTCGCAGCAGGCGCCGGAATCGGAGTAATTCTCTGTGCAATGCTAATAAGAAGCGAAAAGAAAGCTACAGAATAATTGATAATATGAAGAAGATTTTTTTGTCAATGCTTATGTTCCTTTCGGTATTTGTTGTAGCAGATGCCAGAAAGGTCAGTGGCAAGGTGCACTGTGACGGACAAAGTCTGTCAGGAGTGCTTGTAACAGATGGTACCAACTTTACTGTAACCAAGAAAAACGGAACATTCAAGTTCGACATCCGAGATGATGCTAAATTCGTATCCGTTGTAACACCTGCAGGATATGTAGCTGATTTCAGCAGTGGTACCCCAGAATTCTACAAGGTAGCCGAAGGACAGAGCAAATTCGACTTTAACCTTCAAAAAACAGCTGACCAATCAGCCTATACCTTGTTTTCCATCTCTGATCCTCAAATAAGGAACAAGGCACAGATGAAGCAATTCGCTGGAAAGCCTTGCCGTGACATAAAAGCTCAAGCCGAGAAATATCGTGCTAACGGACCCGTAGTCGGAATCATGCTCGGAGACCTTGGATGGGATAAGACTCTTCCTGAGATTTTCAAGTCGTTCAAGAAAGAATGCGCTGCATTCGGATTTCCTGTATACGTAGTGACAGGAAATCACGACTATAACAAAGAGCGTCCGTTCGGTAGCTATTCAGAAGACTACTATGCCAATTTCGGTCCTTACAACTATGCTTTCTTCATGGGCAAGGACTTGTTTATAGGATTAAAGAACATCCAGTATGTTGCTGAGAAGAAGTTCGTAGAGGCCTATACTGATGAGGAAATCACATTTGTCAAAAACCTTCTCACTCACGTTTCAAAGGATACACACATCTTCATCGCTCATCATAGCCCAATTGCAAGATGGTGGAAATCTGGAGACAAATGGTTTATCGAGAAAGGCGCTGATATGGTGAAGGTTCTGGAAGGATACAAGGTAGACTTCCTCTCAGGACATACGCATATCATGGACAATATCCGAATCAATGACAATATCATGGAGCACAATGCCGCAGCAATCAGTGGTTCATGGTGGATTGAAGAACCTTGGTGCATCGATGGTACTCCTTCCGGATATGAGATTTTCAATGTAAAAGGTAAGGATATTAACTGGTTTTATCACGCTCTTGAAGCTCCTGACAACTATCAGATAGAAGTTCTCAAGCCAGGACAGAGTCTCTATCACCCTAATGCTGTAGTAGCTAATATTTGGGATTGGGATGACAAATGGACTGTAACATGGTCAGAAGATGGTAAAGAAATGGGCGAAATGAAACAAGTAAAGGATGTTTCTCCGTCATATATCAGAATCATCGAAGACACCTATGAAAAGCTCGGTAAAGATATTCCTGGATTCAGACGCCCTAAACTGAACATACATTATTTCATGGCGGTTCCAAGCCAATATGCAAAGAAGGTGACAGTATATGTGAAGAGCCGATTCGGACAGGAATGGACATACGATGTAGACATGTCTTCTTATGTGGATGTCCAAGCTCATAGAGGAGGAGCTGGTCTTTGGCCAGAGAATACTTTTACATCCATGACCAACGCCGTAGAAATGGGAGTCAACACACTTGAACTTGACCTTCAAATAAGCCAAGACAAGCAGATTGTAGTTTCTCATGATGCATATTTCCATTCACGCTATGCAACTCGTCCTGATGGAAGTGAAGTAAAGCCTGAAGAACCTAAGGAATATCTTTATACCATGCCTTATGACTCCATCGCAAAGTATGATGTAGGAAAACGTCCAAGTACAGTATGGCCTGGAAAAGAGCAGTCCCCTGCCATCAAACCTCTGGCTTCAGCTCTAATTGACTCTGTAGAAACCTTAACTACAAAGCTCGGACTTACCCCTATGAGATATAATATTGAGATTAAATGCAGGAAAGGCAAAGCTGAAGGCAAAGATTGGCCGGAATATCATGAATTCGTGGATAGATGCATCGAACTACTTCTATCAAAGAATCTTGGAGACAGACTTGTAGTACAGTGTTTCGATGTAAGGGCATTGAACTACATGCATGAGAAATACCCTCAGGTAAAACTTTCTTATCTCACAGGTGGCAAGGATGTGGATTTCGACACCTACATGGCAAAGATAAATTTCAAGCCTGAATGGTTGAGCCCTGAACATTCTACTGTCAACGAGGCTCTCGTGAAAAGATGTCATGAGGAAGGCATTAAGATCGTGCCTTGGACAGCAGATACAAATGAAGAAATTCAGCGTCTTGTCGACCTTCATGTAGATGCTATCATCTCCAACTACCCAGACAGACTTCTGAAAATCACAAGAGGATATGTAAAATAACAATTCTCATTTTTAATAAAAACGAGGCGACCGATTGGGCCGCCTCGTTTAATTTATGCATCCTCAATCCTATCTGCAAGTATAAGGACCTGATATTTTCTTTACAGTCATCTTCCCATCAGAATCAGATGTAGTCATTACATAATATTTCGCTCCGTTGTCCACTACACGTATGACTACGTTGCCATCATACCCTTTTACACGCGAAAGTTCCGCTTCAGTTATCTTGTCATCCACACCAGCTGGCCTGTCACCGAGCCATAAATTTGTAACGAAGAAGTCTGCTGCAGGCAACACTTTTTCAGCTTGGGCCAAGACTGCAGTACGAGGATGAGAATCAACCCAAGAATTTACTACTACGATTTGAGGATTCAGTGCCCTGAGAGCATCAGGACTATTCGTGGCTGAAGATCCATGATGGTCTGCCTTCATAACCTCTACTACACCAGCGACCTTCGCACAAGGAAGTTCCGCATCTTTCCAAGCGAAATTTGACTTATTATTGTACTGAAGATCCGCTCCCGCAAAATAATCGAACTTACCGTAGGATATACGCATAACCGCGCTACATATATTCTCTGGAGGGCATTTGTCTGTACCAACTACCTTCGCAGGATTTGCTACAATAATATCTTTCTTCTCTGGAAATGTCATCTTCACATTAGAACCACTGCCCGTCCATATTTCTCCATTGACTGCAATATTCTGCACCTTAACATCATATTTAGATGTCTTAGGAGTAATCTGATCTGCAGCCCCAGCCTTGAATATTTCCGCTCTAAGTCCAGTGTTGGAAATATGCCACTTTACGGCTTGAATATAATTATTGATAGTAGTCTTATTACTTGCAAGATTCTGCATATCAAAAGGATAATCATAGTTAGGCCAACCTCTGTCAATGATACAAGTAACAGGAAAATCATCCAAGATTTCAGTCAAGCCATTGATCCTATATGGTCCTCCTTTTGAAGACTTCGGCATAGATGAATTGCAATCCCCCATATGATCGTTATGGAGATGAGACATCACCACATAATCAAGAGTATTATTGCCTGTCCAAACCATACATTTCTTCAAGTAATCCCCGATAATCTGTGAGCCACGCATTCCTGCAGCGATAGGATCCCAACGACTTCTAATCCCAGTATTCGTGGTATTGTCATCGCTATTAGTTTTCAGAAGAGAACTCGCTGCATCAATGAGCAATTGTGTTCCGTCAGGCATAATAACAAAAGCAGATTCACCAGTCGTGGTGTTTATGAAATGGATATCCATCTCACCTTCTTTCCACGCAGGAATAACTTTGCCGACTTCAATTCCCAAACCACTTGAAGGACGCTCTGGAATCGGTTTCACATCTGGCCCCTTCTTGCTGTCCGAAGAACAAGCAAGAGGGATGACCAAGAGCGACAGTATAAATATTTCAGCTAACCTTTGCATGCGATATGTAGATTAAGAAACATCTTTCCACCATCTATCTTCACAGCGAGACGTATGTAGTTTCCGAAATTAGGCTGCACTTTTATTATATGCTGACCTACTCCTCTCAGTTTTACTGGAGCACTTCCGTCATCCGCCCAATGTACGCCGTCTTGAGATAGTTGCACCTGACCGGTAAATACTGGCTCACCTTCCGTTTTTTCCACCATAACGAAGAAGATAGCCTCGTCAGCCCAACCTGCTTCATAGGGATGCGTTTCGAAAGAACCAGTAAAATATTTTTTCACCTCGAGGTGAGAATCATTGAACATTTTCATTTTTTCATCTCCTATTCTTGAGAAACCACTACTGAATCGACATAGAAGAACACTCGTCTATCAGTATCCGTACCTACCCAAAAGAGTGGGTTTATAAGATTGTCAATACGATCATAGCCTTCACGAGCATCAGCCTTAATGCCACGCATATCCCAAATTCTGTCTTGACACTGAAACTCCACGTATTCACGATTTAGAGTATCCACCTTTAGCCTCATGTATTGCCAGTTCAGTTTACAGTCAGTCTCATTGTAAATCAGCTTCTGCTCTCCATTCGGAAGATTCATGAATCCATCATGATCTCCATTAGGATAACGACGTCCGAACCACCATGGATCCACACCTTTCTTACACCAATCACCTTTCAAGCCATAAGCCCACTCTTCATCTGTAACTCCATCGCGGGAATGGACATACTGCCACTTGCGCGTCGGTTTACCATCAACCGCATTAAGATAACGCATACCTACGAAGAAACGCTGACCACGAGTCTGTATGTCGAATCCCATACCGAAATCACGTATAGAATCTTCATGCAACCCAGGCTGTGGTCTGTCTCCACCATCTACAACATCCTGCTCAGCAGTGTATGTAAACCAGCATTCAATCTGAAGGAATCTACTATCAGGACGATAAAATGACATCCTTTTGATAGCATGTCCGAGACTACCCTCGGCTGGCTTTTCGACATAAGGGGCTGCTACAGGTCTCGTGGACAATTTTAGGCTATACGTCCCTGACATTGCCCCATGAGTTCCAGGATAACGATATGTAGCCGAGCTTAGCATGACCGGAGGCCACTGGTCTTTATTGACCAGTGTCTTCGGCACATCGAAATCAGGATATTCTGTAAAATTTGGCATCAGTGTCATCCAACCATTAAATCCGTTGTTGAATACATCATACGCAAGTATTCGTTCAAGAGGCTGGAATCTACTCCTCAACAAAATTTCATCTACACTCATAAACATTAAAATTAATAACCAGGATTCTGTTCAAGTTTTCCATTCATTATCTGGACATCATCACTCGGAATAGGCCAGAGATTGACTTTAGCATCATACTTTCTTTCACCATGCTGGACAATGAACTTACCATCGACCATAGCTTCGAAACAAGGAAAACCTTCCTCATCGAATGTTGGTGCCTGAGGCCAGAACCATTTACCATCATTAAGTGCGGCAATATTGGTCTTAGCCGTACGTGAAAAACCATACATATTGTGAGCGAAGGCTTTATCAAACTGATGCCAACGCTGCAAGTCGTAGTATCGTAGGTTTTCCCAAGCAAACTCTACACGACGTTCCCTGCGGAGAATCTTTCTCAAAGCAGCCTGCTCTGTAACTGTAATCGCAGGATAAGCAGAAATTTCACTCCTCTTCACTCCATAAGCGCGTGCCCTGACATCATTGATGCAAGCTAAAACGCTAGCATCTATTTCGTTCAGTTCAATCTTAGCTTCAGCATACATAAGAAGCACATCAGCATAACGCATAAGGATAATAGGATTATCATTATAAAGTCTTGTACGCCATTCTTCTTGAGCCCCCTTACGAAGACAGCAACCATTATATGCCGCATTTGTCGCATCTGAGCCACCCTTACTATCTTTATTTGTAATCATCTTACCTGAGATATAATCCATAGTAGTGGTCTTGTCAGGTGCCGGATTCCATTCAATTCCATATATTTTTGTACCTGGCGCCACGAAGGTTTCGCAACAACGGGGATCACGATTTTTGAACGGATCATGTGGATCAAAACCGCTACCTTCCTCATCAATAGTCTTTCCGTTATCCATCTCGTATACAGCAAGAAGCTCCCATGAAGGCTGGGCATTATGTGTACCACCAGCAGAACGTGCGATGAAAGTCTTGATATTCTGAGTAGTAGGAGTTCCATTTGCATCCACTTCCAAATCTGTAGAATGTGGTATAGACCAAATCACCTCACAATTCTTAGTCTTATCACGGAAAAGTTCACCATAACTTTCACCTCTATTCTCAGCAATCTTCGCCGCATCAGCATAATACAATGCATAATGGTTCAAGTCAATACATGTCTTAGCTGCATCCGCCGCAGTGCGCCAATCTGACTGGTACAATGCAATCCTGGCCTTGAAAGCCAATGCTGCTCCTTTATCCACCCTGAGTAGTTTGGAAGTGTTGTTGTCAAGAGGGAGATAGTCGAATGCAAAATCATAATCCTTATAAATCTGCTCCAAGATTGTCTTCTTGTCAGTCCTGCCAAGTTCGAATGCCTGCTCAGGAGTAATTGACGTAAGATAAAATGGGACATCACCCCATAAGGTAATAAGCCTTGCATAAGCGAAAGCCCTAAAGAAACATGCCTCTGCACGAAGATTATTCAGTTCCGATTCAGAGTACTTTCCTGAAAGTTTGTCAAGAGATTCTATGATGCGGTTCGCTCTGCTTATATTCTTGTATGAATAACTCCATGTCTTCGCAACATTGATACTACCCTTTGCTGTAGTGGCGTCTATCGAGCCGGCAGCCACAGGATAGATATTGGTTCTCTGAGACCAGTCATCTGTCTGACGATCAAGTGACCAGCCCTCCTCAATAGGATAAAATTCGCTTCTATAGAAATCATTCAGAGATATTCGGACCTCTTCAGGAGAAGAAAACCAGTTTTCACTCGAGGCCGCTGAACGCGGATTGAGGTCAAGGTCTGCACAGGATGCCATTGAAATGATTCCCAATACACCTGCTATTTTATATAATGTCTGTTTCATACTATACTAAAATTTAAGGTCAAGACCTAATGTCCATGTTCTTGCAATATAAGTGGATGCGCCTGCTTCAGGATCCCATCCCTTCAGATAATTGTCAAAGCAGAACGGATCATCGACATTGAAATAAACACGAAGTCCTTTGATATTGACTTTATTGACAATAGACTTAGGGAATGTGTATCCGAGATTTATATTCTTAATTCTTAGGAACGCGCTATTCTTAAGCCAATAATCGGACATTTTATAATTATTGTATTCTCCGCTACTATGGCTGAAACGTGGATATTTAGCTTTAAGATTCTCTTCGTCTGTGTTATATACGCTCCAATAGTTTCTCGAACCATCAGAATTCCTGATAATCGAAGGTGCTGGAAGCCACTGATTCTGGAGCGGACGTACCATATCCTCAGTCAGACGCGAAAGCTGATGACCTACACCATTGAACAATACTGAGAATGAAATGCCTTTCCAACCGAGATTTATGCTTCCTCCATATATGTAATGAGGAAGAGAGCTTCCGAGAACCACACGATCGTATGTATCATTGATTACACCATCAGCCGCTCCATCAGGGCCACTAACATCCTTATACTTGATATCTCCAGGTTTTACAGAACTTACAAGAAGTGGACTTGATGCGATTTCTTCCGCATTCTGGAAAAGACCTGATGCCTTATATCCATACCAAGCACAATATTCCTCCCCTTCAGTGATTATTGTCCCATTGGAGTTAAACACCTGTTTTCCACCGAGATCGCCCATTACTGACTTGTAATCTGACAAATTCACACTGACTGCATATGAAAAATCACCTATACTATCAGCCCATCCAAGTTTTATTTCCCAACCTCTGGTGTTCATTGTGCCAGCGTTACGATCAGGAGCTGAATATCCTGTGAAAGAAGGAATAGCCACAGCAAGAAGCATATCAGTAGTTTTCTTGTAATAATAGTCTGCAGAAAAATCGAGACGATTGTCGAAGAATGTGGCATCGATGCCGGCATCCCAGCTCCAGGTCTTTTCCCAATGGATATCCTTGTATGCATAGTCGGCCTGCGCACCAGTCATCGTAGAGACAGGGGTTGTTCCAGCACTATCATACATTATAGCCTTGTTAAATGTGATATAAGTCTGATAAGGATAATTTCCAATTCTCTCATTTCCGAGAC
This sequence comes from uncultured Bacteroidales bacterium, assembly GCA_934693135.1. Lineage (GTDB taxonomy): Bacteria > Bacteroidota > Bacteroidia > Bacteroidales > UBA932 > Cryptobacteroides. The sequence goes on along the minus strand of CAKUVA010000002.1, from coordinate 68,178 downwards.
TTCCCACGGAAGCACGCACCTTAAGATGATTAAGCCAATTGACATTGGTCATGAATTTCTCATTGGTAACAACCCATCCGAGAGATGCACTTGGGAAGAATCCCCAACGATAATCTTTATGGAATCGTGAAGAAGCATCACCACGGGCATTGAGTTGCAGATAATAACGATTTGCGTAATTATACATGATACGTCCAAAGAATGAACGATATGCGTTCTGATATGAGTTACCTCCTACACTGACAGAATTCTTGTTTGCAAGATCCATATAAGGGAACATAGAAAGTTCCATTTCGTTAGTATCCGCAGAAAGCTTCTCGTAAGTGTACATATAATCCTCATAACCTGCCATGAAATTAAAATTATGCTTCTTAGCGAAGGTCTTGTCATAAGTAGCTATCACCTGCGTTTCAAATGTCTTGGCATCGCTACGGAGTTCACTAAGAGAGTTCGCAGTATAACCAGAAACATACCCGAGAACGACATCAGTATCATACGCATCATATACTGGGACAGCTTTCTTCATGTCCTTTGTCTTGACAAACGAATATGTCGGAGTAATATTGGCTGTAATGTCAAGTCCCTGAATTGGCTTGTAACTGAGAGATATCTTGGCTGAAGCAATTGTGCTTGTAGTTGTCTTTTTTCCTCCTTCAAGCAATGCACCTAAGGTATTGGAGAAAGAGCCTTCCTTTCCTGGTCCTATTCTTCCATCGGGATAAAGGCCGGCATATATAGACGGATACATATTGGCAGCTTTTATCGGACTTCCAGAATGAGGGTCATGTTTTGTTGCCTGGCGGAAAGAAAAATCAAGGGCACCACTCCATTTATCACTGAATTTGATTGTATTGCGAGAGCGGAGTGAGAGGCGTTCATGACTAAGACCTTTATAAAGTGCATCAGCATTTTCATACGAAGCTGATGTACGACTCTTTATGACCTTATTGCCATAAGTCATAGTGACATTATGTTTGTGACGCATGCTGGATTTCTTTAGAATAGCTGATTTCCAGTCATAGTCAGGATAAGAAATAGGGTCATACGCATGATACTGCATATAATTATCAATCAATTCCTTAGAATATCCGGCATATTCACCACCTTCAGGATTACCAGCATCATTCCATGCCCACTCATTATAATCCTCCATATACTCCTTCACACCTGTACGGTAATTTGGAAATTCTGTAGGTGTGATTACAGATACTTCTCCGTTATATCCTATCTGAAGCTGCCCTTCAGAAGCCTCCTTGGTAGTAATCAAGATGACACCGGAAGCTGCACGAGCTCCATAAATTGCAGCTGACGCCGCATCCTTCAACACAGTAATCTGACGAACATCTTCCGTAGGAACATTGTCAAGGCTGCTGACAGCCATTCCATCGACAAGGATAAGAGGACTGGAGTCAGACATAGTAGTAATACCTCGAACCTTGATTGTAGCACTCGCACCAGGCATACTGCTGGAACGTGTCACCGACAGTCCTGGAATAACACCCTGCAAAGACTGTGACAATTGAGATGTACTCTGCTGTCCTATAATCTTGTCATTCACAACACCAACAGCACCGGTAAGATCTTTCTTCTTAACCGAGCCATAACCGATCACAACCGTCTCGTCAAGCTCCACTGCATCCTCCATAAGAATCACGTTGAATGGGTTCTGTCCGTTCCAAACTTCTCTCTTGGTGATGAATCCCATGAACGTAAATTCGAGAGTCTGTCCTTTTCTTACCTCCGCAATAGAATATTTTCCATCAATGTCTGTGGACGACCATTTACCATTGTCCTTATTCAGGACCATAACTCCCGCCAAAGGACCATTAGAATCGCTAACAGTACCAGTAAGGCCTTCCTGCGCAAACACTTGCAAAGGAATGAGTATCAATATAGCCAAAAGGCTTAATATCTTGATTTTCATAATATTACTCTACTATTTCAATAATAACATGCTGGTCAAATTCTTTCACTGCAGTACCATCTTCAAGATTCGGTTTCTGAGCCGAAAATCTTGTTTGACCGCCAGCTTCAGTACGGTCTATATAAAGTCCATCATTCTTAGAGCCGTCAAGCCCGAGATGCCCAGCAGGAGCAAATCTAAGAATGACAGAGTCCATATCCTTTTCTGTAGTAAATACCCCATCCACTGCTACGTAAGCTCCGTTTTTCTTAGTATCAAGCTGTAGGGCAGCGAAATTATAGGTAATCGTTTGAGAATAAGTGACCGCATTTCCAGTCAATCCCTTGACAGCACTTTCGTCTTTTTGCTTCACAGGCATTACAGGAGACCAAGAATCGCCATTCTTGTACTCAAGCATCCAATATGCAGAAGTGGCCGTTCCCATTTTAGTCACGAAATAATAGTGAATCTTGGTACCTGCAGGAATCGTCTTTCCACCAAGGCTTGATGTCACAAGCCAATAGTCTCCAGGAATGGCACCTGACACATAAGGGTCTCCATTACCGCCTATGCCACGAGTACATGAAACCTTGACCTTGGCATATCCGGTCCTCTCACATGCATAATATTCGATACGACCATGTCCGATACCAGCATCAACATATTTCCCATTGGTTCCAGGGAATACCTTCTGATCCTCAGTATCAACGAATGTACTTGACGTAGAAGCCATGATAGAATTTAAATCCCAATCTGCAAGCACGCCCCTATACCCTTTCTGAACGAGAGTGTAAGTATATGTCTTGTCTCCATCAAGAGAAACATTGACCTTAATGGTCCGCTCAGTAAGATTTTCATTCGCTGGAAAAGTAAGGGAAATTTCGCTCTCACCTACTCCAGAAGAAGGTGTCATGGTAACATCAGAATCTTCACATGATGCTGTCCATGCTCTATCACCGAACACATTAAATGATGTTGTTGTCTCGCCGGCCTCGATAAAAGCCTCCTGAGGAGAAATGCCCTTCGGCACCATCCCCTTTTGGGTCAATGTCAATTTAAGCGGCGTGACATCATCACCGATAAAGCGGACTGTTCCTGTACGTAGCTTCTCCGATTCATTAGGTTCCACGACAAAATGGAATGTCGTCACATTTCCATCTGTCTCAGAATCCGAGATCTGTGCCCAATAGATTTCTCCTGAAGCATCAGAACAGTCATTGTTGACTCTGTAATACACGTTGGCCGAAAGTTTCACGGTTGCAGTACCACCTTCTGCCTCCAACGTGAGCGATTTGGTCTCGAGCGTCATGAAAGGATCTGACGAACTCTGACACGAGGCGAGCATAGCAGTGGCTACACAAGCCGACATCAGCTTGTTGAAGTTCATGATATTTTGGTTTATTAGTTGTTGAGTTTCAGTTATTTATTATATAGTTCAGTTTTCTTTAAAAGATCTTCAGCATCTGTACAACGCTGGATATAGAAATCATAGACTTCACTCCATTTATAATAGTTTTCTATCACCGGTTCCAACGGCAAATCAAGATCCACCTCATTCAGCATGAAACGTACAAGAATTTCCGGAGAAGACTTGCTACGATAGAACACAAACTGAAGATTTGCTCCCATAGGAATATTCCAATTCTGCCATAAGTCAATCACCTCAGACGGATCATCCGTAGATTTATTCCACGTTCCAGCTCCAATATTCGTAAGGATACCCATCAGCGTACCATCATGTCCGAAACTCATGTTAATGCCATTTCTACCGAGGTCAATATCTTTCTTTGACTGTTCCAGAAGATATCTCAATGTTTTAGCAGCCAGTCCAGCGCCTCTACCTTTCGTAACAGGTTCAGGCCCCTTCTGGGCATAATATTTATAGTTTTCAATCTCAGCCCAAGCAAGAATTTCATCTTCTGTAAACATATCCCATAGCGGAACCTGACGATCAAGATTTTGCATCAGACAAGCCATTATCCAAAATCTCCACTCAAGATCAGCGGCATCATATTCGGCAGATACCTTATTTGGATCACGAAACATTCTGGACATAAAAGCATCTACACTGATTTTTGAATCCCTAAAATTCTTATACTTGTCCGCCCAAAAACCTTTCCCACTTATTACATCTGCATCAATCTGCAAACGTCCCGGACATACTGTGCCATAGGTATTCAAATCCGGAAGGAACGACCTGGAATTATCAACCTCAGCCCATTCTGCATCAGGTTTACGGGATGTCACTCCTTGAATAAAAGCCTGCATTGTGGCCGTAGTCCTGAGAACATTAGTAGAATGAGCTTTCATATAAGGCTTGCCTCCAAACACTTCCGGATAATTATCCACTGTGCGTTTGCCAAGTTCCACAGATTGACGCCATCCTTTCTGCGTAAGATCACCTTCTCTATATTCTATATTTTTGCGAAAAGATTTCAATCTCTCATAAATAGCCGTACCGAGTCCTGTAAGATTTTCCTGAGAATCAGACTTTTCTAACACCTCATATATTAGTGGATATGTCACATTATCATCGACATGGCGAGCTCCATGTCTAAAGAATCCATTGATATAGAAAGGGCTGTACCCTTCCGGTGCAGCAGGAGCCTTCCTATCGGTAAAGTCTTCCCAATAATACACTCCACCGGCTTTTTCAGGAGATGCTAAAATCTCATCCACTGGAGACGATGGTGTGGGTTTAGCTTTAGGAAGTGAAACCTTATAAATGTAAGGTTTGCGATCAGTTTTCTTAGGATTGGTATTAGTGTTCACATACATCCAGTCTCCATATATCGCTATATCCTCCAGCTCATTAGGAATTTGATCCTGAAGCTCGTATCTCGCAGAAATGGTCCTCGTATCAGTATCATATACACGTATTCTCGACGGGCGAGAAGGATCTTGAGCACCAACACCGAAACAGTAGTATATCTTTCCGTCATAAACGCATCCTGCCTGAGTAAACCAAGTTTCAAATGGGAAAACGACCTGATCTTCTATATCATTGACAGTAAGATGTATTTCACCTCCTTCGGACAATCTCGGCACACGGAACTTAGTAGCGACATACTGGTTTTCATAGGCGTTGACAGTCACCTTCTGGACAGTACGTTTCCGAGCGGAAAACACCCAAAGTTCATTGCGGACTTTATCCACCATCCATGCCGGCGCACCAAAAATACTAACATAGCCGTTCTCTGCCCAACCAGTGCCATCAAGCGTTATAGTCTGAACAATTTCAGATGTAAATTTGCGTCCTTTTCTGGTAATGCTTTCCACGAAGCAAGTCCACTCGATTTCACTGCCCACTTTTCCATTCGTGACATATAGCAGAGGAAAACTTGCTCCTTTCTTTGTCTCTGTACCAAAGCTGGCATTATTTGCATGATTATCCGGACGAGATGAAGCCAAAGGAAATGACGCGACAGGATCAGGAGATGCCGTTTTGAAATCATAGACATTGACATTCCCACCATCTTCAAGAGCGAAAACATATCCCCCACATATCTCTAACCCCTGCTGCGGGCCAGTCTTTCTATCCTTCGGAATAAAAACCGAACAATCTACATCTTTTTCCGGCTTGACATAAAGCTGTGCAGAGGCCACCATAGGAAACAAGGCCAAGATTATAATATATGTAAAAAGACGTTTCATTTATCAAATTTCTTTTCTGTAATCCACGATTCGGTAAATAACGTAAGACACTATCAATATGGCTATTGCCCCTATAAATGACCAAACTATATTTTTCACCGCCAATGTCTTCGGATCTCCAGTCAGAATCAACCCCAAAAGAAGAAATGCAATTACACCCAGTGTAATACAGAAGCATGTGATGGCCATGAACGAATAGCTCTTGACACTCTTCTTCATCATAGCGTCAGGTTCACGATCAGCATCAGGATCAGTATATGCAGACATCACCGCATACCCAGGATCCTCAAAGCACTTGGACCTCGACCATATTTCCATAACAGCAAGAATCAAAACAGGTATGACACAACCTGAAATAGACTCTATCATACTCTGACTCAATACAGAAGACGGAACTGTCAGCTTGGCTGTAATTCCTATAGCCCATGTAAGAAGCATCGCCCAGATAAGTTGTCTGCCGGTAAGCCTCTTGGAGAATAAGCCCCAAATTGCAGGGATATAAAGAGGGCACATTATCATGGTAAGAAGCATCACAACCACTTTCTCTGCACCTCCGGCAAAAGGTATAAGCATCGAAAGGACTATTATTATCAATCCAAAGACGACGGTAAACGTCCTGCCAACCTTGATGAGTTTCTTTTCGTCGGCATTGCGATTCTTTTCATTATGTTTCCAAATATCATAAGTATATACATTGGCATAGACATTGAGAATACCTGAAACATTACTCAAGGTTGCTGACAGCATCGCAGCAAGCATCATTCCCAACATTCCACCCATAAGCACCATCTTGCTCATGTTTACATAGGCATGCTCGCCATTATATGTCATAGTCGCAGCATCTGCATCGAGTGCCAATCCAGGTTCCATGACACGACATATCATGGTCGGCAAATACCATATAAGCGGTGTGAGAAAATATAATATTCCTATCAAATATGTACTCTTTCTGGCATCTTTTCGTGTAGGCACACTGATATAACGCTGAACAAAAGGCCAGTCACCTCCAATCATAGCTACATTTAGAAACACCCAAAGCAACAGCCATATCCATGTATATGTCTCTGATGTTCCAGAAAAAAATCCCGGTATTCGATATGCACCATCAATGAATGCGCCAACACCTCCGACTGCATGAAACGACAGAGGAATCATGAACACAACTACGGAAATAAGTACGCCGAACTGTATAACATCGGTCATGAGCACTGCAAGAAATCCACCAACTACTGTGTATACCAATGCTATCGACCCCAGTATTAAAAGAGCCCACCAAATACTAAGATAGCCTGCTGCTGTATCCCCTGGAAATCCAGTAGACGCGAATATGCTACCCTCAGGAACTTTTATCAATGCACACATGACTACAGCTACGGCATAAAGCGCAACAGCTGTATGCACAGCCCTTGCAACGATTCCGGCTATCGTATAGAAGCTAACTGAACTATGCCCAAATCTGATTGTCAAGAATTCCCCAGGAGATTTGATTCGTAGGCTTCTCCATTTTCCAGATATCCACTTTCCCACTATTAAAGAAGCTATTCCCAAGCAGATAGCTACTACCACAGCCACGAGTCCCGACTTGTAGGCAACGCCGCCCCATACCACGAACGTACTGGCAGAGAATATAGTCATATATGATGAAATTCCGGACAACCACCAAGAAGAATTTCTTCCCGCGATGAACATATCCTCCGAACTCTTAATCTTCCTCGACATTATTACACTCACGGCAATAAGGCCAAGAAAGTAAAACAATATTACAAGATAGTCTAGTGTTTCCATTATGTAGTTATTTTTTCACCTCGTACAATTATATCTGCGCACCTATCTCACGGAGACGATTTACAAGAACATTGACATCAATATCCTGAACATCCTTTCCAGAACGAGCGCTCTGAGCGGCAGCCACTCCGGCAGCCTGCCCCATATCCATACAACTTGACTGGACACGGATGGACGCAAACGCCGTTTTACCGGCACTTATGCAACGCCCCGCCACTATGAGGTCTGGAAAATCTGGAGCTATCAAAGCGCGATAAGGCACGAAAGCTGGCTTCTTGAGGAATGTAATGTTCTGAGTAGCACCCTTAGCAACATGAATATCAATAGGATGGGCACATCTGGAGATGCTATCAGGATATTTAAATGAATTAAGATACTCATCACCTGTAATTATATGCATGCCTTTTATCCGTCTTGTCTCGCGAACACCGGCTTGTAAGGAAACAGATATTAACCAACTATTCTTAAACTCTTCAACATTCTCTTTAAGAATCTCTGCCATTCTGAATGCATCTTCCCTAAGTCGGCACTCAGCATGAGAAAATTCACGATTATCGCACGCATTTCCGCCAGTTCTTGTCATATTAACTGTAACAACACCTGGCTGTTTCGTAAGACAGAACCACGGACCTCCAAACTCAGGAATATTCAGCTTATCTTGAAGCGCTAGCAACTTCTCGCGAACAGGAAGGCAATGGCAATTGACACCTTGCCTGTTATGATGCACAGCCTCCTTCATCATCGGAGTTGACGTATCCACTCCACCAAGTATGAAATATGATGACAAAGGCTGTAAAGGTCCGTCCTGCGCCTGCATCGGAACTCCTGCCATCGCAGCAAGATCTCCGTCTCCGGTACAGTCAACGAAAACCTTACCCTCAAGAGCTTCTGTCCCATTCTTATTGTCAATGATGACATACTTTATCCGATTTCCATCTTTTACACATCCTGTGATATACGAATGCATATAAATGTCCACACCGGCTTCAAGAACCATTCGCTGAGCTATAAGCTTATAATGCTCTGGCTCAAAGGCAATATTCGCAAGCGGACTTTCTATTTCAGCGCCTCCAGCTTCTTGGAGCCTATTCACGAATTCCCATGGAATACCACCTGTAACAAGGGCACCATTATAAGAGAACACGCTAATCGGATTAACAAAGCCAGCGGTAGCCATACCTCCGAAAAAGCCATATTGTTCTACGATAGCTGTTTTCGCTCCCTCTCTCGATGCAGCAATAGCTGCTATAAATCCGGCAGGGCCTCCGCCACAGACGACGACATCATATTTTCCAGCATAATTAGCTGTTTTTGTGATAGTTATATTTCTATTAGACTCCATTTCAGTGTGGTTCTTAAATTTTGAATCGTTTCAAACACAATGCAAAGTTAAAAAGATTTTTTTGAATCGGTTCAATTTTTTTCACGAAATATTGATAAATTTGTAAAAAGTCTGTCAGAAACACAGAGAAAAGATGGAAAAAATAACTATAAAGGATATTGCCCGTGAGGCTGGAGTATCCGTTGGACTAGTGTCAATGACACTGAACGGCAAAACGGGTGTAAATCCGAAAACAGCTGAAGCTATAATGAACGTGGTAAAAAAACTCAACTACACGCCAAATAAGACAGCTTCAGCACTTAGATCTGGCTATAAAAAAACAATCGGGGTCATTACACCCGATTTGTCAAATCATTATTTTTCAGTGATTTCCAGAAACATAGAGAACATAGCATACAACAATGGATATACTGTATTGTTCGGGAGCTCAGATGACAGGATTGATAAAATAGGCAAACTTATTGATACTTTTAGAGCGGACGGTATAAGCGGTATCTTGATAAGTGCTTGCGATGGTTGTGAAAATGAAATCCGAAAAGCAATGTCGTGCGGAATAAAAGTAGTCCTAATGAACCGTGAAATAAATATAGAAGGAGCAGGAAAGGTTATGCTTGACAATGAAAAAGCCATTAGAATGGGCATAGACCATCTCCTCAAAAAAGGATTCAAACATATCGAAATGTTTTCAAATGGGATATCATTGTCAACTCTTAAAATACGTGAACAAAGCTATTTGTCAAGAATGAGTGAACTCGGACTCGGAGATGTTGCAAGAGTCGTATATGTCGACGAAAAGAAGCCGGAAGAACTTGACAAAGCATTGAAAGATTCCATAGGACGAGGCACTGATGCCATCTTCATACCACGTGGTTATCTCGCACTCCATATCTGCAGTTCTGCCAAACGACTCGGACTGCATATTCCAGAAGACCTCGGAATCGTAGGCTTTGATGGAGGTGATACCTATAGGATGGTAACACCATCTATAACACAACTTATCCAAGACACAAGAGCCACCGCTGAAGATTCATTTAGCATGTTAACAGACATGATTCAGAATAATCTACCAGCACAAGACATTTATCTTGAACCATCTCTTGAACCTGGAGACTCAACTCTGAGATGAAATTTCATGTCTCTCTCTGGAATTGCCCCATTAGACATCGCTCATAAGGTGCTTTACTAATGCTTTTTTAGTCAACTTCATTATCTAATCACCTTTTTGCTTGACAGTCAGATCCGCTGCATGTCCGTTCCCTCCGCGGGTGATTACCCTGAAAATGGCTTTTCGGCTTTTTGTGCTATGATTTGGAGATATTGATATGATTACCGTTTGCTTATACCGATTATCCCATTCGTTGACCTTTTCATAAAAAGCATCTTCAGTGGGAGTGGAATTGGAAGGTGAATATGATATTGTAATTCCATCACTCTCCTTGCGAGTTTCTATATGGTCAATCCAAAAGCTCACATATTCAAGTTTTATGGTTCCACCTTCGTTTCCGCAGGCCTCCACATGATCTTGCGCGTCCACAAGCATGTCTTCTTGAAGCAGGTAGATCTCTCTAAAAGAATATCCGCCATCTATAATATCATTCTTTTTGCAACCAAAGGCTAATGCCAACATGGATAATCAGACAAGGCTCACGCCAAGCATAATAACAAAAAATCCGCTGATCTCTCAGCGGATTTTGTGATCCCAATAGGATTCAAACCTATAACCTTTTGATCCGTAGTCAAATGCTCTATTCAGTTGAGCTATGGGACCAATTCAGGACAAACGTCCTGTAAATTTATTTTGCTTCTGAAGCATTCTCTTCTTTCAAGAACACAAGCTTCTTTTCCTTAATTCTTGCCTTCTTACCAGAAAGACCTCTGAGGTAGAAAATTCTTGCTCTACGTACGTGACCAACCTTGTTAAGCTCGATTGAGTCAATGAAAGGTGACTGGAATGGGAAAATTCTCTCAACACCTACACCGCTCGAAATCTTACGAACTGTAAAAGTTCTTGTAAACGGACATGCACCGCTTATCTGAATAACAACGCCTCTAAACTTCTGGAGTCTCTCTTTATCACCCTCTTTAATTCTATAGGTAACAGTAATAGTGTCACCAGCTTTGAATTTAGGATATGCAGCAACTTTCTCGTTTTCAAAAGCCTGCTCTACAACTTTAATCAAATCCATTTTTAAATCACTTTTAAGCGCAACGTTACTTTTAAACCCAACGAACGTAAGAGGTTGCTTTGTTAATGGGATTGCAAATGTACAAACATTTTTTGAAACCGCAATACCTTTTCGATTTTTTTTAGAAATTTTCTTTCAACTTATCAAAAAGGTTCTTATCCTCTCTGCTGAGAACCGGAGTGAACGTATCACTTGAACGCATAGACTCTAATACTTGTTTCTCGCTACTCTTCAGTTTCTTAGGTATCCATACAAGATATTTGACATACATATCTCCCATACCAGAGCCATAACCTTTGACTGCAGGCAATCCCCTTCCCCTAAGTCTAACAATCGTTCCAGATTGCGTGCCAGGTTCTACCTTTATCTTATAATTACCATCAAGACATGGGACAGAAGTCTCAGTTCCAAGTATAGCATCCGTAACAGGTATTATCTTAGTATAGAACAGATTCATACCCCCTCTCTTAAGAGATGCATGAGGGATCTCTTCTATAACCACGAGCAAATCTCCGTTAACACCTCCTGCTTTTGCTGCATGTCCCTCACCTTTCAGTGTAAGTTGCATCCCATTCTCAACACCCGCAGGAATCTTGACTTTTACTGTAACTCTCTTACGAATCAGACCTGTACCGCCACAATTATGGCAAGGATTGCTAACAATCTTGCCCTCACCACCACATCTTGAACATGTTGTATAAGTTATTGTCTGCCCAAAAATACTGTTAGACACACGCTGCTCTTGTCCAGTACCATGACATACAGGACAAGTTTTCACATCAGCAGCATTGACAGCACCTTTGCCTCCACAAGTAGGACATTGCTCATTACGTTCAATAGTAACTTCTTTTTCAACGCCTGTTGCAATCTCTTCCAAAGTAAGTCTTACACGTGTTCTTATGTCACGACCGCGCATCACACGCTGCTGCGACTGACCACCTCTCTGTCCACCTCCGAAGCCACCAAAGCCTCCAAAACCAGAGAAACCGCCAAAGCCACCGCCACCGAACAAATCATTCAATATGTCATTCAAGTTACCGAAGCCACCACTGAAATCCGGACCAGGGTTTCCTCCTAATCCAGCTTGACCGAACTTATCATATTTAGCTCTCTTGTCTGGATCACTTAGAACCTCATAAGCTTCTGACGCCTCTTTAAACTTCTCCTCTGCAACCTTTTTTTCTTCATCAGTGCCATTCACCCATCTGTCAGGATGCCACTTAAGTGCCATCTTCTTGAAGGCTGACTTTATGTCATCCGAACTTGCGCTCTTATCTACACCAAGAACTTCGTAATAATCTCTTTTCTCTGCCATAGCTTTCCTCCTCCGGAATCATTTATATTCCGACAACAACTTTGGCGTAACGCAAAATCTTTCCGTTGAAAGTATAACCTGTTTCAACAACATCGTATACAAGACCCTTCTTATCTTTATCTTCAACAGGAACCTGCGCCACTGCTTCATGGAAATCAGTATCAAACTTCTTTCCTTTCGCATCAATCATCTCAAGGCCTTTGCCTTTAAGATACTTCATCAATTTATTATAAATAAGACCCGTGCCCTCTTTCGCAGCCTCATCACTCGATTTCTCCAGCAAGGCAATAGCCCTCTCACAGTCATCAAGAACAGGAAGAAGTCCCTTAATAGTATCAGCAGAAGCTGAAGATACTATCGCAAGTTTCTCCTCCGCAGAGCGTCTACGAAAAGTTTCAAACTCCGCCATAAGGCGCACATAGTCATCTTTCTCTTTCGCAAGTTTTTCCTCCAATCCCTTCTTATCTTTCTCTAAAGAATCTATTCTTTCTTTTAGTTCTTTCCCCTCCTTACACTCATGTTCATGGCACTTATGTTCCTTACATTCATGCTCCGAGCATTCATGTTTTTCCTCTGAAGCGGTATCTTTCGCAGACACTTCTTCATTTTCTGTCGCAACCTCCTCTTGCTGCTTTTTCAGCTCTTTCTCTTCTTCTTTTTGCTTTTTCATATCTTCTTAATCTTTTATATCTTTTTGAAAAAAGGCCATAAATGGTCGCAATGATAATTGCCCAAATCATATCAGCCAGATCCTTTGTGCTGGGTTCTCAACAAAAAATCCTACTTGTTACAAGCAAAATATCTGCCAACAACGGATTATGACATATTGGCAGTCTTATGATTTTTAAGTAATTTAGCATAAGTAATACGATACAGACATGATACTGACATTCAAAATCGAATACAAGACTTCTTGGGGTGAAGAACTTAAACTCGTCTTTGGACGTAACATCATAGATATGCACTACCATCCTGACGGAATCTGGACAGTCGTCATATCTAATAACGATTATCAACAAGCTAAATCCCAAAACATAACAGAATATCACTACGAATGCTGGAAAGACGGGAAGTTCACCAGAAGAGAATGGAAAAATCACATTTTGCCGAACGACAATAATGACATTGTCCAAAACGATAATTGGATCGACATCCCTAAGGAACTAACCAATCCTGGCAACAAATACGCAGGAACAGCCGTTCCGGTTTTCTCCATTAGGACAGAAGACAGTTTCGGAATCGGTGACTTCCACGATCTTAAAAAAATGGTAGACTGGGCATCGGCCACAGGACAACACATAATACAATTATTGCCAATCAATGACACGACAACGACCGGAACATGGCATGACTCATACCCATATAGTGCAAATTCCATATACGCTCTCCACCCTCAATTCATTTATCTTCCGGATGCTGGAGTTCGGAAGGATAAGCAATACAAAAAGTTGCAGGCAGAACTCGAAGCTTTGGAAAATGTAGACTATGAGCGTGTCAATAAAGAAAAAGACAGACTTTTGCGAAAAGCTTTCGCCAATACGAAAAAAGAGGTCTGTGCTTCCGCCGAATTTTCAAATTTTGTCAATGTCAATGTAGAATGGATCAATGCTTATTGCGCATATCGTATTCTTCTGGCCAAAACCGGCACTGCAAACATTTCCGAATGGGGAAAATATTCAAAATATGATGAGGCACTTGTAAACAACCTATTGACCAATAATAAAGAAGAAGCAGATTATCAAACATTTGTCCAATTTCACCTGCATAGACAGCTTCTGGACGCGAAAAACTACGCACGGATGAAAGGCGTCGTATTTAAAGGGGACCTTCCTATAGGAGTAAGTCGTAATAGCGTGGATGCCTGGCAACACCCTGAGTTATTCAACATGGATTCACAGGCAGGTGCTCCACCTGATGCTTTCGCAGCAAACGGACAAGTGTGGGGATTCCCGACATACAACTGGAAAAAAATGGCAGAGGATAATTTCGCATGGTGGAAAGCTCGGTTAAAAAACATGGAACAATATTTCGATCTCTTTCGCATTGACCATATACTCGGATTTTTTCGGATATGGGAAGTACCGGCAAAGGAGGAAAGCGGTCTTCTTGGCCACTTTAGTCCAGCATTACCATACAGCAGCGAAGAACTGAAAGAAAAAGGCTTTGACATTAACTCCGGAAAATATACATCAGACGGCATCGACACTCTTTTTATAGAAGATCCGCGAAAAAAAAATTATTGGCATCCACGAATATCAGCACAGAATACATCTGTTTATCAAAAACTAACATCTAAACAGAAGAAAGAATTCGACAATCTGTACAATGATTTCTTTTTTCATAGGCATAACGAATTCTGGCGAAACTCAGCTTTCCAAAAACTGCCGGAGTTGCTATCCTCCACGAAAATGTTGGCATGCGGTGAAGACCTCGGAATGATTCCTGATTGTGTTCCTGGTGTAATGAAAGATCTGAATATCTTATCACTGGAGATTCAACGCATGCCAAAACAAAATGGTCAAGAATTTTCCGACATATGGAAATATCCATATATGTCAGTATGTGCCACATCGACGCATGATATGAGCCCGCTCCGAGCATGGTGGAAAGAAGATCGAACTGTAACACAACATTTCTGGAATAATGTCCTTGGTAAGAACGGAGATGCTCCTATAAAATGCACTACAGAAATCATCCAAAGTATTATAATGATGCATCTACAGTCAGCCTCCATGTTAGCAATACTGCCGATTCAAGATTATCTCGCATTGAATCCTGAACTATGCTTTTCCAATCCAGAGAAAGAAAGGATCAATATTCCATCCATTTCATCTTTTTACTGGCGTTTCCGAATGAAGACTACTATTGAGACAATCATTAAGAATTCCATTACCCCACATCTGCACTCGCTCATAAAGAAATGCGGCAGAAAATAAAACAAACTTCCGGAGGTTTTGCTGACCTCCGGAAGCAATGCAAATATATTTAGTAATTAGTTAGAAATTACTTGGAAATCTTGATATTGTCAAGGAAGAATCGTCCAGCACCACTCACTTGATAGTTGTAATTTCCAGTGTAATTGCCAGTATCATAACCTTCAAGGACACGATACATAACTATTACAAGTCGAGTGTTGGCGGTAGCACCTTTGACAGTAGTCTTGGCATGAGTCCAATACATCTTGTCATTCTCCTGAGATTGTCCAATAACATCGCTATATTTGGTTCCGTTAGCGAACTCACCATCACCTTCCACAACTACCACAAGCTTAGTGTCATCTATTGTACCATCTCCCTGAGCCATTGCTGCGAAATCAAATTCTACATCAATATCAGAAGCGGATGCAAGGTCCAACTTAGGAAGACGAATAGAAGTATTGTGTCCTTTAGTCTTGCCAAACTTAAGATACTGGTCCTGCAGATATATAACCTGCTCAGAAGGACACATATCCTCATATCCTTTACCATTAAAGAGCTTAAAGAAAGCCTCTTTCAGCGCATCACTATAAGCATTAGGAGCATTTGCAGACTTATCATTAGCACCTACAGTATCACCTATAGGTTTATCTGATTGCGCATTATATGCAGTTACGATAGGTTCAAGCCAGCTAAAATCATCCTCAAAGACAACATTCTTGCTACCAGGCTGCTCAGGCTGGTCTCCACCGCCATTCTCAAGAATAGTAAGAGAAGGGTTGCAATCATTCTCATCATAGCGATTAGATATTCTGGCGGTATTTCCTGATGGAGCATCTTGTACCTTATCAGCCGCTGTTACATTGGAAACAAGGACAAATCGAACACAAGCACTCTCAGTATTAGTTGTCACCGTAAACTGCGTTCTAACCTGAGTATTTACTTTACCACCTGCAATCATTGCATGAGTATAAACTACTTCAGAGCCATTATATGTTGTCTTCTGCGGCTCGCCAAGAACCTTCCACTCTGTACCATCAAGGTATTCAAGTCTCCAATATTTAAAGCCACCAGCAGAAACTCGATAAGAGAAGTTTACACCTATCGTAGTTCCAGAAGAAATAGGACTATCTGATTTGAATTCCCAATAATCTCCTGGCCAAGCACCTGTCACATAAGGCTCGCCAGTACCGCCAACATTGAATTTGAATTTATCAGCCGCAAGAGCAGTATTCGCAGGATCCTGAACATATGAGATCGTTCCATTACCCGTTGTAGAAACGAATGAACCTGTAGATGTAAACGTCTTTATAGTTTCATCCTCAACTTTTCCAACAACCCATTCAATAGGGAAACCTTCATTCATTTCAAAATATTTTCCTCTATCCTCAATAGCAGTTGCCACGATATTATGATAAGGCTTCGCAGTACCTACAAAATATCCACTAATAGTGACATAGTGTCTATTAAGGTCTGCTGATTTCAAATCTTCAATCGGATCCTGCAGGAACACAGACATATCAGAATTTTCAATAGTAACAGCTTGTCCTTTGAGAAGGCCCTTAACTGTAATATACTCTGACGCATCTGAAGTATAAGTAGCCGCTATCGCCGTAATATCCTTAGCTTCAGGATACGAAACAACGCCCTCTGACTTAACGATAAGTTTATCACATTCTGAAATTACAGGGAGTCCCTTATCAGATGTCTTTGTACCCCATACCTCAACAGAAGACCCAACTTTAATTTCATCATTTACAGATGCGACATAAACATTCGCTTTTCCGTCTGACATCACAAAGCCTTTTGTAGAAAGTGCTACTACTTGAGCATCATTTACGATAACTACAGTCTTGTCATCAGAAGCGACAACTTGTGAGATAGTAGAATTCGAAACATCACGGAACTTGTCACCTGCCTGCTTCACAAGCACTATTGCTTGGCTTCTAAGCGTCTTTCCATGAAAAATAAGTTCTGCAGATCGAGGTGAGTCCAAAGCCCCATCTCTCATATTCGCATTTACAGAAACAGTTACATCTGTCGTTCCTGAGCCAGTTGTCGGCTCAATCGTTACCCACTCTGGGACATCTGCAGTCCACTCAGCATCTGAATAGACTGTTATAATCTGTTCGGCTGCTTCTTCTCCAGGGAAATTAAGAGAATTAGCACTTGCCATGACAGCCTTCGCTACATTCTCGCTTTTATCACAACTCGTGAAAGCACCTGTTGCAGCAAGAACAGACAAGACTGCCAGATATGATTTTCTTATAAAATTCATATTTGTGTTCAAGTTAGTTTGGTTCATTAAAAGTTAAGACCATCATCCCATCCAGGATTCTGAGCAAGGTTCGGGTTGAGAGAACGGTCATTGATTGGAATCGGATAAAGATAATCACGAACTTCATTAAATTTAGTCCTTTCCGTATCCCTGTGAGGATTCACATAACCACTCTCACCATTGCTAAGATAGATATCTGTACCGATCTTATATGCTGTAACGCTGCCTTCAGGTTTTGTATCTGTATAAAGAACGATATCCGTCTTCCCATCACCAGTAAGATCGTACTCACCAGGGCCTGGGAAATACATTCCATATACCTCCTGATCAACGCAATTTCCTTCCTTCCAACGCATAAGGTCAAACCATCTGGTATATCCCTCCTGCGCAAGCTCAATTGTACGCTCACGTCTGATTTCCAGAATCACACCCTTATTGGCACCCTTATCTACATTCATATATCCATACTCTTTAGATGCAAGATACCAGTCTGGATTAGCATTAGCTTCAGCCATGTTAAGATTTGGCATTCCAGCTCTTTCACGAATCTTATTAACTGAAATATTCAAATCCTCTTGAGTCAATGTCCCAAGTTCTGCTTTAGCTTCCGCATAATTCAAAAGGATCTCAGCATATCTGATAACTGGAAGGTCATTGATTGAACGATCAGGCCTATCAACACCATTGTTACCGGCAGAAGGATTCATCACAAACTTCACTGTCTGGAACCCTGTTACTGAAGCAGCAAAATCTGGAGCAAGTACCTGTGTCTGTCCAATTCTGTGATAGCCAGGAGTTCTGATTGACTGAGCAAGACGTGGATCACGGTCAGCTACTTCTTCCTTGAACTGCATAGTCTGCCAGCCAGGTTTATCGGTAAAGCGTGAACCATCTTTCATAAGATAGCTATCTACAATCTTCTTGGTAACGCCAGTACGTCCTTGTGTCTGAAGAATAGCAAATGCTGTAGAGTTATTGAAAATCTCAAGACCGAAATCAAAATTGATAGCAAGGATATACTCTCCTTTATCTGCATTCTCCTCGGCAAACAATGTCATATAATCTTCATTAGGTTTACCAGTAGAATACAGCTTGTACTTACCACCATCAATAATCTCTTTAGCAGCTTCAGCAGCAAGATTGAGATAATACTGATAATCATGTCCTTCAAGATTCAGTTCATGATATTTTCTATAGGTTCCTTCGAACAAACAGAAAGAAGACTTAAGGGCAAGTGCAGTCCATTTGTTAACACGATATACGCTAACCTCGGAAGGAAGTTTCTCAATAGCACTATCGATATCTTCAAGCATCTTGGTCATAACATACTCTCTGGAATCGCGTGGATTATAGAGTTCTGCATCAGCAGAGCCAAGTTGTTTGTCTACCCATGGAACATCACCGAATCTTCTCACCTTGTCATAATATATATATGCACGGAAGAACTGACATACTCCTGTATATTTTTTAACTGCAGCCTCATCAGAACAGTTGTTAATATATTCAAGCATTGTATTCAGCTTTCTTAGGTCACCCCAGCTCCATCCGCCGCCACTCTTAGGGACGGTTCTAGTAGTACCGCCTCTCATCTCATTCGACATAACAAGCTGTGTATACTGATCGCTCTGATGAGCGAACATATCCTTATCCAACAAGTTATTGTAGAATGTATTTGAAAAGAGCTGAAGATCTGTTTCTGTACGGAAATAGCTTTCAGGGGAAAGTTGAGACTGTGGCGTTCTTTCAAGTGCAGAATCGCAAGAAGACAATCCCAATGTAGCTAAAGCCGCAAATATGATATATCTTTTCATCTTAATTGTCATTTAAATTACATTAGAAAGTAAGGTCGATACCAAACATAATTGTCTTCGGCCAAGGATAGAAGAAGTTATTGTATGCTCCATCTCTCTTGAATGCTGCCTCAGGATCAACAAATTTTGAATGTTTCTTGATTGGAGACCAATAAGCCAAGTTTTCACCTGAGAAGTAGAATCTAACCTGCTCAAGTTTAATCTTGGATGTCAGTTTTTCTGGGATAGTATAACCTACAGTAAGGCTCTTAAGTCTTAAATATCTAAGATTCTGAAGATACCTTGTATTCACAGCTCCAAGAGGTGAAACTGTAGAGTTAGCTGCATAAGCTCGTGGACGTGGGAAATAAGCATCCTTATTATCTTCTGCCCAGCAATTATCCAAGAAATTCTTTGGTAAGAACGAAGTATAAGGAGTTGAATAAGGTCCCCAGAACTGCATATTTTCTGCAGTTGGATACCAATAGTGATTACCTGTACCCTGAAGGAAGATACTGAAATCAAATCCAAGCCAATCAAAGCTAAAGTTAAAACCATACTGAAGGCTTGCAAGAGAGTTTCCTATAATCTTTCTGTCACCAGGATCATTGACAGTATTCTGACCAAGTCCGATTTTTCCGTCACCATCCAAATCGACATACTTAAGGTCACCACCCTGCCAACCTCCGGTAAGACGCTTGCTAAAGTAACCGAGATCAACCTGTTTTGCATAAGCTTGAGCTTCTTCTGTAGTTTCGAAAAGACCATCTACAACAAAGCCCCAAATTTCACCCATTCTCTTACCTTTATAGTAAGAATCAGCAAATGATTTCTCAGGGTTATCATACTTCGTGATAATACTTCTATAATCACTTAAAGTTGCACGTACACTATAACCGAATGGCTTGCCTGCAAGTTTAAACATATCTCTCCAACCAAGAGAAAGCTCATAACCTGAAGTACGAAGGTCTGCAGCATTCATCTTCGGAGAATCTGCTCCATAAATACTTGGAAGTGCCTTACCAGCAGTAAGCATGTTCTTTGTATCACGAATATAAGCCTCTGCAGTGAATGAAAGACGATCGTTGAAGAGTCCAGCATCAATACCGAGGTTATATTGTTGTGATGTTTCCCAAGTAAGGTCAGACGCATTAGGTGCAGAAATAGTGGCATACTTGGACATTGTTGAACCTTCACCGAATGAATAACCAGCAAAATCCTTGATACTAATTGTTCTGAGGTAAGCATAATTAGAGACATTCTGGTTACCAAGTGAACCATAAGAAGCTCTAAGTTTCAAATTATTTACAACTTTCTTTGCAGATGCGAAGAATGGTTCTTCTGAAATTCGCCATCCTGCAGATGCTGATGGGAAAAATCCCCAACGGCTACCTTTCGCAAAACGGGATGAACCATCATAACGTCCTGATACCTCAAAGAGATATTTACCTTTATAATCGTAGTTAATACGGCCAAAGAAACCTGCAAGCGCATATTGTGTCTGTCCACCACCTACAGTAGTAAGAACATCACCAGCCTCATTAGGTCCTACAAGATCAAGGTCATTAAGCTCCTTGCTCATAAGATTAAGTCCTTCTGCAGATACAGATTTCTTATTCTGAGCTTCATAGTTAAAACCAGCCATTACGGTCACATTGTGAGCATCATTGAATGACTCACTATATGTTCCGAATACGTTGGTAGCATAATAGTTCCATGTATCAATAGACTCCAAGAGACGATCCTGACCGGCACCTGTAGTATATGACTGAAGAGGACCATCAGGATATTCTCTATAATCAAACGCAGTACGTCTGTTAGTGCTGCGATTCTGACGCATTCTATAGGTATAATTTGCTGTAATAGTAAACGTCTTAACAGGAGTGATTCTTATTTCAGTAGTATTTGTAAAGTCACTCTTTCTGTCTTTATTTACATTATAGTCATTTCCAAGAATAGCATGACGACCATTGGCAACCTTATATCCAAGATACGGAGTTGAATAAAGCCATGAACCATCTGGGTTCTTCAAAGGGAAACATGCTAATGCATGACGTGCACTATATGCAAGAGCATTCTGTACATTATCAACTCCCTTATAACTATATGTAGAGCTATAGAACGAAGTGTTATTCGACATCTTGATCCACTTGTTCACATCGAAATCGAATTTAGCTCTTAGGTTATACTTTCCGAACACATCAGGAGACTGCTTAAGCATACCCGTCTGACGATCATAAGCTCCAGAAAGATAATATTTCACACCTTTAGCACCACCAGTAACGGATACATTATGCTGCTGAACAGGATGATTGTCACGGAACAACTCGTGATACCAGTCTGTATTGCAATAGTAAACCCACTGGTTTCTTCCGTTACGAACTTCTTCAACAACCCAAGGGCGATCTGGATTTTCAGTTTTGTCATTAACACGAGCAAGAAGCTGCATCATGTCATTATCTGTATAGTTACAGTATGGAGTACCACCGGTGTCTGCTTTCCAAAAAAGGTTCACAGTATAAACTGACCAATAACCAGTTGTCTCATAATCTGTAGATGTTGTTGGTGACTCCCATCCGAAACGACCATTGTAACGAACAGTAGCCTTACCATCTTTTGATGAACCTGATTTCGTCGTAATCAAAATGACACCATAAGCAGCACGAGCACCATATACAGCAGCTGCAGCCGCATCCTTGATAACGGAGATAGATTCAACATCATTAGGATTGACACGACTCATATCACCCTCTGCACCATCCACGATAACAAGAGGATCTGAAGCATTAATTGATGTTGTACCACGGATGTTGAGAGATCCTGATGAACCAGGGTTACCAGCAGAAGTGCTGATGTTAAGTCCCGGTACTGATCCCTGAAGCATATTGGTCAACGAGTGAGAAACCCTGTTTTCCAAAGCCTTGCTATCAACAGTTGTAATGGCTCCCGTCAAGTTTACCTTCTTTTGAGTACCATAACCGACAACGACAGTTTCTGTCAAAGTCATATTATCTTCCTCAAGATAAACAGTAATTGATGATTTAGCTGCTGGAATGGAAACTTTCTTTGTAAGATATCCCAAAGATGATACCTCAACGGTAACATCACCTGCTGGAATAGTCAATGAAAAGCTTCCGTCGTCGATTGTCACTGCCCCATTGGTTGTACCTGGCAGCATGACTGCAGCTCCGACAAGAGGTTGCTGATTGGCGTCAAGAACTTTTCCTGACACCTCCCTATTTTGCGCAAAGATGCTCAAATTGCACCCAAGCACAAGAATAAGAGTCACAGCAATTGTTTTAAAGACTCTCATAAGATTGTTTTTTTGGTTTGTATGTATTATATGGTATATAATCAGTATTATTTCACTTTGTAGTCATCCACATTGAAAGCCTTAGGTCTTGCCATATTTTCAATATAGACATTGCCGAATTCATCTGTAACCTTGATAGTCAAGTCAACATTGGCATTATCAGCCTTCACCTTAAAGAAATGAGGCATAGCATTTTCAGTAATGAAACTTGGCGCACTCGTAAGATTTGAATCATTGAATCTCTTGACAGACAAAGCTGCAATGTGAAGCGGGTCATAAGCAACAGACTTGGTCCATTTGAGCTCTTTTCCAGTTTCATCTGTTACAGAAAGCTGCCACTTGGAGTTCCAGTTCCAAATATTAATGAGGACTTCATTGTTAGAATTTTTAGGATATGCCGTTACATATCTCTTAAATGAAGACTGAACCTTCTCATTAGACGAGATATTAGGAACATCATTGAAAGAGAACGATACATTGTTCAAGTCATAAGAGCGGAATTGGTAACTTTCTTCCATTCCAGTAGCCTTATACTTCCATTTTATATCAGTTCCATCAATATCCCAAATACTATATCCTGCAGGTGCTCCATCAAGGCTAATATACACACCTGGAGTCAAATAACCAGACCACCACCATGATGCGCAAATAGAACCGGCATTATGCTCGTATGTATTCTCTGCACCAAGTGAAGCAGTTTCTTCCGGGAGCGCATTGAAAATAGTATGAGTATGACCTGTAACGAAATGAACAACCTTATACCCATTGACAATATTAAGCAGTTTTCTTGTATTTGGCCATCTTGTAATAGTATTGCCATCTAACTTATAAGCATTGTTTCCATTCGGATAAAATATCTGAGCATGAGTCGTAATGATAAGAGGAGTAGACTTGTCTACATAAGACAAATCTTTCTGCAACCAATCAAATTGCTCTGAAGTAATATTCTTTTCATAATTTCTTGATGTGGTTCCATCATAATTAGAACAATCAATGTCATCAAGAACCACAAAATGAATCTTACCAATATTATATGAATAATATGTAGGAGCGATATCACGAACATACTTAAATGCCGCATCGAAATCATTTTTAGTCTGATAGTCATTATCATGATTACCCATTGTATGGTAAATTTGAATTCCTGACACCTGAGAATTTATTTCCTCAAGATACTGTGGGAACTCGTAGCCCCTAGAATACCAGTACAAATCCCATGTCATATCACCAAGAGTTACACCATACATTTTTTCAGATTTATGGTTATCTCTGTATTTGTTAAAGTCATTGGTAAACACCTTAAATTGAGATTTATCACCAGTTCTGTTGGCAAGGTGCATATCACCAAGGAAGAAGAGTTTGAACTTATCTTGGCCTGAAACTTTCGTAAGGTCAAAATCGGCTCTTTCCAATGAAGAAACCCCACCTCTAAGATAAGCATGGAACTGTGGAAGTACTCCTTCTGAAGGAACTTCATATCCACTCGGTACAGAAATGAATACGTAACCCCATTTTTTTTCTGATTTCAACTGATAGATACCTCTACTGTCTGTAGTCGTCACAAGTACACCATCTGACACCACGACATTAGCAACCCCCTCGTCACCACAGGAAACAACTCCCCAAACAGTAGTACCTGCATCTGGAGTAAAATCTATTTTCTTTACAATACTGATGTGCGTCGTACCACAAGCCTTCCTTCTATTATCTCGTTTAAGATAAACCGAATAGTCTCCATCAGTAATTCCATTATTTAACTGAATCGAAAATGACTCAGCATTAGATTCCACGATATTACTCTGACGGATTATGCCATCGCTCTGAACGAACTGCATAATATCGGTAGTTTCCGGAGCCTTTCCATCATTGACGACAAATGAAACGACTCCGCCTTTCTGTGCATCAATACTTGCAGGAAGGACGAAATCGACATCAAATTTGTCTGTCGAAGGATTATCGTTCTTGGAAGAGCAAGAGGAAACCGCCCCCCCCAACACACTGAGAACGAACACCAAAATAAGCCTAAAATTTTTCATTATATACTAGATAATCGGATTTAAATGTTTTATATCTTCGATTAAGATTCGTTTCGAAAGCAAATTTAGGTATTTTTTGATAATTTCAAAAGATTTATACCGATTTTAAGGTTAAAAACATAATTATTAGCCGATATTCGAAACCTATTAAACAATAAAAACCTAATAAAAACGAAAGTCACAGACTCTTTTGAAAAGGATCTGTGACCTAAATAGAGCGGAAAACGGGACTCGAACCCGCGACCTTCGGCTTGGGAAGCCAACGCTCTACCAGCTGAGCTATTTCCGCATATAGTATCATTCTGCCTGAATGTTTTGCAAATATAATAATAAAAATCCGAATTGCAAGAAAAACTCAGCGGCTCTATATTTGATAATTTTTATTCAATTACATAATCAGATATGTTTTTCACGCCAGGAATACTATAATAAGATTCGACTATGTCTCCCTTCAAATAGACTTTATGCCCAATGAGCTCTGGATTATCGACAAGATTCAGCGCATCACGAATAGAGCCCTTTAGAAGCTGCACAGACATACATGATTCCTTTTCCACAACTGACGCACGACTAGCAATGGCAATATTCGCATTAGATTTGAAAGGTTCGTCAAAGGACATTGATGCAGAAGTGAGGTCTCCCCCTACAATATACCCATATACCCACACATCTTCAGCACCAAGTTCTGATTTAGCCTGCGACACATTTAAAGCCTTATCCTTGGAAAAGCCCGTGCCGCCACTATTCCCAGACCCGGAACTTCCTCCGATAGAATATCTGTCATTTGTCCAATCCCGTGAAGTATCGACCGCAACATGGATTCGCCCAGTTTCCGATGAAGTCGCCACAGGGGCAGAAATACTCATCACAAGTACCTGTTTAGGTTTCAATGTCTTCGTGCAAAGATTCTTCTCCTTTCCATTTTCACTGAGAATAAGCGATACGTTCCCAGGATTAAAATACGCAACACGCTTCTCAGAATATGAATACATTAGCTTACCTTCAGCACTCTTAAGAAACAAGACGGCATTACTATATGATGTAAGAAAATCCGGAGAAATCCGAAGTTTCATTCCTGAGTTTATCTGCCCGCAAGTCAAATATACGTCCGACACAGCGCCAGATCTTACCACAACACATTGATCATCGCCAAAAAGAGGAGACGAGAATGCAGGTTTAGAAAACAATCCTGAACGTACACATATATTATATGTACCAGGGCTAACCAAAAGTTTCTCGGGAGAATCACCGAATGTCCCATCATATATTACTTTTCCTCCGGAATCCGTAACTTTCAGCAAAAAAGCACCAGTATCAGGAATCTCTGCAGTTGCTTTTGTCTGCACATAAGAATTCTCAGAGAAATAAATTCGTAGAGAACCTTCCCCTTCCGTCTCACTCCAGTTCCTGCTACAGGAATGGAACAATGTCATCAAAATGATGATCAGATAGATTATTCGTTTCATAAGTTATAAAGTTGTTTTTCGGCTAAACTATACATTATAATCTGAAACTTATTTAAGAATTATAAAAATCAACATTACATTTCATTAATAAACGAAATCACATGAAATTTTTATGATTTTTAAATCTTTTCTGAATGATTATTTCTATTTTTAAGGATTTTTTATTTAAGTATTTACTTACAGAAATACAAGCAGATAGAGCTATCACCTAATAAATTTGTGTAAAAAAATTCACGGGGAGTCGCAATCTCTGCGACCACCCCGCTACTTAACCTAAACTTAAACTATGAAAAACTTCATTGCAAATATAATAAATATTTCATTTAATTGTTTTATGCAAGACGAATTTTTGCATAATTAAGCAATAAAACTTTTACACCATATTTTTCAAAATCTATTTTAGCTTTTCTAGCAGTTTCATTTCCAGATATTTCAAGTATCTTACCGAAACCAAACCTATTATGTTCCACTTTCTGTCCTACTTTAAGCTCTAAAACAGGCACAGGAATAAATTCGACATCATTGACTACCGATTTGACAGGTTTCAAATTAGCAGGCACCGGTTTGCGATATGCCGGCTCAGTCCGAACTGGTCCTGAAGTGCCATAATTTCCATGACTCCGACTACTAGAAGAATTTCCACCATACAATCGCGATGAAACTCCACGACGAGTATCATTGAATCTTGAGCCAAAACCGCTAAACCTCGTTTCCCCCTCAATAATATCAGCCTCATTATCTCTTAGAGGATTATCGATATATTTTGGATCAATCTCACGCACAAATCGACTCGGAGAATTTTCCTCATGTTTCCCATTACGCATCCTTGTATTCGCAAATGAGAGGTTTACAGCGACCTTAGCACGCGTAAGCGCAACATAAAATAATCTACGTTCCTCCTCTATATCGCTTGGTGATGCAAACATACCTCCTGAGGG
Source organism: uncultured Bacteroidales bacterium (assembly GCA_934693135.1). Classification (GTDB taxonomy): domain Bacteria; phylum Bacteroidota; class Bacteroidia; order Bacteroidales; family UBA932; genus Cryptobacteroides. Next base: position 41,257 of record CAKUVA010000002.1, on the reverse strand, counting down.
AAAGATATTCTCTTCCATACCAGCGACATAAACATATGGAAACTCCAAGCCTTTAGAAGAATGAACAGTCATTAGCGTTATCTTATTTGACGACTCATCATCTTTCACATCCACAGCACTGAGAAGCGAGATATCTTCCAAAAAATCACACAATGTAACTATAGGAAGATCACTATCTTGAATAGCATCAATATCAGAGATACTCTCGTCCGCCATCAATTCTTCTTTATATTCATTCTGACGATCTTCTACAAAGCTCTTCACACTATTAAGAAGTTCCTCTATATTTGCAGCCCTCGACTGACTTTCTATCGAGTTATCCAACTTGAATAAAGCATACAAACCTGATTTAACGGACAATGTATTAGCCACTGAAAACGCATCATCCGAGAGCACCCCAGCATTAGCAGAAGCGATGAGATTATGGAAAACCGAAATTTTCACCACAGCAGCCTGTTTCATTCCAGAAGCTAACATAACCTCTGGTGTAGATGCTTCAAACAATGAGATTTTCCTATCCTTGGCAACATTGACAAGAAACTCCTCAGAAGTAGATCCTATACCTCTGGCTGGGGTATTGAGAACTCTCCTGAAAGATTCGTCATCCTTCGGATTAACAGCAAGCTTAAAATAGGCCATCATATCTTTTACTTCTGCACGATCAAAAAACGAATTGCCAGAATAAATCATATATGGTAGATTCCTCTTGCGAAGCGCTTCCTCCAACGCGCGAGACTGTGAATTAGTTCTATACAGAATCGCAAAATCTTGATATTGACAATGTTCCTCCCCCATTCTCGAAATTATCGACGAGGCTATGAGAAGTGCCTCTTCCTGCTCCGTATATGCCTTTATAAGATGTATTTTATCCCCCTCAGGTCCCTTTGAATAACATGTCTTAGGGATCCTCGATTCATTCTTCTCAATAACAGAATTTGCAGCATCAACAATAGTTTGCGTGGATCTATAATTCTGCTCTAACCGGAAAAGTTTGCAGTCAGGATAGTCCTTGCGGAAATTCAGTATATTCTCTATCTTTGCCCCACGGAAAGCATAAATAGACTGAGAATCATCACCTACAACACAAATATTCCTATGCTTCTGACTAAGTTTCTTTAAAATGAGATACTGCGAATAATTAGTGTCCTGATACTCATCAACAAGAATATAGTCAAAACGGGATGAAACAGATTCAAGAGCATCAGCATTATCCCGGAATAAGATATTCATATTCAGCAATATATCATCAAAATCCATCACACCTGCCTGTTTACACTTGGCCGCATACATCGCATAAATATTGCAAATTTCAGGTTTCTTGGCATGAGTATCATTGGTAATGGCTTGAGCATTGCGTTTATATGCTTCAGGGGTTACGAGATTGTTTTTAGCCATAGATATTCTACTCAAAACATCCTTTGGCTTATAGACTTTATCATCAAGCTTCATCTCCTTCAAACAAGACTTGATTGCACTAACTGAATCGCCAGTGTCATATATCGTAAAATTCGACGGATAACCGAGACTATCTGCGAATTCCCTCAGGAAACGGATGAATACCGAATGAAACGTTCCCATATAGAGACGGCGAGCTTTCTTCTCCCCCACCATCGCTGCAATCCTCTCCTTCATTTCAGACGCAGCTTTCTTCGTGAATGTCAATGCAAGAATACGATCAGGCTCACATCCTTTTTCCAAAATATATGCAATTCTTCCTGTCAGAACTCTTGTTTTTCCTGCTCCGGCCCCAGCAACTATCAACACCGGACCTTCTGTCTGGCTTACCGCAGCCCTCTGCTGACCGTCAAGCCCCTCTAATATAGCACTATTGTTTTCCATAATGAGAGCGAAATTACGAAAATTTTCAGTATATTCGCGCCGGAAAATCCGAAATACTATTAAAGGTTACCTATAATGTCAAACAACATCGATTTGAAACAAGGGCTAGACATTCCTATCTCCGGAACAGCGGCCCAGAAAACCAAGAAGACGATTGTACCTGACGTTGTCGCTGTAAAACCTACTGACTTCAAGGGCCTTATCCCTAGGCTTCTTGTCAAGGAAGGCGATAAAGTTCTGGCAGGATCACCTGTCTTGGCTGACAAAAAGAACCCTGACATTCTTTTTTCTTCTCCAGTAAGCGGAGTCGTCACAGAAATAGTCAGGGGCGAAAAAAGAAAGTTGCTTGAAGTAAGGATCAAGGCAGATGCTCAACAAGAGTTCGCAGACTTCGGTGTCCACAAGGTATCAGAAATGACAGCTGAGGACATCAAAGGGCTTCTCCTTAAGAGCGGTCTGTGGCCTTCTCTTATACAGAGGCCTTATGGAATCATCGCCGATCCTTCAATCGAGCCAAAAGCTATTTTCGTTTCAGCATTTACTACCGCACCTCTTGCAGCTGTCCCAGAATTTGCTTTCAAGGACGAAATTGCTGATATTCAGACAGGCGTCAACGCACTCGCAAAACTCACTAATGGTGGGGTTCATTTTTCTCTCAATAGCGAGAACTATTCTAGCACGCCTCTCCATAAAATTGAGAACGTAATACCTCATGTATTCAGCGGTAAGCATCCTGCAGGAAATGTAGGAGTCCAGATTAGCCATATCTCTCCTATCATGAAAGGTGACACTGTCTGGACAGTTTCGCTTCTACTCTTGGTTGCCATAGGAAAACTCTTCAACACAGGCAAGTATAACATGGCAAGAAAAGTGGCTGTCACTGGTCCGAAGGCCATTGATCCTTCATACGTTGACGCACTTCCAGGAATAGCTATTAAGGATCTGAGAGAGTTCTATGACAATTCCGCAAATGACCTTAGATTCATTAGCGGTGATGTTCTTACTGGAGAGAATGTAGGAGAAAACGGATTCCTTGGTTTCTTCGACAATCAAGTCACACTTCTTCATGAAGGTACTGAAAGAGAACTACTCGGATGGGCTAAGCCTTTCAGATTCAATAAATTCAGTTCAAGTCACACATACTTCTCTTGGCTTTGTCCAAAGAAGACATACGACATGGATACGAATTTCAATGGTGGACCACGCGCATTCGTAATGTCTGACGTATATAGCAAAGTACTCCCTATGGACATCTATCCTGTATACCTCGCTAAAGCATGCCTTGCAGGAGACATTGACAAGATGGAAAAATTCGGCATCTATGAAGTATTGCCTGAGGACCTCGCACTTTGCGAATATATAGATCCATCCAAGAATGACATCCAAGCGATGATCCAGAAAGGAATCGACTTGATGCTTAAGGAAATGGCATAATTTAACGGAAATTATGGAAGAATCAAAAAATACAACTCAGCAGCCTGGCCTTTTCGAAAGGGGCGGCAAACTCGGATTCCTTCACTCTACCGTTGACGCATTCGACACATTCCTCCGTGTACCTGGCACAGTAACCAGGAGAGGAACTCATGTAAGAGATGCTGTCGATTTGAAGAGAATCATGATTATCGTTGTGCTGGCACTCGTACCTGCAGCTCTGTTCGGTATGTGGAATGTAGGCTACCAGCATTGTCTCGCAACAGGACAGTCTTGGGGACTTCTCCAGAATTTCTGGTTCGGATTCCTCAAAGTTCTACCTCTATATATCGTAGCTTATGTCGTAGGTCTTGGCATAGAGTTCGCTTCAGCACAGATCCGCAATGAGGAAGTGAATGAAGGATACCTCGTATCAGGCATGCTCATTCCACTAATAGTTCCTGTTGACGTTCCACTTTGGATACTTGCGCTTGCAGTAGCATTTGCAGTACTCTTCGGAAAGGAAGTATTCGGCGGTACCGGAATGAACTTCTTGAATCCGGCACTTCTCTGTCGTGCTTTCTTGTTCTTTGCTTATCCAAGCAAGATGTCTGGCTCAAGCGTTTGGATCTCACTCAAAAATGGTGAAAGTCTCATTGATGGAGCTACAGGAGCGACACCTCTATCTTATGCTTCTGAAGGACTTGATGCTATGAACAATGCTGGAGTTCAATACGGAATGTCTGCTTGGGACATGTTCGCAGGAATAATCCCAGGATCAGTAGGCGAAACATCTGTCATCGCTATACTTATCGGAGCAGTTATCTTGCTCTGGACTGGAGTAGCAAGTTGGAAAATAATGGTTTCATCTGTAGCTGGCGCACTCTTCGTTGGCTGGATCAGCAATGTATGCGGTGCTACTGATATACCTGCATACTACCAGCTTCTCATGGGAGGATTTGCTTTCGGTACAGTATTCATGGCAACAGACCCTGTAACTTCAGCACAGACAGAATGTGGTAAGTGGATTTACGGATTTCTCGTAGGAGCCCTTTGTGTCGTTGTAAGACTATTCAATCCAGGATATGCAGAGGGAATGATGCTTGCTATTCTACTCATGAATACATTCGCACCTCTCATTGACCACTACGTCACCGATGCTGCTATCTCAAGAAGAACCAAGAAAGTTAAAATCGCATAATATATTAAGGTATGAATACTAACGGAAATATATATACAGTCATCTATACGACAATTGTCGTAGTGGTTGTAGCTGCGGTTCTTGCGTTCGCTTCAGAAACTCTCAAGCCAAGGCAGGAAGCTAATGTAAAGGCTGATGCCATCAGTCAGATGCTTACTGCCAGCAAGCTCTACGAGAAGAGTGAGCTCGACGCAATGAGTAATGATCAGATTCTCAATGCATACAAGGAAGTTGCGAAATCCGCCGTTCTTGTCAATGCTGAAGGGCAGGAGTGTGGAACTCTTGATCTCTCAAAGCAAGAAATTTTCACAACAGGACAGCTAAAAGCACAGGACAAGAACATCAAAGCCGGCAAAGAAGTTACTCTTCCAGTATTCGTTTTCGAGAAAGACGGAGAAAAGGTAACTGTTCTTCCATGCTATGGTGCAGGTCTCTGGGGACCGATTTGGGGATATGTTGCTCTCTGTGATGATTTCCAGACCATTAAAGGCGCATATTTCGATCATTCAAGCGAAACTCCTGGACTCGGTGCTAAAATCAAGGACGATCCTTCATTCAGAGCCGAATTCGAAGGCAAGAAGATTGATTTCAATGATACTGAGGCATTCAGCATTGTGAAAGGCGGAGCACCTGCAGGAAAAGAAAATGCTGTAGACGCAATCTCCGGAGCATCTATCACAAGCAAAGCTCTCGGTGTTTCCATCAACAACTGGCTTCAGGCATACAAGCCGTTCCTCAGCGTTGCCGTTCTCAAACAGACTACTGTTGAGAATTCTGTGGATTCGCTTTCTTGCTGCTCAAGCTGTGATTCACTCGCAATCACTAAATAATGAGGAGGAATTAAAATGAATGCAAAACTCAAAGAAACAATATTGAACCCGATTTTCAAGGGCAATCCTGTGACTGTCCTCGTACTCGGTATCTGTTCCTCACTAGCCGTAACAGTACAGATGAAAGGAGCGCTTGTAATGGGCCTCTCCGTTATCTTTGTTACCGGTCTATCCAATTTCATAGTATCTCTAATGAGGAATTCAATTCCAAATAGAGTCCGTATTATCGTTCAGCTCGTCGTAGTTTCACTGATGGTTATTCTCGTGGACCAGTTCCTTAAGGCTTTTGCCTACAGCATTGAAACTCAGCTTTCAGTATATATTGGACTTATCATCACCAACTGTATTGTCATGGGCCGTATCGAGGCTTTTGGCCTTGGTAACAAACCAATTCCTTCACTTCTCGATGGACTTGCAAACGGAGCAGGCTACGCAATGATCCTTCTCATCGTCGCATTCTTCCGCGAACTGCTTGGCTCTGGAACCCTTTTCGGCTTCCAAGTAATTCCTCAGTGCCTATATGACGCAGGTTATATGAACAATGGACTTGTGATTCTTCCTCCTGTAGCGCTCATCCTTCTCGGATGCATCGTATGGGTACAGAGAAGCATCCAGAAAGATCTTCAGGAGAAATAACAACTAACACGCAAGTAATATGGAATATATAAGCTTATTCGTAAAGTCAATCTTCGTTGACAATATGATTTTTGCATACTTCCTCGGTATGTGTTCATACCTGGCAGTATCGAAAAACGTGAAGACAGCTTCCGGACTTGGTGCGGCTGTTATCTTTGTCCTTTTGGTCACATTGCCTATCAACTACCTTCTGAACACCTATGTACTCAGTCCGGGTGCCCTCAAATGGATTAGTCCAAGCCTCGCAGGCATTGACCTTAGCTTCCTCAGTTTCATTACATTCATCGCCGTCATTGCTGCTATCACACAGCTTGTGGAGATGATTGTCGAAAAATTTGCACCGGCTCTCTATTCAGAGCTCGGTATCTTCCTGCCACTAATCGCTGTGAACTGCGCCATCCTCGGTGGTTCTCTGTTCATGCAGCAGAAAGATTTCGTCAATGTTGGAGAAGCTACTGTATATGCTCTCGGCTCTGGTATCGGTTGGTTCCTCGCTATTGTGACACTGGCTGCCATCAGAGAGAAGATGTCATATTCGAATGTGCCTGCACCACTCAAGGGCATCGGCATCACATTCATCACAGTAGGTCTTATGGCCATGGCATTTATGACATTCATGGGTATTTCACTTTAATAGGAGACTTGAAAGATGAATGAAATTACTCTTACAATCATAGCCTCTGCAGCAACTATCACATTAGTTACTCTTATTTTGGTAGTTTTGCTGCTATGGGTTAAGACAAAACTGACCCCAAGCGGTACAGTAAAAATTGATATAAATGGAGGAAATAAGGTTTTGGATGTAACTCCAGGAAACTCCCTCATGGGAGCTCTTGCTGAGGAGAAAATTTTCCTTCCATCTGCCTGTGGCGGAAAAGCAAACTGCGGACAGTGCAAAGTTCGCGTACTTGAAGGCGGTGGAAACATTCTACCTACTGAGACTGGATTCTTCAACAGAAAACAAATAAAGGACAATTGGAGACTTGGATGTCAGGTCAAAGTCAAGGAAAATCTCAAAATCGAGGTTCCAGAATCAGTTCTCAGCGTAAAGAAAGTGGAATGCGAGGTCATCTCAAACCACAACGTGGCTACCTTTATCAAGGAATTTACAGTTAAACTTCCTGCTGGAGTGCACCTCGACTTCAAGTCTGGAGAATACATCCAGATAGATATTCCTGCCGGGACATTCAACTTCAGTGACATTGATGTAGATCCTGAATACAAGGCTGACTGGGAACGCTACAAGTTCTTCGACCTCAAATGTGTGAACCCTGTAGCTACTATGAGAGCTTACTCGATGGCCTCTTACCCTGCAGAAGGCGATATCATCAAGCTTAACGTACGTATAGCTACGCCTCCATTCGACAGGACAGCCCCTAAGGGTAGCAATAAGCTCTTGCCAGTAAATCCTGGTATCGGATCATCATACATCTATACACGTCATCCTGGTGACAAAGTTATGATCTCTGGTCCGTTCGGTGAGTTCCTTCTTCCTAAGAACGACCCAGATTCACAGGAATATATCTTCGTTGGAGGTGGTGCAGGTATGGCTCCGCTCAGAAGCCACATCATGCATCTGTTCAAGACTCTCAAGACCAAGAAACAGGTCAATTTCTTCTATGGTGCACGTAGTCTTAAGGAAGCATTCTACCTCGAGGACTACGCAGAAATCGAGAAGGAGTTCCCTAACTTCCACTTCCACTTGGCTCTTGACCGTCCAGATCCGGCAGCAGATGCAGCAGGTGTTAAATATGTCGCAGGCTTTGTACACAACGTAATGTATGAGACTTATCTTAAGAATCACGACACACCAGAAGACATCAAATACTTCATGTGCGGTCCTCCTATGATGGTCAAGTCTGTCAATACATTGCTTGATAGTCTCGGAGTTCCTCCTGAAAATATCCTATACGATAACTTTGGCGGTTAATCTGCCATTACAATAAAAAAAACCGGTTGGACAAATTCCAATCGGTTTTTTTGTGCCCGAATTAAAGAAATAACAACGACATTAATGATAATTTTCCAAATTTAAAAATCTTTAAAATTTACATATCGCAGGCCACTTTTCAAGAAAAAAGTAAAAAACCCAACATAATTTTGCCGGCAGTGAAAACACACAATGACATGCGAAATTTAAACCACATATCAAAAGGCCGGTCTACAATTCTGCCTGACTTAATACTCTCCCTAAGGATAGAGGTTCTGACTGAAGTATTGCTTTTCTTGACTATCATCCCGGCCTTTTTCTCTTGCAAATCTTTAGAGAGTCCATATACATCCAATGAAAATGCCAAGGACTCCACCGCCATTCCATACAAGATAAAATTAGCAAACAGTTCTCAAATGGCAATGGAATCCTTGGACATTTTCTTTTTCAATGATGATAAGATGCGACGTCTTGACACTTACCAGAGGATAGACAACCCCTCAAGAATGTCTATAGAAGCCACATCCAGAGATGGGCACAAAATAGTCGCAGTTCTGATAAATTCAGGAATCAAACAGGAGCAATTCTATAGCATAACTTGTTATGATGACTTAAAATCAATATTCGTAGACTTAAAAAATGAAAGTCCAGAACATCCTGTCATGTATTGCGAGGAACATATTTCTACGGGGCATGATAGGACATGCATCATGACACCTGAACCACTTATGGCAAAAGTCATGGTCAACAGCTTATGCTGCGACTTTCATTCACGCCCATATGCTGGAGAAATGTTAAAAAACGTAGCAATCTACCTCACAAACGTATGCGGACAAGTATCAGTCACAGCATCCGATACAGGTATTCCTAAAAGCATTCTCAACTATAGCAAGTTAGTTCCAACTGACACTTCTGGATTTTCCTTCCCTCACATGATTCATAAAACCATATTGGACCCGGTAGGTGAAACTGTCACATTCCCCAAAATAAATTTTTATTGTTATGAAAATACCGCTAAAAATGAAAGTCTTGGAACACCATATACAAGACTTGTAATAGAAGGAACCCTTTGTGGTGAAAAAACCTATTATCCTCTGGACATAAATAGAGATAGCGATGCAAACGGAGCAGGAATAAAAGGTGGTAATTCATATATTTTCGACATAACACTCACACGTAAAGGTACAGATAGCCCAAGCACAGCAATACACACATCCGATATCAGCTGTAATCTATCAATAGTGCCCTGGACAGACAAAGGAAAAAGAACCGTAACATTCTGATATAATGAAGATGAAACTACCATCAATTTTATTATCAGTTTCCGCAGCATTGTCAATTATAATATCTTGCGGAAAAGATATAGAAATATATCCTCACAAAACGCCTCAAACTGTGAATATCTGTCTTCTAAATGATAGCAGATTTTCGACAAAGTCAATAGACCCTGATGAAGAGCATATTAATGACATAAATCTATTCTTGTTCGATGAACACGGGAATTTGGAGGAAACTCGTTTTTTCACAAACGACGATTTTTCTACTTCAAAACAAGGAGCAGAAATACATAGTAAATGGATATCAGGGAAAAAATGCCAAGCTTATGCTTGTGTCAATTTCGGATATCAAATCATAGGGATAAGCACTCTTAGTGACCTTATCAAATATAGATATCACATGGCTTATCCTGACGAATACAGCCGAGGGATCCCTATGAGCGGAAAAAGCGGAATAGTACATATCAACGAAGATAATCATAATATCATAATTGGTCTAGAAAGAATGATGGCTAAAATATCCGTAAGTATAGATAGGAGAAAGCTTAATCCAGGAGTAAAATTCATCGTAAAGAGCATAAACATCGGAGGAAGTCCTAAATCCGCTAATGCATTCAGCAAGAGCAATGCGAAAGGTAGCACAGATATCTTCAGCACAGGCTTCACAAAAAGTTATGCACAGGTTGATGATTTAAATATCGATGAATCTCCCGGAATTAGCCGTGAAGTAGATCTTTATATGTTGGAAAACATGCAAGGAGACCTACTTCCAGATGCAAAACATGAAAAAGATAAAATTCTTTCGATGTCTGATGTCATGGCTGGAATTTGCTCTTTCATAGAAATTGCAGCAGAATATAACTCAGGGACAATGTTCTCAAGACCGGATGAATACCTCATATACAGGTTCTATCTCGGAGATAGCCCAAAGAATTTCGATGTTGAAAGGAACTGCCACTATAATATCACAGTCACACCAGAAGGAGACGGCTTACAAGAAAGCAGTTGGAGGATTGACAAGACAGGGCTCTCAAGATATGGAAAAGCCTCCATAACAGTCCATCCAGGAAATTACATAGAGGGAAAATGCGGAGATACGATACATGTTACTGTAGATATTGAACCAGACGGAATATGGTTCGAATTCGGAAAAGAAGAGCTCGAATATGACAAAAACCGTGGAATCTATGACTATGAAATGGATAAAGATGGTCATGGTGTAACATTGACGCTAAAAAATAAGGGTAGTGGAATATTATATATTGAAGCAGGTTCACCTGTCAGCGATACAGAAATGGTCTACATAGAAGTTAATTAAAATCAGTACAAGATGAACAGACAAAAAGTTATCAACAAACTGCTGATATATGTCATATCCGCAGTAATCTCAGCCTCATGTGGAGAGACAAACCTCATAGATTCAGAAGAAAGCCTCTCGGATGTAACATTAGAATTGATAATAAGCAAGACATTTGTTAAAAGCAGCATAGAGATTCAAGAAGACCAGATTTCCAATTTGAACATATTCGCTTTTAGCAATGGACTTATGGCAGGACACACTTACACAGAAGATATATCAAGATCCAAGATTTCTCTGTCCCCAGGTAAATATAGACTATATATCATAGCCAACTGTGGACCGATTAAAGACATGATGACTGAAGAAGACATTATCAACTGGAGATATCGAATATCATCGTCTACCGACCTTGCTGAATTACCTCAAGCATATACTGCTAAAACAGACATAACTGTAAAAGGTGGGACCAGAAACACTGCCACAATGACTCTGGTACGACTTATATCAAGATGCGGATTCAGATTTGATGCAACCAATATACCAGGACTGACCATCCAATCTGTCAGGCTCTGTCAGGCAGCTCTTGATGTACAGCCATTCAACGAAGAAGGAAGTTCGCCTCAAGACATTGAGGATTACGGTGATTATGCATCAGATAAAGATATTCAAGAGATCAATGAAGGAAAGACAATATACTTCTACACACTTGAAAACGTCCAAGGAACCCTACTTCCTGGAAATGACGATCCTTGGGAAAAAGTCCCTGACAACATTCAAGATAAAGCAGCTGAATGTACTTATATTGAAGTCACTGGAACATTTGATGGAATAGTTTCAGGAGGGATCTCAGGGAATGTAAAATATAGATTCTTTCTCGGAGAGGATGCGGCAACAAACTTTTCAATAAAGAGGAACACGGAATATGTCGTCAACATGACAGCATCACAAGAAGGATTGGAGAGAATAAGTTGGATGATTGACACATCTGAAATGATACATGATCCCCTTGCAGGGCAAATAGTCATAACTATTCCAGAATATACAGGACAATGGGGCAAAATTTCCATAGAAAAAGCCGATGAAAGCACTCCGGTAGAACTCAGTAACGGCAAACAGACAATAATAGTAGGAAAAAATATTTCAACCATACAAACAATGACAATGGATAATGGATGTATCATATACTATGCACCATCTGTTTCCAAGACTGATGCATTCATATACTCTTCTCCAGAGAAAATATCTACAACTGCAATAACAGATGCGACTATTACTATAAGTTCGTCAGTTTCATCCAAAGAGATAAACATGTCGGTTCCACATATTCCATACTATGCCATACGAGAAACAGGAAACATAACAAAGGCTGTAAAATTTAACCTAAATGAAGACGGATACGATGCCCAAAATATTGAATTCTTGCTAACAGACAATACAGGTGCAATACTCCCTCCAGACAGATTCATAATTCCAGAACAGAAACTCGCAGCGTTACTTGGATATAAAACAGAAAAACATCCTGACGGATATATCTATGGAAGTCTTAATCATGATTTCATTGCAGGCATTGAAATCAGCTCAACAGATGTAGCTGGATGTAACATAGAAAATCTTGATTCAAGAGACTTGACAGGACAGATAGTATTAACTTCTGGAATCATCTATGGAACAACTCCAGGAAACGCTGACATGAGATTCTCCAACAAATATGGATGTGCCAGGAGCGCATCTGTCAGGTGCAATGTATCGCAAGCTTTTCCAGGGCAGAGATATCTCGGAGAAATCTCAAACACGCAACTAGATATAAATGGTAAAGACTGTGAAGATCATACTGAAACACATACACTTAATCTATATAATGGTTCTACTGGCACATCACATGCAGAATGGAATATTGTAAGAATCTCCCCTTCGGAAGGGACAAATCCGAATGCATCTGCATACTCAAGGAAAAAAGATGGCCATGATAATATCATTCCATCAGAATTTAATGCAGGAAAGCTTAACGTAAAACTAATACCTCCAGAGGCAGATAACTCCAATTCAATAATAAAGGATTTCTTTGCCAGTGGCGCTTTCTGCATAAAAGGAGCCGTCACCAACCCTCACACGGGAAAAGTAATCGAAGGATATTGGATACAGGATATAATCCTTGAATTCTCTGTCACAGCACAGGTGGACTTCATGCCTGGATATGTATGTTTCACATATGTTCCATACAATATTTGGTTTGCAACTCCAAAGTATTCAAAGATGTGGAAAAGTAATCTTCCTCTTCTTATAAAACCAGACAATCTGGTCTCAGACAATCTCATAGGAGATGACTCTCAAGACCAAACTTTCATATTAGGAAACAAGTTGCTCGGACTCGTACCTTTCATGGAATCGGAGAAAGACACTAAACTTACTAAGGAATATAGAGTCATGACACTCGTTCCATCAGGATATGATGAAAGCAACAGATACCCATTCTGCATAGAAAGAGAAGATGAACTGACTGGAATGTTATGGGAAAACCTGAGTTATGGGACATCGGAAACAGGTATAGATATAGCACAGCGTACAAAATCCAGCTTCATTCCTCTAAGAAAAGACGGAACAAGAATGCCACAAGAACGTAGCATAATAGTAACACGTCAGAATGCAGCAAACTATAACGCATTCGAAGGATTCTATAGAATCACAAGAGACTATGGTTCGTACACATCTTCATTACTTGGCAATATAGGAAGATACGTCATAGAAGCATCTCCTAAAGCTCAAGAATATCAGTCACCTTTCTACTCTGATATTCTATAAAGATACCGCGTCATCCTTCATATAGGCCACAATGTTGTGAGTTCTGCGTTTGCCTTCAGGTGGAAGCTGCATATAGTCACCATATTGTTGTGACAAGAATTCATCCCACCCGACAAACGCAGAAAACTTACAACCTTCAAATTCAAGTTCAGTATAATTCTCAAACATACTATGATCAAAAATTTCTCTAAGGCCATTGTATCTTACTGACACCGAACCTGCCTTACTGCATTTGTCAAAGTCATATTCTAACATCTTGTCTTTCATCTTAGATATCCAATACTCTTCACCTCGAAGATGAGCGACAATCTTAGGAATCAACGGTTGGTGGAAATTAAACAGATTAAATTTCGTTCCACAGATATTAAGCCTATGTGAACAAGACGAAAGCATTTTTTCCATTCTATATTGCTCTTTAACATCATCGGGCTTACCATCAACAGGGAATACATCTATATTGAGACCGAATTTATATTTAACCATATCTCCCTGATAGCTAACTGTCCATGAATCATGAACTTTTGCAAAGAAATGACGAAAACATTCATTTCCATTGTCAGTATTATAAAGGCACCTGTATCGAGAACCGGGCTCGCGACCAAATGATGCGACAAAACGCTCAAAATCAGGCCTTGGCATAAGGATGTCGATATCATCATCCCATGGAATGAACCCCTTATGGCGTACTGCCCCGAGAAGGGTTCCATAAGCCATAGAGTAGCGCAAACCGTTTTTTCTACAGAAAATATCTACAGTTTTCAGAATCTCCAAAAGTATTGTATGTATCTGATTCTTATCCAATTTTTTCATCTTCTTCAATAATAATTAGGGCCTATATCATGAAACTAACACTTTTTTTGAACTTTCATGCAACGTTTACACTCAATTTTTCATTTAAAAAGAAGCAAAAAAGTGTAATTTTGTAAGAATAGTAGACAAATATAATGTTTTCATATGTATTTCCAGGCAATATTGACAGCAATATTACCAAAATAGGAGCTGAACCGATTCCTTACATGAGAACCGATAGTTTCTCCGCAATAAACTTGGAATCTGAAAAGATTCTGCTTGACCTAATACATTGTAGAGGAGGAAGAACTATAATATATACAGGCTCAGGTACTGGAGCAATGGCGGCGACAATAGAAAACTACGTCAGCACCAAGAAAAAAGCTATTGCAATTAATGGAGGCTCATTCGGAAAAAGATGGGTATCGCTATGCAACTATTATAACGTACCTGTCATTGACTTCAAAGTTCCATTCTGTAGCGACATTAACTATGAAGCATTGGAAAAGACAATACAGACGGAAAGACCTGATACCTTCCTATGCCAACACCACGAGACATCTTCTGGGGTTCTATATGATTTGGAGAAAATTTCCGAAATATGCCATAGACATAACGTATCACTTGTAGTAGATGTAATCAGTTCATTTTTGGCAGAAGAACTTGACATGGACAAACTTGGTATCGATATATGCATTACCAGTACGCAAAAAGGATTAAATATTCCTCCAGGATTATCAATTGTATTTCTTAGTTCAAAACTTACAGGGTATAAATTTGCTAAAAATGGCTATTATTGGGACTTCCAAGATAACCTTGACAATTTGAAGCGAGGACAAACCCCATTCAGCCCTGCCACCACCATATACATTCAGCTACATGCAAGGCTAAAACAGCTTGAATTGCAAGGAGGAGAACACTTGAACATTGCTGAAGTCCAACACAGAGCAGAGACATTCCGTGTAGAATGTCGCAAATATGGATGGGAAATGCCAGCAGAACATCCATCATACGCAATAACAGCCATAAAAACAAGTGATACGGATGAGCGTAGAATATTCAAAGGACTTATAGAGAAATATGACACCTATATAATGCCTGGCGCAATTCCAGGATTTTATCGAATATCACATATGGGATTACAAACAGATAAAGAGTTGAAAGAGTTGGCAAGCAGAATACACGAACTTGAATATGGAGCCTAATATGAAGAAAGTCATAACATATGGGACATTCGACCTACTTCATCAGGGGCATATAAATCTTCTCAAGCATGCTAAAGAGCTCGGGGACTATCTGATTGTCGGAATCACAACAGACAACTTCGACATAGAGAGAGGCAAATTGAACACTCATGACAGCCTTGTCGACAGAATTGAGGCCGTAAAACGGACAGGATATGCGGATAAAATCATAATAGAAGAGTATTTCGGGCAGAAGATAGATGACGTGCAGAAATATGGTGTTGATATTTTCGCAATAGGTTCAGATTGGGAAGGGAAATTCGACTACCTCAACGAATTCTGTAAGGTGGTATATCTTCCCAGAACTGAAGGTATATCAAGCACACAGATACGTAATGAACAAAATGTCAGGATTGGCATAGCAGGGACAGGAAGCATAGCAAACAGGTTCATACCAGAATCAAAGTCCGTGACTTGCGTCACCATATCATCAGCATTCGACATAAACGAAGACAAATGCAGAAACTTCTGCATAAAACATGATGTTCCAACAGTAGCAAAATCATACAGTCAGCTTCTTGAAAAATGTGATGCCGTATACATAGCGACACCACATTACACTCATTATAATTATGTAAAAGAGGCTCTTGAATCAGGAAAACATGTCCTATGCGAAACCCCTTTTGTGCTAAAATCAGACGAATCAAGGGAACTTATATCATTGGCCAAAACCAAGAATTTAATTCTGATGATTGCACATAAGACAGCCTATTGTCCTGCATTCAGGCATCTTGTTGCCATGATGAAGTCAGGAATTATCGGGGACATAGTCGACATCAATGCATCTATAACCACCATAACAGACGAAAGTTCGGAAAAGATGGATAGTTCAAGATATGGCGGAAGCATGAGCGAAAATGCATGTTTCCCTATCTTGCCGATATTGAAGATTCTCGGAACTGAATATAGAGAGGTAAACTTCTACTCTAAAATGAAGAATAATGTAGACATCTTCACAAAAGCTGTATTTCTTTATGATTCTGCAACAGCATCATTCCAAGTGGGATTAGGAGCCAAGACTGAAGGCAATATGGTAATATCTGGGACCAAAGGATATGTCTATGTACCTGCTCCTTGGTGGAAAACAGACTATTTCGAATTCAGGTTCGAAGATCAGAACAAAAACAAGAAATGCTTTCTGCCATTTATAGGGGAAGGATTGAGATATGAGATCCGTGAATTTATAACAGGGATACTTTCATCTGGTTGTACATCAGGAATATTGTCAGAAAAGGAGATGATTGCCATGACTGATATTCAAGACAAATACATAAAAGGTGAAAATCTGTACAAACTATTATAAAACAAGACAGAACATCTACTCGCCAAAATTCAAATATGAAAACACTTCAGCTCTCTGAACTTCAAAAGTTCAGCCTTGAAATCCTCGTTGATGTCGCTGATTTCTGTAAAAATAATAACATAAGATATTCACTAGCCTATGGAACTCTTTTGGGAGCAGTACGACATAAGGGTTTCATCCCATGGGATGATGATATCGATATTATCATGCCGAGAGAAGATTATTTAAAATTCAGAGACTTATATAATTCCAACAAATTTAATTTCATCGATAGCAGCAAGATAGATGACTGTTTCATAGCCTTCGGAAGGGTGTGCGACATGAAACGAACAATAACACGCTCATATATTCCATGGCATGGTAAAAGCATACAAACCGGTGTTTGGATAGATATCTTTCCTATTGACTCTGTCCCTGACGAAATAGATGACTTTAAGAGATATTATGAGACACTGACATTATTGCAAAAACATACTTCAAAGCTCAGAAAAATCCATGCTGGAGAATCTGATAGATTCTCTCTTATCCGACAAATTTGGGCTGCAACAATGAAATCTCTCAATCCAAGATTTGCAATTCAACGTCCTGAAGACATAGTTGGCTATATAAATGAAATCATTTCTCTCGGAAATGCTAAATGGGCAACATCATCTCATGTCTCGCAAGTGACATGCGCTACCAACATAAGAGAATGGTTCGAAGCAGCAGATTTTCAGAAGTATACCTCTTTGGAATTTGAAGGTAAAAAATTCATGGTACTCTCCGAGTATAACAAATTTCTAAGCATAATGTATGGTGACTACATGAAACTGCCTCCAAAGAACAAGAGGAAACCACTTCAAGGTTATATCAAGTTCTTTTGGAAATAACACAAGTTATTTCAGTCCTAACCTTTCCTCTAACCAACCTAAAGCCAGCCTCTGATCTTCCAAAGAAGCATAATCCAAAGAGTTCATACAGCAAAATTTCTCAGAAGTCGATTTTCTAAACTTATTGATATGCTTTACCATATAATCATGTCCTTTCGGAAGTAGATACAAATTTACACCTTTCTTGGTATGAAGAATAAGATTACCTTCTCGTGCAGACAACAGGAAGAACAATTCTGCTGGATTGTATTGTTGTTCCTCTCGGAAACGACATGACATATTCCCTATCATCAGTTCAGGATATTTTTCGAAAAAATTGCGAAAAGTGCTCACCTTCATTGACTGTGGATTATGCCCCAGACGGAAGAAACGCCATTTTTCCCCTATAGCATCAGCGGCATTAACCATAGAATGCTTGAACGTAAACACCTTATGACCTTTCTTTTTAGGTTTTAAGAACTGCAGCAACCGCGCAAATGGGATACTGAACCACATGGCATAACATACAGACTTTTCTCCGATAAAATAGTCGGCAGGAACAGTCGGAGCGACAAGCATAAAATCATCATTTAGATAGATGAAATGCTCGCTAAGACCTGGAATACGCCATAATACAGTCTCGATTGAAAGAGAATTAAATACTGGAAGATATTGCTCATATCCGCGATAAAGAACCGCATGATCCACTATCTTAACTTTTCCGGACTGACCGGGAAAATTTCTTTCGAGAAAGTCTCCGATACAAGGATCTTGACCATCAGTCACAAGCCATATCGTACGTAGAAATGGTGCGAACCTCAGCAATGAAGCTATACAATACTTTATTTCTCCTACACTGGTGTATCGGATAGCACCACCTATATCATCATTTAAGCTCTCGTCTTTCTTTTCATACATTGCTCTTTTAGCACGATGTACAGGATCATTGCCATCAACCCATGTTACTACAGCATCGATCGGATAGTCATTTATTTTCATCATATATTCCTGTATTTTTTAGATATTTGGCAGTATATGTGTCTCCTTTTGCCATAAGTTCTTCAGGAGTTCCTTCAAAGACTAGCTGTCCGCCATTATTTCCAGCATCTGGTCCTAATTCAATAACCCAGTCTGCAGCACGTATCACATCGAGATTATGCTCCACAACGACAATTGAATGCCCTTTTGCAAGCAAAGCGTCAAATGATTTCATCAGTTTTTCGACATCATTAAAATGAAGTCCTGTCGTAGGCTCATCAAAAATAAACATTATCTTCTTGTCAAGAGGGCGAGCAGAAGCTTCATCCATAGAAAGAAAATAAGCAAGTTTGATACGTTGGCTCTCACCACCAGAAAGAGTGCTGCTGTTCTGTCCGAGTTTGATATATGACAAACCTACATCCGCAAGTGGTTGAAGTTTTCGAGCAATGTTCTTAGCCTCAGGCTCTCCTTGTGAACCGAAAAACTCCATAGCCTCAGATACGCTCATATTAAGGATGTCATCAATATTTTTTCCATGATACCTAACCTCAAGTATTTCCGGTTTGAAGCGTTTACCACCACATGCCTCACAAACCATAGTAACATCCGCCATGAACTGCATACCAATGTGCACATATCCCTCCCCTTGACACTCAGAACATCGCCCACCATCTTGATTAAAAGAGAAATATGATGGAGTAAAACCATTGACCTTGGCAAATTGCTGCTCACTCATCAGTTTCCTTATATCATCATATATTTTTAGATATGTCACGGCATTAGACCTCGAGCTCTTTCCTATAGGATTTTGATCAACATACTCAACTGCAGATATACGGTCAATGTTACCACCAAGTTTTCTAAACACTCCAGGGAGATTTCCAGTTTCATTCAATCGTCTGTACAATGCCGGATATAGAATATCGCCAACAAGAGAAGATTTACCACTACCACTCACACCTGATACCACAGTAAGCACACCAAGAGGGAACTTCACGTCAATGTCTTTCAAATTGTGCTCCATAGCCCCTTCAATACTGATATAGTACGACCATGCTCGCTTTTCTCTGGAAACTCGTGGCCTATATCCTGTTATATACTGAAGCGTAAGAGATTTTTCTATTTGAGCCTTTGTGATAGAATCATTGACCTTACCACGGAATACAATCTCACCACCATCAACTCCCGCCAATGGTCCCATATCTATCAACATATCTGCCGCACGAATTATCTCCTCATCATGTTCAACAACCACAACAGTATTGCCCATGTCACGAAGTTTCTTCAATACCCCAATAAGCCTGTCTGTATCTCTGGGATGCAAACCAATGCTCGGTTCATCTAAAATATACATTGACCCGACGAGAGAGCTTCCGAGAGCTGTAACCAAATTGATTCTTTGGCTCTCACCTCCAGACAAGGTGTTACATGCCCGATTCAATGTAAGGTATCCAAGTCCAACATCCATTATATATTGCAAACGAGACATTACTTCTTCTATGGCCTTATGTGCAATCGAATATTCATATTCAGTAAGACTAAGATTTCTGAAAAAGTCCAATAGCTGCTCCGTATTCATACAGAGAAGCTCATATATATCCTTTCCTCCAACTTTTACATACAGAGCATCCTTACGCAAACGACTCCCCTTGCATTCATGGCATATAGTCCTCCCGGAAAAGCGACTGAGCAAATACTTATACTGAATCTTATACCTATTAGCTTCAACCCATTTGAAAAACTCATTGATACCTATTATGGAATCCTCTTCTTTTTCTGCCTTGTACCCATCCCAAATAAGATTCTTCACTTTCTGCGACAAATTGCAATATGGCTCAAATACTGGAATTCCATATTTGCCGGCTACACTTATGAGTCTATCTTTAAACCAACCCATCTTTTCGCCTTTCCAGCAAGCAATGGCCCCATCATAAATGCTCTTCGTCTTATCAGGAACCACAAGATCCTCACTCACTCCAATGATTTTGCCTAGTCCTCCGCATACTGGACATGCGCCCAAAGGACTATTGAAACTGAACATATACTCATCAGGCTCTCTAAATACGATTCCATCAGCCTCAAAACGACTTATAAATGGCACCAATCGCTCATCATCACACTTGACATACATTGTTCCATTCCCCTTAGAAAAACAAGTGCTTATGGAAGAATGGAGACGTGCATTTAAATCCTCATTATCATCTCTTTTTTCCGGAAGTTTGAGGCGATCTACCATAAGAAGCAGGCTATTTGGAAATTCTCCTTCCGCTGATTTCTGAAGGACATCATCTATCAACAACTGTCCTTCGGTCTCACAATAGAGGCGCGAATAGCCCTCTTCTTTCAATGAAATCAAGGCCTCCACCTTATCTTTACGATTATCCCAATTCAAATCAGCCAACAGATATACAGCAGACGTTCCGTGATGAGAGAAAATATATGCCATAACATCATTGGATGTATGACATTTGACCTCCACACCACTGACAGGAGAATATGTTCGGCCAATCCTCGCAAATATAATTCTCAGATAATCATATAATTCCGTAGTGGTAGCAACCGTAGAACGCGGATTCTTCGTATTTACCTTCTGCTCGATTGCGATGGCAGGAGGAATCCCCTCAACAGCTTCAACATCAGGCTTGGACATTCTACCAAGAAATTGTCTCGCATACGATGACAGACTCTCCGCAAACCTCCTCTGCCCTTCGGCAAAAAGAGTGTCAAATGCTAACGATGATTTTCCGGATCCAGATATTCCAGTAATCACCGTAAATTTATTCCTCGGAATCTCAACAGTGATATTTTTCAAGTTGTTGACCTTAGCTCCTCGTATTATGATATTTCCTTCATCAGGCATATTACAATCTTATTTATCATACAAATATAATAATCTGTTTTGATTTGCCAAAATACGACATTTTGACAATATTTTATGCCATTTTGTCATAATTTATGACAAAATGTCGACTTATAGAACTAAACATAGTGACGGCACAGCAATTGATTTATTCTAGTCGTTCCGCAATGAGCGGGACAAATTAAAGAAAAAATAAAAAATTTAAAAATATAGGAGATTTCAACTATGGTACCTTCAAGAAGAATGAATAACCAAAATTGGTTACCAAGTATTTTCAATGATTTCTTTGACAACGAGTGGATGGAGAGATCAAACGCCACAGCTCCTGCAATCAACGTATTAGAAAGTGAACAGAGCTACGACATTGAACTTGCAGCTCCAGGAATGACAAAGGATGACTTCAAGGTAAGCCTCGATGAAAACGGCGACTTGGTCATCAATATGGAAAAGAAACAGGAGAACAATGGTGAGAAGAAGAACGGACATTACCTCCGTCGCGAGTTCTCATACAGCAAATTCCAGCAAACAATGCTTCTGCCGGACGATGCAGACAAGGAAAAGATCAATGCTCAAGTTGAAAATGGCGTTTTAAAGGTCAATATTCCTAAAATTGTCAAGGTTCAGCCTAACGAAGCACATAAAGTCATAGAAATCAAATAGTTTTAGCTATTAGATACTAAAAAAAGCCGAACAGAGTGCATCTGTCCGGCTTTTTTTTCTCGAGGCAGATATCGTTTTATATGCGTTTTTATGAAAATTTTTCAGAAAAACTCTTGCATGTTCAGAAAAAACACCTAACTTTGCAACGCGTTTGAGAGAAACACCAAACACAGCAAAACTCCTGGTGCGGTAGTTCAGCTGGTTAGAATGCGGGCCTGTCACGCCCGAGGTCGTGGGTTCGAGCCCCATCCGCACCGCAAACTCCTGTAGAAATTTCTGCAGGAGTTTTTTGTTGATATAAAACCATAGGTAAAATAGGGTATAATACCAACAAAATAGTGATTCAAAAATCAGATTTATCTGAAAGATAAATAATAAGTTTCGCTATAACATATTGATTTTACGTCTTTTAGCACCCCCCCCCGCAACAGGTTGGGGTCTATCAGAAGACGGAAAATCTTGAAGAGATTTTCTCGCAGAAAGAGTCGTAAACACAGGAATATCCAACTCTTCAGAAATTTTCTTTAACGAACGATTACACATACACACCACCTTACGAGTAAGAATCGTCTTATCTGTATCATTCTCGTTTCCTTTAGCGTATTTGAATAGATACATACCAGGTTTCCCACGATTAACATTTCCCCAACGACGCACAATAGAACGCATCTCATCTGTAATATGTATTTTTATCTGCTTAGACTCATTTGGAACTGTCACCACCGAAGGAGTATAACAAAGTTCATCGTTATTAACATTACGATACTGAAGGAATAGCATATCTCTGAAGTTCATTCCTCCACACATATAGGAAAACAACCACAAATCTCTATACTTTTCCAGTGTCTTCTTTCCCTTGTATGCACGTACAAGTTCTATCTGGTCAGCTGTAAGACTTTTTGTTCTTGAACCACCCTGCGGAATAACATAACGATCTTGTCCGAAAGGGTACATTGAAACAGAGATATAGCCACCTCGTATAGCCCTCCTCATCGTAGACTTTATCGCTTTCATATAGATATCAACCGTCGCAAGGCTTTTTCCTTCTGAAAGGATAAATAACTCGAAACGCTTAAGCCAATCTGGTGTAACTTCACAGAAAGGGACTCCCCCTCCAGAAAACCGTATTATACACTCAAGCGCATACTTACACATATATGCTGAATTAACACGACCATCACGCATGAATTCATCACGCATAATGCCGAGAGCCACATCCAGTTTAACTTCAGATGTCAATCTAAAACGCTCATCCAAAGCTTCAAAGGAAAAACCACCCTTATCCAAGACATAATCCACCTCTCGGCATGCCTTCATGAAGTTTTTCTTAACAGGGCAAACATCAATATCCAAATCATCCCATACAGCCACCATACGCTCCCAATCTGCTACAGTCATATCTACAGCTATAGGATAGTACTTCTGAGCGCGATTATAAATAACCTCGATCTTGACTGGATACAATCCAGTTCTTTTGACTCTGCGCCGGTCAAGGACAGGAATCACAGAGACTTTATCCCTCGTGTACTTCATCGGCTTCGTTATCTTACTCTCGGCAGTCCGAGAATTAATTATTTTATTTACTTTGCAAGCAACTCTTTAAGATAAGCAGATACATTCTTACAGATACCATCAGCAGTATATTCCTCACGTATAAATTTAGTCCCGGTAATCTTCTCGAAAAGCTCAATATACCTATCTTCTATGTGAGCAACCACTTCAGGTGTCATCTCAGGGACTTTTTGTCCTTCCTGACCTTGGAATCCATTATCCATCAGCCATTCGCGGACAAATTCCTTAGAAAGCTGCTTCTGTTTTTCACCTTTTCGAAGTCTTTCCTCGTATCCGTCGGCATAATAATATCTTGAAGAATCAGGAGTATGCACCTCATCCATCAAATAAATTCTACCATCACGCTTTCCAAACTCATATTTTGTATCTACAAGTATGAGTCCCATCTTCTTGGCTATTTCCTGTCCTCTCTTGAATATTGCACGAGTATAATTCTCTATCTGAATATAATCTTCTTCAGGAACAATGCCCTTCGCAATAATTTCATCTCTAGTAACATCCTCATCATGTCCTTCCGATGCCTTAGCAGACGGAGTTATTATCGGTTCGGGGAACATCTGCCCCTCTACCATTCCATCTGGAAGCTTAACTCCACACAACTCGCGCTTACCCTCTTTATATTCTCTCCACGCATGTCCAGCAAGGCAGCCTCGAATCACCATCTCAACCCTATAAGGTTCACATTTATAACCGACAGTCACAGCCGGATCTGGAGATGCAATTTTCCAATTCGGAACAATATCTGCCGTCGCATCAAGGAACTTGGCCGCAATTTGATTCAGTACTTGTCCTTTAAACGGAATACCTTTTGGCAATACTACGTCAAACGCGGAAATCCTGTCTGAAACAACCATTACAAGATATTTACCCTCGATATCATACACATCACGGACTTTCCCGACATACTTAGAAACCTGTCCAGGAAGATTGAAGTCAGTTTTTACAATCGCTTCCATTTTTCGTTTATGGTTATAAGATTTATACGACAAATATAAGTATAAAATCCATTATTTGTGCAAAACCCAGTCTGGATACGCCAACTTATATTCCAAATTTTCTATAGTCACAGCCCTTCCTGACACATACTGCGATGGCTTCGCAGCATTACGTCTAAGAGGATTCGGAAGGCAGGCTGCTATCAGACAAGACTCTCGCCTGGTAAGTTCTGAAGCATGTTTGCCAAACAATTCATACGCCGCAGCCTCTGCTCCATATATACCCTTTCCCATCTCAGCTACATTGAGATAAACCTCCAGAATTCTCTCCTTTCCCCAAAAGAATTCGATAAGCACGGTAAAATATGCTTCAAGTCCCTTTCTGACAAAATTGCGAGACGGAAATAAGAACACATTCTTGGCTGTCTGTTGAGAAATAGTACTGGCTCCTCGTAATTTCTTACCCTTTTTCTCATGATCATTGATGGCGATATTGATCTGCTTCCAATCAAACCCATTGTGAATGTCAAACAGATTATCCTCGCTTGCAATCACAGCTTTGGGAAGTTCCTTAGAAATCTTGTCATAACTTACCCACGTCTTATGCGTATGAAAATTTTTGTCAGACCAATGCTCAAATGTCCTTTGCACCATCAGAGGAGTAACCCAGACAGGCACCCACTTAAGGGCAAACACCCACAAAAGGCTAAGCACAATGACGGTAATCGGAAGCTTTAGGAACATAATCCTCCATAGGCGTCCTATGAATGTCCTCTTCTTTCTGTTCGCTCTCATAACTTCAATCTATATTTCACACTCCCCAGATTATAATGATACCACATCCCCTCGTCTACATTTCCATTAACAGGCGTACGAAGCCAAGTCTCCGGATTGATAGCAAACAGCACAGGTCTACGGAAAGACTCCCTCTCAAAGCCCAAAGTCTCATACACAGCACCCGAAGTCCACTCAAGATCAGCATAACTCATGACATCATCCGGAGAGATATTCTCTATAAAATACTTAAGCACCTTCCCCATTCCTCCAACAACTCTCACACCAGGTAGAGAGGCGTACCGCACCCATTCATAAGACCTTACATATCCCTTATCCTTTAGCCATCTACGCGGAGAGGAAAAACAAGCAGCTGCAACCATTTCCCCATCTTTCGAAAAAATACCATAGCGATATCTGGACGAAGCATCACCATAAGTATGGAACATTGAAAGAAAGGCTGAAGACTCCTGCTTATTTATCCTCCTCACCTCAGTATTACGAGCAAACACAGATCTAAATCTTCCAAGTTGAGCCAAAAGCCTCTGACGCATCATACCATTTCTGCTCCACCACAAATCCTCTGCAACAATCACCTTAGTTTCTCCCACAATTCCTGACAATTCTATCATCTGACTTTCTGCCTGTTTCAATGTTACCGAGCATACCTGTATAGGAATAATGTCGACGATATGGTTTTCCCCCACATCCACCTTGAACACATGGAAACTCCCATTTTTATCTTCTTTGAAGACAAAATTCTCGTCAAGAAGAAAACTCCGTATGCTATCATTGAACATCATTTGCTTGTCAATGATTGTTTTACTTCTGTCATGACTTTTTCCACCGCACTCTTAATCTCATCATACCCATATCCCCTTCCAAGCGCAAAGCGCAACAGCTTCAAACGGCATTGAGGATCATCAATAAGAGTACGGCATTTAGCAAAAAGCACTGACTCAAGGCGTTTCGAAGCAATAGTCACATCCACTTCATCCAATGCATCGACTATTATATTTTTATCAATCCCCTTACGAGAAAGCATATACACAATTTTCTGTCTTCCCCAACCGGATAAAGCCGCCTTCTCTCTCGCAAACGCAGATGCATACCGTAAATCATCTACGAACTTATCCTCGACAAGAGACGCAACAAGTTTACTAGCAGCAGCCTCATCTCCATCAAATGCCTTCGTAGCCTTCGACATAACATCAGCAATACAATACTCTCGCCTCGAGCACTGTGCTTGAAGATGGTTCAACACTTTGAGATATGTATTTTCTTCTATCATCAAAAATAAAGTCCGATATTAAAATATGCTCCTGCTCTATTACGAAGATTTGACCAATGTACGTCGAACTCAACAGGGCCTACAATAGAATTGTATGAGTACTTGAGTCCAACACCAAGAACACCTTTCACATCATTCCGTATATCATTGAAAGCCTTAAAATTCTCCATACCAAAGGCAAAGTTAGCCTGAAATGTCAAATAATTGTTCTTGAATAGTTTGAAGCGAAAATCCGTACCGATAACATTAAGATAGTTAGGCATAGCCGCAGCGAAATTAAGCCCAGAGAAAGCGACCTGCTGATCAAGATATCTTCCTGGAATAAAACCACCTATCAGATTCATATAAGGCAGAGCTGGACTATCACCCATTAGGTACCTTACATTCAAGGAAGGAATGAAGGCAAAACATCCCGAATTTGCTACCGCCTTAAAATCGAGAGAGACGACATGGAAAGGTTCAATGTGATGATTAAGCCCTTGGAATACAAATTCATACCCGACACCGAGCGCAAATCCCCTCGTAGGGAAATAACCATCATCAAAAGTTTCCGCTCTGGAATCCAAAAATGCAGATAAATAACTATTTTTCAACCCCTTAACATCATAATCACCAATAACTCCGCTGGTCATTATATTGTTTAGGTTGAAGTAATTATTTCTAAAACCACCACGTAGAAAAAACTTACGCCACCTGATATTGGAAATATATGCTTCCTCCATCACATTTAGATAAGCGACAGTATAGTCACTGCCACCAAGCTTAAGCTGATTCTTATTGGCCCACTTTATGGATGCTGAGGCATTAAGAGTTGGACCGACAGGATTCATGTAATAATAGTGAACCCTCGCATACGGACTCGCTCCGACCTTCCCCGTTAGGTTCAATGCTGATCCCTGAATCTTGTGAACATTGAAACCTAAGTTCAAAAGGACTGATACGATTTCTTCAGTATCGAAACGGCCGCCGATACCGAACTGATGGACAGGTCCTTTCTTACAATGTATGACCAAATCAAATGGCTCCTCATTTCCCTGCAGTTCATACGTAACATAGTCAAAGGCATTGGTTCCAAATATTGTCGCAACAGCATTCTCTATCACACCCTTCCCTATCTTTTCATTGGGCTTCAACCCTATCTTATTCATAAGATAACGGGACTCATTGTCAGAAACTCCGGTAATTTCAATCTTTGAAATACGGACAGGAGACATGTTTATATCCACAGCTTTCTTGTTATGATATGTAGTTCCGCATCCACCTGTAAGTACCCTGATACTATCCAATGCTTCCGCCTGCTCCCGAGCTGCATCCTTTCCTCTGGATATTATAATGTCTATGCTCTTATCATCGAAGCTCATCATGGTGAATTCTGGAAGATATGGCTTAATAGTCACATCAGGTATGTCTACATTCTTCTCATACGATTCTCTCCCGAGCATATCCACGCCTTGAGATATTATATCCCCAAGATTATTAAGGGATAAATAATCCTTATATCCGCTCGCCAGATCGACACCTATGATAATATCTGCGCCCATCTTCTTCGCAAGGTCTGTAGGATAATTATCTCGCATTCCACCATCAACCAAAACCATTCCATCAACCCTAACAGGAGCAAATACACCAGGAATAGACATAGTAGACCTCAATGCCGTATTCAGTTTTCCCTCATACCACACTTTAGCCCTCGCTGAAACCATTTCCGTAGCTACACAGACAAAAGGAACTGGAAGATTCATAAAGTCCATCTTATCCTGATAGCCAACTGTCAATGAACTAAATATATTATTAACATTTTGTCCAAACGCGAATCCTGACGGAAGACTTCCAAGAAGATTCTCCTTCACAAGCGATGTCGCATCATCCTTGCCAGCCCCAAGATGTATTTGGTCATGTTTCTTTCCGGCACCAGTATATTGGACATCTTCGCTACGCCTTTCGATATAATCCTGCCTCGCATAATAAAACGGAAAAGACAACAAGAATTTTTCACGATATTTCTTCGTGGTATATGACACATAATCTCTTGGAACTTTGTCAGTCAAAGCCACATCCCAGTCGAAAGTCCTCACAAGCGAATCCATTTGATGAGGAGTATAGCCCAATGCATATAATGCTCCCATTAGTCCCCCCATGCTTGTGCCCATAACCACATCCACAGGAATCTTAAGAGAATCAAGATACTCCATAACTCCGATATGAGACACGCCCTTGGCACCTCCTCCACTAAGAACCAAAGCGACAGTAGGCCTTGTTTTCTTTATTTCGGATAGATACGCCCGAATCTCTTTCATAGAGATAGAATCTCGTATGGAATTAAGTCCTACCGGGTGAAATGCACGATAGTCATCAGCCCTAACACCCTTTACAAAAAAAGACAAGGCAATGACTGAAACTATCATATATTTGAATATCCTTTTCATATATTATACTATTGTCTGCTTATGCTTTCCGGCAAGCATACCGCACGCTGCATAGATATCCTCTCCTCTCGAAGCTCGGATAGTGGATGTTATCCCTGCCTTGTTAAGCCTGTCACGGAAAACTTCCATTACTCCATCAGGGGAAGATTCATAAGGAAAGTCAGGGATCTTGTGAAACCTAATCAGATTCACCCTGCACTCGAGTCCTCCTAAAAGTCTTATAATAGCGTCTGCGTGACGTTTATCATCATTGAACCCAGAGAACATAGTATACTCAAAACTTACCCTCCTCTGACCAGAAAAATCATATTTGCGGATAAGTGCTATAACATCTTTCAGCGGGTAAGCTTTCTGGACTGGCATAATTTCCCCTCTCTCGTCAGGAAATGCGTCATGCATGCTTATAGCCAAATGACATCTTGTTTCATCAAGAAAACGCTTAAGGTTAGGGATTACTCCTATGGAGGACAATGTTATCCTCTTCGGGCTCCAGCCAAATCCCCAATCCGCCGTAAGCACATCTATAGCCCTCTTCACATTGTCATAATTATCAAGAGGTTCTCCCATTCCCATAAAAACGGTCCCGGTAAGTGTATCCGATTCATCTACAGATATATATTGAGATAGGATATCTGCAGCTGAAAGATTTCCATGAAATCCCTGGCGTCCAGTCATGCAAAACTCACATCCCATCTTGCACCCCGCCTGAGATGACACGCAAAGTGTCTGCCTATCAAGCTCCGGAATCATTACCGCTTCAATACTGCTCGACTCTATTTTCCCAGGATCAGTCCCCTCTATTCGGTTAAGTCCATGAAGATACGAACATGTCACAGGGAACAAATACTTCTTTGTTCCATCAGACGATATTTTACAGTCAGAATAAGGCACTGCCCCAGTTTCATATAACTCGGAAAGCTTCTCACGACCAGTTTTGGAAAGATTCGTCATCTCGTCAATGGTCTTAACCTTCTTCTTATACAGCCATTGTGCTATCTGATTACCGGCAAATTTCGGCAGTCCGCATCCAACAGCTATTTCCTTCAATTCTTCTGGGGTCTTCCCTAATAACTTATATTTCATATTATTTTCTAATCAAGTCTCCGGAGCAATCCGGTACAATACAAAATTAGTTATTTTTTCATTTCAGATTGCAGCTATTTTTATATCTTTGTAAGGATTGCGGTAATAATCCGCACATAAGAACAAAAATTTAAACATTATGGCTAAAGATGCAGTAAAAGGAAGCAGCGCTGAAGTTGATACCGGAAAACTAAAAGCACTGCAGGCAACGATCGACAAGATTGAAAAAGACTTCGGGAAAGGCACGATCATGAAACTGGGAGATCAGCCACAATGGGATGAACATCAAGTTATACCGAGCGGTTCTATCGCTCTTGACCATGCTCTCGGAATCGGGGGATATCCGAAAGGACGTATTATCGAAATCTATGGTCCTGAATCAAGTGGTAAGACAACATTGGCAATACATGCCATTGCACAAGCTCAGAAGACAGGAGGAATAGCTGCAATGATCGATGCTGAGCATGCATTCGACAGATCCTACGCGAAAGCTCTCGGAGTAGATCTGGAGACACTCCTAATTTCTCAACCGGACAATGGCGAGCAAGCGCTTGAAATAGCTGACAACCTCATCAGATCAGGGGCAATCGATATCATCGTTATCGATTCTGTGGCAGCACTTACACCTAAGGCGGAAATCGAGGGAGAAATGGGTGATAACAAAGTCGGACTCCAGGCAAGACTCATGAGTCAAGCCTTAAGGAAGCTGACAGCCAATATCAGCAAGACAAACACATGTTGCATATTCATCAACCAGTTGCGCGAAAAAATTGGAGTAATGTTCGGAAACCCTGAAACAACCACAGGAGGAAACGCTCTTAAATTCTATGCTTCCGTACGTTTAGATGTTCGCAGAACAACTCAAATCAAGGATGGTGAAGAAGCTCTCGGTAACCGGACTAGGGTAAAAGTCGTAAAGAACAAGATGGCTCCTCCTTTCAAAAAAGCCGAATTTGACATCGTTTACGGCGAAGGTATATCCCACACTGGAGAGATTGTGGATCTCGGTGTAGAATATGGTATAATCACAAAAAGCGGCTCATGGTTTAGCTATGGGGATCAGAAACTTGCACAAGGACGCGAAGCCACTAAGCAACTCATAGCGGACAACACCGAACTCAGCGATGAAATCGAGGCTAAAATCCGTGAAGCACTCACACACGTGGAAGATTAAAGCCCCTCAATACGGCAACGGGATAACTTAGATCCTGTTTCCTTATCTATTATTCCCGCACGAACAAGACCATCTATAGTCAAAGCCGTACGGGGATTATTTTCTCTATACAGAATTATCGCCTTTGCCCTTTGCATATTGCCAACATAAGGATGCATGCGCAAAGAATCTGCAGGAAGAGTCCAAAGCGCAAATGGCTGTGCTGGAGTACGAACCTCCACAAGGTCCCGTAAATTCATATATTTTTCTTCATCAAAATGATAAATTTCCATGAGCTGTTCCTTGAAAGAATAGCCACCAAGGCGAGTTCTATATGCTACCATTTTTGAAGCAAAATAGCCACCTATACCAGGCAAGTCATCAAATGCTGCAGAATCTGCCGTATTTAAATCTAACAACGGGATATTAATGCTGGACTCCAACCTTTTATATACAGAATCAGCCACCACAAATGATTTGGCAAAATCAGACTTTCTACGAAAACGACCGCCTTTTCTCCTATAACTATCGATTGATTTCGCCTGCTTAAGTGTAAATCCCAAACGACATAAATCATCTACAGAAACAGTATTCGGATTAAACTCGAATGTTTCACACCGTTTTGGAGCAAATGATGCAGCCACATTTGACACTTGTTCAGGCTTTTTCCCTGCACTTCGTTTTATAACTTTCTTCTCATCTTTCCCTAAATCACACGACGATACTGAAACAAACACCGTGTCTGGAGCAGATACTCCAGATATAATCTTCAAAGTGGCTGCCCTATGCAAGAACAGAGCTGTCTGATACCCGATTATAAGAAATGCAAGAGCTATAGCTCCCGTAATAAAAGATGTCGACGGACGTTTATTCCCGTCAGATTTGTTGTCTTTCATCTTCCCCTCTATCGTCCGCCACTTCTTCATACTTATACTTACCGCCGGCGCTATCCTCATTGCGTTTGCGGTTAGGAGCACCTGCAACTATAATAACAATCTCACCCTTTGGTTCGTGCTCCTTGAACCATGAAATAACTTCAGCAAGCGTTCCCCTTTTGTGTTCCTCATGCACTTTGGAGATTTCCCTTGCCACTGAGCATTCCCTTTCCTGTCCGAAATATTCAGAGAACTGCTCAAGGGTCTTCACTAACCGATATGGAGACTCATAAAATATCATTGTTCTCGTCTCAATCGCAAGCTCTTTTAGCAATGTCTGCCTTCCTTTCTTAACAGGAAGAAACCCCTCGAAACAGAACCTATCGCAAGGAAGTCCAGATGAAACAATCGCAGGAATGCATGCTGTCGCACCAGGAAGCGTCTGCACCTCAATACCTTCAGCTGCACACGTTCTCACAAGGAGAAATCCAGGATCAGATATACCAGGAGTTCCAGCATCACTTATCAAAGCAACGTTCATACCGGCCAGTATTCTATCTTTGATAACAGACACAGTCTGATGCTCATTAAACTTATGGTGCGACTGAAGACGCCCTTGTATACCGTAATGTTTAAGCAAAACCGAACTTGTCCTCGTATCTTCGGCAAGAATAAGATCTGCATTTTTTAGGACTTCCACAGCCCTATATGTCATATCTTCAAGATTTCCGACAGGAGTCGGAACAATATATAGTATTCCCATTCAACTACCTCAATTTTCGACGCACAGCCATCATAAATCTATAGACCATATCAGAATACATATCCCACTCCGGAAAATTGGTTGACAGATAATCTACCGCCTTGTCTATGGATGTCATCACATTAATCTTAGAAACAACATCTTGGAAAAGCATGGAATCTTCCCTGAAAAGAGATGTTATGAACATTACTCTGTCATTCAATGAAATGGCACTCCTAATATCTTTAACTTCCGGACCTGGGATAGCTGTATACCATTCCGGTCTCTCAGGTTTCATATCCATAACAGCCTTAACATTGGACCGTCCGGAATCATTTATACTACGACGAGATGACTTCTCTAACTTCTCTGATTTCTCAACGACAGCAACATTTTCAGTAGTCGCAGTGAAAAGCGATTCTTCCTCACCTGGTCCATCAAGAACGACGTCTTCTGTTAGTGTATCTTCCGAAATAGCATCATTAGCCGAAGGAGCTTCGTCTGCTACAGAGATGTCTGAAAGAAAATCTTCATGTTCCAGTTCAATGTTTTCAGGAGTTTCTACTGTCGGTCCTTCTTCACGTCTGAGTACATCTATCTTTCTTTCAAGTTCATCAAGTTTCTGCCTCACTTCCGCAAGACTTTCAACAAGTTCTTCCAAGACTTCTTGATGTTTTTTTTCCATATCGACAAAACGTTTATTCACAAAAATACATTTTAAATACGACAATACAAATAAAAATGCTAAATTCGCAACCATTTCAAACCACACATATAAATCAGATAATATGTATTCAGAAACTATAAGACGATCAGGCTGCATCGAGGTAATCTGCGGTTCAATGTTTTCAGGTAAAACAGAGGAACTTATAAGAAGACTCAAAAGAGCACAATTTGCAAACCAAAAAATAGAGATTTTCAAGCCGGCCGTAGATACAAGATATTCCGATGTAGAAGTTGTATCACATGACCTCCACAGCATCCCAAGCAAACCAATCAAGAAAGCTGAAATGATGTTGGATATAGCCGATGACACCCAAGTCGTTGGAGTAGATGAAGCTCAGTTTTTCGATGAAAGTCTTATAGATGTTGCTCAGAAACTGGCAAACGATGGCAAACGAGTTATAATCGCAGGCCTTGACACAGATTATATGGGCAAACCATTTGGTCCGATTCCAGGGCTGATGGCCATTGCCGAAGATGTGCAGAAAGTACATGCCATCTGCGTAAAATGCGGAAATCTTGCAAACCACTCACATAGATTGACAAAAAGTCACAAACTGGTTGTGCTTGGAGAAAAAGATATCTATGAGCCTCTCTGCCGCAAATGCTATAATGAAGCCATTGCTGCAGAAAAAGAAGAATCTAATAATCAATAATTTATACCCTTCCGAATTTTATTCAATAAAATATATACAGGTGCTAGTTTACTAGGCCAACAGCTTTATTCCAAGAAAGGGTTTTGTAAAATTCATCAAGTTCACTATTGCCGGCAGCAGGCAGATACATACTTAACCCGCAATGTGTACGGACTTTTATACTAAATATCCAGTCTGTTGCCTTATTGTACAAGACACAGCTTGATAAGGCCTCTCTATATTCTTCAAGTTCATCATCAGGGATACCGCTTTGAACCAAAATATCCTCCATATCATAGAACCAATGCTTATCAAAACGCCAATAACGCTGGATATTCGATGGGGTCACAATATAGATATTGTTCCTATATTTAGAGAATAGTTTTCGACAAGCTTCAGCAAGCGGATTAAGTTTAGTACAATCAATCATAGATATCGTAAGATAATGCGCCGAACTGGCATCGGATGTGTAATATTCATAAGCATCCTCACATACACCATCAAGGTCAGGGCTCTCTCCCTTAAGAAGACGCTCTGTAACATTGACATAATTACATAAACCATCAGAAAGGACCTCAGCTTGT
Organism: uncultured Bacteroidales bacterium; assembly: GCA_934693135.1. Taxonomy (GTDB): domain Bacteria; phylum Bacteroidota; class Bacteroidia; order Bacteroidales; family UBA932; genus Cryptobacteroides. The sequence goes on along the minus strand of CAKUVA010000002.1, from coordinate 6,557 downwards.
GAAAAAATCAAATTGCGACATTTATCCTTAAGTGCATAAGCGACCTCAACGCCTCCCATAAGGCAGGCATCCATGATAATATAATCAAGTTGCATCGGTATTGCAGAAGCAAAATCTTCTATTTCCATTTCATAAGCCGACGAATCCTGCGTATAATCTGCCCCTATACTCTTGGTCTTAGAATAGTACCCTGAAGGGAGCCAGCCTGATGCATGCGAAGAGAATATCATACCGTATCTGTCAGCCGGATAATGTTCATTGACATAAGAAAGCACATCATGAACTGTTTCCGCAGACGAAGCTATAACATCTGAAGGCCATGAATAAACTGTATCCATCACAGCCCTACCCTTCTTTCCTGAATATAGCCTTATAAGATATGATTCTGTCGGAACAGCATAACCTTTCTTCGTTTTTCTGGAATATACCAGAACAGCCGCATGGCCCGTGTTTTTACTTGGAAGATATCCTGAAGCCATATCCCTTATATCTTCATTCAAGTCATAACTCAAATTGTTAAATCCTGCCGAATATAGCAAAAGGACATTATCGAAATGACTTGGCTCTACAGGTGGAGTCTTCTCACAAGATGCAGTCAAGACCGTCAACACCATTACGGCAATTACTATTTTTATCGTCTTTATATCCATACAATCTTCAAAGATATGAAAATTTTCGACATGATAATTTATGAAAGTTACTTTAATGATGACGACTTTCTCGGATGATGGTCAAGAATCTCCTTTTGCCATGTAGAGCTGTCTATATGCGTATATATCTCAGTCGTAAGTATGCTTTCATGTCCGAGCATCTCTTGCACTGCTCGAAGATCAGCACCCCCCTCGACAAGATGAGTTGCAAACGAATGCCTAAATGTATGCGGAGAGATTTCCTTCGTTATTCCAGCTAAAAGCGCTTGCTTTTTTACCATGTTGAATATAGATATACGACTCAAACACCCTCCTGACTTATTCAGAAACAACACATCGTCATATTTCGATTCAGCCGGATTTGGGCGCACATGCATATATGTTTCTGTTGCATCAGTCGCAGGTTCTCCAAGTGGAACGATACGCTGTTTGTTACCTTTTCCAATAACTCGCACAAACCTTTCATTCAAGAACACATCAGATATTTTTAGGGCAGAAGCCTCTGATACACGAAGTCCGCATCCATAAAGCATTTCAAGAATAGCTCTATCTCTCGTCCCTGTCCATTTAGACATGTCCACAGAATCCATTATCGCGTCCACTTCATCTACAGATAATACTTCCGGAAGGTATCTCCCGAGTTTCGGGGAATCAATTCCATCACATGGATTTTCAATAATTTCACCCTCCATCAGCATCCAACCAAAAAAAGAACGTAAAGAACTGAGAGCCCTCGCCTGGGTACGTTTGGAAACCGGACTGGAATTTTCTCCAGACGACCGAGATTCCAGGTACCTGGCAATATCCTCGCGCGAGACCTGTTTCAAGTCAATGTTCTTGTTAACAGTGAGGAACTCTGCAATATCAGAACAATATGATTTATAAGTATTTAAGGACATACCTCGCTCTATTTGGAGGTATGTCCTGTATCCATTAATATACTCTTCTGTTTTATTATACACCAAAACTCTTACAATGTAGAATATTTATGGCAGTAGTCAAGCATCTGACCGAGATAATCGTCAGGATACGTAACCTTATAATCTATGATTCTGCCATCTTCTTCAACAGGAATTATTTCAGGATTGACAAATCCTCCATAAGGTTTGAGCCCCAAAGAAGCATATCTTTCCCTAACTTCCTTATGAAGAGCAGGATCAATATCCACGGCATATTTCATAATTAGATTTTTACCAGCCTCGTAATCTCCTTCTGACTTAATTCTCTGTATCTCAGCAAGAAGTTCTCCGAATAGTCCCCGCAGAGCCTCGAAATCATTAACAACAAAATATGTCTTCCCATCACGAACTTTCTTTTCGATGACATTGGAGTCCTTTCCATGCTCATAGCACCAAGCTGCAATCAACTGGCGATTCTGCATATGTGCCTCCGTAATCTGCCTTCCAAGTTCCACACGATTTGTCTGAACCATAAGTCCATTGCGGATATAATTTGAATACTGCGGTTTATAAGCATCTCTGTTCGGAAGTATCCCCAGTTCCACCAACTTAGGGTCTGCTATATAATACAAACCAAACAAATCAGCTCTCGCCTCTTCAAGAGCAGATGCGAATTCTCCCATAGCTGTCGCAGATACGCCCGGTAATAACTGTCCTGAACCATGTCCAAGACATTCATGCAAATCAGTATGAATTTCATCGTCATAAGCACCGTATTCTTTCTGCATTGCTTTTTCTTCCGCAGAATATGCAAACTCGTCCAAAACTGATTTCGGAGATTCGTTCGCAGCCGCATCATAAGCATGAGTAATATTTGCGATCGTGACAGACTTAGACCCATACTCTTTACGAATCCAATCTGCATTTGGAAGATTGATTCCTATCGGTGTTGCAGGGAAGCATCCTCCACCGAGACATGTTGCGTCAATAACTTTGGCAGAGATGCCTTTCACACTCTTTTTCTTGAACCTGTCATCAATCGGAGCATGGTCCTCAAACCATTGAGCATTCGCGCTTAAAAGTTCTGTTCTTGCGGATGCAGCTGAATCTTTCACATTGACAACAGACTCCCAATAAGCTTTGCGCCCAAGAGGATCATTATAATCCTCAACAAATCCATTAGTAAAATCTACAATGCCGAGAGTATCCTTTACCCATGTAATATTATACTCATCCCATTTTCTCAAATCTCCTGTACGATAATATTCCTGCAGTTCCGATATCTCCTTTTTCTGAGTATCATTTTCGGCTACAGCCTTGGCCTTTTCCAGTTCGTCACATATCTTCTGAAGCGCTGGCCCATATATTCCACCGACTTTCCAAGCCTCTTCACGGATTTTCCCATCTTCGCCCTTCACCACCTTGGTATTTAGCCCATACGATATCGGTTCGGGATCATTAACATCTATTATTCCCGCATAATACCTTTCGACTTCCTCCCTCGTCACCCCATCATAGAAGTTAACTGAAGAGAGAATCACAATATCCCCAGTCTTGGAAGATGAACGTCTCTGCGCATATATGTCCGGAGAATATATCACAGGTAACAGATATCTGCATTTTTCACCGTCCCCAACAGACTCCATAAGAGACCTGAAATATTCTTCACTGCATTCAGGAAAGAACTTATCCTCTGCATAATGATGATGGATGCCGTTACTAAAGAATACACGCTTGGCATAGATGGTGAACTTGTCAAAGTCTTCAGATGTTCTGTCACCCTTATAGTTCTCAAGAATGTTCTGAAGTACCTTGCGAACAGCGAGGTTATCCTTGCAGTTCTGATCCCAATAGATATCCCAGCCATACTTTGCAGCTTCACTCAGATGATATACATATTCTTTCTGCTTGAGTGTCAATTTATCCCAACCGGGAATCTGATAGCGCATTATCTTTACATCAGCGAATTCGTCTATCAAATATTTGAAATTCCCGTCACTCTTATTAGAAACAGACCCATTGCCACATGAAGCAACAGAAGCCGCCGAAGCCAATGTCATAAGCATTTTTGTGAGATTATTCATTATGCGATATATTTACAGGTTCACGATGTCTGACTTGTAGATAACATGATAATCAGTACTGTCAGCATCAAGCACGAACATCTGGTAGCTATTTCCGCCAGGATATACTCTTACAACAATATGTCCCCAAGGTTTAAATTTGCTCCAAAGTGTTTCACCAAGTTTCTTTCTCGGTTGGTCCACAGTTATGTAGAAGCTGCATTCGCGTTCTCCTTTCCATACTTGAGGATCAGACATCCTTGTCATTGTAGAAGCTGTAGGGTGATTCTCACTGCGTGCATCAACAATAATCACTTGAGGAGACAATGTCTGAAGGAAATATGCGTTGCATGTTTCAAGATATCCATGGTGATTTGCTTTCATAACCGTAACCTTGCCACAGACATCTGCCACCTGAGATTCGAAATCACGTTCCATACACTTATACAATTCAGGCCAGTTGCCACCAGAAAGGTCTCCTCCGTTATAATATGAGAATTTACCATAGCGAAGTCTAATCGCACATGAATTCATATTCTCATCAAAAAGCATAGGATCGCCACTATACATTTTTCTATACTTCAATCCATGCCCAGTCCACACTTCACCATTGGAAGCGAGATTTCGTATTTCGAACTCCTTTGAATATGGACGAGGATTATGAACCATAGCAAACTGCTTCTTGCTGCCAATGCTGAATTTTTCCATTTCAGTACCATGACTTTCGGAATAATTTGCGAAACGGATATACTCTTCCATAAAACCTTTGTTATACCCAAGAACTTTTTCTTTGGACGGAAAGTCATAATTAGGCCAACCACGATCTACGAGCTTATTGAAATGAATAAGTTCACCGACCTCTGTTATTCCGGAAAGTCCATAGCCATTCTTTCCTGGCAACATATCCTTTGCTGTTCCCATGTGGTCATTGTGAAAATGGGTAATCATAGCATAGTCCAAGTTATCCTTATCCGGAAGCTGTGACAGAAAATGCTTGATATACACAGACTGCCATTCAGCAGGTGTCCTCGTGGCATCAGGATGCTGAGTATCCTTCTTCTTGGCATTGTCGCCAGCATCAATCATCATTGTAGTACCATCAGGCATTACAATGAGGGCAGCATCACCTCTTCCTGTAGCAATCGTATGAATATCAAGATATCCTTCTTGCCAAACTGGCAGATATTCCTTGTTTTGGCCATAAGCCATAGCAACAGACATTAGTGCGATAAGAAATGTTATTCCTTTTTTCATACTATCTTATTTTAAATTCGTTAAAAATATTCAAGATATATTTTGTAACACAAATTTAGCATTTTTTGTCTATTCACAGGAATATTTATAAATTTGTTTTAACTACAGATAAACGATTACGACCCATTCAAATTAAATCAAGATGAATATCAAAACTTTCATAGGACTTTCAGCTATCCCCGTAATGGCTGGAGCATGCAACCATGCTGATAACAAAGTCGAGAAACCTAATATTTTGTTAATCATCGCAGATGATCTCGGCATAGGTGATCTAAGCGTCTATGGATATGGTTCAATTTCCACTCCCCATATAGATTCTCTTGCTTCCGAAGGAGTTTGCTTTACAAACGCTTATGCCACATCCGCGACATCAACGCCAAGCCGGTATGGTATTCTGACTGGAGAATATCCTTGGAGAAATGCAAATGCCAGGATCCTCCCCGGAGATGCTCCTCTTCTCATTCCTGTAACAATGCCAACACTTCCAAAGATGATGCAGGAAAACGGCTATCAAACTGGAGCTATCGGCAAATGGCATCTCGGAATGGGTGACGGCAATGTTGACTGGAACAAACAAATAAGTCCTTGCGCCAACGATATCGGATTTGACTATTCTTGCCTTATCGCTGCTACAAATGATAGAGTACCTACAGTATATGTAGAAAACGGCCTTGTCGTTGGACTTGATCCAGAAGACCCAATAGAGGTAAGTTATGAGCATAATTTCCCAGGCGAATTGGACGGCAAAAAAGATTTCGACAAAATGAGGATGATGTGGGATCACAAACATAATGACGCCATAATCAATGGAATTCCTCGTATAGGCTATATGAAGGGAGGGCAGAAAGCACGCTGGGTTGATGAAGATATGGCAGATTATTTCGTCGGCAAAGTAAAGAATTACATTGACACAAGAGACAAGAGTAAACCATTCTTCCTTTATTATGGTCTTCATGAGCCGCATGTTCCTCGCACCCCTAACCAAAGGTTTGTAGGGACAACATCTCTCGGCCCAAGAGGTGATGCAATAGTAGAAGCGGATTGGTGCGTCGGAGAAGTCCTATCATATTTGGACTCGGCAGGCATACTCGACAACACTCTTGTAATCTTCACATCAGACAATGGTCCTGTCCTACAAGATGGTTATGTAGATGGTGCTTATGAGCATAGAAACGACCATGATGCAAGCGGAAAATTGAGAGGAGGGAAATATAGTCTTTATGATGGCGGAGCACACGTCCCAATGTTCATATATTGGAAAGAGCACACAAAACACAGTGTTTCAGACGAACTCGTATCTCAGCTTGACTACTTTGCCTCTCTCGGAGCATTGACTGGAGCAAAAGTTCCAGAAGGTCTTGATTCCAAGAACTATATGACTGCTCTACTCGGAAAAGGTCATGGACGCGAATCGCTCATTGTAGAGGCCAAGAGCCGTCTCGCTATCAGAAGAGGTGATTATATCATGATCCCACCTTATTACGGAGAGCCCTACAGAGAAGCTAAAAAAATGGAACTCGGAAATGTCCCAGACTATGTGCTTTTCAATGTTTCCGAGGATAGAATGCAAGAACATGACATTGCTGCACAGCAACCAAAAATCCTCGAAAGCATGAAAAAAGAATTTCACGATTTTGTAGGAGACTACTATAATATCGACATCACGGAAATACTCAAAAATTATTAGAAGC
>CAKUVA010000001.1 GCA_934693135.1 uncultured Bacteroidales bacterium | reverse complement strand
CTACTAATTCCATCCCGACCAGTACAAGAATTCAGATTCCTAAAAAAGAAATGACTTATGGAATGCGAATCAATACTACAATTTTTGGAAGTTGGGAAATCGTAAAGCCTGGAGGAATTGTTCCTATTCTCACAAAGGGTTATCCTTATGCATATAAACATAATAGAAATTTTTAATATGAACAGAATCAAACAAATCATGATCGGAATAATAAGCATTGTGGTTATTCTCATAAGTAGTTATTATATTTTTAATGAAAAGAAATATAATAATTATATGAAAACTGCCAATAATCTTATATACATGGCCAGTATGGACACTTCGCAAGATACGACATATTCAGAGCAGGCTTTACAGTATATAAATAAGATAGTATATGCTGAATACAATGCTAAAGCCAAAGCATATGCTGCATATGCTGGATCAGTATATTTATCTAGCAGAAACAGATATGTCGAGGCAATGAGATTGATCGAAAGAGTCCCAGAAAAAAACTATCATCCATATGAAAAAAGAGTCTTTCTAAAAGAACTGGAAATTTATCAGGCCCTCAATGTTAAACACGATACTATTATTGCAAAAAAACTTGCATCAGAGTTAGGAGATTCTCTTAGTAGTTATATAAGAAAGACAAACGGCAATAATATTTATCTTATTGATGCCTTATTTAAATGGAAAATTCTTTCTGAAGGTTTGGATAGTGCATACTGCATAGCTCGTGCATATCCTGAATACTTCGGTACAGACTCTACTGAATGGAAAAGTTTTAATAATTGGAATAACATGCACGATAACTACTAAAATGAAAACAAATCGGTACGAACAAAACGTTTTATTTATACCGATTTGTTTTCATAAAGGCAGACTAACCTTGTTCCAATAAATTCTTATCTGTCAAAAAATCCAACACCCCAACTGTCAACACTCCGAGTTCATCTTCTTTACGATGAATGTCATCACCAACAATGACTATCTTTCGGAAATGGTCGTTGATAGACAAGAGAGGGCGACGTTCCTGTGCCTCCTTTTCAGGTGAAGGCATGTAAAAAGCCGACTGGATATACACTCTGTATGGTGGGCGATTCACTACAAAATCCACCTCCAATTGTCTTCTGACAAACTTGCCATTCTCATCTTTGCCTCCAAGTTCTACCAAACCGACATCCACATTATACCCACGGCTACGAAGTTCGTTGTAGATGACATTCTCCATAATGTGAGTTTCTTCCTGTTGGCGATAATTGAGAATGGCAGCACGAATGCCAACATCGGCAAAGTAATACTTGGTTTCAGTACCAATGTATTTTCTGCCCTTTACGTCATAACGTAGTGCCTCCTCAATGAGGAAAGAGTCTTTCAGATAATCAATATACTGCTTTATCGTGTCTCTTTTTATGGCGCCCCCCTGCGCTGATTGGAAAGTGTTGGTAATTCTGGTTGGGTTGGTGGAAGAACCTATACCAGAAGCAAGTACACGCACCAATTCTTTCAGTCCTTCGGGATTGCGTAGATGATTACGCTCTATCACGTCTCGGAGATAAGTCGTTTCGTACAGACTACGCAAATAGTCAGTTTTCTTTTCTTCCGTTTCCAACAGAGCTACTTGTGGTAGTCCACCAAAAGTGTAATAATCACGCCATGCCTTGCGTATATCTCCACCTACGCCTTTGAAATATTCATCGAAGGTGAGAGGCCAAATGCGTATCTCGTCCCCCCTGCCACGAAATTCTGTCACGACATCACTTGACAGGAAACGAGAGTTTGAGCCAGACACATATACATCTACATTTCTCATGTGTGTCAAGCTAAGAATAACCTCCACAAATTCTTCTACTAGCTGCACCTCGTCCAAGACTATATAATAAGGATTGCCATCATCCACAACCTTAGCATCTATATAATCAAGCAAGGCATTAGGCTTCCTCAACCGTCTGCTACGGAAATCATCAAGTTGTATTTCGATGATGTGACTATCACTCACCCCATGTCCCAACAGCCAGTTATGCCAGATGTCAAACAGCAGAAAAGACTTTCCGCATCGTCTGACACCAGTTATAATCTTTACAAGTCCGTTTCCACGTCCTGCTATAAGTTCATCCAAGTAATTTGTTCGTTCAAATATCATATTAGGGTATTATTTTTGATATTAGTATCATATTTTACGCCGCAAAGATAATGGTTTTATGCCAAAAGTCAGCACAATCAATGGAAAAACTGACCTTCCCTTGACCTTCATTGAGAATGGTGGTTCTTCCGCAATTTAGTTGAAGCATAGGTGCGAATATACTTACGTGGACGCGGTGGCTTATGCTTCCACAATAAGGGCACTTGCCATAAGGAAGACTGCATCGCGCGAAAAGATGGTATGATTGAGAATCATCGCAACGCTCTGTATGTTCTACCAGAAGGTCACTCTGTGAGTAATGTGAACTCAGATCTGCTTTCCACGAAATTATTATGAGAAGCAACGCAGCGAAGTAGAGTATAAAGTTATTTCAGAACTCGAAAAAATAGGATACGAAACTTCAGGTTTATGGATACTTCCACAAAGAACTAAAGAGAAATACTTTATTGGCTTGATTAGGGTTCGAATATAGGTAACTCCAGAGACGCTTACGGTAATAGTACGCCTCATAGCGTCGGCCGGTTCTCGCCATTGTAGGCTAACAAAAAATCTGCAACCATCAGCTATCGCTAAAAGCATAAAACAGAAAGTATATATCTACCTTATTGCACGACATAAACCACACACAGAACTGTCTAACTTGATATCTTGCCCCCCCAATGCCTTACCTAATTATTACCATCTTGTATATCACCGGCTCATAAAAATTCCGTATGGGCGGCAGAGTCATCGCAGGGTATCAGTCTGTATAGAACAAATCACGCTTCGGAAGACTTGACGAATAACGGCTTCGCAAATCACGAAATAACCCAGCTGTATAACGGGTAAAGCCAGGTCCCTTCCATGTACTCGTATTCGTCACCATTATCCAACACTCCCCATCAGGATAATACTTTACTAAAGCACTCGTTCCGGAAAATGTTCCTGTACGAGTCCACTCCCCTGTCGGCTTAGTATCATTCCACCCAAGGGAATATGTACGCTCATCGAACCATTGTGTCATAGCCTCAACACTCTCATGCGAAATAATGTCAGGGACTTCAGGACGTCCATCAATGGAAGCTACGAAACGGGCAAGTTCTGGTGTAGAAGTTACCCATGCTCCGGCTCCAGCAAGCGCGTGAATATCATTGCCACCATAACATCTATCCACCATACGTCCACTATTATTATACTCCTCAATAAGTCCAGAATCTGCTCCGTTATAATATCTTACCTCATTTTTGTATTTTTCCTCGTAATAATTGTTGGCAATGTGCATGTCCACACAACCAGCTGGGAACAAAACATTGTCCTGCATAAATTTTTCATAATCTTGTCCGGATACTTTTTCTATTATCATACTCAGCAAGAGATATCCGAAATTAGAGTAATATTGCGATGTTCCTGGCACGAAACGAAGCCTACGCTTCAGCTGAGTCTGCATCAATGTCAAATGATCAGGAGGAGTGTCAAGATGGTTCTGCAACATTATATATCTGGTAGAAAACATTGGATCTCCTCCAGCGGAAGTAAATCCACCTCTGTGGCGCAAAAGATCCTCTACCGTAATCTTTCTATAATTAGGATCACGGATAACCGACGTATATATCGAGTCATTAAGAATACCATGAGTCCCGAAAACGGTATCACGAAGTGAAAGCAGTCCCCTATCCTGCAATACCATGATACCAGCGGCTGTGATAAGTTTAGAAACAGAAGCAACACGCATAATGTCTGTAGGCTTCATCTCTTTCTTCCGTTCCTCATCAGCCCAACCATATCCTTTAGCATAGACCAATGAATCACCACGCATTATTGAAAGGGATACTCCCTTCAATCCCCACTGACGCATATAAGCCTCTACCTTACGATCCATTCCATCAAGCGTAGAAGTGTCTGACATTTCATTTGTAAGAGTCTCATTAAGTCTTGCAGGTTTTCTTGGATCTACTGGAAGAACTTCATCCTCTGACGATGACAATGATATACAAAGGCCAACCGCAGTCGCCGCTGCCAAAAGCCCCATAACAAGTCCAGGACGCTTCAGTTTCATTTCGACTCCTCCGTCTTTATGGAGGAATCTGAAGGAATCGAAGCCTTTAGAAGACCAGATCTACGGCAGAAATCAATAATCATGTCAGCAGTACCATCAATTCCGAGAATTGACGAATCCACACAAAGATCATAATTAGACGCCACACCCCAGTTTCCAAAAGTATAGTAGTTATAATATGTTTCACGAGTGCGGTCCTTCTTGCGCATAAGAGATTCTGCCTGTTCCGGAGAAATATTCATTCTACCAGCAACACGCTTGATACGTACTGCATCCGAAGCCGTTACGAACACATCCAAGCATGGTCTATCGCGAAGAATATAGTCAGAACATCTACCTATAAATATAGCCGAACCTTTGTCCGCAATAGTACGGATGACATTACTTTGAATCACGAAGAGTTGATTGCTATTCACATAATTGTCAGCAGAACCGAATCTGCCAACATCTACTATGAAACTCGACAGAGCCAGAAGATTACGTTTCTCGTCACTCTTGGCGAAAAGATCCTTGCTAAAGCCACTCTCCTCTGCAGCCTTTGCTATAAGTTCCTGATCATATACAGGAATGCCAAGTTTATGTCCAAGAGAGAGAGCTACCAGTTTTCCACCGCTTCCAAACTGTCTTCCAACATTGATTATCAATTTATTATCATTCATGGTCATGCTTGTTTTATTTTACTTCCGAGAATAGATGGATCATCACCGTCATTGAGCAAACGGAACTTTCTGAACAACATTAAAAGTAAGACCCCTGCCAATACTATGGAGATTGAATCAGCAATAGGGAAACTTATCCAAACTCCTTTATGTCCAAAGAACACTGGCAGGAAATATATCAATGGCACAAGGAACAACAGCTGTCGTGACAAGGACAGCAAGATGGACTTGTGCACCATTCCTAAACTCTGAAAAAAATTAGTAGTTACCATCTGAAAACCGACAAGAGGAAAAGCTAAATTCATCATTCTCAACCCTTTGTCTGCAAGAGCTTTCAACTCCGGATCGTCAGTAAACAATGAAACTGCCAAATCCGGAAAACATTCCGAGACAATGAAACCTACACAGCTTACTACAGTAGCACATGCTATTGTCAACTTAAATACATGCTTAACACGGCTATACTTACGCGCCCCAAAATTATAACCAGCAATAGGCTGCATTCCTTGGTTAAAACCCATATTTATCATAATAAACAGGAATGAGAACCGGTTCACAATTCCATAAGCACCGATTGCAAGATCACCGCCATATTTAAGAAGTTGCTGATTTATGAACAATGTCACTATACAAGCAGCAGAATTCATGAGAAATGGGCCAAGACCAATAGTGAGTGAATCCTTGGCAATACGCCAATCAAGACGATACTCAGAAATTCTTTTCGGAAGATGCAGGTAGTTCTTGTCATTGAAGAAATACTTTAAAGTATAAGACAATGCGAAAAGTTGGCACAAAACTGTCGCGAGAGCTGCTCCACGTATGCCCATATCCAACCAGAAGATAAAAACAGGGTCCATAATGGTGTTTGAGACAACCGTAAATATTGTAAGTCCCATAGCCAATTTCGGATTTCCAGATGCTCGTATCATGTTGTTCAAGCCAAAATACAAGTGAGTAATAACATTGCCTATAAGAATTATAACCATATAATCCATAGCATATTGAAGTGTATTCTCACTGGCTCCAAAAAACATCAATATCGGATCCAAAAAGATTAGCGTCACAGCCGTAAACAAAATGCCAATTATGACATTAAGCATAACCTCGTTGATCATCACTTTGTTGGCAACGACATAATTCTTTTGACCAAGAAGCATTGACAAAAGCGTAGAAGCTCCGACACCAACAAGAGTGCCAAGAGCTGTCGCAATGTTCATAAGCGGGAATGTTACCGCAAGACCGGATATAGCATAAGAACCGACATCTTTTATATGACCAATAAAAATACTATCGACCATATTGTAAAGAGAAGATGCAGTCATGGCTATAATAGCCGGGACTGCATACTGCATAAGCAATTCACGTATATTCTTGCTCCCAAGTTCTGTAGGTACAGCTCCTGACACTGCCATATCTTGCCTCCTAATCTTCAGGTTTATCCACAATCTCTATTTCAAACACAAGCGGAGCATAGGCAGGTATAGTGCTTCCACTCCCTGAAGACGCATATCCATATGGAGAAAAAAACATACCGACACCCTTTTCATATTTTCTCATCTTCCAAAGTGTCATCTTAAATCCAGTAATCAGATCCGTATCAGAAGAAGAATCACTTGACATAGTAATGTTGGAATACTCGTCACTCCAATTGATTTCTACAGGAGAGTATGTCTTCGATGAACTATAAATATTGTACATCTTGGCAGTATCAGGATCAGTCGTATCAAACACCTGACGATTCAATAATCTACCCGTATAATTTATATAAATGGAAGTATCAGAGCTGAATGCATGAGTATCAGCAGGCTCAACAAGACTCTTATAATAGAATCCGTATGACGTGGTATCTACTCCATCCAAATATTTCTTGGAATAAACCCTCATGGAATCACATTCAACATCCAATATATTGTCGGTGAAGCCTTCAAGCGTAACTGTATAAATAGCGCTCGATCCTTCATTCTTCAGTTTCTTCTTGAAATAATCTGACTTGTTCTTATATCTATTAGTAGTAAACAGCCAACTTGGAATCAAGGCAGTACGCGTACCACCGACCTTCATTCCTTCAAGCATATCCTCTACGCCAATAGGAAGAGAACCTTCACCTGACAGCCAAACCTGATTTCCATAATAATATGATGGGTTATAGTCGCCGATTCGCTGAGCAATCTTCTTATCAGTTGTAGAAGTCACATTTCCTTCCAGGTCTCGAATAGTATATTTTACTATAATAAATGCCTTCTCCTCATATTCAGAGCCTGTTCCAGGCTCGTCATCCAAAATGTACGTTCCAAGTTCAGTAGAGGTTGCGTCAGGATGATTTATGCTAATCCATGCATCCAAATAGCGCTTGGTAGATTCACGAGAACTGGTCTTCTCAGATTTCGCACATCCGGTCATGAACACAGCTACGACCGCCACATACAGAAAAAGTTTCTTAATCATTATATTATTCATCTTCATTTATTTGTCATTTTACTCATTAGAAATACTCTCAACCCAAACATGATAAGCCAGCGCAGCATTTGCAGGAATCGTGCCTAACGGACGTTTACCGAAGCCATACTTTCCTGAAAACAATATATAACACTCTTGACCAGCCTTCACGCCAACAAGTCCATACCTCAAACCATCAACAATATCTTTATCTCCTATATTCAATGTCTTGACAGCGAATGGTTCCTCACCAGATACTGACCAACCTGACACAGTCGCAACATCCTCACTGTTCGTAGCAAAAAGGTTGTCTGTAGTCAAGGAACTGCTACTTAGGACATATCCGGCATAATAAAAAGACACAGTTCCTCCAATTTTAAGGCTATCACCTTCACCATAGACTGTTACAACTCTACTGGTCCCACCATTCCTAACAACATATGCAGTATCTATTGAAGACAATGTTGAATTGACAAAACTCTCAATATTCTCTTCTTGACGAGTATATTGTGTCTTGACATCCTCCTTCGTACATGAAATGACTACACATAAAATGGCAAGCACAGGCCAATATAACATTGATCTACTCATTCTCATTATCTTTAAAAAAATCTGTAGAGATCCTCTTCACGAAAGCAGCCGCATCGGCAGGACAGGCAATATCATCCGGCAGCAGTAACTTTCCACCAGCAGCACATTCATGCCCACCACCATGAAAATATTTGTTTGCCATCAAATTAGCAGATACTCCACGCTTTGACCGTATGGAAACACGGAAAAAACCACCTTCATCCTGTTTTAAGAATATACTCATTTTAACGTCAGCAATCGCAAGGGGCATGTTCACAAATCCCTCCGTCTCACCATCACGAAGGTCGAACTCAGAAGCAATTTTACTATCTATTATCATCAGTGCAACTCCCTCTTCCGTTATTTTCATCACCGAATAAAGCAAATACCCCATAAGACGCAAACGATTCTCTCTATAACTATTATATATATGAGAAAGTATGGCATCTCGATCTACTCCTGCCGCAATCAGAGCTGAAGCCATCGCAAACGTAGACGGATATGTTGAATTGGCAAAATTATTCGTATCAGTGGTCATTCCGGTCATGAGCGCTCGAGCCGATATGCCGGGAAGCCTATCTGCATGACCATTTATATCAGGAAGAGCAAGAAGTATATGATACAGAAGTTCCGAAGCCGATGATATCTCCACTTCAGAAAACACAAGGTCGAAAGACTCTCTTTCAGGCGAAAGATGATGATCAATCAAGACCTTCTCGGCAGATGACGTTCTAAGCCATTGTTCCATAACACCTGTCCGCGAAAAAGAATTACAATCCAAGCAAAATATGACATCTGATGAAGCAATTCTCTCCCTCGCGACCTCTTGATCTGCCGAAGCGGACAACAAGCGAGATACGGGGACTCCCTCTGCAATGAATGTTAAAGTATCTGGAAGAACATCGGGAAGAATAACTGAAGCATCAACACCACGGAAATCCAAAAACTGTCTGAGAGCCAATGTACTTCCTGCAGCATCCCCATCAGGACGAATATGAGCAACAATAGTCGCCCGACCGCAAGACGTTATCAGTCTGTCCAATGCAAGTATATCTTTTTCGTTTAGTGAATTCATGTTCAAATCAAATCTAAACGCAAATTTACAAATTATATTGCATTTCATAAATCAATTTCATAACTTTGTCCGAACTGATTGGTTTGATTATAATAAAAACTAAAAACATAACATGAACGGATTAGTAAGAAAGATTGTCAGCATTCTGCTGCTCTTTGTCATTGCAGGTCTGGTATATGCCAACATTAAGAGCATTATGCAGCCTATTAACTTCAACAAGCAGAAGGATTACCGCGAATCAGTAGGTATCCAGAGAATGAAAGATCTCCGTACTCTTCAGGAAGCCTACAAGGCAGTAAACGGCAAATTCACCGCTTCATCCGACTCTTTGGCTGACTTCTACAGAAACGGCAAGATGGAAATTCTCATGCAGATTGGTTCAAATGATGACTCTTTGGCTGTAGCCAATACCGAAAAGGTAAAGAAAGCACGCCGTGGTATAACACCTGAACAGATGTATGAGCTCTATAAAAATGGCGAAAAGCTCGTATTCTCCATATCAAGCAAAATCAATGTTAAGGACACGCTGTTCCATTCAAGAAAAGACTTCAACATCGATTCTCTTAGATATATTCCGTTCTCACATGGAGACACAATCCAGATGGAAGCTGTTGTCAAAGAAGTTTCCGGTGTGAAAGTACCTCTATTCGAAGCAAGGATGCCTTACAGGTCTCTCCTCAAAGGACTCGACAATCAGCTTAGAATCAACCTTGACGCTGATCGTGAGGCCATCAACCGATATGCAGGTCTTCAGGTAGGAAGTATTTCCGCACCTAACAATAACGCAGGTAACTGGGAGTAATCCCAAATTTCCGGGCTTGGTCTGTGCCAGTCCGAAAACAAAGAATATGAACAATTCTTCAAATAACGGAATATCCATTCAAGTTTCCTTGAGTGGATATTCTTTTAAGGTTAAAGATGAAAACGGCGAGCGTAGCACAGGATGGCTCGGCGCAGAGAAAATCTTTACAACTCCGGAATTCCAACGAAGATACGATTCCGTAAAGATTTCCCTCATGACACCAAAGTGTGCTCTCGTTCCAGAACCCTTCTTCGATCCAGCCAAAGCACGAGATTCATTGTCAGAAGTCGTCAGGCTTAAAAAAGACGACAATACAGATTTCATTCGAATCCCAGAATATGGAGCCGTTCTATTATTCTCCAACAGTATCGGGGAAACATTGTCCAAAACAATAGCCCAGACAGTATTCACTACAGATGGGTATCAGGCGAGAATCCTCCCGGAAATGTATTATATCACGGAGTCATTATCGCATTGCAACGAATACAACAAGATCGTTGCATCTTATGCAGACAAACATCTACATCTCGTGATAGCACAAGGCAAGAGTCTCTTGCTTGCAAATACGTTTGAAGCCCCTGACTTCACGACAGCTGAATACTTTATATTCCTGTCCATGAAAAAGCTTCAGCTGAATCCAGAGATTTCCACGATATGTTTTAGGACCCCTGTCTCACAGGAACAAGAGATGTCACTATATCGTTACTTTAAGGCTGTAGAAATATTCTAAAAATGAGAATAATCGGAGGATCACATAAGGGTAAGATTATAATCCCACCCCCAGGATTTAAGGCGAGACCTACAACAGACTTCGCCAAAGAGGCTTTATTCAATATTTTAGACAATGAATTCGAATTTGAAGGGCTGAACGTACTTGACCTCTTCGGAGGAACAGGCTCAATAGCATACGAATTCGCATCACGAGGTGCAGGGCATGTATGGTCAGTGGAAATGAATCCTCAATATTCTGCATTCGTCAAAGAACAGGCACGGAATCTCGGATTCAAGAACTTGACTGCCGTTCATCATAACGTATTCGATTTCATTCCCATCTGCCATGAAAAATTCGATATAGTGTTTGCAGATCCACCATACGCGCTTGAAGGTTTGGAATCTATTCCGGACAAAGTTTTAGAAGCAGGAATAGTTTACCCTGAACGATATCTTATTCTGGAACACGGAGACGAGCATTCCTTCAAGGAACACCCGTGCTTCGTGAAAGAAAAAATATACGGAAGAGTACACTTCAGTTTCTTCGAACCGCATCAGCAAGATTAACCGCTTATGCGGTTTTTCCATATCATGAATACAAATATTGATACCAAGAATGTAGTGATACCTATGTACATATTCCATGTCACAGGAAGATTGAGCCCAATCTTAGCTACGCACAGATATGTAGTACAAACAGAAGTCATGAATGAAGCTGGAAGAAGTGTTATAAGATACGCTGGATAGTTCTTTTTCACCTTCAAAAGATAAACAGTCGCTGCCCACAGTGTAAAGCAGGCAAGAGTCTGATTTGCCCATCCAAAATAACGCCATATAACATTGAACCCATCTTTATCCACAACATTATACCATAGTAGCACACTCGCGACCAAAAAGAGTGGAATACTGATATACAATCTATTTTTCCAGTTCGTCTGATCCAGCTTCACAAAATCAGCAATAATTAGGCGTGCACTTCTGAACGCTGTATCTCCGCTGGTTATCGGAGCCGCGACAACACCGATTATCGCCAAAATTCCACCGAATACACCAAGCCAGTTCCAAGACACTTTTACAACCACCTCCGGAGCAGAGGCATGTAGACTAACACCCATACTTTCAGCACCTCCACCAAAGAAAAACCATGAAGCAACAGACGCCCATATCAATGCCACAATACCCTCTGTAATCATAGCTCCATAAAACACAGGACGACCGAGTTTCTCGTCAGTTATGCACCGAGCCATAAGCGGACTTTGAGTAGCATGGAAACCGCTAACCGCACCACAAGCTATAGTTATGAACAAACATGGAAATATAGGCTGCCCACTTATAATGCCTCTGGACTCGCCCAGATTTCCAAGTCCATCGAAGACTTCCGGCAATACTGGCCACTTAACAAAGAGACATGCCATAAGTCCTAACGCCATAAACAGCAAAGCGAAAGCAAATATCGGATAAAAACGTCCTATAATCTTATCAATCGGCATCAGCGTTGCCATCACATAATAGAGAAAAATAACACCAACCCATATCATTATAGCCGTTCTGGAACCATCTCCTGCAATCTGTCCAAGAATCAAAGCAGGACTAAAAACAAACACAGTACCTACAAGCAGCAGCACAATTATAGAGAAAAACAGCAAAAATGAACGAGTCCCCTTCCCAAGGTAATTACCTACAATATCAGGAAGCCCCGCACCATCATGTCGGACAGAAAGCATACCTGTGAAATAATCATGTACAGCTCCGCCAAAAAT
Source organism: uncultured Bacteroidales bacterium (assembly GCA_934693135.1). Taxonomy (GTDB): domain Bacteria; phylum Bacteroidota; class Bacteroidia; order Bacteroidales; family UBA932; genus Cryptobacteroides. The sequence continues at coordinate 136,452 of CAKUVA010000001.1, read as the reverse complement.
GCATCCGAATACAATCCACAAATAAGACGAAGGTCCGAACATCGCCCCCATTATCGCACCAAAAATAGGGCCGGTACCAGCGATATTGAGGAATTGGATCATATAGACTTTCCATGCTGGCATCGGGATATAATCTACCCCATCTTTACGAATCAATGCAGGTGTAGGCCGCGATGAGTCCGGTCCAAATACTCTATCTACGAATGTGCCGTAAAGAAGATATCCTACAACAAGAGCAACAAGGCTCAGAAGAAATGAGATCATTGTTTATAGTGTCATTATGGTATATACACAAACGGTCTTTCCTCTTATATAAGGAAAGACCATTTTCAAAATATCAGAAACAAGCTGTTATTTCACGCTCATCACTGCCTCTGCAATGGAGTTCAGCTTAGTATCCACGCTATCGGCACGACTTGCAAGAATACAAGGAGCTGTAGTTCCTACAAGCATACCTGCCTGACGGACACCCGAAGCAAGTTTCGAATTGGTTTTCCAGAATACGTTTGCTGATTCAATGTTAGGAAATACAAGGCAGTCAGCATCTCCGGCTACAGGGCTGGAGAGTTTCTTAATCTCAACTGATTCCTTATCTATGGCAACATCAAGAGCAAGAGGGCCATCAGCTATGCAACCTTTTATCTGTCCTCTTTCAGCCATCTTAGCCAATGCTGCAGCTTCAAGGCATGCAGGCATTGAGGCGAGAACTTGTTCTGATGCAGCTATAAATGCCACCTTAGGCTTAGCGATACCGAAAGATTTAGCCACCTTAACAACATAGTTGGCAAGAGTCATTTTCTGTTTAAGGTCAGGCAGAGGAACGACAGCCATATCAGTAAGGAAGATAAGCTTATGATAATTAGGACTTTCAATCACCCCCACATGGCTAAGGAGAGCCTTTGGAGGAAGAAGTCCAGTCTCCTTATTAAGTATAGCGCGAAGGAATTTGTCAGTAGAGCAAAGTCCCTTCATAAGGACATCACCTTGACCATCATGGACCAACTGCACAGCTTGAGCCACAGCTTTCAGTTCATCAGGGTTATCGACAATCTCAAACTTGCCTGGATCAATCCCGTTCTTTGAGCATACTTCAGTAATCATGTTGACATCGCCGACAAGAGTTGCCGTCACAAATCCAAGATCCACTGCTTTAGATGCAGCGATTATAGTGTGTTCGTCAACAGCCCACGCAGCGACCATCTTTTTGCAGATACCCTTTTCTTTAAGCTCCGCAAAAACATCTGAAAAACTTGTAATCATTTTATAGTAAAATTGGTTCTTCTCTCACTAATTTTCCTCTTCACTCATGACGATATGCATAGTATCACGCGCAATCACAATTTCTTCGTCAGTAGTGATAAGAGCAACCTTAACCTTAGAATCAGGAAGAGATATTATAGTATCCTCACCCCATGCGACATTGGCTTCATAGTCGAATTTAAGTCCAAGATATGCGAAATTCTCACATACCCTTCTGCGGAGACGACTATTATGCTCACCAATACCTCCTGTGAACACAATAAGGTCAACACCATTCATGACTGCAACATACGATCCAATATATTTGATTATACCATATGTAAGCATCTTGAGAGCAAGTTTGGCCTTGGCATCACCGGAATTGGCAAGAGCATCGAGGTCACGTGCGTCTGAAGAAGCTCCTGAAATACCAAGAAAACCACTCTTCTTGTTCATAAGTTCTGTCATCTCATCCGGAGAAAGATTCTCTTTCTTCATAAGATAAGGAACGACATTAGGATCAATGCTACCACACCTTGTCCCCATTATAACGCCATCAAGTGGAGTAAAACCCATAGATGTATCAACAGACTTACCATTTACAATCGCAGTTATAGAACTTCCATTTCCAATATGACAAGTTATTATCTTGGAATTATTTATATCCAAGCCTGCGAACTTGGCACCTTTCTCAGCTACAAACTGATGACTTGTTCCATGAGCACCATACTTGCGCACGCGATACTTGGAATAACAATCATAAGGCAAGCCATACATGTATGCATATGCAGGAATAGACTGATGGAATGCAGTGTCAAATGTAACTACCTGAGGAACAGATGGCAGCACTGCCTGAACAGCTCTAATTCCAAGGATGTGTGCAGGATTATGCAGAGGAGCAAAATCGCAACAAATCTCTATCTTTTTCAGGACATCCTCGTTAACGAGAGCGCTTGATGAGAAATACTCGCCACCGTGCACGATTCTGTGACCAACAGCCTCTATATCATCAAGAGACTTGAGAACGCCATGCTCAGCATCTGTAAGAGCCTCGAGGACAAGTTTCATTCCGACCTTATGGTCAGGAACAGGAAGTTCCTTTACAACCTTATCCTTACCAGTCACAGTATGCTGGAGACAACCCATCTCCAGACCGATTTTCTCCACAATACCTTTAGCCAAGACATCATAGACTTCATCGCTCTTCATATCAAGCAACTGATACTTGATAGATGAGCTTCCACAATTTATAACAAGTATTATCATCAGTATAAAGTTTAAAATCTTTTGATAAACAGAATGAATTTACCACAAAGTTAAAAATAAATCACTATTTTAGCAAGAAACTAAAACTCAAAAGAGGGCGTTGATGGATTCGGTAAAAGATATAGCGACATTGTCATTCTCATTCACTGCAGGAATAGCCGCCGGGCTTGCATTCTGCTCACTTGCCATGACACACGGTACAAATATACTATATGCGTCAGGAGCAATATCATTCTTCATCGCCACCTCATCATTGGCATATACCGGGCAGAAGTCTCCCGGAAAGATAGCGACGCCTCTCATTCCCATACTATATTTTATCATCGGGATTTCCTGCGCATCAATGGATTTCATAGGAAGAATCGGAGAACTTGACACCGATACGATGCTCACCGGTATCACATGGAGATGCAGATCAATGATCTCATCCATCCCATTCAAGCATGAATCCACATCAAGTCTTGTCAATGCTCTCTTGACAGGAGACCGCTCCGGCCTGGACAAAGCGACAATATCTACATTCAGAGATAGTGGCGCATCTCATATTCTCGCCTTATCTGGACTACACCTCGGCATTATATATGCCATATTGCTAAAGATTACATATATTTTCGGGATGAAACAGGCAGCCAAAAAGCTGCGCAGTCTATTTATAATCACGATATCAGGACTTTACACTATCGCTACAGGAGCAGGACCATCCTTGGTCAGAGCTTTTCTATTCATAACATTGAACGAAACAGCCAAGATAATGCACAGAAAAATTCCTCCGCTAAGAGTGTACTGCACAGCCCTTCTCATACAAGTTTCATTATGCCCATCAGTAGTCAAATCTGCAGGATTTCAACTATCATATCTGGCAATGGCCGGCATTTTCATTCTTTATCCCAAGCTAAAAGCATGGTATCCCACCATGGAAAAAGAGCAAAATATTGCATACATGATATCTGAGTTGCCTCGAAAAATATGGAATGGGGCCGCACTCGCAATTTCGTGTCAGATTTTTACAGGACCAGTAGCATGGTTGCATTTTGGCTCCTTCCCGAAGTATTTCCTCTTGACTAATCTTTTCGCACTACCTATCGCTAACATTCTGATGACATCTGCAATATCAACAATATTATTATATGCTGTAGGCATCTGTCCAACTATTCTGATTGATATAACAGATACAGTAGCAACGATATTGATCAAAACCACAGAGATTATCTCAAGCATGTAAATTACCAACTTCCGGATGCCCCTCCGCCACCAAATGAGCCTCCACCAAATCCGCCAAAAGATCCACCAGAACTTCCTCCAAAGCTTCCTCCACGAGTTCCAGGTCCAAAAATAATCACAGGATCATCTCTTCGATAAGTTCTACTACTCCCTCCGCCTCCTCCAGAATTCCCCTTTCCACTGAATAAGACAGCTATGACAAGTATAAGGATGAACAACAATCCTATGGCAATAATAGGACTAATGTCGTCATCTTCATCTGATCTCTCCGATGATATTTCTCCAGAAGCGAGCCGCATCAGTTCATCCACTGCAGCATCCACACCTCCAAAATAATCATCTTCACGAAAATATGGAATAACTATATTCTCAATCAAACGCTTACAACGAGCGTCCGTAATCGCACCTTCAAGTCCATATCCTACTTGTATGGAAACTTGACCTCGAGAGTACGATGTCTTAGGCTTTACAAGAAATACTATTCCATTATTAAAATCCTTAGAGCCCACACCCCACGACAATCCTATTTTGACTGCATATTCCGCAGGATCATATCCATGCAAATCGTCAACTGTAACTATAGCAATCTGGTTTGATGTAGAATCATCGAAAGCTACTAACTTATGTTCCAAAGCATTCACTTGCGCCAGTGAGAAAACTCCAGCTAAGTCATTGACAAGACGTTGTGGATGAGGTCTTTCCGGAATATCCCGTGCAAAAACAGGGAACGCTGTCGTCATACAGATGACGGCAGACAACAACGTCACAATGACAACAGCGATATGCTTTCCTGTTATTTTCACCTGAATCAGAATTCCACTTTAGGTGCAGTTTCTGTACCTTCAGTAGCTTTGAAATACCCTTTAGGTTCGAAATTAAACATTGACGCAATGATATTTTTAGGAAAACTCCTTATCATCGTGTTATACGATTTGGCGACATCATTGAATTTCATTCTCTCCGTAGAGATTCTATTCTCCGTTCCCTCCAACTGCGACTGAAGTTCAAGGAAATTCTGGCTCGCCTTCAAATCTGGATAACGCTCAACAGATACAAGGAGACGTCCTATGGCATTTCCAAGCTCTCCTTGTGCAGACTGAAATTTGGATATATTTTCCTCCGTCAGATTATCAGGATTTACTGAAGACTGTGTAGCCTTTGCCCTCGCAGCAATAACGGATTCAAGAGTACTACTCTCATGCTCAGCATATCCTTTCACGGTAGCAACCAAATTAGGAATGAGATCCGCGCGTCTCTGATAGACATTCTCTACCTGAGCCCAAGCAGACTTCACATTTTCGTCAGCAGACACCAATCCGTTATATGTATTTTTACACCACGCAAACAAAGCGATGATGACAACCGCTATTACAAGTATTACTGCAAGTCCTTTTTTCATAACTTTATAAATTTCACATTATTTAGAATCTCTCACACACCTCACTGGAGCGAGGAAATTATTTTTATATCCAGTTCCACGCATAACATCAGGCCTATTCACGTTAATCATTCTATAAACGCCCTGTTCTTCATCATAAGATTCTGAAGACCAAAATACGGCATACTCATTTCCAAAATACTCATCTTCCGTCTGCGCTATTCCATATCCTGTAGGCAATGCAGCAAAACCGGTAGAATTCGTAATCTTGACAGCTGGCCAATATTCCCACATCCTTGAGCCATTAAAAGTAGCATTTGCCATTAGGCTACCTGCAGCTCCAAGAAAATCAGCAGAAGCATCTGTCCCGGTATAGCCTCCAACTTGAGCAAGAGCTAACCAGTCTGCATCTGAAGGAAGACGCCAGCCAGTTGGACACACTGATTGTGCTTCTTCCCATGTATAATACCTACCGAAGATGTCATCCATCGCAGGAGATGAGGCGAAAGAACGTCCAGATTCCGGATAATTAACATTCCTCACAGTCCAATCACGATCTCCTATAGTCTTATAAAACAGATATTTACCTGTACGGCCATCACGTACTTTCGGCGTTCCTGGCAATATACCATCACCATCAAGACTACCACCAAAGTCAGGATCAACAAGAGTACAATAGTACGAGGCTGATTTCGTATAATAACCATCCGCAAAAGCGACGCAACCGATGGTAAAAGTCATAACAGATGTATCCTTCACAACAAGGTTGTAAGTTCCGTCATTCGTTTCAGGGTCACCCAAACAACGTGTAGTGTCCTTAGTCGTATACATCGGAGATGCCGTCCAATAATATCCAATATCCACATTATTTCCTGACAAACCTTTCGGTGTGATTTTCAACACATCCCCCTTCAATACATAGATTGGAGAATCAAATGTCAATGTCCCTGACAAAGTAAGCTTAGTATCTGTATCATCCTTGCTTTTGTGGCAAGAAACTGCTGCAAGTGCTGAAATAGCTACAATGCTATAAAGAATCGCCTTTCTGAAATTCATTTTCCTTTCCTACAATATGGTATATAAATGCAAATATCGTCAATTCATTCGAGAATACATCACACGATGGTGTTTAAATTTTACTTTCTCCTGAAAAAACTCGTACATTTGTGCAAATACTTTGCCGAAAACGAGAATATGACACAAAAACATTTTTTCATGAATATCATAAGAATTTCAGTTGCAATTGCAACAACGGCTATATTATTATCCTGCACACCAAAGGATAGATACATTGTCATACAGGGTTATGCGCAAGGAGGAACATATAGTATAAAAATGAACATGAATGGAACAGACGGACGCATCCGGAAAAGTCCCATGCAGATCAAAGACGCGATAGATTCTATCTTAAACGACATTGATACAACATTATCCGGCTACAACAAGGGTTCTATTCTAAGCAGATTCAATGCTGGAGAGACAGTTACAGTCGAACGATATGGAATGTTTGAGGACGTCTACACTCGCGCATACGACTATTGGGAAAAAACAGGAGGAGCCTTAGATGCCGCATCCGGACCATTATTTGATTTGTGGGGATTCGGCTTTACAAAAGATTCTCTACCATCAGATAACCAAATAAACGCGACATTGCATTCGTGCGGAATGGGACGCCTTCGACGCGACATAAAAGCAGTTGTCGATGCCAATGGAAAACTATCGCCGGAAAAATTATTGACTGACAGCACTAAGGTCAATGCAGGAGCGTTATATATGCCAAGACTTAATTTCAATGCCATTGCCCAAGGATATAGTTGTGATGTCGTGGCAGGATATCTATATGAACTCGGTGTTAAAGACATGCTCGTAGATATCGGGGAAATATATTGCGATGGACTTAACCCAGAAGGTAAGCCATGGAAAGTCGGTGTAGACAGGCCGTTCGATGGAAATGAGGAGCCTGGAAAGGACCTCGATGGTGTATGGCAGAGTAATGGAACTCCATGCGGAATCGTGACATCTGGAAACTACAGAAAGTTCTATATAAAAGATGGCAAGAAATATGCCCATACCATAGATCCGAGAACAGGCTACCCTGTGCAACACAACTTATTGAGTGCCACAATAGTAGCCAAGAATGCCACAGATGCTGATGCCTATGCGACATACTGTATGGTTGTAGGACTGGACAAGGCTAAAGAGTTTATAGAGAATAATCCTGATGATTTTGCCGGATACCTAATATGGTCAGACTCAAAAGGAGAAATGCATGAATGGGCTTCTGAGAACTTTGTTCTCGTAAACTAACGCAAATCCGTCACCACCCATGATGAATCTAATACGCTATCATTGAATACAAATGATGAAGACGGCTCAAGCGCAGAAAAAGTCATGGATGATATAGTAAATACTATCTCTGAATTGTCTTTCATCTTTACAGAGGCAGATGTGACAACAGGCACAGAGACTTCAGCATTAACATAGATAGTCATTGATATGATTCCAAGCACTGAAGAAAGAGGCTTAAGACTGATTCTCTCAATATTCCTTCCCTCTTTCTTTTCAGAAACAGACGACACAACGGAGAAATGATGCTCAAGGTCACATATAATCAAAGCAGGATTGACAGATTCTGCCACAGAACCTACGGAAGCCACAGATTCTATGACAACCTCTTTAGAATTCTTATCAATAGTCCACTTTGATTTTCCATCACAGATGACTTCCATCCCGTTTCCCGTAAATCTAAATCTTCCTTCCTGAACTTTCACATCTCCGTTGCCGGACATCCGAGCACCTGACACAGTACCCGAATAATTATATCCAAATGATACACAATGTCCTTTGACGGAATCATTGAGCCTCCGCCAAACCTGTTGAGCTCCAGCATTGCCATGCAATATGAACATGGCAAACACAACGATAATAATTCTAAGAAATTTCATAAACAAGCTATTGCTGCTTGATGGACTTCAGCAGAGCATCCAATTCATCCATGTCTGATATAAGCACCTGACGAGGCTTGGAACCTTCCTGCGGTCCTACGATACCGGCAGACTCCAGCTGATCCATCACTCTACCAGCTTTTGCATAACCCATGCCGAGACGTCTCTGAAGATCAGAAGTAGAGCCTCTCTGTGAGGTAACAACCATCCTTGCAGCCTCCTCGAATCGCTCATCCATATCTCTTGCATCAAGCATTGCCGTACCATCCTCTGCCTTGTTTTCATCTGGAGCTGGAAGATAATAAGGTGTATTGTAACTCTTCTTATATCCCTTCTGGCCACCTATGTGTTTTGTAAGAGCAATGATTTCACTATTGCTGATGAACGCACACTGAACTCGTTCCATCTCTACACCAGCATAATAGAGCATATCCCCCCTTCCGATTAGCTTCTCAGCTCCAGGAGAATCAAGAATAGTTTGGGAGTCAACACGAGAAATAACCCTAAAAGCAATTCGTGTCGGGAAGTTAGTCTTTATCGCTCCCGTAATAATATCTACAGACGGGCGTTGCGTTGCCAAGACAATATGAATGCCAGCAGCACGTCCTTTCTGTGCAAGACGTATGATAGAATTTGTTATACTTCGTGCGACATTCTTTCCCTCACTTCCTGCGCCCGTAGACATTGTAAGATCGGCATACTCATCTATTATGGTCACTATATAAGGAAGGAATCTATGGCCTTCTGTTGGAAGAAGATGACGATCACGATATTTGTCATTATAAAGCTTTATATTGCTGACAAGAGCTTTACTTAGAAGTTCATAACGTTCATCCATCTCTATGCATAGAGAACGCAGAATCGCCTCTGCCTGCGGAGCTTTCTTGACAATAGCATTAGCCATTTCATCCTCTTCACTCGCCGCATTAGGAAGAACGGCAAGGTAATGATGAAGAAGCTGGTTATAAGCTGAAAACTCCACCATCTTAGGGTCTATGAACACAAGTTTGAGCTCTGAAGGATGCTTCGAATATAACAATGATGCTATGAGAACATTCAAGCCAACAGATTTTCCTTGCTTGGTAGCTCCGGCCACGAGAAGATGGGGAGCATCAGCAAGGTCAAACACTTTGACCTTCTGAGTAATTGTATATCCCATAGCAATCGGCAGTTCAGCTTTACTTTCACGAAACGCATCACTATTCAGGAGTGCCTTCAGAGGGACTGTGGACGGCATATCATTCGGAACCTCAATGCCAACAGAATCAGGTAGCATGACCATACGTACTCCATTGGCATTCAACGCCATAGCTATTTCTCTGTGCAAGTTCTGTATGGAAGCTATCTTGACACCCTGTGAAGGATATACTTTATAAAGCGTAACAGTAGGGCCGACTACAGCCTCAACGTTGTCTACGCCTATCTTATATGTCTGAAGTGTTGCACGTATCTTGTAATTATTTCGCTTTATCTCCTGCTGTGGTACATTGTGAATGGACTCTGTATAGTCACTTAGCAAGTCCAAACCAGGAAAATCATAATTTTCCAACTCACCCCTAACGTCGATACGGGGAAGTTCCTTGTCAACATCAGTAGTAAGTTCCGTACCTTCAATAATCTTAACTTCATCATCCTTGGCATGGACAACAGGAACATCTATGCTTGTCTCCTTAACAGTATCAGCAGTAGGTCTTGCAGCAGGAATTTCAGGATGCAGAACTTCTTGTGCAGGCATCGGTTTTTCTAAAGGAGTCTCAGGAGCGACAGGCTGTTCATCAATCTCTATTTTCTTCACATCAGAATTATCCTTTCCGAGAAACGTAAATGTACGCTTTTTCTTTTTCTCCATCGGGATATCGATATCTATTTTATTTTCCCTCCCTGTATCACCAGCCTTTTCTGCCGCTGAAGTTTCAGCAGAGAACCATTCAGAGAACTTGCGACTGCTGAAGAACAACCATACGATTAAAAGCACGCAAAGCACAAAGAAAGTAATTATGGCTCCCATCATGCTTTCACACCACTTTACTGCCACAGAACCACACTCACCGCCAAGTCCTCCTCCAAGAGTATTTTCCATGCCTAAACGCAGTGAGAAGAAAGCCAAGAAAAATGACATTAGTACTGCACCTGTAATAGAAAGAACTATGGTCTTTACCACAGCAAAATTACGCTTCCCAAACACCAATCGAACAGAAAGCACAACCATTGCAAACGCTATGGCAAAAGCTCCTAAGCCGAACCATTTTCCTACAAGAAGCGCAGAAAGACGAGATCCGAGTTTTCCACCCATATTGGATGCTTCTGCCACGGAGTCAAGAGCTTCACTGGCAACCAGAAGACTCTGATCCTGCTTCCATGTAAACAGATAAGAAATACATCCTATCAGTACAAGCACTGTCAGAACGGAGACTGCCAGTCCAATGAATCTGCGGACTGTAGTCCCCCGTTCGTCCATATAATTTCTTAACTTCGCGAAAACTCCAGACATTTCACTTATCGTTTCTGATTCCCTTTTCTGCCGTACATTCTCCTCTGACCACCGTTATTCGGTTTTCGACCAAGAGCAAAATCCATATTCATTCCTGGCCTTGAAAAATTGGTATCAGACGAAATTCTGGACAATGTCAATCCCTCCGGAACTCGTATTCTAAAATCCGACAACTTTTCTATGTCAGCAAAAATAGTTTCGTCAGCCACGCTGTCCTTATTCCAAATAAGGTACTGCTGCCTCATATACATTGCAAGAGAACGAATCATGGCAGTCTTCTGTTGTCCATCAGGTTCAGAAGCAATCAAATCTATGATACTTTCGATATTACGGCCATAATGAGTGGCACGTATTGGCTTCTTTTTTATTGGAATAACCTGAGGTCTGGTACGTCTCTGCTCCGGCTTAGGAACAGGATATGGAGCATCTACATCCAAATCGTAGTCCGCCATGATAAAGAGATGATCCCACAACTTATGCTCCCAGTTCTCCTCCATGTGCACCTGTGGATTAAGCAACTCCATGACTCTAACTACGGCTTTAGCTTGTTCTGTCCTCTTGTTTCGGTCACTTATGGACTTAACTTCTTCGACCATTTTGAGGACATTACGTCCATACTCAGGCATAGTTAACTTTTCGCGCTCAGTATTGTAATCCAGCACGATAGGATTTTCTTCGTAATATTTGTCAATCATGATTGTCAGTTTTCTGTCACAAATATAGATAATTTTTCATTACTTTCAGAAGCCGCAATAATGACTTTGTCATCATGTACGAACCAAAGTACTGCAGATACATCTTCATACCCCATATCATGATATAACATAGCATATTTGCGAACCTGATTATAATATTTCTTTTCCTGATGTCCAAACTTATAATCTATTATCGTCACCTTCCCATCTAATATAACCACGCGATCGGGCCTATAGACATTACCATCAACATCTATCAGAGAAGCTTCATTGATCACAGCCTTCGGATCATCCGGAAACCATCCTCTTTCCACCGCAGAAGATATTCTCAACGAAAGCAGATCCATAGCAATTTTTTTCTCATTAGCATCCAGTCTTCCATCCTCATAAGCAGCGTCGACTGCTTTCTCAAGATCACTTGGAAGCACGACATCAGACAATATGTCATGCAGGACTATTCCTTTCAATCTTTCAGATGCTTTCAATCCTACAGGACCATCTTCAGAAAAGAAGTCAGAAGCCTCAGTACTAAACTCCAAACGTCCATTCAGATCCATAGATGAATAATCTGTAACTGCAACACCTTCTGAATGGTGTTCCGTCGACTTGAACCTATATGGCACACCAATCCTAAAATGTTCACATCCATTATTTTCATGATTTTCGGAGCCATCTGCCACAGCCTTCATTTCGCAATCAGAGGACCTGTCATGGATGTACCAGAATAACAACTGTGACATATTCGAAAATGACTTTACGCCACCCTCCTTGGACATGTTTTTCATCCAATTGTCTGAAGGCATTGGAGAAATTATCGTCATCCCTTTCTGCGCTCTCGTAGTAGCGACATAATATGTATTGAGAGCATCCACGTATTGCATATACTTCTCATCCATGTAATCTTTTGAGAATAAAGTATTCTCCATATCAGATGAAAGGTTTACACGATATACGCCATCTGCTACCGACTCAAGTTCCGTACCTTCCACACATGGATGACACCAATGTTCGCTTGGCTTGAACAGGTTCACATTGTCGGAATATGGGAATATTACATATGGGAATGCCAATCCTTTGGATTTATGTATTGTCATAACACGCACAGCATCCGCATCATCAGGCGAACTAATCTTAGGATCCACAGTATCCCAATAAGCAAGAAATTCAGGAAGTGAATTGCCATATATTTTTGTCCAGTCCTGCACTACATCCATAAAAGCCTGGATATATGGAACCTCTCCTTCAAGACTTATATCGCTGCCTGATTTCATTCCTCTAACAAAAAACTCGCATAGATCTGTTAGAGAATTATATTCTTCCGGAGGTTCAATGCCAAGAAATCCTGCCAAATATGTATTCAGACCATCATCAGGATTGTTTGCATAAGACAAAAGTGACACAAGACGCCTTACAGCTGGAGATGATTTCACAGTCAAAGAGTCATCTGAGATAACCGGAATACCTTCCTGTAATAATGCAGAAGCCACATTTGCTCCGATTGTATTGGTTCTGACAAGGATGCCGATATCAGAAGGCTTCGCTCCAGAATCCTGAAGTCTGGAAATTTCTTTCAATAACATATTCATCTGTAAATCTTCGCCAGCCATTCCTCGACAGAAAATCACATCCACATTTCCCACAGCATCTCCGTCTGAGGCCATAGAAGCTTGGCAAACATCAGCATATATGTCCGATATGATACCAACCCCTGTTATTTCTGATAAACAGGAGGAGGCATATTTATAGAATTTATTATTGAACGAAACTATTTCAGGCAAACTCCGCCAATTAGAATCAAGAATACGGACTTTCGAAAGCGGAAAATCTTCTTCCAACTTGGTATTAAGCAAATTCCAGTCAGAATTACGCCACCTGTAAATACTCTGCTTCACATCACCGACGATGAGGTTCAAGTTTCCAGATGCAACACTATCCATTAGCAATGGACGAAAGTTATCCCATTGTATGCAAGAGGTATCTTGGAACTCGTCAAGAAGAAAATTATCATACCGCACGCCTATTTTCTCATATATAAATGGGGTATCACTCCCATCTATAATGCCTTTCAATATAGCATTGGAATCATCCAGGCATAAGACATTTTTTCCCTTCATGAGAGTATTAAATGACTCATCCATCTCTCTAGTCAAACCAAGAGAATATATCTGCCCAAGCAGAATAGAAGCAGTCCTGTATACCTCATATCTATCAGCAAACATATCGCAGAATTCAGCCAAAGGACCCTCAAGAGCGCCTTCAGTCAACGTTAGAAATTTTTCCGAATTCTGCCGTGAGAACCATTTTTGGGAATCAATAGCATTCTCCATGAAAGTCTTTGTCGGCTGTTTGATTATTTCTCGTCCTTTAAGCTCAGAATATTTATACAACTGATTCATGAAACTTCTACTTCCCCCACTAAACATAGTCGTCCCAATATTGAGTGATTCCAGAATTTTCAGAATTTCATCAGCCTTTGCTTTCACATCATCAGAATAATTTCTAATGATCGAATTACACTTTTTTTTCAAAGCAGACAGATTCTCTTTCGAATACATCTTCATAGAATCAGCATGCAATCTTTCAACAGCCTCTCTATGTTCTTCGCTACGAAGAGCAATCGCCATTTCATAGAGACTCCTCTCTAACGAGAATTTTCCTGCAGCTATAAGCTGTTCTTTCACACTATCCGTCAACCAACTTATCAGACCGCTATTGTCCTCGGTCAATGCATCAAGCAACCTATCGACACTTTCAGTCACAAGAGAATTTTTGTCTAATTCCACTTGATATGATGAGAATTGTCCTATTTCTCTTGAAAATGCCTTCAATGCACGCTGGAAGAACGTATCAATGGTACTAACCGAGAATGCACCATAATCATTCAAAATATTGCATAGAATCTTACGAGCCATTGTCGAAATAACCGACGTTGATTTACCAGTAAGACTCTTAAAGTCATTTATATACAATGATTTTTCAGGAATAGATGCCAGTATATCCAGTTCCTTGAGAATCCTCTGTTTCATCTCATCCGTGGCTTTATTCGTAAATGTCACGGCAAGAATATGTCTATATTTATATGGATCATCACTGCAAACAAGCAGACTTATATATTCCTTGGCAAGACTAAATGTCTTTCCAGAGCCGGCCGATGCTTTCAAAATCTCGATCATATAGCCTCCTTTCTAACGTCCGCAAATCTTTCTAAAATCACAGTTACTGCAATTGCCCACAATCTGTGTATGCCTGAATCCAATATCCGGATTAACAAGTTCCTCAAATATGCCATGCAATCCATTTTCGACTTTCTCATTGAACTCTTTACATTCATCTGAAGACAATATGTCATAAGAGAAAAGCTTAGGTATAGGATACACGACTTTTTCGATTTCCGAATCAGGAACCATCTTTTTCGCAAACATCTCATACAGAAAAAGTTGAAGTGCTATCACAGGTCTATCTTTCGCATCCGCATCCTCCTTGAAAAGTTTCTCTGCAAATTCAGAGGCATTATTCGCATTAACACTCACATCAGTGTCAGCCACAATTCCCGTCTTGTAGTCTACAATTCGAACTTTTCCAGACTCAAAACTATCCATCCTGTCAATATATCCGAAAAACTTGAATCCATCAAAGTTCCAATCTCCAAGTCTTTCCAACCCAAGAATTTTGAATTTGTGCACGCCTTTACCGGCCATCAGCTTCAAATCGCAATTCAATGTTTGTTCGACATATTGGTTGATGATATCTTCTAACACAAGATTCCTTCCTGACACATCTACAGAATTAAGTTGTTTCTTTATCAATGCCCTTACTTTCGGTCTTATTATCTTGTCCTTATCCGAGAGTAATTCGCTTATATATTCCTCTGTAATTTCCTCCAAAGGAGCTTTAACATTGGACTCAACATTCTCCCTGCTCATATCAAATTCAGGAGCAAGAGCCTCACCTCCTTTATATAGCGCATACATCGTATCATGGAAGACACTTCCGAGCATAGCTCCGTCAAGTGACTCAGACACCTCGTCTTCCTGACGCAGTTTCTTGATTGACGAGTAATAAAATTTCGCAGGGCATACAAGATAATTCTTGAGAGAAGACGCGGAATACCTCATAGAACGAATCACTTCCAAATCTTCAGTTGTCTTCTCGATGACCTTATTATTTTCGGGAATATCAATTCTATATCTGACAGCATTTCTATATAATTGCGGATACTTGTACTGATATTCCAATTGTTTTATATAACGACTTTCTTCACCAGAATGCAGCCCCTCCGTCCTCGAATCATACATAAGCCACACATTCTCTGCACGTTGAATCATCCTATAGAAATAATATGCCCAAACAGCATCTTGATTCTCATAAGTCGGAAGTCCAAATCCTTTCCTCAACTCTGGAGGAATGAATGAAGAGCTTACACTCCTGCGTGGAAATACGCCTTCATTGCATGACGTGATGATAATATTGGTAAAATCCAGAGAGCGAGTTTCCAATGGTCCCATAATCTGCAACCCTTTGAGTGGCTCCCCTTTGAACGGCACCGACACTCCCCCTATAAGCTGTTGTAACAGACGAACATACGTCATAGGAAGAACTTCCAAATCAATATCTTTCAATCTATTAACAGCAAGATAATACTGCTTCGCGAAATGTACTTCAAGCCTCATGGATGCAAGAGAAGAAATCTTCGCTCCGATTATCCGTAGCACCTCCAACTGATAGTCACAAATATTCTTCACTTGAGTCGCAGAAGGGGTCTTAGCCTGCTCTACGACAGGTCTAAAAATAAGTTCTGTCAACCAATGCCCAGCAAAATCACTTTGCGGTATATAATATTTAGACTCGTTCTTTATCTTGGCAGACAATTCCTTGCCACTGTCATCCATAATGGAACGAACAATGCCTGACGACAATATAGCCCACACCTGTTTATGATAGAAATACCAACCGTCCTGACGCTTACGAATATGAAGTTGCAATGATGAGATATCACTCATAAGACTATATACACCACTCCCTAACATCGGATATCCCATAGTAACATTAACAGAAGATATTTCTTCAGGAATCGTGTTCAGCAGAGGTATCAACAAGTTCTCGTCAGGTAAAACTATAGCAGTATCAGTTCCTTTAGAATCCAATCTACCTACTTCGGACAAGTCTCCACCTGATTTTTCTGATGCAATGCTTTTCAGGATATCAGGAATCTGTTTAGTCTGCCCAACAGATGATGGTATGCTGAGGATATGTATTTTCGGGCTTGGCAATACTTCGATAGAATCTATCTTAAATGCCTGTGGAAATTCCTTAACATTTTCAGACATGAACATAGATGCTCTATTCTGTGGGTCACGTATCATTGCAGACGACCAATCCCAGCAAAATTCAGCAACACCTGCATCATGCAGTTTTCTCAATACTGTCTTTTCACATTCATTCAACGCATTGAGTCCTACAAATACAAACTTTTCAACTCTCGGAAATGCATTTCTCAGAATATCAATCGCGCTCTCTGACCTTAGACGTTTAACAAAACTTCTGTACACCATTCCCTCATAAGCCATATTGCCAGAACGAAGGGCTACGTTGAAGTTACAATATAGAGGATAAAGTAAATTCCATATTTTCAGAAAACGCTCTTTCACATTCGGATTGTCAGCATCAAGGTTCACCGTAAGTTTGCCACCTTTTCTAAAATGTTCCACGAAACGTCGAATCGCGATGGCCTGTTCTTCTGTGAGATAGCTATATGTATCTTGAATTTCCTTAAAATCGGCAATATTAGTGAAAAGTCTCTCAGGATCAGCCAAATACTTATCAGTATCATCGAAATCTCCGAGGATAATATCTCCCCAAAAAATAAAATCATCGAGTGACTCGGCATTCTTGTTCAATGCCTTATAACAACTATAAAGTTCCAATAGCAGACTTATGCGGTCTGTCGCCGATGCGCCACTGACTTTGTAGAAAAAATCGTTCATCGTCAGCATTTCCGGAGCATGGACCGGAACAGCATGCACATCATTCTTGACGGCATCAGCCAACCACTTACCGAAAAAGACCATCGATCTTCTGTTTGGGAAAATCATGCAAAGCTTGTCAAGTTTTCCCTCCGCATAATAATGGTCAGCGACTTGCTTAAGAAACGGAATCATTCTTTTTGTCAAATATTATAATCAACAAACTTCCCAAAACTCCTGCACAGAGAGACCCCATCAGAACTGCGACTTTACCCATATCTCTAAGCTTAGTCATAATCTCAGGCACCTGATCCGAGAAAGAAAGTGTATCTACAAATATCGACATAGTGAAGCCTATACCACCAAGGCATGCAACTGCAGCAAGCATCTTCCATGAAGCATTTGCAGGCATTTCTCCAGCATGCAGGCGTACGGCCAACCAGCTTGCAATAGTTATTCCTAAAGGCTTACCAACAAGAAGTCCAAGAAATATTCCCATTCCAACGCTGCCAGTCACGCTATCAAAACTAAACACATTAAAATACGAAATATCAGAAATCTCCACTCCCGCATTAGCCAAAGCAAAGACAGGCATTATTAGGAAATTAACCCATGGTTCAAGCACATGTTCGAGATGCCAACTCATTCCCATAGAATCCATAGACACTGCTGCCAGCCGGCGAAGACAATGTCTCTGAGGTCCGTTAGGAAATTCTCCAGATGACGACTCTATTGAAGAATATTCTTCTATCCTCCTGAGATACTGCGTTTTCTTACGATTAAAATACGCCTTGTGGAAACGAGGATTCATTGGGACCAAGAATGCCATCACTACTCCAGACATCGTAGAGTGAATGCCAGCATAATAGAACAAGCTCCATATTATAATTCCGGCGACTAAATAGAACCATCCCTGTTTTTCCCCGAGTTTATTCATGACCAACACGAACACAACCAACAGAGCAGCAATGCCAAGCAAGCTAAAATTGATCGCCCCACCATAGAACAATGCCACCACAAGTATTGCTATCAAGTCATCAGCAATAGCTAATGCTGTTAGAAACACTTTAAGCGATATCGGAACCCTATCACCGAGTATCGACAATATACCAACTGCAAAAGCGATATCTGTTGCAGTAGGTATTCCCCATCCTGATGCTGCAGAAGTACCATGATTTACGCATACGAATATGAGTGCTGGAGCAATGACTCCACCAACTGCTGCAATGATAGGCATTGATGCCTTCTTGATGCTAGAAAGTTCACCATGCTTTACTTCACGGCGTATCTCGAGTCCGACAACGAAAAAGAAAACTGTCATCAATATATCATTGATGAAGCTCTCCACCGTCATCCCATGCGGAAACATAATGCCTTCTCCTGACGGAGATTTCAAAAACAATGAGATATTCGTCTCAAGAATTTCATGATACGCTTCCTTAGTAAATGGTAGGTTCGCAAGCAACATGGCAACTATAACGCATGCAAGAAGTATGACGCCCTGCGCCCATGGCTGCTTAGAAAACATCTTTCTTCGATGATCAAAATTCCGGACACCTCTAGTCCAAGTATAAAGTGGTATAAGTCTCATACCACAAAGATAATGAAAGTAATGAGACTATACATATCATGTTGTATGAAATTTCATGATCACAGAAGCAATTCTGTCACATCAGAATCCTGTATAATTCCAAGGAGTTATGGTACGAAGTTCCTCTTTTACAGATTCACTTACATTGAGAGTATTTATAAAATCTTCTATCGTATTTTCATCAATAGCAGCGCCAGTTCTTGTCAGAGCCTTGAGAGTCTCGTAAGGATTAGGATACCCTTCACGTCTTAGAATTGTCTGGATAGCTTCAGCAACTACAGCCCAGTTTCTGTGCAGGTCTGACTGTATGGCATCCTCATTGAGAATAAGTTTTCCTAAGCCTTTCTTGAGAGATGCAAATGCTATAAGTCCATGAGCAACAGGAACTCCCACATTTCTCAACACAGTAGAGTCCGTAAGATCCCTCTGAAGACGAGAAATAGGCAACTTCATAGACAAGAAAGTGAATATTGCATCAGCCATTCCTAAGTTTCCTTCTGCATTCTCGAAATCTATCGGATTTACCTTATGAGGCATTGCAGATGACCCCACTTCATTCTTATTGACCTTCTGCTTGAAATATTCCATAGAAATATATGTCCAAATATCACGACATAGATCTATTAAAATCGTGTTTATTCTCCTCAGGCAATCAAAGATTGCAGCAAGATTATCATAATGCTCAATCTGAGTGGTAGGAAAAGACCTCTTCAGTCCTAAAGACGATACAAATCTATCCCCGAATGAAATCCAGTCAATATCTGGAAAAGCCACCTTATGTGCATTCATATTTCCTGTGGCACCTCCGAACTTAGCAGGATATGTAAGCAGAGAGAACTGCCTCAACTGTTCCTCAAGCCTAACTTGATATACCTTAAACTCTTTTCCAAGTCTTGTAGGAGAAGCCGGCTGTCCGTGAGTTTTCGCAAGCATTGGAACATCCTTCCACCTCTCAGACATCTCGGATACAATTCCAAGGATATCGTTCAATGCCGGCATATAAATATGTTCCAAAGCCTCCTTTAGCATGAGTGGCTGAGAAGTATTATTTATATCCTGTGAAGTAAGGCCGAAATGGACGAACTCAGACCATTTATCCAGCCCCATTTCATGGAAATGTCTCTTTATAAAATACTCGACAGCTTTCACATCGTGATTTGTGGTTTTTTCGATTTCCTTGACTTCCATAGCCTGCTCTGGTGTAAGATTCAGATAAATATCACGCATCATCTGGAATTTCTCATGGTCCAAATCAGCAAGTTGTGGAAGCGGAAGTTCACAAAGCGCAATGAAATATTCGATTTCAACACGTACACGATATCTAATAAGTGCGAATTCGCTGAAGTAAGCTCTTAGAGGTTCTGTCTTGGAAGCATAACGCCCATCGACTGGGGATACCGCCAATAATGAATGAGTGTCCATTTGCAATGTTTATGTTTTTTAATTCTGCAAATTTAAGAAAACTTAATGAAAATCACACTTCAAGAGCACGGTAAAGTTCCACAGTTCTCACAGCCTCTGCCACATCATGAACTCTGAGGATATCAGCTCCTTCACATAGAGATTTATAATGAAGTACCTGAGTCGCTGGCAAGCTTTCTTCAGGAGTAATTCCAAAACGCCTATATATCATGCTTTTACGAGAAACTCCAACAAGAATCTTTCTTCCGAATGAAGAGAACAAATTTAGGTCCCGCATAAGCTGATAATTCTGGTCTACTGTTTTTGCAAAACCAAATCCCGGATCCAAAATCCAATCTTTTACGCCCGCAAGTATAGCTTTCCGCTCAAAAACCCTGAAATACGACATCACATCACTCGTAACATCACTATACTGCGTTAAATTCTGCATTGTCGAAGGATTGCCTCGCATATGCATCGCCACGAAGGGTAAATCAAGTTCAGCGACAGCACACAACATCTCTCCAGGTTCGTCACTATCATCACGAACATCCACACACTCTGTAGGCATGCCATTACCAGCAGTAACATCATTCACGATGAATCGTCCTATAGTATCATAAGTCTTGCGGACTACAGAAGGCCAATATGTATCGATAGATATCACAACATCAGGAAAATCCTTCCTAATAGCTTCTATAGCTGGTTTTAGACGACGCCATTCTTCATATTCTCCCACAGGCTCAGAGCCTGGTCTTGTAGAACACGCACCAATATCGATAATAGAGGCTCCATTTTCGACCATCATCCCAACTCGGCTAAGAATCTTGGCAATATCATCACTACCATCAGACGCCAAGCAGCGACTCTCTCCGAAATATGAATTATCAGTGATGTTAATAATTCCCATCACATCTATATTTCTATTCTTATCCATATACTAAATTTTAATGTTAATATACAAAGATTTCCGAGAAAAATCACCAATTTGGCAAGTTATTTTACACAAGGATTGCTATATTTGTAAACACATAAAAAAATCATTGAAAATGCTCGTAGTATTGGAAGGTCTGGATGGTTCAGGCAAATCGACACAGGTAAAACGGCTCGACTCATACCTCCAGACAAAATATAATCATCTTGAATACATTCATTTCCCAAGATATGACTCCCCTTTATATGGCGAGTTGATAGGAAAATTTCTTCGCGGAGGCTTCGGCACTATCGACAAAGTTCATCCGCAGTTAGTAGCACTATTGTATGCTGAAGACAGACATGGTGCAGCTCCTGAAATGTGGAAAACCATAAAAGAAGGAGGATGTGTACTCCTGGACAGATACGTCTACTCCAACATAGCATACCAGTGCGCTAAAATACAGGATCCGAAAGAACGCGAAGAACTCAGACAATGGATATTCGACACTGAATACGGAAATTTCGGTCTACCAAAACCCAACCTCAACATATTCCTTGATGTCCCTATCGGATTTGTAGAAAAGAAACTCGAATCCACACGCAAAGGACATGACAGAGATTATCTCGAAGGCAACAGCGACATACACGAAACCGACATAGCATTCCAGAAAAGGGTACGTGAAGTATATTTGCGCCAATGTGAGTTGGATTCTGACTTCATCCGTGTAGATTGTAGCGCACGTGATGGTTCTATGTTGCCACCTGATGTCATCTCTGCAACTGTAAAAGATATTGTCAATGCAAAATTGTCACTATGAATTACTTAGGATATAAGGCAAGGCGTATATGTGCATGCGCTGTAGGATTCGTATTCTTCGTATCCGGCATACTTAAACTGATGGACCCGACAGGAACATCATTGATTATAAAAGAATACTTTAATTTTCTTCATATCGGATTTCTTCGTGGCTTTGCAGGAGTCATCGGTGAGCTATTCGCATTCACAGAAACATTCATCGGAATCTTTCTCATCACTGGTATTTTTAGAAAAGCAACAGCATGGGCATCTACCATCCTTATGGCAGGGTTCACTATGCTGACATTACTCCTATGGATACTGAACCCTTCCATGGACTGCGGCTGTTTTGGGGAAGCCATACATCTCACACACGCCCAGTCTCTTGTAAAGAATCTAATACTATCCTCTTTACTACTTGCCGCATTTTTACCATACAATAATTTTGGCGAACCAGTAAAGCGTAAATACGTATCATCCATACTTGTAGGCATTGCTGTAATATTCTTCGCCGGATATTCACTCATGTTTATTCCAATGTTGGAACTGACGCCGTTCAACTATTCTTCAAGACTTGAGGCAGCAGAAGCACGAAGTTCCGAATCATCAGAAGAAGATGACTACATATCAACATTCATCTATGAAAAGAATGGCAAGAAAGGAGTTTTCACCTTAAACAAACTGCCAGACTCCACATGGACCTTCGTTGAAACACGCACAGTCAAGAAGCAAGATAACATCGCAGAAACGGACTTTCCAAGACTTTCATTTACAGATGTTACCAAACAATATAGAGATACTCTCGCAGCCTCCGGAATGGTTTTTACTATATCTATTCCTTTGCCAGACAAAATAAAGCCCAAAGAATGGGAAACTATTTCCAGAACCATTTCATACGCATCAGAGACTGGATTCTTACCGCTATTGCTGGTCGCATCCACTCCGGAAGATTTTAGCAGGCAGATAGCACGGGCAAAGTTTAGCCCTGACATATCAATGCCACTGCTCACCTCCGTGTACTATGCAGACTACAAGACTCTGATTTCACTGAACAGGTCAAATGGAGGTGCTGTATATTTCAATGACGGGAATCTAATTTCCAAATGGGCATTCCAGAATCTTCCCGGAAAAAAGACCATGGAAAAATTAATAAAGAAAGAAAGCACAGAAGTAATGTTGGATGCTGACACCAAAAGCCGGTTATCATTCCAAGCATTCATGCTGTACACAATAGCTCTCATGCTTCTCGTATAGCGCGTCATATTACATAAAACAACAATACCATATAATATATGAAAGGAGTATATATTTTTCTTGCAAACGGATTCGAGGACATCGAAGCTCTTGCTACATTGGACATCCTCCGCAGAGGAGGTGTGGATGTAAAGACTGTTTCCATCCACTATGACAAATTCGTAACAAGTTCACACAAGGTAACAGTAGCTGCCGATATGACATATGGTGAATTCAAAGCTGGATTGGAATTCGACGGAACTGACGAGAAAGACACATTGATATTTCCAGGAGGAATGCCTGGTACCAAACACCTCGCTGAAAGCTCCGAAATCATAAATTTCATGAGACTCCATTATGCAGAAGGAGGCACCATCGCTGCAATCTGCGCAGCCCCTGGCCTTGTAGTATCACAGCTTCCAAGCCTCAAAGGTAAGCACTTCACCTGCTTCGACGGATTCGAAGACGCACCGATAGCACGCGGAGGGATATACGAACAGAAGCCTGCCGTAATCGATGGAAACCTTATCACCGGACGTGGAGCTGGCTGTGCAATTGACTTCGGTTTGGCTATTCTCGCCCACTTGAAGGGAGACGAAGTAGCCGCACAAGTCAAACATGCGATGATGCTACAATAATATTATCTGATGATTTCTCTGTCGATTCTACGAGGGACACTGGTCATTATCTCGTAAGGAATAGTACCAAGAATATCAGCAAGTTCGGAGACAGTCGGGTCCTCACCAAAAATCGTGACCGTGTCTCCGACTTTTGCATTCACGCCTGTAATATCCAACATACACATATCCATACAGATATTCCCTATGGTAGGAACCCTGTGTCCGTTCAATGAGAATGATGCACGTCCACAACCAAGATGCCTGTCAATACCATCGGCATACCCTACAGGAATAGTTGCAATCACTGTCCCTTCAGCGGCAATGTGACCGTGACGTCCATACCCAATAGTTCCGTCCTCAGGCTTTAGATGCTTAATCTGAAGAATCTTGCATTTCAATGATGCAACAGGATGCAATTTTACATTAGGAAGTGCACTAATTCCATATATTCCGATTCCGAGCCTTACCATATCATGCTGATACTGAGGGAAACGCTCAATTCCGGCAGAATTAAGAATATGCAAAATAGGTTTATAACCGATTTCTTTGATAATATACTCAGCATTTGCATCGAACATTCTAATCTGTCCAAGTGTAAAGTCATCGGACTGGGGGTCTTCCGCTGCAGCCAGATGAGAGTATATGGACTTAACCCTGACAAATTTGCAGTCCTTTAGGAAATTTGTCAGTTCGTTAAGCTCACTTGTCATGAACCCAAGTCGATGCATACCTGTATCAAGTTTGATATGAATAGGAAAGTCCTTAATTCCACGTTTCTCCAAAATGGCGCAAAGAGCTTTCAGTGAGTACATATTAGGGATACCAGGCTCTAGACGGCTATCTATTATTTCATTGTAATAATCTGTTCCCGCAGTTAATACCAATATAGGAAGACTGATACCTGAACGCCTCAGTTCAATACCCTCTATAGGATAGGCAACAGCAAGATAATCAGCGCCTTCCTTCTGCATCATCGATGCAAATTCCACAGCGCCATGACCATACGCATTGGCCTTCACAAGAACAAGCAGTTTAGTGGATGGTTCCAAAAGACTGCGGAAATATCTATAATTGTCACGACATGCGCTCAGGTTCAGTTCCAGTCGTGAAAAATCATTTTCTTTTAGCATTGTCCTAAATCATATCCGGCAACACCGGAACGTTCTCTTTTTCTTTTTTTGCGGTGCAAAAATACCAAAATAAACTGACTATGGGAATATTTATCTTGCTATATTTGTCTTGGTGTGGTATTTGATTTATAACAGAAAGTTTTAACTAAAAAGGAAAATTATGGGATATTGGACATTATTCATTGTCTTGATGATTTTGGGGGTTGTGATTCAGTCTACCCTACAAAGCAAATTCACAAAATATTCTAAAATACCTGTCAGAAATGGGATGTCAGGTGCAGAGATAGCACGTAAGATGATGGAAGACAATGGCATATATGATGTCAGAGTCGAGTGCATTGATGGACAGCTTACCGACCACTACAATCCGATAACAAAGACTGTAAACTTGAGCCGCAGCGTTTATAGCGGTCGTTCAATCGCCTCAGCGGCAGTAGCTGCTCACGAATGTGGTCACGTTATACAACATGCAACAGGTTATGCCCCACTGAAACTCCGTACCGCGCTCGTGCCGATAGTTTCTTTCGCAAGTAACACAGTCCAGTGGATTCTCTTGCTCGGAATTCTAATGATCAATGTATTCCCTGCTCTCCTATGGCTCGGCATCGCCCTTTTCGCAATGACTACATTGTTCAGTTTCATCACTCTACCGGTAGAAATAAATGCAAGTGCTCGTGCGGTCAAATGGCTTGAAACAGCAGGGATAACAGACTATGATACTAAGCCTATGGCCATAGATGCATTAAAATGGGCTGCATATACATACGTCATATCTGCGGTCAGTTCGCTCGCAACATTGCTCTATTACATCGGAATTGCAAGAAGAGATTAGTACAATGGAGCTTGAGGAAAAATTTATGAGGGAGGCTATCCGCGAAGCTCACGCAGCAGAAGCGGAAGATGAGATTCCAATCGGAGCAGTTATCACCTTCGGTGGCAAAGTCATAGCGAGGGGACACAATATGACCGAACGCCTACATGATCCTACTGCCCATGCGGAAATGATAGCCATAACTGCAGCTACAGAAGCTATGGGAGGCAAATATCTGAATGATTGCACATTATATGTAACAGTAGAACCCTGTCCGATGTGCGCTGCAGCTTCCGCTTGGGCACAAATTGGCCGCATAGTATATGGTGCAATAGATCCTAAACGTGGGTATTCCATTTATTCACCTTCTCTTCTACATCCGAAAACAGCAGTCGAAGCAGGTGTATTGTCTGAAGAATGCAGTACGATAGTATCAGATTTCTTTAAGAAGAAAAGATAGAAAACACTATTTATCTCGCCCAAGCAGGTACACATCATCCCCCGGAGCAGAAAAATGGAAATTAGAACGTGAATATTCTTCAAGAGTATCTCGGTCTGTTGAAAGCATTTCAATCTTTTTGTCCATTTCGGCTATTTCTTTAGCATAAAGTTCTATCTGACGTCTCTGTCGACGGAGTTCAAGCCCAGCTTTAGCCCAACGAACAAGATTATCCTCGCCAAAGAACCCTACAACAAGAATAAAAACACCTGTGGCAAATGCCGCATATCTTACAAAGGAATGGTGAGGGCCATTCCATAATTCTTTCAATTTACCCATTCCATAATGTTATTGTTCACAAATTTAGTATTTTTATATTCGTGACGACGACAAAATTCATTAAATTTGTAGATAATTGTGAAAAACAATAAAACAAGATAATATGAAACCAACATTACTTGTCCTTGCTGCCGGAATGGGCAGCCGCTATGGAGGACTGAAACAGATGGACGGATTAGGACCGAACGGTGAAACTATCATCGATTATTCTATCTATGACGCAGTTCAGGCAGGATTCGGAAAAGTCGTATATATCGTACGCGAATATTTCAAAGAACAGTTCGAACAGACAGTCAAAGAGAAATATAGCCACGTTAAATGCACTGACGGAGAGCCTCTTCAATTCCAGTTTGTAACACAAGAATTAAACAAGATTCCTTCAGGGTTCACATTGAATCCGGAGAGACAGAAACCGTGGGGCACAGCGCATGCAGTTCTCATGGCAAAAGATGTCATACACGAACCTTTCGCAGTCATCAACGGTGATGACTTCTATGGCAAGGAGTCTTTCCGCATTCTCGGAGACTGGCTTCGTGCACATGAGAATAGCACAGGAGTGTACAGTATCGTAGGCTTCGAACTTGATCATACTCTTTCTGAGTCAGGTAGTGTATCACGTGGAATCTGCGCATACGACAAAGAACAGCATCTGACAGATATTGTAGAACATCTCAATATTGCCAAAGAAGCAGACGGCAAAGTTTATGGTGATAATTCAGTCACAGGAAAGGCTCATGTTGAACTCGTTGCAGATAACCTCTGTTCAATGAATATGTGGGGATTCACACCGGATTATTTTGAGAGAAGCGCGAAAATTTTCAAAGACTTCCTCGAGAAGAATATCCAAGAGCTCAAAAAAGAATTCTACATTCCATTTGCAGTAGATACCATGATTAAATCAGGAGAAGCAAAATGTGAAGTACTCTCAACTCCATCACATTGGTTCGGAGTTACTTATAAGGAGGATCGGCCTGGAGTAGTGGCCAAGTTCAAGGAACTTGCAGATAATGGAATCTACCCTTCACCGCTGTATAACAAATAAAAAGTAATATAAATAGCAAAGGCGGCCCAATGCAGGGTCGCCTTTTTTTTCAAATAATATGGCAAACGAACAAAAGATAAGGAACTATGACCTTCTGTCAGGCTACAATTATTTCCTACCAAATCCATTACAGATAGTCGCACTGCTTGCATTTTTGCTCGGTGGTGCACTCATAGGCAATGCTGTTGCTGCAGGCTTTCTAATGTTGATGCAAGGCGCAACTATGGATGTAATGACGCTAATTTCATATCCAATAATGTTCATTCCAGCAATGCTCTATGCGATTTCAGCAAGTAGGAGAAATACTTTGTTCGAAACAGGATACAACATCGACAGCGAAAACTTCGGAAAGATAGGAGGTGCGACACTTGCAATCATGGTTATGGGAGCGACATTCGCATTGGCATTTCTGATGGACATCGTCAACAACATGATGCCTGATATGCCTGAATGGCTAGAAAAAGCACTGACCGGGATGACACAAGGAAATTTCCTCATAAATTTCGTTTGCGTCTCTATTTTCGCACCCTTCTTCGAAGAATGGCTTTGTCGAGGAATGGTACTAAGAGGGCTTCTAAACTATAGCAGACGAAAAGGACAAGATGGAGAAGATAGAAGAGGAATCAGTCCAGCTTGGGCTATAGTGATATCCGCAGCATTCTTTGCATTGATTCACATGAACCCTTGGCAAGCAGTTCCTGCATTCGCGCTCGGCAGCTTGTTCGGATATGTTTATTATAGGACAGGATCGTTGAAATTGACCATGCTGATGCACTTTACCAATAATACCATAGCTCTTCTCGCCAATAACATCGGCAGTCTGAACCAAGCAGACTCTTGGCTTGAAGTGATGCCGATATGGCTATACTGCATAATCGCCGTTATCTGTGTGGCATATCTTTATTTCTTCATACGGAAAATCTCTGAGATTCAACTCTCCTCGCCACATGGCAACTGCGATGAGATACCATTAATATAAAAGATTAATGCTGTCTTGACAGAAAAGATTCAGCTTCAGCCAAAGTTTCCGGCTTACCTGCGTCAATAAGCGTCAAGTTAGCCGGTTCTTTTCCATATATAGGATACACAGAAGACGCACGAAGATAATAATCCATAATAGGAAAACATTGTCCTAAAGCATATTGCGAAGCATCAATAACATTCCCATCGGAATCATAGAGCGGAAATTCAGATGGCGCAGCGTCAATATCATTGAATGAAGCAAAAATGCTGTCCGATAAGAGATGCACCCCTGCAAAAGCTCTCATTTTACACTTGGATACATCCAATCTGCGAAAAGGAGTTTTGACTTCACCTGTAGCAATGTTAGTCCATCCTTTCAGACGCATATTCTCATCGAAAAGCAGGTAACGCTGAGTCTTTCTGCTACTCACAAGCAATGTAGAAACAGCATTCTGCTCTACAGCACGCTCAAACCAACGGATATCCAGATTAGAGACTATATCCACGTTATGAACTAGAAAATGTCCGTCTTTGCTATGAAGAAGAGGTTCGGCAAAACGTATTCCTCCACCAGTATCGCGCAACATGTCACTCTCGTCAGAAAACCGGATATTAAGTTCAGAAAGTTCCGGAGTATCATGAACATAGCTGACAATCTTTTCTGCGAAATGATGTATATTGACCACGAATTCATCTATACCGGCATCACGAAGACGCATCAGCACATGATATAGAAGAGTATGCCCTGAAACTGGAGCAAGTGCTTTGGGAAGATTATCAGTCAACGGCTTTAGCCTCGTTCCAAGCCCGGCCGCAAATATCATAGCCTTCATTACAGAATCTTCTCAATATCAAGTTCTCGATGAGTCACGGAAACACGAATATCAAATTTCCTAACCAAATGAGCTGCAAGATGCTCGGCACAATATACAGACCTATGCTGGCCCCCAGTGCAACCAAAGCAAACTTGAAGATGTGTAAACTTTCTCTCTATGAAGCGCTTGACATGAGCATCCACCAATGCATACACATGATCAAGAAAAGTCAGTATCTCGCCATCATCCTCAAGGAATTTTATCACTTCAGGATCCATTCCGGTAAACTGACGATAAAACTCGTATTTGCCAGGATTATTCACAGAACGACAATCAAATACATATCCCCCTCCATTGCCTGACTGATCTGCAGGAATTCCTTTCTTGTACGCAAAACTGAAAATCTTCACTTGGAGACGTTTGTCTTCAACCGTTTCATAGAACTGCTGCATAGAAGTCAGCTTCGTAAGAACTTCATTGAGATACGGATACCTTTCGAATGGTGTCTGAAGCATTCTTCTCAAGTTGTCTATAGCATACGGAACACTGGCAAGGAAATGAGGCTTCTTCTCAAAATATCCCCTAAATCCATAAGCACCAAGTACTTGCAATGTTCTGAAAAGAACGAACAACCTCAACTTTTCCCTAAATTCTTTCTCGTCAATATCAGGATCATATCCCCTAAGAGACCTTAGATAAGTCTCAACAAGCTCATTTTTCAAATCCTCCGGATAACGCGACCTCGCCTGCCAAATGAAAGATGCCACATCATAATATATAGGTCCGCGACGTCCTCCTTGAAAATCAATAAAATATGGCTCACCATCCTTTATCATGACGTTACGTGCTTGGAAATCCCTATACATGAACGTATTAGAATCATCACGTAACAAGTCGTCATGGAGTTTCTCAAAATCATCCTGCAGACGAACTTCATCGAACTCAAGTCCGGTGGCTTTCAAGAAACAATACTTGAAGTAATTCAAGTCGAACATGACCATACGTCCATTGAATGCCGGCTCAGGAAAACAGATATTGTAATCCAAATCTTCAGCACCTTTAAACTGTATTTTTGGAAGCATCTCCACTGTACGACGAAGAAGAGATCTCTCGTACGAAGAATATTCACCGCTTTCACGCCCCTGAGCAACAACAGTATAGAGCAAATCATCACCGAGATCCTCTTGTATGTATGACATTCCGTCATCGCTTATAGCAAGAACACGAGGCACTTTT
Source organism: uncultured Bacteroidales bacterium (assembly GCA_934693135.1). Lineage (GTDB taxonomy): Bacteria > Bacteroidota > Bacteroidia > Bacteroidales > UBA932 > Cryptobacteroides. The sequence continues at coordinate 105,923 of CAKUVA010000001.1, read as the reverse complement.
ATACCCTTTTCCAGAAAATGTCTACTAAGTCCGCAGAAAGCTTTATTTTCTTTCAGATTAAGTCCTATCACACCGACAAGAGTAATTCCTGATTTACCAGTAAGACGAAAATATCGCCTATTACTTCCGGAAGAATTAAGTTCCGTCATATCTGCCATTTCCTGTCCAGTATAGGACTCGAACAAGTGCTTTAGTACGTCCGACATTATATTCTGTTTAAGAGGTTGTCCAAATTATCTCCGCTAATTTAGTAATTTTCCGACACAATTCGTACATTTGCGAATAACGACATAAAAAGAAAATGGAATTCAAAGAATTTGCATATTGTTCTGACAAGTACCAGTACACTATGGGAAAGTCATTCATGGACTGCGGTAAAGGAGAAAAGACCGCAGTATTCAATCTATTTTACAGGCAAGCGCCAGAAAACAACAACTGGGCTGTAGTCAGTGGAACCGACGAAGTCATCGAAATGGTGGAGAATCTCGGTTCTATGCCAGAAGAATTCTTCGAAAAGTTTCTTCCAGGAGATGCCTACGCCGAATTCAGGCACTATCTTGCCGACATGAAATTCACTGGAAATGTGTATGCCATGCGTGAAGGCGAAATCGCATTCCCAAATCAGCCTATAATAATAGTGGAAGCACCACTAATTCAAGCTCAAGTACTGGAAACACCTATGCTATGCATAATGAATCACCAGATGGCCGTAGCTACAAAAGCCTCCAGAGTATGTCGCTCGACCGATAAACCAGTAAGCGAATTCGGTTCCAGAAGGGCTCATGGTCCATGGGCTGCAGTTTACGGAGCAAAAGCAGCAATAATAGCTGGATGCGCAAGCACATCCAATATTCTTACAGGTGTATTAAACGGAGTTCCCTCCACAGGAACCATGGCTCATAGCTTTGTTACATCATACGGCAGTACTGTAGAGGGTGAACATAAGGCATTCAGCGATTATATCAACACTCATCGTGGAGAAAACTTAATTCTTCTCATTGACACATACGACACTCTCAGATGCGGAGTACTGAACGCCATCAGATCATTCCGAGAAAACGGCATTGATGATAATTACCCTTATGGCTATGGCATTCGCCTTGACAGCGGAGACCTTGCATACCTTTCGGCTGAAGTCAGAAAAATTCTCGATGCCCATGGATTGACAAAATGTAAGATATTCGCTACTAATTCATTGGATGAATACCTAATTTCAGACCTTGAGCGCCAAGGTGCCAAGATAGATTCTTATGGTGTAGGTGACGCCATAGCCACCAGTAAGGCGGCACCATGCTTCGGCAACGTCTACAAACTTGTTCAAATAGATGGAGAGCCAGTTCTAAAGAAGTCTGAGGATAGGGTAAAGCTCATTAACCCCGGATTCCAAATCACATATAGACTGATGAAGCATGATTCAGAATTCGGAGATATATTCAAGGCGGATGTAACATGCCTGCGCGGAGACTCTCTCAGTCTCGACATTGAACATGGCAAATCATTCACTATCAAGGATGAATACGACCGTTACAAGTTCAAGACATTCGATGAAGGGACTTACCAGTGGAAGACACTTCAGATACCAGTCATAGAGAACGGCAAAAGATGTGCTCACATAAGAACACTTATGGAGAAGAAAGCATTCTACGAAGACACCCTGCACCACTTCAGTCCTTCCGAACGACGTTTAATAAACCCTCACTATTATAAAGTAGACATATCGGACGAGCTATACAATCTGAAGAATGAGATACTCACCAAACTTGTGCAAGAGATAAACAATTTCAAGATAGACTGATATGATAAATGATTCAGTGCTCATCGTCGTGGACATGCTCCATGACTTTATAGATGGTAGTCTGGCATGCGAAAATGCAAGCACTGCTGTAGACAACACTCTGGAATTCATAAAGAAAACCAGAGATGAGGATCTTCCTGTTCTCTTCGTACGGGATCACCATCCTAACGAACACTCTTCATTCGTGGAAAACGGAGGAACATGGCCAAAGCACTGCATCGCCGGAACCTACGGAGGAGAACTACATGAGAAGTTGCAACCTTATGCCGATGAGGACCTTATCTTCGACAAGGGGTGTGATCCTGCAGTCGAGCAATATTCTGGATTCGAAGGCGTCAATGCCGCAGGACAGTCGCTCGGTGAGGTCGTTTCAATGTTGGAGCCGGAAAATGTATTTGTCTGCGGAATTGCTACAGAATATTGTGTACGCCGAACATGCGAAGATTTGAAAAAAGCAGGATTCAATGTCATCCTACTCAGCGAATGTCTCGCTTATGTCAATGCAGAAGGACATAGGAAAGCCCTCGCAGAGATGAAAGAAGAAGGTATAGCCGTAAGGTAACTTTCATATACGAACACTCAAATTATACCTTATGATTAAACGAACTTATATTTTATGTCTTCTTATGTTGTGTCTGAGTCTATCGCCAGACACAAATATTTATGCCCAAATATCTTCTGAACAGATTGCACATGGAATCAAACTGACGGGAAAAGTCATTGACACCGAAGGAGCTCCGGTCATCGGTGCTGGTATAGTATGCGTGGAGAAGAATACCGCAGGTACGACCACAGATATTGATGGAAATTTCAGCATTAGTCTCCCGGCATCCGCCAAAACTGTCAAAGTCTCATCCGTAGGAATGAAAGAACTGATTTACAATATATTACCAGGAAAAACAGAAAATGTAAGGATAGTCCTCGAATGGGAAAATACACAGTTGGACCAAGTAGTAGTGACCGGATATGCACAGACCACTGTAAAAAGGTTGACCGGTTCTGTGGCAGTTCTAAATTCCGACACATTCGAGTCCAAGGCCATATCATCAGTCGACGCACTCATGCAGGGTGAGGTGGCAGGAGTTTCCATCAAGTCGCTATCTGGCCAGCCTGGAACTCAGTCCAAAATAACTATAAGAGGAGCAAACAATCTTTCTGGAACAAGCCAGCCACTCTGGGTGGTGGATGGAGTACCCATGCAAAGTGACTCTCCTTCATTAAGTAAGGAACAACTAGCCACCGGAGGTTTCGATGATATTTTCGTCAACGGAGTCGGTAACATAAACCCAAATGACATAGAGAGCATAACTATCCTTAAAGATGCCGCCGCAGCAGCCATATATGGTTCACGCGCAGCAAACGGAGTCATAGTGGTCACTACCAAAAAGGGTGAGTCGGGGAAGATGAAGCTCAGTTATAACAACACGTTCACATGGTCATTCCGCCCACAGAGAAGTCTAAATCTCATGAATTCCTCTGAGAAACTAGCATGGGAAGATGAACTCTGGAACGAATTTTCAGCAAAGAAATACGCTGAATCATTGACAGACAATACCATAGTTTACCCTGTAGTCGGAATCGTCGGACAAATACGCTCAGGATCAGGAGATTTTGCTTCAATGAAAGGTGACATAGATGCTCAAGACAGATATATAGCCTCACTCCGAAATGTCAATACAAATTGGTATAATCTCCTTTTCAGAAACGCCTTTTCACAGGGGCATCACCTATCATTGAGCGGTGGGTCAGGAAAAAGTACTTATTATGTAGCTCTCGGCCTAAATGATGAAAATGGAATGTTGAGACGCAATGACTATAATAGATACAATGTCAATGCAAAAATGACATTGACCCCTACTGATTGGGCTCGCATAGACATTGGCATGGAGGCGGCACGGCAAGAGTCCAAAATGCCTTACTCGCTCGTTGATCCATTCTATTATGCATATTTCTCAAATCCCTACGAAAGGGCATTTAATGATGATGGAAGTTATGCTGCAGATAATACATGGTTCACTCTCGGATACTACAATGGACGAGGTGTAGAACAAGTGATGCCAAAGAATGGCTTCAATATCCTGCGAGAACTGAATTCAAACTGGACCAAAACCATCAATACAAATGGCACATTCCGTGCTCAGACAGACTTCAGAATCATAAAGCCACTTCATTTCGTAGGGCTCATATCGTATTCATTCGCAAATAATTCCACTGATAAAGTTGTGGACAAATCCACATATTCGGCATTCCGCGACAGACTCGGAAGCGATGATAGATCACAGACAAATCTATATGGAAGCATTTCGCAGAATCGTACCAACAGAAATAGCTATGTAGCCAGAGGACATTTCGCATTCAACAAGAAATTCGCAGAGCTACACACAGTTAACATTCTTGCTGGCGCAGAATTACGTGGGTCAGATTCCAACACGATATTCACGAAGCGATACAACTACGACCCAAATACAGGAACCACCTCCATGCCCCCGATTAGTGGGCCACAGGACGAGTGGCTCTCAGAAGTAGAACGCCTCAACGGAGAATATTTCTCGAAAACGAGATACGCATCGTTCTATGCATCAGCAGATTACTACTTAGGCAGCAGCATTGTCCTAAACGCATCATTTAGGACTGACGGGAGTTCCAATTTCGGTAGCAACAGACAGTTCAACCCTACTTGGAGCGCAGGAGCAGCATGGCACATAGGAGAAGAAAAATGGCTAAGACGAGCTTTGCCGTTCATCTCTCACGCCACTTTACGGGCAGCGTATGGATTCACAGGAGATGTAAATACCAGCACCTCGCATCTGCTTGTCATGGAATACCGCCAACAGCAATACAGATACTATGGAGACAACACCTACAGCCTTGGCACTATCCCATCAGCACCTAATCCAAACCTCGGATGGGAGAAGACAAGCGACACCAAAGCTGGACTCGATGTAGGTTTCTGGAAAGACAGGTTCAATGTAAATGCCGAATATTACTATAGGATGAGCACTGATGTCGTCACATCATCACCAGTGCAGAGCACAACAGGATTCACTTATGTATATTTCAATGCGGCTGACATAATGAACAGCGGAGCAGAGGTAACATTAAATGGAAAAATCATCCAATCAAAGGATTGGAATCTGTCAGCATCGGTTAATTTCGCATACAACTATAACAAAGTGCTGAAATATAACCCGTCTTCAAATCTCGGCATCACATCTAAGGACCGATATGTAGAAGGATATCCGACAGGTGCTATATTCAGTGGAAAATTAACAGGAATATCCAAAGATACAGGACTTTACGAATTCAAACTCAGACCTGACGCCAATATAAGCACAGCCACCGACCTCAACAAACCTGACAACTACAGATACTATCTTGGCACGACTATAGCGCCTTACACAGGAGGGTTCAACATAAGCGCGTCATGGAAACAACTGAGAGTGAGCATCAGCGGAGTATATTCTTTCGGTTCGAAGACATACGAGAAATTTTCATTCCCTGCAAGCTATTCCAACACGAAGCATAACGAAATTAGTACAGAGCCTGTTCAGTCACAGTATAGCGATCTCTATGGAAATCACTTAAATGTAGCTAAAGACAGAGTGAACAGATGGACTATTTCCAATACTACAGGAGTCAAATATCCGAGGATATACGATTATTATGATGCTAAGTACGGGTTTTCAAACTCTAATCCGATGGACTACAGCATCGTAGATGCCATTTATCTGAAAGACAACTCCTATCTCAGGATAAAGTCCATCATACTCACCTATTCGCTACCATCGTCCGCTGTCAGAAAAATGAAGATGAAAGGTCTAAGTTTCAATGTAGCACTCAATAATTTCTTCACGTTCACAAGCTATGATGGAATGGATCCAGAAGTTCCAGGAGCGACATATCCGACCACAAGAAGCGTTTCTGCCGGTATAAACATTGACTTTTAGGAGGACACACCATGAAACAAATAACGATATTGACACTGGCTTTGACCGTATTCTCCGTACTGACAAGTTGCGGAAACTACCTCAGCATACAACCACAGGGTGAAGTCATTCCAAAAACTGATGAAGAGTTCGCCTCCATAATTCATAATAGACTCCGTGACATAGAAGGTGGAGATGACGAATATATCGTCGGAAACATGGAAGTACTCACGAGGACAGAAGGATACGCTGACAATTTGGATGCTAACATTAAGGCTGGTTCCCTGATTTTATATGCAGGTGAAGATATAAATACCATGCAGACCAAATATGAAGACGCATGGGAGATAGTCAGGGACTGCAACATTGTCATAAAGAACCTTTCTGGGAGAGATACAGATATCGCTCGAGGGTGTCTATCTGCCGCATACGCGATGAAAGGAATCATCTACTACAATTTGATGAGAATCTATTGCCAGCCATGGAGTGCTGGCGAGGACCTTCCTGGAATTCCTATCGTGGACAATTTCGACATCACAGCCAAGCCTTCTCGCGGAACATTGAAACAAACATACGAATATGCCCTCGGACTTCTGGAGCAGGCTTTAACATACAAACCGGAAGATAAGACATACATTTTCACTACCTATATAATAAAAGCATACGAAGCAAAGCTCGCATTCTGGTGCAGAGACTGGGACCGAGTAATATCTCTCGGTACGGACATCATAAAGAACAGCGGATACACACTCACCCCTATTTCCGAGTATGCAGACATGATAAACTCGAAATATGATGCCGTCGGAGAGGTGATGTTACGTTCGCACATTAACAACTCATGCGAGCTTGACTGGTATTTTTCCTATACTAAGAGCTATCTCGCATCTCGCCCTGCTTGTGCTTCCTTCGTGAAGTTATTCGGAGACACTCCTACTACAGACGTACGCTACGCCGCAAGCATTGATAGTAAAAGGTTCAATGTCAAAGTCCCTGAATGCAAAGTCCGCCTTTCCGAAATCGTTCTGATGCTCGCCGAAGCCTATTACCATAAAGGGGATAATTCTGCAGCAATAGGTTATGTCAATGAGCTAAGAGCCAACAGGATAACAGGGGTCGAGGCTCTTACGGAAGAAACGCTACCAGCCGTGAGGGAAGGAGAAAATATCACATCTGACTGCTATGGTCATGCTATCACTCCCCTTCTGCAAGCTATATTTGATGAACGACGCAAAGAGTTTTTCATAGAAGGAGATCGTTGGTTCGAGCTTAAGAGAAATGGATGCCCAGAGTGGTGGATTATTAGTAACGGATTGAAATACACCACCAAGAAATACCTCTATACATCCCCAATATCCAAGTCTGATGTTGACATGAATCCAGATATGGAACAGAATCCAGGTTACATTTTTTAAGCAATATGAGTACAATTAAAAATATATTTGCTATATTAGCAGTTGTTGTCATGGGAATAAGTTTCTGCGGTTGTGAGTATAACAAACTTCCACCCAAGACAGATGATGCTTCCAAAAGCTATATAAAACCCAAAGGAGAGATTCCTACGCAGGCTGAAAGAAACGAGGTAAAGGCGGCAAAAGATGAATATGATGCCGCAATAAAGGCGGTTTCAGAATAGTTCACTTACGATTTGAAAGCACATGACAGCGCACGATTACATCAAGTAACTTAACAGATAGAAAGAATAACAAATTAAAACAAACCTATCATGATGAAAAGGATTCTTACCTTCGTGGCAGCCGCATGTACTTTGGCCACGTTTACGTCCTGCGAGGACAGCAAGCCAACTGTAGAATTTGAAAAGAGTCTCTACGTACTTTCTGAAACTCCTTCAGTTGATGTCACCGTAACAGTCAGCGAACCAACCGCTTCAGATATAACCATTCCTGTTTCTTTCTCAGGTGATGCTGTCATGGACAAGGATTATGTTTCAAGCGCGTCTTCCGTAACCATCGCTGCTGGGCAGAAAAGTGGTTCTGTGACCATCACGAACACCTCACTTTCAAGTTCCTCCACAGCGGAGCTGACAGCCACATTGTCATTGACCGCTCCAGCAGGATATTCACTCGGTTCGAAGAGTACTACAGTGGTAAGCATTGTGCCCAAGGAGACACTTGTTTACTCTTTCAAGTCTGCCAAGGCTGACGTTTTCGGTTCCTACAAGACACGACTTTCAATTACAGGTTCGGTATCAGGAACTGACGTGCATATTACAGAAGATGTTGACATTCCTCTGACAGTTTCAGGAGATGCTGCAGACTTCGTTGTATTCACCGACGGAACACCACATGCCACCATGAAGGCAGGCAACAACTATGCAAGCGTCGAGTTCACCGTAAAAGATGGATTCAAAGATGGTGCAGAAGTCGTATTCGGAGTAGATACGAAGAAAGAGGAGCGTTTTATTCCAGGCGACAATGAGACTTTCACTGCATCACTATACGCCATCAAAGTTCCGGAAGGCACTTACACATTCAAAAAGACGTTTTCAATTGATGAGCTAAAAGAGTTCTTCGAGATGGAAGAAGATGACCCTGCAGCACTGCCTCTGAACAATGAAGGATTCACATTGACATTCGGGACAGATGAAGATGGCAACTATACAGTAGAGCCTGGTGGGACAGGTGATTTCGCTAATTTCTTCAGAAAGTCGACATTCGCACCTGCCGAGCCTAAGAATTATTCAGCCGAAGGCACTGTAACGGGTAAATTTACTGTAAGCGAATGTACAATGTTCATGGCAGAAGAAGGTTATGATGTACACACCAACACATATTATGAACTTGCTACAGCAAATCGTGCATTCAGCAAAAATTCGGAGACACTCGGCAAGGCATTGATTGTATTCACACTCATCGATGATGGTCTCGTAGTGGAGTTCCGTGACTATAACAAACCTCCTTTCGGAGCCACTTGGGCAGGAGATTGGACTAAGTTCGATGCCGACATGTTCAGTTTTGCTTCACTCTTCACGAAATAAATTTTTCAAGCAACTTAAGAAGCCGCCGAACCTGGAGAAATTCCAAGTTCGGCGGCTTCGAATATATATATGTTAAACTAATGTGCCCGAACGCGGTCTGTCTTGGTAATGACGACCGTAGGATGACCATAATAATCTAAAACTGAACCTCCCAAAGTCTCCGCATTCAACTTTTCAGAGACATTGGTCTCCACGGACGCGGCTCCGCTGAGGTTGAACGAGCCTTCCTTGACATTGAAATATTTAGCCCTCAATGAAGATCCACCCGCTGCAGTGACAGTTAGAGTCCGCCCATCACCCGAAAGATTCAACTTAGCAGCACCACTGAGTTCCGCACTCACAGCATCGTTCTTTCCAGATATTTCAGAACTTGAACCTCCAGTCATATTGAACTGCAACTCGCATGAACATACATCCGCTGACGTAAGCCTTGCCGCGCCATTTAGATTGACAGAAAGAATCTTAGCTTTGATATTGTCGAATGTCGCAGAAGTGGCGCCAGTCATTAAAAGAGACAATTTGTCCACCTTCAAAGAAGAACGACCTTTGACGTCCGCCGCACCATCGCAGTCCATCTTGCAGGTCTTTCCGGTCAGATCAAGGTCAATGACTTTGGACGCGCCTGTCATCTTGATATTGATATTGTTCCATGTTCCTGAAAGTCCAGACATCTTCGACGCGCTGTTAAGATCAAGCATGAGAGTATTTCCCGAGAATTCGCCTCCGCTCACGGACAAAGAGTTAGCACCGGTCAAAGACACGCTGACAAGTTTTGGTGTGTATATGATAACATCCGCATACGGGTCATCTTTCTTGCTGGAATGATAAGGATACTTCTTATAGTCCGTGACAAGTTCCAGAACCTCTCCGTTCTGCCTTATCTCAAACATATCTATAGCATCCCGGTCCCATACCTTCATTTCCACCTTATATTGGTCTGATTTCACAAGAGTTATATGATAAGAACTGAAGACAAACGTTCCACGACCAGAAATCGAGCGACTTTTGGGAGTAGTTTTTATAGCATTGAAATTTTTAAAGTCATACTCTTTTTTCATTGCAGGATTAGGTCCGGCTGCACTAAGTGGCAGCATTGACATCGCACACAGCAACATCAGTAAAACTATTTTTTTTCTCATGGTAATATAAGTTTATATTGTTTCATTCATATCAGGCATTCCTAAAGCATAGGCAACACAGCACTCGCGGAACAATTCCCTAATGCAATTCAATTGATTATCACAATATTTACGCACGGTCTCAAGTTTCTGTTCTTCGTCTATTCCTTCAAGGTCATCTGCAAACGAATTCGAAGAATCGATCAAATCTTCCATTACGGATGATAATTCCATACCACGGCAGACTTCCGACTCTTTCTCCATTTCCCGCACTTCCGTAAGCAATGGAGCTACACTATTATGATAATTAGACACATATATTTCTATTGGATCCACATCAGAAACATTCCATGGAAGAAGCACTGCCAATAAGACTGCGGCTGCAATTCCGATAAAGCCACATACCAATGCTCTTGTACGAAATGTGACACGCGCTCTAATAGGCCTGTCATCATAGCATTTTTCCTCAGACTTAAGCCTTTGCATAAATTCACCTACCGAGGTCTTCGGTTCAATTGCTTGATTATCTACTATATTCCTATATTTATTAAAATACTTTTCCATATATCTTTTAACATTTCTCTTCATTGCAACCAATTCTTTCTAAAGGAAGTATCTGTCGTAACTTCTCGGCTACTTTACGTCGAGCTCGCATATATTGGCTTCTAACTCCAGCCTCGCTGATTCCCATAGCTGCTGATATTTCAGGATATTCATATTCCTCTATAAGTTTCAATGTCAGTATTGTACGATAACCATCAGGTAGTTCGGAAATAACTTTTAGCACAAGTGGCATAGCTTCTTCACCAAGACATTTCCACAACATGTCGTCCTCATTCGTGTAAAGCTGTCCTTCGGAGGTAAAGTCCCGGACTTCCGATATTCCATTACTTCCATCCATCACGGAATGTCCTTCATTCGAGAAACCACGGTCTGAATCACCGATAGCAGCGTCAAGACTGATGAAGCGTTTTCTGCTTCGCAACCAATCTATCGAAAGTCTTACGCATGTAGTTCTTAGCCATGACCATACTATAGGAGATTCCGTTTTCTCAGCAATCCGATCTTTTATTTCCACTCCTTTGCCAGTAATGAATCGAATCAATGTTTCTTGCATAATTTCATCTGCTTCATCTTCAGACAAGGTTATTCTAAAGGCTGTGTTATACAGTCTCTTGCTATACTGTCTGAACAGACGTTCTGCAACCTTATCGCTTAACATTGGATCTGACTATCTTTAAATCGCTATCTGAAGGTTTGAGGGGTAAACTTTTCACCCATTTCACAACGCCTCCAAATCATCCTCTTTTATGAAGACGTAGGTCAAACATGTTTGTTGCACGAAATATAGAAGATTTTCGCCACATTTTTATAATTCTTAAATCCGACACCATGTTTTTATCATATCTTGCCGCCGAACGACGGCGATGGGTAGTCAGCCACACGGATTTTTTATAATTAATTACATATCAATGTTTTACATTTTAACCGCGTGGCCGAAAAAGCAAAAAAACGAAGTCCCAGACACGCAATAATTTCACAAATCACTGAATTTCAACATATTAAGAAAATTTAGCGTAGCAGGCAGATATAGAGAACATATAAACAAAAATCATAGTGATTAGACGGATGATATTTACCGGAGATTCTAACTATATTTGTGACATGGATTTCATGAATGATTTGAACACACGCCAACGAGAGGCGGCCACATCCACAGAAGGACGTATCAGAGTAGTAGCTGGTGCCGGAACAGGCAAGACTAAAGCACTGACTTACAGATATGCATACCTCGTCAATGTCATTGGCATTGACCCAGCCAATATATTGTGCCTAACATTTACAAACAAGGCTGCAGCTGAGATGCGACAACGAATCGCCATGTTCGTACATAGTGGCGACTATAACGACTTTGTCTGCACTATTGACGGATTCTGCGTAAAATTTCTAAGAAAAGAAATCTACCGTCTCGGCTTTCCGAGAACATTCAGGATACTTGACGAAGATGACGCCAAATCTGTAGCCAAGCTATGTATGGACGAACTTGGAATAAAACGTACAGAAAAGACCGTAAAAGATTTCCTTGCAGGAATAGCGGCCGAAAAAGCTCTGGACGGATACATTGACGCTTACATGCTTCCAGATGCACACGTACCAATAAACACAAGCAACTCTAACATCGCCTGCTTCATCAAACGACAACTGAAAGAATACGCACTCGATTTCGACGACATCGAAAACTTCACGAGATACATACTGGACCACTTCCCTGACGCACGAGAATATTGGCAAACCCAGCTCAACTACATAATGGTAGATGAGGCTCAAGACTGCAACACTGACAACTGGGACATCATCAATAAACTTGCAGCCGTACATGGCAACCTATTCATAGTCGGAGATCCAGACCAATGCATATACGAGTGGCGCGGTGCAAAGCCTGACAGATTCGTAAATTTTCCAGCTGACAAAACTATCATACTCGACGAGAACTACAGGTCCACACCTGGAATACTCGATATAGCCAACTGCATAATCGCGAACAACAAAAACCGCATTCCGAAAACATTATTCACCAGACAGGCAGATGGTGTAGCCGTAATCCACTACCATGGAAAAACCGAAAAAGAAGAAGCCGAATGGATTGCAAACCAAATATATAGCATTATACAAAACGGAGGAATCGCTCCCTCAGGTTTCGCCATACTATACCGCTCATCATACCTATCGCGCTCCATCGAACAAGCTCTTATGAACAAGCAACTTCCATACGTCATGTGGGGCGGAGTCAGGTTCTTCGAGAGAAAGGAGATCAAGGATTCACTCAGCTACTTGAGAGTAATATCAAATCCAGACGACGACCTATCTTTCAGGAGAATTATCAATGTCCCAGCCCGTGGCCTTGGCAAGAAATTCATGTCAGACCTTGAAGAAGAATCTGAAGGAAAATCATTGTACAGGACATTGGAAGCATCAAATAGACTGTCAGCCCTTAAAGGAGCATCTGAATTCCTAACATTGATCCGAACAGGTATGGAAATAGCGAAAGAGAGAACCATCTCCGACCTCTTAAACATAATCCTCGACAAGAGCGGACTGAAGAAAATGTATCGCGAAGACCAAGATGAAGACAGACTTGAGAACATTGATGAACTCGTCAAATCCATCAAGTCATACGAAGAGTCGCATGAAGGTCTTGAAATAACTCTTTCCGACTATCTACAGGATATCTCCCTGTATTCCAATGCAGATTTACGGCGTGACACCTCCACTATTAAGCTTATGACCATCCACCAGTCTAAAGGTCTCGAATTTCCGTATGTATTCGTAACAGGTCTAAGCGAAGGCATATTCCCAAGCATGAGGACAATAAGAGAATACAAGAAAAACGGCGAGGAGGAAGAAAGACGTCTAATGTATGTCGCTGTAACGAGAGCCGAAAAAGCACTGTTTCTTACGGAATCCGAAGGATACAACATGTCTACAAAGATGAACAAGTACCCGTCACGATTCCTCGCAGAAATCAAAAAGTCAATGATTGTGACTGAAGGGATAATTCCAGACTACCTATGGCGCGGAACTAAAAATATGGTGCATGTATTGGATGAGGAGACGTTCATGCAGGACACTACCACACAATATAGTTCTGACGACAACGAAGATCCATTCCGCATCGGTGCACCCGTATCGCACAAAATTTTCGGCAATGGAGAAATCATCGGGATTTCCCAAGACGGAGAGACATTTCAAGTAAAATTTCAAGATAATGCCGTACGCTTCATCAGAAAGGCCTTTTTAAAATCTATATCATTTTAAACAAATCATTATAGGAATTATACAAAAATTTTAGCTACCTTTGCAAAACTTTTACTATAGGTGAAAGGATACTTATTTATATATGTGGCGTATATTACTGCTTATACCCTTAATTTTCGTACAAATCCAGCTTAAAGCCCAAGAGAGGCAGGCATTCCAGATCGAATTTAAGCAAGGAAGTAACGCTATTGAGGAAAATTTTTGTACTAACAGCAAGACACTGGAAAAGATGAATTCTTTTCTGGAGAATATATATAATACATCCGGAACTAAGATTACACGCATTGAATTCACAGGAAGCGCATCACCAGAAGGAAACCCGGTATATAACTTTAGGCTGGCTCAAACGAGACTTGAATCTCTCGCCAGCTATGTAACCTCTAAATTCTCGATTCCTGATAGCATAATCGTAAAAACAAACAACTACATAGACTGGAGTCAGCTCAAAAATAAGATAGAGGAATCTGATGTACCTTATAAAGCCCAAGTTCTTCAAGTCCTAAACGATACTGAAGGCGATTCCGCCAGAAAGAATGCTCTTATGTCAATGTTTCCTGTATGGAAAGACTTGCTTAAATTCTTTTTCCCTTCAATGAGAAATGCAGGTGCAGTCATCATAACCACAAAAGAATCAAGCACACCTGATAATACGAAAGTACCTGCGGACACCATACACTTGAAGGACACGGCATGCGTAAAAGACACAACGAGCCTAACAGATATTCCAGGCGACCATGATAGTCAAATTCGAGAAGCAAATAATTTCACAATAGCACTCAAGACCAATCTTCTTTACGATGCGGCATTGATACCAGAAGTTGGCATTGAAATACCTATAGGAAAGCATTGGTCTGCAGCGGTAAACTGGCAATATGCATGGTGGAGCCATGGTAGCAAAGACAGATTCTGGCGCACATACGGAGGAGATGCATCTATACGTTGGTGGTTCGGCAGACAGAACCGAGAACAAAGGCTATCAGGACATCACATTGGCCCTTACGGACAAACATTCATATTCGACTTCGAAACAGGAGGGCACGGATACATGGGTGGAGCTCCAGGAGATAGACTTTGGGACAAAGCTTGTTGGGCAGCCGGTATCGAATACGGATACTCACTTCCGATAGCTCGATGCCTTAATCTTGACTTCACAATAGGATTAGGACATGCAGGAGGACAGATTTGGGAATATCTTCCAGAAGATGGCCTTTATATAAAACAGTCTGAAAAGCGCCTGAATTGGAACGGCCCCACTAAGGCTGAAATAACATTGGTTTGGATATTAGGGAAAAGAGGAGGTGCGAGATGAAAAGCCTTAACTCCTCATCAGCAGTGATTTCGACGATCCTCTTGTGCATAGCATTGTTATTCTCATCGTCTTGCGCCAACAAGGAGCTATCTGAAAAACAGCCAAGCACAGCCAGAGTACGCGTCAACACCGACTGGAATAATTTTTCCTCCATAGAGAAGCCTACAGGAATGTCTGTCCTAGTCTATGACATAAATGGGAAAGCAGTGCGAACAGCATTGACAAACGACGTCACACACGCAGACTTCGAGCTTATACCTGGCATATATAAGGTACTCGCGTACAACCAAAGTCCATCAGAATTCGGAACAGTACGGTTCGATAATATGGAGACCTGGGATGAAGCTGCAGTATATGCAGAAGCCACCAAATCTGGCTGGTACAAGTCCAAGGCTCCTGAGCAGGTGCTCACCACCCCAGAATGGATCGGTACCGATAATGCTGAGGATTTGGAGGTCAATGTCGGGATGGTCAAAGCTTCCCCGAGCATACGCAAGACCAAAGGCACAGAATATCCTGAAACCAATATTTTATGCACGTTGGAGCCGAAGAACATAATATATACAGTTTCAGTCACAGTATATATAAAGGGAATACATAACCTTAAGGCGGCAAGAGCGTCACTTGATGGCATGGCAGCAGGTTACATGCTCGGAGAAGGACAGCCATCAGAAGACGTCTGCACACACCTCCTTGAAGACTGGACCATTACAAGAAACCCTTCCGACCCTACACAAGGATGCATAAAAACTGATATAACGAGTTTTGGACTCCCCTACGGACATAAGGGCAATGCAAATGAAAATTCATTGAAACTCTCACTGTTGCTCGTGGACAATCAGACCAAGTTAGACTACGAATTTCCTGTCGGTGACAGTTTCCAAAAAGGAGAAGATACTGGACTGAGACTGGAGATAATCAAGACATTAGACAACGCACTTCCTGATGTCAAGCCTGAAAATGGAGCAAGCGGAGGATTTGATGTCAATGTGGATGACTGGGGAGATGAAGATATAATAGACATACCAGTGTAGAATGACACTGGGCATTTAAAAGAAAAACAATACTTATTTATATTTTTTATGAAAGGACTTTACCTGTTCGGTATCATTACAAGCGCAACTATCATTATCGGCAGCTGCGCAAAAGATGGTGTTGCGCAGAATAAGACAAGTGCCATCGAATTCAACACATACATTGGACGTGATGCTCAGACGAAAGCCACCTCCAGCGGTAAAGAAGAAAGTGTAGGCTCAAACTACACCTTCGGAGGAATCGAAATGACATTAGGCGAGCTACAGAAAACAGGATTCGGAGTATCGGCTGTGTACACTGGGCAAAAGACATGGACAGTATGGGACAATACTACGACAGAAGTTTCACCAAACTTCATGTTCAAGCAGAAAGTGTACTACGACGGAGGGTGGAAATACGAGCCAGTAAAGTATTGGCCAACAATGCAAAATGACAAGATTTCATTCTTCGCTTATGCGCCATTCGCAACAGATAACAACATCTATGGGTTTGGAAGGAGCGATGTCTGGACTGCCCAGCATTATTCTCTGAAATTCGCCATTCACGACAAACCAGAAAACATGGTCGACTTCGTTGCTGCAGCAGAAATGGACAAGTCATGGAATGAAGGACAGAATAATAATGTAGTGACTTTCAATTTTTCTCATGCCCTGACAAGACTCCTTTTCTCTGCCAAAACAAGTGAAAACATGGAATCAAACTCCCACGTCGTTATCACAGGAGCAAGATTAGTAAAGGGGCCATACTACTACAAAACAGGAATATATTATTTCACGCAAAAGCGAAACACAGCTGGAACCAACGATTCCTATTGGGGACCAACAAAAGGCCAAAATGATCAGATACCTTCAGACTACGACCTTTCTGGGATTCTTGCATCGAGCACGGGAAAAGTAGCTGGCAAAACATACGATAAAGCAGTCATTGACTTGACTACTGCGACATCGAAGCCATTATTCAAGAAGAAAGGAGACGGGGAGAACGCACCTCAACAATATCTTTTCCTAATTCCGACATCAGGTTCAGAGGCCAATCCTGGCATACCAGCCAATAGAGCAGCCGTAGCATTCGATTATGATATTGTAACTGAAGACTCAAGCCTTGCTGCAGGTTACTCATGCACCTCTGCGACTAAAATAGTATATCTCCCTGCAGGTATAATGCAGAAAGGCAAGGCTTATAACATCACATTCACTTTCAATGTAGATAAGATAGAAGTGGCCGCAGAAGTAACAGGATGGGATGATGCAGATAAAGATGGAAACATTAACGTTCCATTCACTCCTGACGATGTAACAACAGTTATTTAGAAGCTATATATCAACAATAAAACAACAAACAATACTTACTTATTATGAACAAGTTTTTAGCAATCGGTCTCATCGCCGGAGCGGGTGCCCTCATGGCAAGCTGCTCGAAGGATGCAAGCAATTCTGACTTCAGCCAGAACGCAATCGAGTTCGGCACCTACCTCGGAAGGGATGCTCAGACTAAGGGTAAAGTTACGAAGGGCATCACAAAGTTCGGTGTTCTTGCGTACTACACAAAAGGAGAAGACTTTAACGCGACAACCAGCACTCCTAACTTTATGTACAATCAGGAAGTTAATGGAACAGAGGGTGGCAATTGGACATACAGTCCAATAAAATACTGGCCTACAGCCGTTGGCGATAAGATTTCTTTCTTCGCTTATGCCCCTATGGTAGCAAAGTCAAACGAAAACTTCACTCTTTCAGACAATACCAAAACAGGTACACCTACTATCAATGTTACATATCCTGCAGACCTTACCCAAATGGTTGACCTTGTAGCTGGCGTTGCAATGAACAAGACCAAAGCGAAAGGAAACGCTACAGAAGACGTTGTCACATTCACTCTCAAACACGAAATGAGCCGTGTCGGTATTTCCGCAAAAGTTAGCGAAGATGTTTATAAAAACGATGGTACTGCAAACAAGACAAAGGTCGTTATCACAGGCATTAAGTTCAATAATGTAACAGATGGTGACTTCTACACAAGTGGAAAATACACATTCAGCACAACAGATGAAGGACGTGGCAATTGGTCAGATCTGACTACAGGAGAACTCAACCTGTCTTCTATTCTCAAATCTGGTTCTGTTAAGATGGCTAACGAAAAGTACTCCAAGGACAACGCTATCGCTCTTGAGAACAGCACGGCTGTCAGTCTTTTCAAAGACGACAATTACCTGTTCCTGATTCCAGCAAAAAATGCTGACGGAGTTGCAGAAAATAAGACAACCGTAACAATCAGCTACGATATCGTGACAGAAGATGCTAATCTCAGCAATGGATATTCCTGCACCAGTGCAACAAAGACCGTGTATCTGCCAACAGGAACTCTGAAGCAGGGTGTAGCATACAACTATGTATTCACAATCGCTGTTGACAAGGTGGTACTTTCAGCAACTGTTGAAAACTGGACAGAACCAACTACAGGCAACAATATCAATGTGCCATACACACCAGATGACGCAACGAATACTACTACTCCACAGGCATAATCCACATTGTCCTTCCACATTGGGAAACAATTAGAAACATTTTCCCGGCGGGTCTGACCGCCCTCCGGGGAACCAAATAGATCCGAGAAATGGTACGGATAAAACGTTATTTCCGTACCAAACTGTTTTTTCGAGGCTAATTGTTCGGATTAAAACGTTTATTCCGAACGAAATATAATAGAATGGAGCACTGACGATAACAAGATGAAGTATATAAACAGAAGATTAAGACCTAATATCTACATAATGGCCATCTCATGCGCGGCCATTGCGTTGTCATGCACACGGGAAAACGAACATGTGCCAGTCAGCTCGGACATTCCAGTGACATTCTGCGCTGAGACTGCGATGGACAACAACATTGCCCCAAGCAGTACGAAAACTGACGCCACAGCATATTTCCAAGACAACGACATGATGGGAGTAACAGCGTTCTGGGTAGCAAATGGGGGAAAAGACATTAGCGCCACCGCACCCAACTTCATGTACAATCAGCCAGTGACCTATTTCTCAGGAGCTTGGACTTATAGTCCAGTAAAATATTGGCCAGTATCAGGAAGCCTCAACTTCTACGGCTATTGGCCACATTCATCCAAATCTGACGGTAAAGTGACATTATCTGTGAATACGGATAAAGGCGTCCCAACATTGACATACTCCAACCCCGACGCCGACATTGACCTTATGGCAGCGACAGCAGAAGGTCTCACCTCCGACATTCAAACATCCACCAAGACTGTCTCACTAAAATTCCAGCACCTGCTCGCAAAGGTTAGATTTTCGTTTACTAATAGAGGCACAACAAAACATGTCATCCACGCATTGAGATACAACATTCCATATATAGGGATATACAAATTTTCCGTACCTGTCTCATGGGATTCAGTCTCAGAAGCCCCACATGAATTGCAAAGATTAACAAAAGAACCAGAAGGAAAAATCATAAATAAAACAACATTCATAGATGAGTTCACATCTTTTATTCTCCCCTGTTCATTAAGCAAATTCGACATTTCCATAAACAATGTATTTGTAAGTTATACACCAAAAGAGAAAATTGAGATTAAATCAGGTCACCAATATACAATCAATTTTGTCCTCAATGATGATTCCAGCGTTTTTATAACTTCCTACTCTATTTGGGAAACTGATGAGACAATACACGAAGGTAAGTTGCAATAATTCGAAAATATGGCAAAACATCTGAATATACTTAATATTTTCATAGTAGATACAATATTGTTACTCGGCACTTCCTGCAGTAAGACACACATAATAGGACAGTCTGACTTGCAAGCGGCTTTTCTGACAACTACAGAAGGAGTGAACGGAATTGCAACAAAGGGAAACACAACACTTTTAGAAGAAGAAATTTCAGGGAATATGGTTTGCAGTGTTGAGGAATCGGACTGGAACGTAATGTTTGAAGAGTTTTCGACAAAAAGTGAAGTTACTGGAGATGAAATAGAATGGCAAGACAACCCAGGACTTGGAATCTATTTAACATCTTCAGATGACGAAAATTTGATTGCACGTAATCTCGCCATGAATCCTATCACTCATGCTATGCTCGAGAATTTTTATCAGGATGAAAAAGGCACTATCGTATCGTCATCCAATTCCTTTTGGAATACAAACTGGAGTTGGCAAAACAATATGACAAATAAGGTTAATTTCTATGGATATTATCCAAGACCACATGACACCAAAGGGGGGCTAGAATATCAGAAAACATCTATCATACGTCTTGAAGATGCAACTGGTCAAGACAAAAATGAATGGAATATGTTACATTACGAATTTGTCGATCAGATTGATGAAAACATTTCTTGGCATGACCTTATGTATTCTATCCCAGAAGATGAAGGAGTAAGGTATGGTAATAAGAACAAGAAAAAAGGAGATAATGTACAGATGCACTTCGTACATGCTTTCAGCCTTCTGGATATAGAGATAAATAGAGGAGATACATATAAGGGAGATTGTGAAATAACATCAATAGTATTATCTGGAACACAAGTATTTTCAGAAGGGACTCTTGATATTTTAAATGGAAAAATATCTCCTGAACGAGGTGCTGGCAGCCAAATAGTAAAGCTAAAAAGAGATATAAGTCCAACGAAAATCACAAAGAAAACTCCTTTCAACACGACACTTATCGTGCAGCCGACACAAGATGGAGACAATCCAAATAGTAAAGGACGTCTGGTAATCACATGCGATATTGATGGCGTTAATTATACTTGTGATTTTCCTACACTAAAGCTTATTGGTGGAAAAAGGTATAAATTAAAATTGACACTCACTCCTGCAGGAATAGTAGTTTTCAAGATATGGAATGGCGCACACGTCAAAATAGGAGACAAGGAATATGGTCCTGGCGACAGCGAACAAGAAATGACATTTGAATCTTATATTACAGACTTTTCCGTACAGACAGATAACGGATACACATTAGTAGATGTACTGGAAAATAAGAGGACAATCAAGAATGAAAACAACATATATCCTTTAACCAAAAGCGATGATAGCAACACATATTATAATATAGTCGCCGTACCTGCAGACAAATGGTATGTCACAAATCAACAACAAATGCATTTGGATGGTATAGAGAACAGATACAACGGAGATGGTAAGAATCAAGATAAAGAATTAGGGACATGGTATGATCTAAGTGGAAACGATAATGATGGTACTCTAAGGGCTTTTGCAACGCCATCAGGGTGGGATGGAAAAGGGCTGAATTTCGATGGATTGAATGATATAGTCTATTTCTCTGGTCAGATAAATCCTTCATACACAATGGAAATGTATGTCTGTGTTGAGCCTGAACAAATTGGAGCGCATCCAAGATTTACTGCAGAAGGACCAAATTATCCATGTTTCTATTTCTATGGAACAAGTAGTCATTATGATGGAAAATATATAAGTACATCAAACTCCAGAGACCTTGCATTCTACGATGAAAAGAATGAGGGTTTACGTGATCAGAACAAAAAAGATTACGAATTCGAAGTAAAACAAGGATGGATTACCACTGATGGTACATCTATTATACAATTGGATTTCACCTACGATTCCAATGAAAAAAAACTCACATGGTACATCAACGGAGAATATTGCGGATATAAAAAAGGCAGGACTGACCCTAAATCAGTCACAACAGCATCCATCGGTAGCCGAATAAAAGATAATACCCGTGCTATGGCAGTGACGTACTACAGCTTCATAATTTACAAAAAAGCATTAACAGCAGACGAGGTCAAAAAGAATTACGAGGTAAATGTCTATCGCTACGGCAAGACAAGGAAGTAGTAGTTACGCATAGTGCAGCGCCATTCCGACTACGCCTCGGCCCAGCCGTCCACGGTCTTGGTCTCGGATGAGAAGTTTATTCCGAGCTTGATTATCTGCTTGCCAGATGCTAAGAACGGCTTGTCGTAACCCTTTTCCTCTATCTGCCTTAGTGCGATTTCAGGTGACAGGTCGCGCTTCAGCTCAATGATATACACATACTTGTCCGTGTCGAAAACTATGTCTATCCTGCCATTCGATGTCTGATATTCAGTCTTCACGTACAGTCCCATCATCTTCAGCATTATCGACATCACGTTCTGGAAGTACAGCTCCAGGTCACCCTGTATCTCGTAGCTATTCCCCGCAAAGAAAGCCGTGAGACGATTCATAAAGCTCTTGGTGTCGCCTCCACGGATATCACGGATGAACTGATACACAGAATAATTTCCTTCTATCAATGCAGGTGCGAACAACTGGCTGAGCGAGTGCATAAATCCTCGTTTCACTTCCTCATTAGGATAATCCAAGTTATATGTCCCAAATTCTGGATTATACTCTTTTATGGTAAGATATCCGGCCTGATACATCAGAGTTATCGGTGCAGGACTTACATAGTTCGCACCCGTCAGTGTCTCTACAGCCACGTCGTTCTTCGAGATATTATCCAGGTTGTAATTTCCCTGCTTCAAGTATCTCACCAGGAATGCAGGTGTTCCCGTCTCAAACCAGTACATCCGAAATTCATTGGAATTAAATGTATTGAGCAGGCTGAAAGGGTTATAGATGCCCGGTGTCTTATAGTGGAAATGATATCCATCATACATTCTCGCCAGTTTCCGGTAACATTCTTCCTCAGTCAGTACATTCGCCTCAGCCAGTTCCTTCACGCTTTCGCCGAAATAGGACTTCAGTTCCTGTTCTGATATTCCGCAGATGCCTGAGTATCTCGCATCCATTGAGATGTCATTCAGATTGTTCAGACCGCTGAAGATACTCATCTTGCCGAGCTTGGTCACACCGGTAAGAAAGGCGAACCGGATGGAAGCATCCTTTCCCTTTATTACGCTGTAGAACCCTTGAAGTTCGCGGCGGAACTGCTCCATAAGCTCCGGATTGTCAATGTTGTCGATTATCGGCTTCTCATATTCATCGATGAGGATGACGACTTTCTGGCCTGTCTTGCGATATGCGGTTTCTATTATGTGCTCGAAACGAACACTAGCCACATTTTCGGTCGTATGAATACCATATAGTTCCTCCTGCGCCGACAAGAACAAGTTCAGCTTTGCGATCAATTCATCTAATGACAAGTAGGCGGCTCCTGTCAAGTCAAGGTGTAGAACCGGATATTTAACCCAGTCTTTTTCCAAACGTTCCATCGCCAGGCCACTGAAAAACTTCCTCTCCCCACTGAAATACGCCTCCATTGTCGATACGAGCAAGCTCTTTCCAAACCGTCTCGGACGACTCAGAAAATAGTATTTTCCAGTGGATGCTAACCTGTAAAGCTGTGCAGTCTTATCTACATACACATAGCCACCATTGCGAATCTCTGCAAAGCTCTGTATTCCTATCGGGTACAACATATCTCATCCATTCTTTATAATACATATCATCAAAGCGCTATTTCCAAGCGCCATATTGCAAATATACTCTTTTACAGATAAAAAAGGAAATTGCATCATTAGGAAGCAGGACTCAAGACAATAGCCGTGCGCTCAAGGCCACATATTATAGTTTCATAATGTACGATAAGGCTCTTACCGATGAACAAATCAGCCATAACTTCACCGTGAACCAGTCCCGCTTCGGCACAGCAGAGTAATCACCCAAGCCCTCCACAGTCCGCAATGACAGTATTTATAACCACGAAGAAGTCTTTAAGACCTAAAACGTCGGTGACGCCCGTCATTGAATCCTTAGAGTTCCGTTTTACTTTTGCGGAAAAACAATTTTCTTATGATGACACGCGAAAAAGCGGAGTGGTGAAAATCCACATTTGGCATAATAGAAAAGCCATAAGTTGCATAGTAGAATTGCCAAAGAACTTGAATGCCTGGCATATCAGAGTTTTGATTTTATGCAAATGAAAACTTAAAAAGTGGAATTACATAGAATTCTCTGCATATTCATAGAAAAAAGGCAATTTTTCGGCTTTTATGGATATTTCAGGGTTATGCTGTCATTGCCACCTTCATTTCAGGTAATCGTCCATACATATTTTCGCATTTTGCACCCACCGCAATGTTGTCGGCAAGGTGTGCTGTTTGAGGTGACTTTAGTCCAAGTTCCATTTATGTCTCTATAGATATCAATTCCAACTTCCAGATGAATCTGTGTCAGTTTGTCCGGAATCACATAAAAAGGAGACGAAACCCCTGTAAACGTATCTGAACTATACGCCAGAAGCTCAGGATGAGTATTATTCGCAACTAATGATATTTCTGCATTGTGCTTTCCATACGAAATACTGCCGCTGCTTAATCCGTATGTCGCAGAAGAGTTCATCGTGCCGTCAAGCTTCACATACTGCACCTCCATACGGTATTCATTATCGTTCAAGTCATTTCTGAATTTGAACAAGACCCTGGTGAGAAGGTGCGAGAAGTTCAGATTGCCCCGGCTTTTCTCTCCTGAATGGGACTGCCTTTCGGCTTTCGCAGCGAGAATATCAATGTCCAGTTTCTGTCCTGTGTAGGTGTATGTCAGACTTTTACTTTCTGTATCTACTGAGATGACAGATTTCAGCTTCTCGCTGTACGGCCAATAGGCGTAGAACGACAGCAAGTCGTCCTGGGCAGCGGGCCAGTATTTTATCGGGGAGTAGCTCCAGGAGGTGCCGTCGAACTGCACCGGCTGGTCCGTTCATGAAGTCGGGCGATGCACTGTCGTTGTGATATGCGAAAACGCCGATTCGGTCACCGGCCGTGAATATGGTCCTGCTGCCGTCCGCTGCCGTTTTCGTGGCCTCGTCCCAGCTGCCGAAGGCGCTGAACGACACGGGGACATCCGAGTACGGGATGCTTTCCGTGCTCTCTTTGGCGCACGACAACGCAATGGCCGCGCATGAGATGGCCATTATGTAGATATTAGGTCTTAATCTTCTGTTTATATACTTCATCTTGTTATCGTCAGTGCTCCATTCTATTATATTTCGTTCGGAATAAACGTTTTAATCCGAACAATTAGCCTCGAAAAAACAGTTTGGTACGGAAATAACGTTTTATCCGTACCATTTCTCGGATCTATTTGGTTCCCCGGAGGGCGGTCAGGCCCGCTGGGAAAATGTTTCTAATTGTTCCCCAATGTGAAAGGACAATCATATTCCTGTAGCATAACATCTCTATATTCAGCACATTGCCATCAGCACATCCGTCACCAGAATAGCAGATATTTGTCTATTTTCACCGATGCTGATATCTCCACAAGTCTGACCTTCCATTGCTCACGGCATACGTGTGCCACATTGCTCGGGCAGGCAGGAGTGGATATCATAATAATACAGAAGATATTGGGGCACACTAAGATTCAGACCACGACCATATACAGGGAGACTGACAGGATGTCCATCCTCGCCGGGATTCAGAAGCCGATGCCGTTTTCTGCTATGCAGAAACAGATGCCTGAAAAAATTTACTAATCTTGGAGTCAGCAGCATCGCTCCGGAACACATAGCATCAAGGAATGCAGTGCAAAAAGTAATAAATTTGTGTCAACAAGTAAAGTATAACTTTGCGCGGACATTGAGACCACAAACAATGGCGAAGCCATCATCATACGGAGACGTCAACCGGAATTAAACCGCTCTTTTATCTTCTCATTGATTACCATATTCTCAAGGAGAGCTCGGCCACACGAGTCCTTTGTAATCATTTACATATCAACGCATTACATTTTAAGAGCATGACCGAGGGCACAAAAAAAGGAGGGCTCGGCCACACGAGTTTTTCGTAAACCATTGAATATTAGCATGTTGACAAAAATAAGCATGGCCGACAGCCAAGCCCAGAGATGAATCCCGCCCTGAATCTCGCTGATAAACAAAAATTGCGGAATCTAAAACAGATTCTTATCTTTGCGGTTTGTATGAAACGCATTTTATCTCAGATTTCTAAAATATGGTTTCCGGCTCTAATAGTCGGCATCGTTGCCATACAAAGTTTCGCAGCTGGCAAAACAGACGTCAGCAAAAATTTTGCAGGGATGCATGACCAAGATACCGTCATATACCATAATGACATATATACTAAATTTAGAACAGATTTCGACAAGGCTGCTGCCGACACTTCAGGAATAGATAGTCTTTTCACAGATAGCACTGACATATTTATCTCAGCACGAGACACTATGAAAGTTCCTGATTCACTTAAATATACAGATCCTTTCAGGTACAAATATTATGTAGCCATAAAAGACTCATTGACTCATATTCTTGTCAGAGACTCATTGAAACAGGCAGGCGACAGCATAGACTGGCCAAAGCTCGACTCGCTCTACAGGATTGATTCCACAGAGACAGCTATAAGGAAGTTCAACGAATGGTACGCATCATTGGATAAGGCAGCAAAGAAGAAATACGACTTCGAGCAGAAGATGAAAGTCAGGCAGCATGAAGTAGATAGCATCCTAAACGCAAAAGATAGTCTCATGGCTATACGCGACAGTATTAGGGAAAATACACCGCGTATTCTTGAGACATTCTCCGTACCTGATTCTCTACAATACAAGAGAATTCTCGTCTGGAACAAAGACAAAGGATTCAATGACCTACATCTTAGAGATTTGGACACATCCTATAACTACTATTACAATGATTATACATTCATGAGGAAAGATGTGAATGTTTCATATCTCGGAATCGTAGGATCCGCTGTCCAGACATATAATTTCATGAAAAGGAAAAGCACAGAAGGAGTATCATTCTATGCCCCTTATGAATGTTATAGTTTCAGCCCATATACAGTGCCGCTCTACAACACGAAAACGCCTTACACTGAACTCGCTTATTGGGGGACTCTGTTTGCCAATGAAGAAAGAGCAGAAAATGACATTCATATCATGACCACGCAGAATTTCTTTCCGTCATGGAATCTCACACTTGAGTATGATAGAGTCGGTGCAAACGGAATGCTTGAAAACGAGAAAGTGGACAACAGGACATTTTCTGCGACCACCAATCATCTCGGGAAACGATATCAAATGCACGCCGGATACATCTACAATAAGATGTCCAAGGGAGAGAACGGTGGAATCATAGACAATATGTGGATTCGGGATACCACAGTAGGGTCAAGAGAGATTGAAGTAAGGCTAAAAGACGCTTCAACCCTGATAAAGAAAAACACTGTATTCCTCGACCAGACTTACAGAATACCTTTCACATTCATCAAGAATCTGAAAGAGAAGAGCTTGCTAAAAAAAGAGAACGCCTACAGAGACAGTGTAACAGCTACAGGTGATAGTGTAGCCATTGCCAAGATGGCGGAAACTCTTGCCACAAGACAGGCTGAACGTGACGAAAAGGCCGCAAAAGACACTTTAGACACCGACATCACGACAGCATTCATAGGGCATAGCAGCGAATACTCCGTCTACAGGAAGATTTACAAGGACAACATCGGGACTTCTGATGACTATCAGGCAGCACGAAACCTCTACAATAATCATTTCTATCTGAATCCTACTACATCATCCGACTCGCTTCGAGTCATGAAATTCGAGAACAAAGCATTTATAAAGCTACAGCCTTGGGCTACAGATGCTATCGTATCATCACTCAATGTCGGCATTGGAGACAAACTGCTGAACTACTATATGTTCACGCCAGATAGTTACCTAAAAAAGAATGGAGGTAACACCGTCTGGAATTCAGTATATCTCTATGGTGGAGCCAAAGGTCAAGTGAAAAATTACTTCCATTGGGATGCAGACATAAACTATACATTCCTCGGGAAGGAAATCAACGATCTCGAAGTCAATGCAAATGCAGGATTCAACATATATCCGTTCCGCCGATACAGGAAAAGTCCAATGTCGTTCAACTTTCATTTCGGCACAAGCCTTGACGAACCGGAATACTACCAACAGCATTATTACTCGAACCACTATATTTGGAACAACAACTTCTCCAAGATTTCCAGAACAGAAGCCAGTGGTTCTATCAGCATACCTCATTGGAACCTCGATCTATCAGCAGGATGGACACTCATGAAAAACCATGTCTACTATGATAGTGAAGCCATTGCCAAACAAAGCGAAAGTGCGGTCAGTGTGTTGAATATCGCACTTACCAAGAACTTCAAACTCTGGGGGCTGCATTTCGACAATCAAGCATTGTTTCAGCTATCATCGAATGAGGACATCATTCCTCTGCCAATGATCGCAATAAACTCTCGTTGGTACTGGCAGTTCAATGTCGTCAAGAAAGTGATGCAGATGCAGATAGGAGCCAACGTAACATATACATCACGATGGTACGCTCCAGGATATAGTCCTGCACTCGGAATGTTCTATAATCAGAAAGAGGAGAAATATGGTGACTGCCCATACATCGATGCATTTGTGAATATACAATGGAAAAGAGCATGTATTTTCGTAAAAGTAGTCAATGTCGGCATGGGTTGGCCAATGGATAGTGCAGACTATTTCAGCGCTCATGGATATATCAGACCGCAGAGGTCACTCAAGCTCGGAGTATTCTGGCCATTCTACCTGCAGCCGTCACAGAACAAAGCAATTGCCGGAGCAGGAGGAAAGTAGCATAACACAAAATTAAAACCGACGCGAATGAAGGTTCACACGAGGTTAAAAATAATATTGCAATATCTGATACCGACAGTAATAATACTGGTAGGGGCTCCATTGTTGCAAAAAAGCATCGATGAAGGGCAATCGTTCGACAACGATATGCTCAGATGTGTAATAGCTGTAGATGGACATGACAATGTAATAAACTACCCAGTAGGGTTTCACTATGAGATGCTGAAGCTCTATTCATGGGAGACAGGCATGGCGAGCGATATATTTCTTGGAGGTCAGGAATATCTCGATTCGCTGAAGACAGGAGATGTAGACATAGTCGTGCTCCCCTACGCTGATTCTTTAGTTAGGAATGAGAACTATTTTGTGTCAATGCCTCTTGCTGATAGTTCCGCTTGGATAATCAACGGCAAACTAAAGGCATCCCATAGGGAAATGAACTTGTGGCTATCGCATTTCAGTATGTCAGACGCATACAAGAAAATTATTGAAAGATTCACTCCTTCATACAATCCATACAAACGTGCAGGCTCTGGACGCAAATATGAAAATATCAGTCCTTATGATGACATCATCCGGAAGTATTCCGCACAAATCGGATGGAAAAGCGAGATGCTCACAGCACTGATTTGGAAAGAGTCACAATTCCGCATTGAAGCCAAGTCCGGAAAAGGAGCCATAGGCTTGATGCAGCTCATGCCACGAACAGCAAGCAGATTCGAGGCTGACAATCTTCTCGATCCAGAGGAAAACATCATGACTGCCATCAAATACCTGCAACATCTCCAAAGTATGTTCAGCATATATACCGAAGACAAGGCAGAACTCATGAAGTTTACATTGGCCGCATACAATGCTGGTGAAGGTCGCATACGCGACTGCATAAATTATGCGGCATCCATAGGGGCACCGCATAAAAAATGGGAAGATATAGTAGCCATAATCCCCGACATGAGAGAAGATGCCATACTTGAGCAAGAGAATGTCAAGTTAGGTAAGTTCAAAGGTTATGAAACCATCAAATATGTCGAGAATATGGTTCACTTGAGAGATACATTCATCTCCATTTCCAAATAGCTACTGCGCCCTAACAGTCTTCGCAGGATCTACGGAAGATATGAACAGGCACGGAAGGAGCAACAGAATCATTATAACTATATAAGAAATCAAGTCAGCCGCAAGCACCTGAATAACATTGACATGTACAGGAACTGCTGACACAAAATAATTCTCAGGGTTCAAACGCACAAGATGAGTCCACTTCTGCACCGAACAGAAAAGAAACGCAAGCGCATTACCGATAACCATGCCTTTCAGCACCACAGATGATGCAACCCTAAGGAACACAGACGCAATAGAGCGATTAGTCATTCCCATTGATTTCAATATACCTATGACGGATATGTTTCTAAAAAGCATTATCAGCAAGGACGAAATCATATTGAATCCAGCAACTATCGTCATAAGGACAAGGATAAATAAGACATTGAAGTCAATGAGATCCAACCATGAAAAAATCTCTGGATACTTGTGCATGGCAGAAGATGCCACGACCGTATCTTCGTTTTCAGGCGTATAGAATAATACTCTGGCACCAACTTCATCAGTCAGCTCCTTCATCTTGTCTGTCGAACGATATGAATCATCTACAACAATCTCGATGGCAGACACATCATCTGTCCCCCACCCGTTTAGCCTCTGCATATCACCAATACCGGCATAGACCACAAGAGCATCATCATTTCCGATTATGTCAGGATAAATGTCTCGGACACGGAACTGTCGTGCCTTCACTTTCTCTCCTATGAAATACGCAAGCATCTTATCTCCGACATTGAGACCAAGCATCTCAGACAAGCGTTTCGGAATCGAAACCTCCAAACTATCCTCCATGCTCTGAATTCCCTTGAACAGGACTCCGTGAATATCTGTACCATTTTTCACCATGCCGGCCCTATACACTGCAGGCTCAATGCTTCTAATTCCTTTTAGTGAATCAAGAGAAGCCAAGAAACCAGGATATCTCCTTATAGGAGCATTTTCATTGACATAATTAAGGTCAGGAGCAGTCAACTGTATATCTCCTGAAACAGAGGCTATTCCGTCGCGAAGCTCACGGCGAAAACCAGAAGAAATAGCGACAGACAATATGATAATGAAGGATGCGATAGCTATTGTAGCCATCGCAATCCTTCCTTGAAACCTAAGTTTCCTTGATATGAAAACAGTCGCTTTCACTACCAGATATGAACTCTCTCGCTTTCAGGACGGAACATAGGGTCACCTTCCTTTATACCAAACGCATCGAAGAATGACTGGAAGTTACGCAATGACACATTCACCCTATTCTCGGCAAGAGAATGAACGTCAAGCCTTGTAAGACGTGCCTTCTCTGCATCGCGGATGTTTTGAGCCCAGATAGCTCCGTATGCAAGATAGAATCTCTGATCCTGAGTAAAGCCATCAATCACCTTATCAGAATGATTCTTCGTAGCATTCTTCATAGCTGTATAGGCAATGCTAAGTCCACCATGATCACCTATGTTTTCGCCAAGAGTAAGCTGACCATTACACATGAGGCCAGGAAGAATTTGAACAGCATTGAACTGTTTTACAAGCACTTGAGCTTTCTCATTGAACTTAGCGGCATCTTCATCCGTCCACCAGTTGACCATATTTCCATTCTTGTCGAAAAGACGTCCCTGATCATCGAAACCATGAGACATTTCATGGCCAATGACAACTCCAATAGCACCATAATTAACAGCATCGTCCGCTTCAGGATCGAAGAAAGGAGGCTGAAGAATAGCAGCTGGGAAGCAGATTTCATTGGTAGATGGATTATAATATGCATTGACTGTCTGAGGTGTCATTCCCCATTCCGTTTTGTCTGTTGGTTTGCCAAGCTGGCTCATATTGTCAGCAACATACCATTTTCCTGCAGCGCGAAGATTCTCATAATATGAAAGAGCTGGATCTACATCCAAGGTAGAATAATCCTTCCATTTATCAGGATAGCCGATTTTAATGATGAAATTGTCAAGTTTATCATGAGCCTTGACCTTGGTAGAATCGCTCATCCAGTCAAGCTCATCAATATGCTGCCCTAGAGCTTCCTGAAGATTTTTAACGAGCTTCAACATCTTCTTCTTGGAAGACTCCGGGAAATATTTTTCCACATACATTTTCCCAACAGCTTCTCCAAGAACGCTATTAGGAACACGCATCGCTCTCTTCCATCTTGGCTTCTGCTGTGTAATTCCTGACATCTGCTTGCTAAAGAAGTCGAAAGATGCGTCATAGAAATCATCGCTGATGGAGCCACATGCATCCTGAATCAGCTGTCCTGCAACATATTCTTTCAGCACATTCAGGTCAGCCTCAGCGAAATACTTGCTAAAAGCCTCGAAGAACGATGGCTCGTTTACATTCAATTTCGCCTGATCTGGAATGCTTCTGGCAGCGAAATATGCCTTGAAATCAAATCCAGGATACGCCGTTTCAAGTTCCGCTGTTGACATCGGATTGTAAAGTTTTTCCATGTCTCTCTCTTGAACACTCGTCCAAGAATGGATGGCCAATGTATCCTCCACTGAAAGTGCGTTAACGGCAGCGGCTTCAGGTTTAGGCATTCCAGCGAGTTCGAATACCTTCATGAGGAAATTTCTATAACCTTCCTTTATCTCAGCATTCTTTGGATCAGTATAATAGTCTCTATCACCTATTCCAAGACCACCCTGTCCTATATACAGAATCTGACTATCACTATCCATGAGATCTGACATCACAAATGTTCCGAAGAATGATGCTACTCCGTTATCATGCATATCGGCAATTAGACTTACAAGTTCAGCTTTATCATTGACTGAAAGAAGCTGATCAAGATATTTTTTTACAGGAGTGAATCCTTCAGCGTTGAGTCTGGTGGAATCAAGCCCCATCTTATATATATCAGAAATCTTCTGCTCGACAGAACCCTTCTTCGCTGACATTTCTGACATTTCCTTGAAAAGGTCATTCAGCCTTTTCTCATTATTTTCATTCAGGACATCGAATGATCCGAATCGTGCATACTCTGGTTTCAACGGATTATTCTTCTGCCATCCACCAGTAGCATATTGATAGAAATCCTTTGCAGGAGAGCATGTCGTATCCAGATAGGACAGATCTATTCCAGATACCTTACCATGCTGACTTTCAGCACATCCAGTAGCCATGGCTGTAGCGGCCATCAGCATCGTCAGTTTAGATAATTTATTCATATTCAATGATTTATTTATTTCAATACAATTTAACAGGGTATTATGCCAATGCAATCTTGCGAAGTTAGTAAATTTATACGATATTTGCGCCTCGAAGCTGGTTTGTTATGCTTCTGATAAACAGGCATGAATATCTCTGACAAACTTAAATCTGGAATACGAAATTGCGCTCTTCCTCTTTCCATGGGAACAGGTATTTTATTATATCTTGTTTACCATTGGACTCCATCGATTCACATCATAGGACCACCAATACACAAGACAGCTACAATGTTGCAGCCTGTACTGATATTCCTAATGTTGTTTCTACAGTTCAATAAAATATCTCCGCATGACCTCAAGATAAAATGGTGGCATGCAGCTCTACTACTGATTCAAGGCAGTTTGTTCATTATTGGCGTAGCAATTGCGAAGACTATGCCTGACGGAGGTGGCAGAATCCTTGTCGAAAGTGCCATGCTCTGCTTCATTACGCCAACAGCAACAGCAGCTGGTGTAATCACTGAAAAACTTGGTGGGAATCTTTCTCAAACAATGACATACATTGTACTTGCAAACTGCTTGGCTGCTATTCTCATACCTGCAACAATGCCCTTGCTAAATCCTGTTGAAGGACAGACATTTATAGGATGTATGATACGAATCATCGGAAAAGTCTTCCCGATGCTAATCTTACCATGCATAGCAGCTTGGATAATCAGATACACCATGAGAAAAGTGCAGATATTCCTTATGAGATATGCTGGAATAGCGTTCTATATATGGAGTTTCAGTCTTGCCATCTCTCTCGCACTTACCACCAGAACTCTGATTCTCAGTCACATGCACGTATCATTCGCTTTGGTTATAGGCGCGGTATCTCTTATCTGCTGCATATTCCAATTTTATTCTGGACATCATATAGGAAAGATTTCCGGAAAAGAGTCATCCGTTACGGCAGGGCAATGTCTCGGACAAAAAAATACAATTTTCCAAATCTGGCTCGGATATAGTTTTCTAACACCTGAAACCTCTATCTGTGGAGGATTTTACTCCATTTGGCATAATTTGGTCAACTCTTGGGAGCTATATAAAGCTGGAAAAAAGAGAAACTAAAAATACATCTACTTCTTTTCCAAACTTTCAAGTCTAGCCTTAGCCGTCAGACGCTCTGTTTCATCATTAGTATATTTGATAAGCAGAGGGAGATATTTCTTTTCTAATTTTATATCTCCAGCATTTCTCGCCAAGATTATGATGTTCTTGATGGCTGTAAGATCATCACCCTTGATTTTCAACACCTTGGTATAATACTTAAGTGCTGTCTTATTGTCTTTTTTCGCAACAAGCCAATAAGAACCCAAATTGTCAAGAAATAACACATTCTTAGGTTCATAAGCAAGCATTTGCTCTGACAGTTCCTTAAATGCCTCATAAGTAGCAGGAGAACCATACCTAAAAAAGATATAGCAATACTCCTGAAGTGCAGCTGCAAAGAACTCATTGTCCACTTCATTGACTCCAGGATATTCCCACTTCGGATGTATAGTCGCATTATATATCATAAGCGACTTGAGAGTCGACAACGCCATATCTGGACTTTCTTTTTCATATCCTATGAGAGCCCCGATTTTCATAAACCGCAAATCCAGCCTATCCGGATAAGTCTGAATAGCCTTGTCGATAGCTTTTTGAGCAGTTCCGAAGATGGCATCATCGTATGTAACATCCTGAAAATAGTTCACATTTCGGCCAGTGCTGTCCTTGAGTGATACAACAGGCTTTTCTCCGAGATATTTGGCCTGGTCCTTTATCACAAGTGTATTATTCTGTGATTTGGAAAGATAGTATGAGAACCTGCCTACCATCATATTCACGTCCTCAGGATACGCCACAGCCCAACGATCAAGCAACGTCTCTATACCCACTCCTGCCGGACCAAGTTTGCTAACAAGAAGGTTATACCTATTTTCGAAATCTTTCTCAGAAGGAGTCTGAGCCCCTAACGAGACTGCCGCAAGCAATGTAGCGGCAAAAATTGTCATTAATCTGCGAACTATCATTTCTGAAATTCTCTATAAATCCATTCTGATTCTTCTATGTTGTGGATGAAGGCTATTGCAGCGATTTCCCAAGTTTTTCACGAAACCTATCGGATGTCCTTCAAAAGTCAATAACAATATTCCACGCTCTGCCGAGCTCAATGTCAATGTATCTTTATGCAGGAACGCAAGCGCCTGGCTCCTATCAAGTTCCACTTCATTGAATACGCCACGCCTTAACATTATGCATAATGCAAGATCCGCATCCGGTATAATGTCTCTACCTTTCAGCTGCCCTACTGCCGTACCTCTGAGCAATGGATGAAAACATTCCAAGACCTTCATTTCCATTGACACGGCATCTGTCATGGCGACAATCATGTCTCCTTTCATGAACACATGCATATCCATGTCGAAATATTTTTCAACACGCTTACGGACATCTGTAGGGATATCCGTTACAGGACGCTTTTTCCCCACTACAACACGATTAGAATATGGCTGATAATTTCCATGTTTCCTTAACACCGCACAATATTGTCCTTCTCCAGGAACAAGGCCAGGCAAAAGGCTGATTCCACACTTGGTTTCCAAAAGTCCTTGAAAATCAGCATTTACCTTAATAATATCTGCCCCAAGTTCAGATGCAGCCCAACACACATTATCATCATTTTCATAATGATTAAAAGTGCAAGTGGAATAAACCATCACTCCACCTGGAGCAAGAGCGGACCACACATCTGCTATAATTCTTCGCTGCCTTGACTGACAAAGAGAAACATTGTCCGCAGACCACTGCGCAACTGCTTCAGCATCTTTCCGAAACATGCCTTCTCCTGAACAAGGCACATCAGCTATAATTATATCAAAATATCCTTGGATGGCTGAGAACGCAGCCGGATCTACAGATGTCACGACCACAGCCGGGTCTCCCCAGATACCTGCATTGTCGGCTAATACCGTAGCCCTCTGTTTCATTATCTCATTGGATACCAATACAAAAGAACCTCCAAGTTTTTCTCTGAGAGATGAAACTATATCAGTTGTTTTCCCACCAGGAGCAGCGCACAGATCAAGAACTCGCAATGGAGCTTTGAAACCAAAACTCTCCGACATTTGCTCAAGCATCTTTCTGAATACATGGCCAACAAACATAGCAGATGAATCTTGAACATAATAACATCCTGCGTGCATTGCAGGATCCAAGGTAAACTGAGGCCTTTCTGAAAGAAAAAAGCCATTTTTGCTCCAAGGAATCTGTTCAATCTGCGGTCCAAATATATTCTTAGCTTCGTCTTCGACATTCTGGCCAACCTTAGAAGGATTCAAGCGAATAGATACTGATGCCGGATTAGAAAGAGCAGCCAATGTCACTTCAGCATTGGCCTCTCCAACAGACTCTCGCAGATATGCCTCGAAGATGCGCTCCATCATTTACGGAACTGCGATGGATCAAATCCTTCCGGAAATTGAGATGGGTCAATGCCTTCTGGCATCTTGCCAATAGCCATATCAGCCACAGCATCAACCATCTTATCGACAGCATCCTGCAACTTGCTTCCGAGAAGCATTTTCATCATGAAATTCAAATCTGCTTCTATCTCCACATGGAAATCAGTACTATCAGGATTTCCACCATCAGCATCGAAACAAATGTTCACAGTAAACTTAAATGGAGCGCCATCGTCCTTATAGACAATTCTGGAATAAGGTCGTCTCTCTTCCACCTTTACTCCGACATTGAAACCTTGAACTGTGGCGTGAATCGTGTCATAATCAGCTTCTACACCTTGCTTTTTATCCTCAGGAAGCATAGCGACGAAATTTCGCATGTCTGAAAAAGGCATATAAAGCAAGTATGGCGCACGGGCAACTGACCTATGTTTGCTCTTGATAGTCATGACAATATCTTTTTAAATTCCCCATTCCGAAGGATTTTTCCTCCACTCATGAAGAAGGTCTTTTGCCTCTGGAGAAATATAACCTGTCTCGCTTGCGGTCTCAACAAGGGCACTATAGTTAGAAAGCGTGGTGAGTTTTACATTATCCTCAGCAAATCTCTGTGCAGCTATATCGAAGCCATAAGTAAAAATCGCCACCATTCCGAGAACTTCAGCACCTGCATCACGCAATGCTTTCACAGCCGCAAGACTACTCATTCCTGTAGAGATGAGATCCTCGATAACAACTACTTTCTTGCCTGCAGGAAGCTCTCCTTCTATCTGGGAACCAGTACCATGATCCTTCGGCTTAGGACGAACATACACGAAAGGCTTTGCCATTCTATCTGCAGCAAGGACTCCGTGTGCTATAGCCCCGGTAGCCACGCCTGCCACAATTTCAGCCTCAGGATAAAGTTCCATTGCCTTATCGGCGAGCCATCCGGCAACCTGTGAACGCAGTTCTGGGTGTGAAAGGATGCGCCTGTTATCACAATATATAGGTGAATGCCATCCTGAAGCCCATGTAAAAGGCTGTTCAGGACGCAAAAGTATGGCATGAATATCCATGAGGGATTTCGCCAATTTCTTGTCAATTCCAATCTCGCTCATAATCATATATAAATATGTACAAATTTAACTAATTTCAATGATAATCCAACTTTACACCTTAGCAGACGAAAAAACCTCTTTTATGGAAGGATAAGTATCCTTTAAAAAAGGGGGAAGACTGGATTTGGCGACCCAAGCAGCCTTAGATATATCTTCTTCCGTCTGTGGTACAAGATCGACAGGTTCCATATAAGTCATCCTATACCACCATGTATGCTTCAAATGCCACAAATTGTTGCGCCAATAACAATGATCTGTAATACATATCAGCGGTCCGAGTTCAAGATTATCGACTCCGGTTTCTTCCTGTACCTCTCGCAAAGCTGTCACACTTATATCCTCTCCTGCTTCCTGATGTCCTTTCGGCAAATCCCACAAACCATCTCGACGTATGAGAAGATAATCTCCCCTTCTGTTGGAAACCAAGCCTCCGGCAGCATTGACCTCTCGGAATTCCTTGCACACATTGCGATAGCAAGCCTCCGAATCATCTGAAGGAATATATATACGTTCAAGAGTATCAGAATATTCAAACATTGATACCAGCCTGCCGATATCAGACATATCCCCGATATGAAATTCCACAGCATTAGGGTCCGTCAGAGCTGCTTCTTCAGGGGTACATATTACGATAGAACGGCTGTCAAAATATATCTTGTGCATAAATAAAAATCAGTTTTGTGAAACAAATTAGATTTTTTACCGTATATATATTAGTTTGACTTTAAATAAAGATACTACAAATATAATGAAATTATCGCAGTTTCAATTTCCGATCTCTCTGAAAAATGACATCGCGCACGAACCGACGGGAAAGTGGAGAGATGAAAGCAGGATGATGGTCCTCCACAAGGATACCGGGGAGATCGAACATAAGATTTTCAAGAATATTGTTGATTATTTCGGAAAAGGCGACACATTCGTACTCAACGACACCAAAGTATTTCCGGCAAGACTTCTTGGAAAGAAGGAAAAAACAAGTGCTGACATAGAAGTTTTCTTATTGAGGGAACTTAACCGCGAGCAGCGACTTTGGGATGTCATAGTGGAGCCGGCAAGAAAAATACGTATCGGCAACAAACTCTATTTCGGAGACAACAGTCTCGTTGCAGAAGTAATCGACAACACAACATCTCGTGGCCGTACACTTCGTTTCCTCTATGATGGAAAATATGACGACTTCAAGCAGACACTATTCAGCCTCGGAGAAATTCCAGTTCCTAAATGGGTAAAAGAAAAAGTGACCGCAGAAGACAAAGTAAATTTCCAGACAATCTTCGCAGCTCACGAAGGTGCAGTATCAGCTCCTGCCGCAGGCCTTCATTTCAGTAGAGAATTATTCAACATGATGATTCTCAAGGATATAAATAAGACCTTCATCACAGAGCACATGGGCATAGGTTATTTCCGCAAAGTTGACGTGGAAGATCTGTCCAAGCACAAAATGGATTCAGAGAGGCTCATCATTTCTGAAGAATCAGCTGACATTATCAACAAGACAAAACGCGAGGGACACAAGGTCTTGGCAGTCGGCGTGACAGTTATGAGAGGACTTGAGACATATGTCACAACAAATGATGAAGTTCAGCCATATGACGGATGGACTAACAAGTTCATTTTCCCTCCATATAGGTTTGCAATCCCTAATGCAATAGTTTCCAATTTCCATCTTCCAGGTTCTACAATGCTTATGGCAGTTTCCGCATTTGGAGGATACGATATGGTCAAGAAGGCCTATGAAACTGCACTAAAGGAAGGTTACAAATTCGGACCCTATGGTGATGCTTTGCTAATAATCTAAAGATTTTAAAATTTAAGAATCATAAAAAAGTGACTTTTTTCATACTGAAAAAGTCACTTTTTCTTTATTTGATATAATCTTTTCAATATCTTGCCGACATTATATTTTAAAAAGATTTCGGCATGAGGTATGAAGAAATTGAGAAAGTAGCACCTTGGTGCGCATTAAACAGAATCTTCGGATTTACACCGAAGACAGGGCTTGCTATAATAAGGAAATATGGCAGCGCTGAAGCAGTGTTCGAGGC
Source organism: uncultured Bacteroidales bacterium (assembly GCA_934693135.1). GTDB lineage: Bacteria > Bacteroidota > Bacteroidia > Bacteroidales > UBA932 > Cryptobacteroides. The sequence continues at coordinate 66,463 of CAKUVA010000001.1, read as the reverse complement.
AGGGCCAGAAAAAATTGCAAGAGATATAGGACATTCCTCTCAATATGCAAGTAAAGTAAATGCAGACGCAGTCCACCAAGCATATTATGAGCTAAGCAAAATAAAATCCGATGGATGCAATTTCATCTGCATTGATGACGAGAGATACCCTAAGAAACTGAAAGAATGCGATGATCCTCCAATAGGTTTATATTATAAGGGAACAACTCCCATTGAAGATATATTCAGCCGTCCTGCCGTAGCAATAGTAGGGACAAGAGATATGACAAGCTATGGGGCAGAATGGTGCACAAGGATTATTTCTTCATTAGCCAAAGCTAAAATAAAGCCATTGATAATAAGCGGATTGGCTATAGGCATTGACATAACGGCACATATAGCGGCATTGGACAAAGGCTTGCCTACAGTAGCAGTCATGGCCACAGGTATTGATGCTGTCTACCCCTTCAGACATGGAGTTGCAGCCGACAGAATAGCGTCATCATCAGGGAGCTGCCTACTCACAGATTATCCTCTTGGAACAACTCCTCAAGCAATAAACTTTCTTCGCAGGAATAGAATAATAGCAGGACTAAGTAGCGGAGTAATTCTCATAGAATCCAAGAAAAAAGGCGGAGGGCTTATGACTTGCCATCTTGCATCTTCATATAATAGGGATGTATTCGCACTTCCCGGAAGAATAGATGACAAATGTTCAGAAGGTTGCAACATACTCATACATGACAAGATTGCAGAATCCATCATATCGCCAGATGAACTGACTGATGCTCTAAATCTCGGCTCGGCAGGAAACGGAAACGTAAAAGATATCAGGTCCTACATATATTTATTATATAGACACCAAGAAAGCGAAGAGTTCGCATCCAAGGCTTCTGAGATAGCTGATATAATATATAATAACAGAGATATAAGAATGGAAGATTTATGCAGACTGACGGAAATGAATTATAGCGAGATTTGCCATATTGTCGGCCGCATGGAATGCGACGGAATAGTAGCCACAGACATACTGCGACAATGTTCCATAAATCCGAAAATTATGTAAATTTGCAAAATACGATTGCAAATAATGGGTGAAACTTTTACATATATAGATACACATGCGCATGTATATGACGACGCGTTTGATGGAGAAGAAGAGCAGATTATACAGAAATCTACTGAAGCTGGCGTAAAAATCATCATCCAGCCTGACATTGATAGTAGAGAGAGAAACAAGATGTTCGCACTGAGCCACAAATATCCGGAAATATTCAGAAGCATGATAGGTCTGTACCCTGGGTCCGTAGATAAAAACTGGGAAGTGGAAGTGGAGGCTGCCGCATCAATGGCTAAAGAAGACGGAGTTGTTGCCGTCGGTGAAATAGGACTGGACTACCATTATTCTAAAGACAACGCAGAGCTTCAGAGAAATGCATTGTTGGAACAGTTTCGTCTCGCTGACAAACTCGAACTTCCTGTAAACATCCATGAACGTGATGCTACAGATGATTTTTTCAAAGTGCTTGACCTATGCCGCGGACTATCATTGAGAGGAAACATACACGCGTTTAGCGGCAGTTGGGAAACATTCATGCGGTTACAGAAATATGGAGACTGGTCAGTAGGAATCGGAGGTGTAGTCACATTCAAGAATGCCGGTGTAGCAGAAGCCGTCAAGAAGATTCCGCTTGACCATATTCTTTTGGAAACAGATGCACCATATCTCACGCCTGTCCCATTTAGAGGCAAGAGAAATGACAGTTCGTATATACCACTGATAGCAGCAAAGGTGGCTGAACTAAAATCAATCAGTCTTCAGGAAGTGGCAGACACAACTACGGCCAACGCCTGCAAGCTCTTCAATATAAGCATATAATTATCACATATGGGAAAGGAATTCGACATAACTCGCAAGTCAGCCCTCCTGATGATCTATACAGGTGGAACAATCGGCATGAAACAAGACGCACATGACATGACGTTAAAGCCATTCGATTTCAGCCAGATTTTGGAAGAGGTTCCTGAGATAAGCAAATTCGCATTCAAGATCGACACCACCACATTTGATCCTCTCATAGATTCTTCTGACGTAGAACCGACACTTTGGCAAGAACTTGCAGGGCTAATAAAAGAAAAATATGATAACTATGACGGGTTCATAATCCTGCACGGAACTGACACCATGTCATATTCAGCATCAGCATTGAGTTTTATGCTGGACGGGCTCACAAAGCCTGTCATATTCACAGGAAGCCAACTCCCAATCGGCGTACCAAGAACAGACGGCAAGGAGAATCTCATTTCTGCAGTAGAAATCGCATCTGCTAAAGGTCCAGATGGACATCCTGCTGTTCCAGAGGTGTGTGTCTGCTTCGACTCATTGTTAATGCGCGGAAATCGGTCTACAAAAGTTAATTCTGAGGTATTCAGAGCATTTCAGTCCCCTAACTGTCCACCACTTGCAGAAGCAGGAATCAACATAAGGTATAACAATGAGTACATACGAAAGCCTAATGATTGGTACCAAAGTCTCACAGTTAACATGGATCTTGACACCAGAGTGTCTATCCTCAAGATTCATCCTGGCATAACGCCTGAAGTGGTCAGAAATATATTGTGTGGAGATGAAACAAGAGCCGTAATCATGGAAACTTACGGATCTGGAAATGCCCCATCAAAGAAGTGGTTCCTCGACATTGTAAAGGAAGCAGCATCTATGGACAAAATCATAGTAAATATCACCCAATGCCTTGCCGGAACAGTAAACATGAATATATATGCAAATGGCAAACTTTTGGAAGATGCTGGAGTTGTAGACGGCTATGATAGTACGACTGAAAGCGCCCTCGCAAAGCTCTTCTACTTAATGGGAAAAAGCAAAGATAACGATTGGGTAAGGGCTATGATGGACAAGAATCTAAAAGGAGAAATATCCAAATAAATATTGCCAAATGAAAATTAATTGCTAAATTGCAACGGTTTTCGGGTAAGGAGCATAGTACCCGAACGGTAATTTAGAAAATTTATAAACATTAATACATTAATTATTTCAAACACACAAAAACAATTATGAAAAAGTTTTTCATGTTTTTGGCAGCATGCGGCATTATGGCCGTGTCTGCAAATCTTGCAGTAGCTCAGGATCAGGCAGCTGACTCAACTGCAGCTGCAACTGAGACAGTAGCTCCTGTCAATGATCTGGCAGCTCTCACAGCAAATGCTCCTGAAGTTCCACTTCACCAGCAGCTTAAGACCAAGTTCATCGAGGGTGGTCCTCTTTGGATGGCGCCTATCGCTCTTGTACTCGTGCTCGGTCTTGCACTTTCTATCGAGAGAATCCTTTATCTAACATTCGCCAAGACAAACACCAAGAAACTTGTCGCTAATGTTGAGGCTGCTCTCGCTGAAGGTGGCATTGAGAAAGCAAAGGATGTTTGCCGCAACACTCGTGGTCCTGTAGCAAGCATTTTCTACCAGGGACTTCTTCGCTATGATGAAGGTGTTGATGTTGTAGAGAAAACTATCGTTTCTTATGGTTCAGTTCAGATGAGCCTCATGGAGAACGGTATGACATGGATTTCCCTCTTCATCGCCCTTGCACCATCTCTCGGATTCTTGGGAACAGTCGTTGGTATGATCGCAGCATTCGATGCCATTCAGGCAGCAGGTGATATCTCCCCTAACGTCGTTGCAGGAGGTATGAAGGTCGCCCTCATCACCACAGTGTTCGGTCTTATCGTGGCCATGATTCTTCAGGTGTTCTTCAACTATATTCTTACCAAGATCGAGGCCCTCACAACAGATATGGAGGATTCTTCAATTTCCTTCGTAGATGTAATTTCCAAATTCGCTGCAAAGTCTAAATAAGGAATTTCATAATGAAAGATCTCAATAAATTATTCAAATGGCTGATGTGGCTGCTCTTTGCTGTCAGTGTCGGTATCCTCGTATGGGGTATGGCTGTGGGTTACCCTTCCAGCCCTGCACAGGGAGACAATGGTACAGTAAATGCGCTGATCTACTGGTGCTATGCGATGATCGGACTTGCTGCCTTCTGTGCGATCGTAATTGGTCTCGGAGTTGCAGTGGCAAACGATCCTAAGGCACTCGTAAAGATCGGTATCGGCCTTGTAGCAGCTGCAGCTGTCTGCGGCATTGCTTACATAGTAGCTCCAGGAAGCCCAGCTGTTGGTATTCTCGAACAGCCAAGCGCAGGTGAGCTTAAATTCACAGACACTGTACTCTACATCGTGGCATTCGCAGGAATCTTGGCAGTACTTGCCATCATCTTCGGCGAAATCATGGGTGCTGTACGTAATAAATAATTTGAGATATGGCTAAAAAGACTCCTGCTCTTAATACAAGTTCTACGGCAGACATCGCATTCCTGCTTCTGTGCTACTTCCTCATGACAACAACCATGGGTTCACAGACAGGTCTCCAGCGTCGTCTTCCGCCTATGCCGGATCCGAACCAGAAAGTTGAAGACCAAAAAGTTAATAAGAGAAACCTTATTACTGTAAAAATCAACTCTCAAGACAGACTTCTGGCAGGTACAGAAATGATGGACGTCAGCCAGCTCAAAGACAAGATCAAAATTTTCCTTACCAACCCTACGAATGACCCTACCCTTCCTGAAAGGATTCCTACTGAAATCGAAGGTTATGGTACTTATCCTGTTTCAAAGGGCGTCATTTCACTTCAGAACGACCGTGGTACAAGCTACAGAGCTTACATTGCAGTTCAGAACGAGCTCGTAAAAGCAGTTAATGAACTTCGTGACGAGTTCGCCAAAGCAAACTACGGAAAACCATTCCTGAATCTCACTGAAGAACAGCAGAATATCGTAAAGAAGTGCATACCTCAGAACATTTCTGAGGCAGAGCCAAAGAACGTTGGTAAATAATTTGGAGGAATAAGAATATGTCAAAATTTCGTAAGGAAGACAAAAAAGAGACCCCAGGTATAGCCTCAGGCTCACTTTCCGATATCGTGTTCATGCTCTTGTTCTTCTTCATGGTGACAACTCAGATGAGAAGTACTGAGGACAAGGTTATGGTTAAACTTCCAGAAGCCTCAGAAGTTGTCAAACTGGAAAGAAAAGATCTTGCATCATACATCAATGTAGGTCCTCCAACAAGGATGCTGCAGGCGACGTATGGTACTGACGCACGTATTCAGCTAAACGATTCATTCAAAACAGTCACTGACATCCGTGACTTCATCGCTGCAGAGCGTGATGCTATGTCAGAGGCAGATCGTCAGTTTATGAACACTGTTCTTAAAGTTGACCAAGATGTGAGAATGGGTATCGTTACCGACATCAAACAGGAACTCAGACGTTGCTCAGCCTTGAAAATCATGTATCAGGCACGTCGAGCACAATAAAGTTCTTGCAGATATATTTAAGAAGGAGCAGTTCCGAAAACGGAGCTGCTCTTTTTTACGATAAAATTCATTATATTTGCAAGAATAACGGAATTCACAGCAATGGAAACAGTTGTAAGGACGAAAATCAAAGATCTGCTAAAAATGCAGCCAGGTCAAGAAGTTCTTGCCAAAGGATGGGTAAGGACGAAAAGAGGAAATAAACAGGTAAAATTCATAGCTCTCAATGATGGTTCCACAATCAATAATATACAGATTGTGGCAGAGACGGAGCATTTCAGCGAAGACCTGATGAAAAAAATCACAACCGGAGCAAGTCTCTGTGTGAAAGGTCAGCTTGTAGAATCGCTCGGAAGTGGACAACATGTAGAAATCAAGGCTGAGAGCATAGAAGTATACGGAGAATGCGACCCGATGAAGTATCCTCTCCAAAAGAAAGATACTTCACTTGAATATCTTAGGACTGTCGCACACATGAGACTCAGAACAAACACGTTCGGAGCGATCCTTAGGGTAAGAAACGCAATGGCATTTGCAATCCACTCTTTCTTCCAGAGCAAGGGTTTCGTCTACCTAAACACTCCTCTCATAACAGAATCAGATGCTGAAGGAGCAGGAGACATGTTTCAAGTTACAACGATGGATCTCGCAAACATACCGATGCATCATGGCAAAGTTGACTTCAGTAAGGACTTCTTCGGTAAGAAGACAAGCCTAACCGTAAGTGGACAGCTTGAAGGAGAACTTGGAGCGACAGCTGTAGGTGAAATCTATACGTTTGGACCAACATTTAGAGCTGAAAATTCAAACACCCCAAGACATCTTGCTGAGTTTTGGATGATTGAGCCTGAAATGGCGTTCTACGACATGTATGATACAATGGATTTGGAAGAGGAATTCGTAAAATATCTTGTCCAGTACGCACTTGACCATTGTATGGAAGATATTCAGTTCCTAAACGACAAATACGACAATGGGCTCATAGAGAGACTTCAGAGCGTACTTGGAATTGACTTTGTAAGGCTAACATATACAGAAGGCATCAAAATCCTCGAAGAGTCAGGTCAGGAATTCGAATACCCAATAAAATGGGGTGTAGACCTTCAGAGTGAACATGAGAGATATCTTGTGGAGAAGCATTTCAAAAAGCCTGTAATCCTCACAGATTATCCGAAAGAAATCAAGGCTTTTTACATGAAGCAGAACGAAGATGGAAAGACAGTACGTGGAACAGATGTGCTTTTCCCTAAGATTGGCGAAATTATCGGAGGTTCAGAGAGAGAGGCTTCATTGGAAAAACTTGAAAATAGGATTAATGAGCTCGGAATGAGTCGCAAGAACTTGGAGTGGTACATTGACACAAGACGATTCGGAACTGTTCCTCATAGTGGATTTGGCCTTGGATTCGAAAGACTTCTACTCTTCGTCACGGGCATGAGTAATATTAGGGATGTGATCCCATTCCCGAGAACACCGAGAAACGCAGATTTTTAACAGAAAGGAAGCTATGCTCGTCATCGGAATAGCAGGTGGTTCAGGTTCAGGAAAAACCACTGTTGTACATGCAATCACAGACCAACTTAAGGAACGCGTGGTAGTAATACCTCAGGATTCATACTACAAAGACTCAAGCCATCTGCCACTGGAAGAAAGGCAGCAGATCAACTTCGACCATCCTGATGCGATTGACTTCAAACTTCTCTGCAAACAGCTCAAAGAGCTTAAAGAAGGCAAAAGTATTGAACAACCGGTATATTCCTATATCACTTGTTCAAGATCGAAAACAGAAACAGTAACAGTCGAACCTGCTGATGTCATAATCATAGAAGGGATTCTTGTATTCACTTGCAAAGAACTCAGAGATCAGATGGATATAAAAATATTCGTCGATGCAGATGATGATGACAGGCTGATGAGGGTCATGGCTCGTGATATAATCGAACGTGGCAAAACTGTAGAGTCCGTTATAGAGCGTTATTCCAAGACTGTGAAACCAATGTATTTACAGTTTATCGAACCAAGCAAACGATACGCTGACATCATAATTCCTCAAGGAGGCCATAACAAAGTGGCAATCGATGTCATAGCTGCCACAATAGAAAAATCATTGCAACAGAAAGAACATGCTCAGTCAAGACGATAAGGCAGGCTTGTATCTGACGATAATAGTCCACCTCGTCGTACTGATTGTCCTGCTAATAGCACAAATAGGGTTTTCTCTGCAAAGGGAGAACTCTTTTGTCATAGACTTTACCAAGCAAGAAGAGATAGAGAAAAAACAGGCTGAAGAAAAGTTTGAAAAAGAAATAGACAAAAAAATAGATGACCTCATCTCCGCAAAAGTGGATAAAATGCTTGCAGGGACATCAGGAATCAATTTTAAGAATACAACGTCATCACGCAACAAAAACGCATTAAAAGACGATAGGAACACTGATGCGGATAAATTGTATGCTGATGCTGCAAAGTTAGCAAAAGACCTAAAAAATGGTCCTGGAATAGATTTGGATGATGATAACTACGTGGAGACTCCAAGCAAAGTAAAAAAACAAGACAAAGCTTCTGAAACCACATACAGCGGTCCTTCAGTTCTGTCCTGGCACCTTGACGGAAGAAAGGCAAGTCACCTCCCAATTCCAGCCTATAGATGTTATGGCGGAGGTATGGTGACGGTAATCATAACTGTGGATAAATCAGGGAAAGTAATCGATGCAAAAGTTCAGGAAGAAACTTCTTCAGATGATAGATGTCTCCGTGACTTCGCGGTAAGAGCAGCACGACTATCTAAATTTTCGACCAGTCAGTCCGCTCCTTCCCGTCAAATAGGAGACATCATCTATCAATTCATCGCTCAATGACTATCGCTGATTCAGGACGCAACGCTGTCTTGACGACATCATCAATCTGAAGATATATCCGATAAAAAGCATTGTCACCAAGTTTAGAATAGCGTCCAACCAAAGCCCTTAGCTGAGGAATCATGTAAGGCGCAGTTTTCTCCCACTCCCCTGTAGAAGGAATGATTCCATCTACAGAAGCAGCATATTCCTTGAATTTCGCAGGTATACCAAGGTTATCAAGGAATGCATCAAGTTCGGCATAATTATCTATGCTTCCAAGCACCTTTCCATATTTATCAAATATTGCCGAAGCAAAACGCATCTGAGTAGCTTTTTTGTTACACCTTACAAAATACTTTGTTGCAGCAGTCGTATCCATTGGCACGAAAACATCTGGGACAATTCCGCCACCACCATATACTGGACGTCCTCCAACAGTATAGTAAATCTCCGTACTATCTACTTTTATACTATCTCGGTCAAACATCTCACCATCAGCGTATCTTTTATAAATATCATACTGATAATCATCAGAATAAGGTTTCTGGATACACCTTCCTGATGGTGTATAAAACCTTGCTATAGTAAGACGTATACCAGATCCGTCAGTAAAGAACTTGGACTCCTGGACAAGACCTTTTCCATAGGAACGACGTCCGATGATAGTCCCTCGGTCATTGTCCTGAATCGCTCCGGCGAAAATCTCACTTGACGAGGCAGAGGACTCATTGACAAGCACTGACAAAGCAACATCTTTCAAGATGCCTTTCCCGTCAGCTTTGTAATCCTCTCTCTTGCGATGCAGTCCCTTCAGATATACAATCTCGTCTCCTTTTTTCAAGAACATATCAGACAACATCAGAGCCTGCTCCAAATAACCACCACTATTATCTCTCAAGTCGAATATAAGGTATGTCATTCCTTTATCTAGCAATGTCTGCGCTGCGGCTGAAACTTCCTTATATGTATTCATAGAGAACTTGGAAAGCCGGATATAGCCTGTCGTATCATTGATCATGAATGAGGCATCCACACAATGTACCGGAATTTTTCCACGCTTAATATTGAATGGTATAGTTTCTCTGCCACGTTTCACAAGAATGTTCACTTCTGTTCCGGCAGGACCTTTCATCCTGCGGACCATGCTATCCTGAGGAAATTTGACACCAGCAATGTTTTTGTCACCGACCTTGAGCAGACGATCCCCTGCCTGAAGCCCGACCTTCTCAGAAGGGCCTCCAGGTATAACTTCCAAAACAATTGCAGTATCATTAGGAACATTGAACTGAATTCCGATGCCATCGAAATTTCCGGCAAGATCCGATTCTGACTTCTCCAACTCTACTGGAGGTAGATATACGGAATGAGGATCCAAGGCGGCAAGCGATGCAGTAACGGCAGCATCTGTAACCTTGCGAATATCCACCGAATCAACATAATTTTCCTGGACTTGTTCAAGTATCAGATTAAGCTTACGCCAACCGGCATAGTTTCCATCAAGTTTCTTTGATGGAAATAAGCTATAGACCAAAACTGTTCCTAATACGCCAAGGATAATTCCAAGCACAGCCGTGATGGAGCATGTCTTATCATTCTGAGTCATCTTAGCAAAATTATATATCAACTTGTTCCACTTCAACACCAGCTTTTCGCAATAAGTCAGGTCCATCCTGAAGCCTATATGCATCTCTATAGACCACACGCTTGATACCAGCTTGAATGATAAGTTTAGAACACTCAATACAAGGCGATGCAGTTACATATAAAGTCGCATCCTCGCTACTATTGCCAGACTTAGCAACTTTAGTGATGGCATTTGCCTCTGCATGAAGTACATACGGTTTCGTTACGCCATTTTCATCTTCACAAATATTCTCAAATCCGGACGGCGTTCCGTTATAGCCGTCCGAAATGATCATATTGTTCTTAACAATCAGAGCTCCCACCTTACGGCGCTTACAATACGAGTTCTCAGCCCATATTTCAGCCATCCGAAGATAGCTGCGGTCAAATTTCTGCATATAAGTCAATGTTAATTTCTCTGATAGAGATATCTCTTGATGCTTTTCTTAGGAGTCCTTTCAAAGTCCTCAGGCATGAATTCTATCTTGGAAATCTTGGCATAATTAGGGACTTGCTTGTTGATTTCAGGCAGAGTCTCCTGTATCTTCGACTCAAGTTCAGTTTGGCTAAGCCCGTCCAGTTCTGCCTGATGGTAATCAGGATATATAAGTGCAACGAGAGAGCCATGATCCTCAATTACAAGTGAATCAACCACATAAGTGACATTATTAACGACACCTTCGATTTCTTCTGGATAAATATTCTGACCGGAAGGGCCGAGAATCATGCACTTCGAACGTCCTTTGAGGAAGAGATAACCTTCCTCGTCCATAACGCCCATATCTCCTGTATGGAACCAGTCATCATCTCCAATAACACTCTTGGTAGCATCGTCATTCTTATAATAACCTAAGAATACATTAGGCCCTTTCACGAGCACCTCACCAGGAATATTATGTGGATCAGATGAGTCAATCTTCATAGACATATTCAATGCTACCTTGCCACAAGAATATAATTTCGCATCCTTCCAGTCAGCATAACAAATAATTGGAGCACACTCTGTCATTCCATAGCCGACAGTAAATGGGAACCCTATCTTACGGAAGAACTTCTCAACCTCGGGATTAAAAGCAGCGCCGCCTATAATAACCTCGTAAAAACGACCTCCGAATGCATTTATAAGTTCATTAAGGATCTTCTTCTGAATTACCTTGTCGATGATAGGCAGGTTCATAATCATCTTGTTACGGTCAAGAATAGGTTTAAGCTTGGACTTATAGACCTTCTCTATAATAAGAGGAACCGCAATGATGATATGAGGCTTGATATCAGCGAATGCCTGCATGATGATCTTAGGGCTTGGAACACGAGTAAGGAAGTGAACGTGAGCTCCGATGGTCATTTCGAACAAGAACTCGAACATCATTCCATACATGTGCGCGGACGGAAGCATTGACACGACTTCAGTGGTGTTGTCCAGCTGTGGCAATGCCTGTACATGCGCAAACTCAATGTTTGAATAAAGTGAGCGATAAGGAATCATTACCCCTTTTGAGAATCCTGATGTTCCTGAAGTATAGTTTATAAGAGCAAGTTCATCAGCGCTATCCTCATAATAGTTCAAGTCCTCTGGTCCAAAGTTATTAGGATACTTGTGCCCGAAACTTTCATTCAGATGCTCACGTACCTGAGACATCTCCTCTGTCTTGGAATACAGGAATCCGAAGGTATTGATCTGCACTACTACATACAATCCAGGCATCTCAGCCTCAGACAAATTCTCCCAAATCTGTTCATCCACGAAAAGGACTTTGGCCTCTGAATGGTTAACAAGATAATGAATATTTCCAGGCTTGAACTCGTGGAGAATCGGAACCGGAACAGCCCCATAGGTCAATGCTGCCAGAAAACTTACGCCCCAGTTGGCCTGATTACGGGAGCAAATCGCCACTTTGTCCCCTTTCACGAGACCACACTGCTCAAATGCAATGTGAAGTTTGGCAATACGTCTTGCGACATCCCTATAGGCCAAATCCTGACCTTTGTAATTTGACAACGCTGGGCGATCCCAGTTTGTCCTAAAACTCTTTTCAAGGAGTTTGTTGACTGAATGAAATTCCATTTCTGATTATTTTCAAAGTTTAACTACGCGTTCCTTTCCATCATAACAGATAGCTGAAACGCTCCCATCATCCCTGACATTGATCTTGCTGTCCGGACGGATCATCTTGTCTCCTTGAGGATCAAAGACAGGCTTTCCCCCGTCAAATCCGTAAAATACGACTCTGACAGATGTCCTTATAGCCCAATATCTTTTTCCCTTCACCTTTATCAGTTCAGGTAGGGATTTGATTGTATCTTCAGTTTTTATACCTTTCCACGAAGAAGGTGTCCTCCCGTGGAGATCATACATTCCTATAGTATTGTCCTTATGTAGAACTACGGCAGTATATCCATGTGCACCGGTAAAATCATACGCAGCTGGTCCTATAAGAATTTCCTTCCCAACATTGACAGGAAAAGGCTTCACGAAACGTCCAAGACGGTCAATGAGATAAAGACTTGAACCAGATGCAAACAGAAACTGAATCTTACCATTTGCGTAATAATCAATACAAGCCACGGCTCCGCAAATCTTTGAATCAAATGGAACGCCCCAAATTCCCTTTCCATCTTCTTCCTTGAGTACAAGATAGTTATTCGTCTGTTGAGAGAACAAGTTAGTCTTTCCTGTACCACTATTCTTCACCTTGAACGGACCAGCCGGAACTATGACAGTCGTATCTCGAGACAATGCAGGTACTTCATCCTTACTTCCGATATATTTCACTTTAGCAATGTCAAGCTTCATCCTAAAATCAGTCCCGGGCATCACGGAAAAACACAACGGACATGCGGAAATACCATCTGTTAAATGAGTCACAGGTTGTCTGAATATAGCCTGCACTGATGATGGAGCCGAGGTGATTGAATAATAAGTATAGAATGCTGCACCATCCTTTGGAATCATGCCACCGACACCACAGTCTGAAAGATATGCCGATAGTGTCCGTCTCCCCTTCTTCTGACCGAATTTCTCTACCGTACTTGCTTTGCCTGTCACTATCCATCCATCAGAAACGAAAGATGACGTATCAGTAACATTAAACATCTCTCCGAAAAGAGCAGGAATATATTCCCGACAAGGATATCCATCAGCGGAACTTATGTTCGCAGGACGCACCAACAATACCTGATCAAATCCATCATCAGCTGGAACAATAGCCTTACATATTTCCTTGACATTAAGCATCTTGGCCCAAATTTCAGGAGTAACTCCATACTTCTTTTTCAGTATAGATGAAGCTACATTGTACTTATCAAGTTTTCCGGAGGCATCCAAATATTTGTGATATGCTTGCATATAGTTTTCCACATCAGAGATAGTGATAACTGACGCATACATTGTCCCTGAAGGTAAAATTCCAGAAACAGTTGATGGTCCTGCTACGACATGGAGGAAGACATTGTTGAAATATTTCGGACTATCTGCTGAAGATGAACCGCCTTCCATCACAAGCCGCTTTTCCGTATCTTCCGACATTGTGAACCAAGACCAGTCAGCATAGGTCTTTATAAATCCTGAATATCTGCTGAACTCCCTTGTCAAGAATGACAATGCAAGTTTCCCTGAATATGAATGATTTAAAAGAACAGATATCGGCCTTTTCATTGATGCCGCGGCTACTGCACATCTACTATCATCAAGTACAGATATACGCCCTGCCACATGTCTTTCAGCTGATTTGACAAGAGATTCTGAAGTAGACATTGCCAGTAAAGTACGCTTACCAAGAGGAGAATCTTTCCCATCATCTGATAGAACAGCGTGATAAACTGAAGAGCTGTCCGCTTCTTTTATAAGACTCCAAAACGCGCCAGTACTATCAGATGGTATTCGACCAGGATCAATGATAATAAGCGGTACAAGATCTCCGCTATAATGTACAGAAATGACCATGTCTGAATTTTTTAGAGAACCAAGCTCTCCTATTTTAAACATGGACGCAACTTTTCTGACAAAACCAGCTACAGATGACTTTCCCGTTCCATAAAACAACGTGCCGAATAAACGGGTACTATCCATAAGTTCAGACACTCCGCTGCGAAATCCGTCTGCACACAAAACCATAGCAGCATCTGACGGAACTGCATTCAAGAGTGGCCATGAAGATGAAGCTTTCTGAACTATTTCTTCATCCGATAGCGTATTTTCCGTATCATCGCCAGAATACAGAACAGCAACAGCCCCAGCAATGAGAAATGCCAAAATTGCCAAAGCTGAAATACAGAGTATTATAGTCTTTCTGTTCATTTCACCAAATCAGTTTATGTGGCAGAATTCACCGATATGTGGCGAAATCTGTAACTCACAAAGATACACATAATTTGGTGAATGTGGATAACCTACAGAAATTGTGCTACTTTTAGGAATTATTTAGCCCTTCCAAGTAATTTTTTTTCAGCCTTTTGGACAATTTCGAAGCCAAATCCGCTAAGAACTTTTTCCATTTTACTGCGGATTTTATCGTTGCACAAATTGCCTATGGAACCTTCATGAGTGTGATGAAGTTCACCATGAAAACTAAATTTTCCAGAGATTATATCAAGCCCAACCTTCTTGTATGCATCCCTAAATGGAACATTTTCCTCCTCAACAAGCCGATTCACTTCCTCAACACTAAATGCAGGCTGGTATTTAGGATCAGACATTATATTTTCAACAATTTCCATATTTTTCACAGCATAAGCTGTAATGTCCAAGCAATCATCAAGCTCACCAAAAATAGGAATGAACACCTCTTTAAGAATCTGCATATCCCTAAAATAGCCAGATGGAAGATTGCCGGTCATGAGGCGAATATCATTGGACACCCCTTGTATCTTGTTGCAATGAGCTCGGACAAGTTCGAACACATCCGGGTTTTTCTTATGAGGCATAATACTGGAACCGGTCGTCATACTATCCGGAAGATGAATAAATCCGAAATTCTGACTCGCATACAAACAACAATCCATGGCAAGCCTACCTATGGTCTCAGCTACAGCAGCATACGCAAAGGCTATAGCCCGTTCCGTTTTCCCACGCCCCATCTGTGCATATACTGAATTATAGTCAAGATCTGCAAATCCCAACAGTTTCGTAGTCATTGACCTATCCAAAGGCGCGGAAGATCCATATCCAGCAGCTGATCCGAGCGGATTCTGATTCGTGATATCCCAAGCTGCAAGCATTAGGCGCATATCGTCAGTCAAGCTCTCGGCATACGCTCCAAACCACAATCCAAACGATGACGGCATGGCAACTTGAAGATGAGTGTAACCTGGAAGAAGCACATTCTTAAATTTCTCACTTTTCTCTTGTAGCACATCGAAGAGATTTCGAATTTTACCCACTGTCTTGCAAATCTCATCACGGGAGAAAAGCTTTAAATCCACAAGTACCTGATCATTACGGGAACGGCCAGTATGAACTTTTTTTCCAATGTACCCGAGACGTCTGGTGAGCATAAGTTCTACTTGAGAATGGATATCTTCCACATCAGGTTCTATGACGAAATCACCTTTTTCGGCCTGGTCATAGAACTCACGAAGCACAGGAATCAACTTATCCAACTCCTCCTGCGATAACAATCCTCTGCTTGAAAGCATTGTTATATGCGCCATCGTACCCAATATATCATATTTGGCAAGATACAAATCCAATTCCCTATCTTTGCCTACCGTAAATTTATCTATCAGGGCATCATCATCATAGCCCTTGTCCCAAAGTTTAGCCATAGTCAACTATTGAAGCTGGAAACCATCCAGCAATTTAACATATATATCTATTCCTTCCCGTATCTCTTCTATAAGAATGTATTCGTCTGCCGTATGTGACCTTGCAGAATCACCAGGGCCGATTTTAACAGTCGGAAAAGGTGAAAGTGTTTGGTTACTTGCTGTCGAAGAGCCAAACCTCGCTATGCCAAGGGCTTTCGCTCGTTCCACTATAGGATGAGTTTCAGAGATATGCGAGCTGCCCAAACGTGTCGAGCGTTCTTTCACCTCGCATGAAACTGAATTCTTTATCAGTGCAAGCAACTCAGAATTTGAATACATTCCATTAGAACGGACATCTACAACAAAAGAGCATTTGTCAGGAATGACATTATGCTGCGTCCCTGCTTGAATCTGCGTAACAGTCATTTTGACCGAACCGAGATAAGGCGATACCTTCGGAAATTCATACATTCTAAACCAGTCAATATCAGCAAGCGCTTTGTAGATGGCGTTGATTCCTTCATTTCTCGCAGCATGACCGCTCTTCCCATAAGCCGTGCAGTCCAAAACCATAAGCCCCTTCTCAGCCACAGCCATCTCCATCCTTGTTGGCTCCCCCATTATTCCCAGGTCAATGTTGCCAATTTCTGGAAATATCAATTCAATCCCATTCTTTCCACATACTTCTTCTTCTGCTGTAGCTGACCAAATCAGCCTATACGACTGAGGCATACTCGTCAGTTTAAGATATGCGGCAAGAAGAGCCACGACTGATGCTCCATCATCATTGGTACCAAGACCATATAGTTTTCCATCAGCAATTTCAGGAGCGAAAGGGTCTCGCGTATAGCTTCCAGATGGTTTAACTGTATCAATATGGGCATTAAGTAGGATAGTAGGTTTGCCATCTACGATAGCATCACCTTTACTACTTCCCTGCATATCTTCGGAATTCAGCCACAGATTATTTCCTTTGCGATGAACCGGCAAACCATGTTCCAAAAGCCATGATTCCATCATATCCGCCACAGATGCTTCTTGACGACTGAAAGACGGAATTCTGACCATTGACTTCAGAAGTCCAGTCAGCTCATCTATATCTATCATATTCTCAACAGATTCCATTATAACCTAATTATAGTCCCTGTTCCTTTGCCAAGCTCTGCCGCATTTGTAATAATGACTTCAGAAACGCCAGAAGATAGAGCACTGAAAGCATTATCAAGTTTAGGTATCATACCTCCTGAAACGACACCAGAGTTTTTAAGTTCTGTATATATTTCAGGAGTGATTTCAGGAATAACACTATCCTCATCATCAGGATTCGACAATACACCTTTCTTCTCGAAACAAAATGTCAATGTCGCACGACTTCCGAAAGCAACAGCCACAGCATTAGCTATAGTGTCAGCATTAGTGTTCAAGAGTCCATATTCGGGATCAAATGATAAAGGAGCCACCACAGGTACAGCGCCTGCAGAAATCAATGCATCCATCACAGCAACATCTACAGAATCGACATCGCCCACGAATCCGTAGTCTATATCTCTCACCGGACGTTTATGGGCATGTATGCACCGCATGTCCGCCCCAGTAAGCCCGATGGCATTCACTCCAAGTATCTGAAGTTCGGCGACAATTTTCTTGTTAACAAGTCCGCCATACACCATCGTAACCACTTCAAGCATTGAGGCGTCTGTTATCCTGCGGCCATCTGCCATCTTGGTTTCTATTCCAAGTTTCGTAGCGACTGTAGTAGCAGTACGTCCGCCTCCATGGACAAGAATCCTATCACCGGACATTGACGCGAATGATTTTAGAAGTTCTGCACGAAGATGCGCATCCTCAACGACAGCGCCACCCACTTTTATAATATTGACAGACATTGGCATAAACTATTTCTGCATATCCTCAAGCATCCTTTTCATCACAGTTTGGGCTGAAACTACTCGATTGGCCGCTTCTGGAATCACAAGGCTCTGCGGAGAATCAATAACTTCATCTGTAACAATCATATTCCTGCGTACAGGAAGGCAATGCATGAAATAAGCATTGTTCGTAACAGCCATCTGACGAGCTCCGACTGTCCAAGCCATATCTTTACTGAGAATCTGACCATAATGTTCATACGATGACCAATTCTTTGCATATATAAAGTCTGCGCCCTCGAATGCCTTCATCTGGTCTCGTTCCACATGAGCGTTACCTGCAAACTGAGGAGCAAGATCATAGCCTTCAGGACATGTTATCACGAAATCCACATCCGCCGCATTCATCCACTCGGCAAAAGAGTTCGGCACAGCCTGAGGGAGAGCTTTCGGATGAGGAGCCCAGCTTAATACAACCTTAGGACGAGCTTTCTTCTTATACTCTTCAATGGTGATTAAATCCGCAAATGCCTGACAAGGATGCACTGTAGCCGATTCAAGGCTAATCACTGGTTTTCCAGAATATTCGATAAACTGGCGTATAATGCTCTCCTGATAATCGAAATCTCTATCCTCGAAACGAGCAAAAGACCTGACACCTATCATGTCGCAATAACTTCCTATGACTGGAATAGCTTCACGCAGATGTTCTGACTTATCGCCATCCATCACTACACCCATTTCAGTTTCCAATTTCCAACTTTCTCCATTTATGTTCAGAACAATGGCATTCATTCCAAGATTCTGAGCTGCTTTCTGACTACTAAGTCGAGTTCGGAGACTATTATTGAAAAATACAAGAATCACTGTCTTGTTATGACCAAGACTTTGCCATGCGAATGGGGTGTCCTTTACTTGTTTAGCCTCCTTAAGAGCATTCCCAAGATCGCCTATATCACTTACATGCAAAAAAGATTTCATGCTATCACAGATTTTAACGCATTAACGAAAGTTTTTGCCTCATCTCTTGTCAAGACAAGAGGAGCAAGCAAACGCACCATATCATTACCCGCAACTCCAGTAAATATATGTTTATCATACAGAAGTTTCTGACGTATAGGGGCTACAGGTTCATTGAACTGGATTCCGAGCATTAGGCCTCTTCCTCGCACATCCTTTATAACATTAGATGTAGGGATATTAGTCTTTAGCCAGTCACCTACTTCCAATGCATTCTGCACTAAATTCTCCTTTTTTATTATGTCGATAACAGCGAGAGAAGCAGCCATGGCAAGGTAATTACCTCCGAATGTTGTACCTAACATTCCTTTTACCGCCTTGAACTCAGGTGATATAAGCACTCCCCCAACAGGAAAGCCGTTGCCCATACCTTTAGCCATCGTTATGAGATCTGGCGTTATCCCCGCCCACTGATGAGCAAAGAATTTCCCGGTACGACCATAACCGCTCTGAACTTCGTCCAAAATGAGACATACACCATATTTTCTTGTCAATGTCCTAAGATCACGCAAGAAGTCATCATCAGGGATATTTATTCCCCCAACGCCTTGTATTCCCTCGATAATCACTCCAGCCACATCACCTTTTTTCAGTTCAGCCTCCACTTCATCAATATCATTCAGTCCCACAAATGTAACTTTGTGATGAGAATTGAACGGAGAAACATATTTAAGATTGTCCGTAACAGCAACAGCTCCTGAGGTACGTCCATGGAAACTATGCCGGAACGCGATGATCCTATCTTTTCCTGTGTGGAACGAAGCAAGTTTCAATGCATTCTCATTGGCCTCAGCACCTGAATTGATAAGGAATAGAGACCAATCTTCCAACCCCGCCATCTCACCTATCTTAACTGCCAACTCTTCCTGCATCGGATTTTTGACACTGTTGGAATAGAAGCCTATCTTACCAAGTTGCTCCGTTATAGCAGTTACATACTCTGGATGAGCATGCCCAACTGAAATCACTGCATGTCCGCCATATAGATCAAGATACTCCTGACCATTATCATCCCAAATATGACAGCCCTTGGCCCTAACCGGAGTGACATCAAAAACACTATATACGTCAAAAAGATTCATAATTATTTTTCTTTTTTCAAGGTATCAGAACCTATTTCCTTTAAGATTCAGCCCTGTTGTCTCAGGCAAACCGAAAATCAAGTTCATATTCTGAACAGCCTGACCTGAAGCTCCTTTGACAAGATTATCTATAACACTTATTATATGGATGTTATCACCATATTTCTTCACATTGAGCACACACTTGTTTGTATTCGTGACCATCTTTATATCTGGGTTTGTGTCAACGACATGTACAAATGGCTCGTTGGCATAATACTCTTTGTACATTTCCAAAGCCTCTAACTCTGTCAAATCAGACTTCATATAGGCAGAAATGAGTATGCCTCTCGTAAAACATCCACGTATCGGAATGAAATCCAAACTACCATTATATGATGGAGCCAATCTGTGCAATGTTTCCTTCACCTCTCCAAGATGCTGATGAGTGAATGGCTTGTAAACAGACAAGTTATCAGCTCGCCAACTGAAATGTGTCGTTTCGGAAGGTTTTTGCCCTGCTCCAGTAGAACCAGTAACGCCTGTCACATGAATATTTCCAAGACAATCGGCTGATGCAAGAGGAAGTAGTGCAAGTTGCATGGCAGTGGCGAAACATCCGGGATTCGCTATACGCGAAGCTTTCACTATATCTTTTCTGAAGGCTTCAGGAAGGCCATATACGAAATTTTCAGCATCCGCAGCAAGTCTGAAATCATTACTCAAATCTATGATTTTACATGAATAATCGCCTGGTATCGAATGGACATAGGACTTAGACTTACCATGACCTGAACAAATGAATATCACATCCACATTGCTTAAATCCGCATCAGCAGTGAAGTTCATATCCGTCTCACCTATAAGATCCTGATGCACTTGCCAAACCGGATTTCCTGCATTGCTCTCACTCTGCGCAAATACCACCTGAGAATAAATGTGCCCTTTCAAAATCCGCATCAATTCCCCAGCAGTATATCCAGCCGCGCCAACTATACCTATTTTTATTTTATCATTCATTACTTAAAGTTCCTGCTCAAGTTTTTCACCTTCTTCCTTATGGTTTGCATAATATACACGCAATGGAGTGGAGAGGACTTTAATGAAGCCCTTAGCATCCTCACTGGTCCAACCTTTCTGCATTTCACCATACTCTCCGAACTTAGTCTTTACCAAATCATTGACAGAATCGACACCAACCGAGGAGAAGCAATATGGGCGCAATTCCATAATGACTGTGCCGGAAACATTACGTTGACTTTCCTCAAGCATAGCCTCTATATCACGCATAACAGGCTCAAGATACTGACTTTCATGCAGGAACATGCCATACCAGTTAGATACCTGGTCTTTCCAGTATTGCTGCCATTTGCTCAATGTATATTTTTCCAAAAACTTATGAGCAGCTATTATGAGCATAGGTGCAGCAGCCTCAAAACCGACACGACCTTTTATTCCTATGATAGTATCACCGACATGCATATCACGTCCAATACCATAAGGCGATGCAATAGATTCTATTTTCTGAATAGCTTTCACCTTATCTTCAAATTTCTCACCATTCACACTTACAATCTGTCCCTTTTCGAACCCGATACGAATCAGCTCACGCCCCTCTTTTGTAACTTGCTTGAGATATGCACTTTCTGGAAGACCCTGTGCAGAATCTAAAATTTCGCCTCCGCAAATTGACGTTCCCCAAAGTCCGACATTATATGAATATTTCAATTTCTTAAAGTCCGCCGCAAACCCATGCTGATTCAGATAATCCACCTCAAACTGGCGAGTAAGAGCCATATCTCTCGTCAATGTAATTATCTCAATACCAGGAGCCATAACAAGAAACGTCATATCGAAACGCACTTGATCATTGCCAGCACCAGTCGACCCATGAGCAATGGCATCTGCACCTATTTCCTTAGCATATTTAGCAATCGCCATAGCCTGGAAAATTCTCTCCGATGACACTGAAACGGGATATGTCCCATTTCGAAGGACATTGCCGTAAATCATGTACCGGATGCTATGCTCATAGTATTCCTTGGTAACATCAAGCGTAACATATTTTTTTGCACCGAGCTTGTATGCATTTTCTTCATTCTTCCGGAGCTGCTCTTCGCTAAATCCACCTGTATCTGCACACGCAGCATAAACTTCATAGCCCTTCTCTTTCGTAAGGTACATGACATTAAATGAGGTATCGAGACCGCCGCTGAATGCAACAACAACTTTCTTGGACATAATTATCTGAAATTTATAGAATTAAAATATCAACTATGCTTTATGAAAAAATCCGACAAACTTCATCCAAAGATGCAGCAGTCCATCATGGCTCGGTTTTTCCACAGGAGCATCCGCCTTTACAGCCTTAGGATCATAAAGCATTCCCGTACAGAGACAACGTGTATAGTTATTTCTCGTCAGAACATCAAAATTGATACAGCTTGAACAACCTTTCCAAAACACAGGATCAGAGGTAAGTTCAGAAAAAGTCACAGGCTTATATCCGAGTTCAGTATTTATTTTCATAACAGCTAGACCTGTAGTCAAACCGAACAACTTAGCATTCGGAAACCTCTTTCTGGAAAGTTCAAACGCAGTCTGTTTGATTTTCTTGGCAAGACCACAGCCTCTATAGGCCGGTTTTACGATAAGACCGGAGTTTGCGACAAACTCCTCATGATCCCAAGATTCAATATAGCAAAAGCCGGCGAAGTCATCTCCATGCATAGCAATGATTGCCTTTCCTTCAATCATTTTCTGCTTGACATAATCAGGATTACGTTTGGCAATACCAGTACCCCTTACCTTAGTGGCATCCTCGATTGTTTTAAGGATTTCATCCACATACTTCAAATGTTTTTCAGTCGCTACTCCGACCGTAAAATCATTGATTGTCATTTTAAATTTATGATTTTGAATTATTATTCAGAATAATTAAAAATTGAGTCACGACTCAAATTCGTCGTACAGAAATTCCCGCTATCACATCTTCCAAAGAAGACAGTATATATTCAGGAGCGGTTCCTTCCCTTAGAAGCATTAACAACGTATCATCACCTGCGATAGTTCCCATAATCTTATGCTTCAATGCTGAATCCACGATAGTACCTATCATATTTGCATATCCAGGACGTGTCTTGATGACGCCAAATTGCCCTGAGAATTCGATACTGATTATACCTGAAGACGCATGGCTAATGGATGGGACTTCCTGCACTGAGGATTCATCTCCATGTCCGAGAAGATAATAGCTATACCCTCCTTTACCATCCGGTGTTTTGGCCACCTTCAATTTCTGTAAATCCCTTGACAATGTAGCCTGGCTTACGACATACCCCTCTTCAGCCAACATTGCCAGGATGTCCTCCTGATTGCTAGCTCTATTAGAAGATATTAACTTTCGCAAAGCTTCTATACGTTTCACCTTAGGGTTCATTGCCATTTTTCTTTTAAAAATCTATTTGTAAAGTTCGTTTTATATGAATATACATTCATTATTTGTGCAAATTTATACATAAAATATGTATAATAAAAGAAAACCAGGAAAAAATTCCCGGTTTTCTTCATAAAACTATATGTAGCATCTATTTCACATTACCTCGCACGAACAAAAGGTTCACTTCCACCGCTCCACTTATAAAGACGAGCATTGCAACTCTGCTTCTTGGTGTACTTATCCTTGGCATTTTCTGAAATATACCAATATCCATCACCTATCGGACACATTCCTGTAGAACCCCATTTAAAACGCCACCCTGTTACGCCCGAAGCCTCATCGCTCATTGGCGTAATTCTGACAGAACCTGATTCTCCAGCATTGACACCAGTAGCAGGTACGAGGGCGAGCTGAAGCATTTTTTTCGAAGATGGATTTCCCTTAAGCGAAGCTTTGAATGGTTTTTGGCTCATGCTGACAGCAAAAAGCGAATAATTTGGATAATTCTCTTTCTTTCCCTTATATACAGCCATGAACAAACAATCAGTATAAGGATCATAAGTAAGATTTTGCACACCATAATTCGTATTCCCTGTATATACGAAGTACTCTTTTTCAGGTTTCTTCGGGCCAGAAATATGAGACTCGCCGAAAATCATCGGCTTAGCATATTTAGACAATTCTTCAAGACTATAACGCTGAATCACCTGATAATCATTATCTGAGCGATTAACATCACCATAGATTCCATATCCAACATAAAGATACATCTTCTGCGAAGTCAATTCCTGCGGAGCAGCCTGCATAGGAGACACCGCCCTCGCAATCGCAACTCCGTCAATGCCAGAGCAACCATATCTGTGTTCCACTTGTTTACCACCAATCTTCCCAGAGAACTTATAGTCCTCACATGGTTTTAGCAGACATACAGTCCTAAGTACATCATTATTTTCAGGGTCCATGTTCAACGACGTCATCTTATCGACGTCAATGATAGCAATATAGAATCGCGACACCGATACAGTCTGCACATTTAAAGTCTTGGCTATACCTTGTCCGATTTCATCATCTTTGCACTCTAAAGAAGCATATACTTTTCTATCTTGATGATTGAACGTCATAGCTCCAAGATGTCCCTGAATACGATCTATAGAGGCTAAAATTTTACCATTCATGTCAACCTTTAGAAAACGGCTTGTAAATGACATGTACATACATCCTTTTTCCTGATCAAGAGCTATGCCCTGTACATGCTGGAGTTGACCACCAACATAAATACTGTCAGGAAGAGTTTTATTTTCAGCAACAGCCGTGACACCAAGCAGCAATGCAACCGTCACGATAAAAGTTTTAATAATTCTGTTCATATCTCTGTTTTATTGTTTTGTTGCGGCATAAGCTATACGGGACTCCATATATTTGCGAAGCTCTTTCCACGAATAATACGGGCCCTCGACAGCATTAAGAGCAGGTATTTTCTTTTCTTCCTCATTGTAGAGAATTTTCACAAGGACCATCTTTGAACCCGGCTTGCGGTAAAACACCATCTGTATATTGCATGCCATAGGAGTATAATCTGACGTAAGCCAATGCAGCCATACATCTTCGACCGGCCACATCACATCACAGCCTTCAAGACCAAGAAGGCCTGCCATCGGCATAACTGTCACATCATGTGCAAAACGAAGATCTGCGGCAACATTGCTCTTCTTGTCCATCGCGGCATCGGCTTTGGCAATAAAATCAGCAACGACTTTATCTGCCAATGCCGCACGACGTCCATCTGATTCCTTGGAATTACACATCTCAGAATAAACACGTCCGGCATTTATCTTGGCAAGAGCATACAATTCATCCATAGTAAACCAATCAGTCAGAGGTACATCATCGATTCCCATACAAGGAAGGATAGCAATCCAAGTATACACTTCACGCACAAAACGATATCTGCTTGATATAATCTTTTCAATAGCTTTCTTGTCAGTAAACAACATATCCATGAATCGCCCACAATCAAGCCACGCATCAGCTACAGAATCAACCTGCGGCTCCGCAAGATGCACTATTTCCACATAATTCTTCGGTTTATTCAGAAGATACGGCATATAGCTGTCACCACTATGGACATCCACGACAAGGGACTTGCGCTGCTTTTTAAGAGATTTCGTGAAACGAATCATGCTCTCCTGACATCTGCCGACAGTCGAAGAATAAGCCTGCACATGCTTTCTCAAATCGTCATTGAAAACCTCTGGAAACCTCTTATACATTCTTTTGGCTATTTCCTTATGCTCATCCTGTCCGATTTCTGTAAGATCACCGTAATGTCCTATCGATACAGAATCTACGAAACATAGTTCAGAATAAAGTTCAGCACCCTTAGCCGTCAAGATATTCTGTTCCTTCGCCTCCTCGAATATTTTCTGCAACTTCAAAAAAGGCTTTCGCTCCGCATGATAACGAGAACCATGTCGACCGGCATGACTTATATAGAATGGTTTGTATCCGTCCGGCGCAGGTGTGTCCGTCATATCACCAGACTTATATGTATGATAGATGCCAGCTCCCGCATAACTATCTTTTTCGAGCTTCTCGCGAGTAACCTGCGCTGTTGCTCCAATCGCAATAAAAACCGCCAATGCGGCAGTGGTAGTCCGTAAAATGATGTTCATATTCATATTAGTCTGTGTTCTATCTTGTACACTATATATACACGGTTATGCAGTTTTTCACCTATATATTACATGAATGTTTCATTAGAATCTGTTTAAATTTCTATCAAATAAAATTCAAACAGATTCTTTGAGCTATAAAAAAAGGTTGTCCGAAAATAATTGGACAACCTTTTGGAGTGGGAGCAGAGGGAGTCGAACCCCCGACCCTCTGCTTGTAAGGCAGACGCTCTGAACCAACTGAGCTATGCTCCCGAAATGGGATTGCAAATATACGACATAATTTGCAATCCGCAAATTTTATTTTGCTTTTCTTAAAAGCAAAATGTTTAATCCACTACTCTATTCTTTCACACATCTTACATTACCACCGAAGCCACGTGCCCCCAATCCGGAAGGATCACTGAGCGCACTGCCAGTATAATATACTCCAAAGAAAAGTCTACCGGCATTGGTAAATAAGCAGTTTGAGCAACCCCATGGATCTTTTTCTTGAGAAACACCTTCCGCAGTCCAATAGTACACATACTCGCATGTATATTGAGGACGGCCAAAAAGGCTAAGCATCCCGGCTTTAGGGAAGTAATTATCTTCGCAATTTTTCCAATACCAACCATAGCCATTTTCATCCTCAGTCCATACCTTACCTGTCTCATTTCCATCAGCATCATATATCACATCTGCTCTTACAACCGTAGCATCAGAAGCAAGCGTTGCAAAAGCATTAGCTTTCGGTACGACATATCCAGCAGGACATGGATCAAAGATACTCTTATATTTCACATCTGTAGATGTATTTCCCCAAAGGTTAGACTCCATCTGATCGTTAGTGGTATTATCAGGGCTCATAATGTACCAATCGCATTTAATACCTCCTGAATACACAGAATGGATGGAAATATACGTTTCTGGATGCTGTACAGCATACACGGCATTACCTGGAGCAGAATATTTGGTAACAGCAGTTTCCGTAGCAATAGACCTTGCACCATCACCATGCTGTCCATTAGCAACATTTGCAGACGGACGAAGTTTCCTAAGTTCTGCATACTTGGCATTCTGCGTATCAGAATCATCATCGTAATAGACAGTCGGCAGCTCTACAAATGGTGCAACTGAAGGAAGGAATGGATCCTTTCTACCCCACTGATAGAATAATCCCCTAGTATTTACGACATCTGAAGGAACAGCACTGAGCGCACCAAGGTTTCTGTCCATCCACACAAGTCCCTTATCATCTGTCTTTGTGGAGATTTCCTGATCTGTAACCCATATATGCCAACTCCACAATACAGTTCCATCTGCGGAGCATATAGCCACAACTGCATTTCCAGGGACTTTTCCTGTTGAAAAATATATATACTCTCCATCAAACATAGGTGCTCCATCTAACACATAAGTACTTCTGGTTTTATCACCATCAAGAGTTGCTTCCCATATAAGTTCTGCATACGCAGCATCCTTTATCTCCAAGCCTTCGGATTCAATATATTTAGAATTGCCGTCACCAGCACCATTGCCTTTAACCAAGGCAGGAAAACGATATGATGAATTAAGTGCCGCTATATAACAGTTTGCAGTAACCCCATCCTTGACCAAATCTTCAGGTTCAAAAGTCTGCATGATACGTATATCCTTACTATCAGTATAGCCCTCATCACCACATATTATAGACACAACTCCATAACGATTCTTGCCTGTAAGGTTCTTATCCGTACCGATTGTAATAGAACCAGTAGCAGCATCGGAAGTAATGTTAACCCAAGTATAGTCGCAGTCGAAATGCCATTCACCATTAGTGGAGACAACAATAGTCTTCTCTCCACCTTCCACTGGAAACACCACTTGTGAAGATGACACCTCAACCTTTCCAACCAACACTTCCGGTTCAGGATCTGGCTCAGGATCATCGTTCTTCGAACAAGCGACAACAGAAAATATCAATGCTGCAGCAGTCATATAAAGTCCTTTCAAAAGGACATTGTCATATCTTTTCATACTAATTTTCAGTTAAGTTATTTATTTCCAGTCACTTGAAATCGAACCATAATCCGATAAACCCGTACACCCTGAAAAACACTTTGTTCCGGCAATACGATTATTGAATCCACCTAAAGAGTAGTTAGCCTTACGCTCATACAGATGAATTTTATTTCCACTGACCATAGTATAAGGAGACTCTCCGGTAAGGCCTGTACAATTTGCAAAACAATAGTTGAAATACCCAGCTTTCAAAGCCTTGTCAAACAGACCGGCAGGAATGGACTTCAAGGATGTACAATTAATGAAACACTCCTTAAAAGTAGCCACTGTCGAAGCAGGCGGAACAGCGTCAAACAAACCAGCAGGAATTGCCTCCAACGATGTACAACCAGCAAAGGTATCATTGAAATAACATCCTTTCGTATTCTTAGCAAACAAGCCTGCAGGAATAGTCTTAAATCCGGTACAATATTCGAACAAATAATTAAATGTCGTGATTAAGGTATTTTTCGAGAATAAGTCAGCAGGAACAGTTTCAAGAGAAGTGCACTTGTAAAACAGACTATTTACATCCGTTAGTTTCACATTTTTCGCTAAAAGTCCTGCAGGAACAGATTTAAGTGCTGTACAACCATAAAATGCTTTCACGATCTTGGTTGCTGCAGTATTCCCCGCAAAAAGGCCTTCTGGGACACTTTCCAATCCAGTGCATTCATAGAATATAGAATCAAAGTTAGTAACTTTAATCATCTTGGAGAATAAACCGGATGGAACTGTTTTCAACGCAGTACAACCCTTAAACGTATATGACATCGTAGTAACAGCAGCACATTTAGCAAAAACATCGGCAGAGATATCTGTAAGAGATGTGCAGAACTGGAATACATTATTTAGACCAGTAGAAGAAACTGTAGTTGGAAATACTTCTGCTCCTACCTTCTGCAATGACGAGCAGTTAGCAAAGCAATATGAGAAATTTGCATTTCTGGCTGTAATGAAGCTAAAAAGCCCATCAGGAACAGACTTAAGCGCACTACACCCCCAAAACATGCTGTTACAGTTATTCAACTTCGCAGATGCTCCACGAAACATTTCAGAAGGCAATGACTCAAGACTCGTACAACCATAAAAAGCATTGGAAACGTTCGTAAGCATTGTCGCTGAATTTCCAAATCCTTCAGGAATCGACTTGAGCGATGTGCAATTCTGGAAACAATTAGCAATACTTGTCAGTTTAGATGCAACAGGATCAAGAAGACCACTTGGAATCTCTGTTAGATTCTTACATCCAAAGAAAGTCTTTGAGAACGTTATAGAAGTCGCATTAGTACCCATGCCCTCGAAAAGGTCCGCTGGAAGTTCTGAAACATTTGACATATAAAATGTCTGATATGCTTGATTCGCTTTCACAAGACCTTTGAACATTCCACCTTTCAATGGTTTCATGAAAATAGCGCTTTCAAAGAGTTCTGCAAGATTTGTAACCCCGTCAAGTCCTTCGAAGAAGCCATCAGGGAAATCTTCAATAATGGCATTCTGAAACATCTGATTAATCTGTATTGATTTATTAGGAGTACAATGCTTGAACAATCCCACAGGAAGGTTTTTCACATCAGTAGCATAGAATAGCCACTTAAAATCAGTAACTTTCTGATTATTGGCAAACAAGTCCGCAGGAACAGTTTCAAGTTCAGTACATCCAGTAAACAATCCATTGAATGATGTCACTTCAGGATTATTTGCGAACAAGTCAACAGGTACCGTAGAGATATTCATATCCCTGAAAGTCTGCACAAATTTTTGAGCCTTAGTATTATGCTTAAACAGACCTGCAGGTATCTCGATTCTGTTACCTTTCTGTACGAAAGCCTTTAACTTATAGACATCCGAATTACCTTCACCCTGCAGGATAGAACTACCAGTTCCTGCGCCATAGAAACATTGAGAGAAATCAAGAGCTTCAGGACAGTTTGCAAATAGATTTTCAGGGATAACTTTCAATGAAGCATTATAGCCAAATGTTTCATAGAATTTTGTAGCCTTCACAGCATATCTGAACAAATTTTCAGGGATAGCTTTCAAACTATAACAGTTTACAAACATATCTGTAAAGTCTGTAATCTCCGCAAAAGTGCCACACACATCATCTGCAATGCTTTCAAGTTTTTCATCCGTCTTGCAGACATTAGTCACTTCTTTCACACCAAGTTTGCCCCAAGAAATAATATTCAAGAAATTCACATGCTTAATGCCTTCTGAGACATTGAAATAATCTCCAGCGATATCAGAAAGACAATATTTCGGCGCTTTTCCTTTAGTTTCCACAATATACTTGCCAGCTTTTGCATACTTATGAGACGGCTGAACATTGACAAATTGTTCTGGAGCCGAGCCATCACCCCAATCGATAGTGACATCTATATTTGTGTCACTCTTGGTAGTATATATTCCTCCATTCTTAAAGGTGTAGTTATCCTCATTGATCTGCACCTCGAATATAAGAGATTCGGTATCATCCCCAATCTGAAGCACGCGAAGTTTAGCTGCAGTAGTATTCTCTTTTTCTCCTACAAGGACATTAATGATTCCTTCACGTTGTTTACCATCTGACGCAGTAACAGTCACTTTGGCCGTATGATTTTCCTTATCATTAACGACGTCGAACCATTGGTCATTCCCTTCTTTAGTAAAAGTAATGTCAAGTTCAGGATTAGACTCATACCTGATCACTTTTTCACCTCCGCTAGGAGAAGCGTTTGCCACGAAAGATGACATTTCAAGATAAGCTTTTCCATCCTGGCTAATCCTAATAACATCACTTGCTGCGTCTTTTCCAATACCGGCTTTCAACTTCAAGTCAACAGTACGCTGGTCATTTGCAGAGTTAGAATCAACAGTAAGCTTTAGGCCCTTATCAGTTTTCTCAACAAGAAGCCACTGACATGTACATTCAAAGTCTAAATTATCTTGGTTAGTTTCCACTATTACTTCCGAAGATAAATCTCCGTATGCCGGGAACCGTATAGCGTTAGAAGCTAATGTTATCTCCGGCTGTCCAGCATAGTTCTGAGAAACATTGATAACATAGCTCAGACTTGCATCTTTATTGTCTGAAGCGGTAACAGTAACGACAGATTTGCGTGATTCTGTAGATTCGTTCTGTCCTGCAGACAATGTAATGTAGTGATTATCTGAGCTTACTCCAAGCCACGAATCATCAGACACACTATATGTCCAATTTTCCATATTCGTAGAAACAGCGATAACTACTTCACCTCCAGCATTTTTAAAATTCAATGCAGCAGAAGAGCCATCTTCAGCAGGAACGAACAGACCATTATCAGACACAACCTCCAGACGTGAATCTCGTGACGGAGCAGGTTTCTCCGGCTCAGGATTCTCTTTATTTTCGCATGATACAAATGTCATCAATGCGGCAAAACATATATATAATAATCTTTTCATATTTTCAGATATTTTTATGGTTATTCCTTCGTTTCAGTTACTTTACGCAACTCAACAGCATCACCGTAAGGCATATACATTTTTAACATCGGAGTAAGCACTGGAGAAGAAAGGCTCATATCCATATAGACGAGCGTAATACCCGAACCGGAAACTTCACCGCTATCTTCAGTTTTTTCTTTAGATGTATCCAAAGTAATAACTTGCCTGTCATCAGAAACAGTTGCCACCAATGTTTCCGCGCTATAAGAAGAGTATTTCATAGACAGATCTGACTCATTTATAGTATAGCGTACAATGAAGCATGGCATTGCCTCTGCAGGACTATAAGAGTTATAGAGCACCAGTATCGTACCTGTATTCCAAAGAGTAGGAATTTCCAAATTTCCTGTTTCTTTATTATAGTTGACAGGAATCTTCTGTCCTTTAACAAAACAATCCTCCAAATAATATGAAACACCATACTTATCTTCTGTAAGTTTAGCTTGTGTAGTAAACAGAGCATTGCCTGGTGTAGTACAAAGTTCTTTCAATGTTCCACTAGCACCCAAGGCGCCACAATAGCCTTTTCTTGAATATGAGCTATATGAAGTCACCATATACCATTTATCGCAATATATGTCATAATCACCAAGCAATGAAAGATATTTGTCAGATGCCTTGGTAGCCTGAGTGAACGAATACTCAAGAACCGATTTTCCTGCAGTAATCTTTACTTTTCCAGAAAGAGATTTATCATCGACATTTTCCGGAGCAGTAATAGTCACAGATGAGGCATCAGTAGTTAGAGAAGCCCAACTGCAATCCACTAATTCTGCTTTCCATTCTGATGAGGACATCACTGAGAATTTGTATTCACCGCCTCGACAACCGAATTGGAATTCAGACAAAGCTGTAGTTTTCAAATATGGAACAGAACCTGATTCCTGTACGACATCTATAGTCTTGTCAAGCAATTCTTCCGAATTAAAACTGACAGTAACAACAGATGCACGCATTTCTTCGGTCTCATTTGCATCCACTTTGATAACAATTTCATCTGCAGCAAGTTCTGCTGTACACCATGAAGCAGAACTCTCGACGGATGACACTGCCAATCCATCTCCTACAAATGAAACAGTAACTGTCTTCTGAGACTCAGGCTGACTAAATATCAGTCTGTCTGTAGACAATAAGGCTTCAGGAGCCACCTCGGGCTCACTTTCCGAGCATCCAACCACAACATAAAACGTGGTCAGAAGCATTGCTAGTACGTTTATAGTTTTTCTCATACGCTGATGAATTATATTATTGGAATTTATAGGATAGTTTGCCACCTTGCATCATGAATATCTTTCCGAGATCATGGTTACTTCTAAAGTAGCCATTGCAATTCTTCTCCAAGCCAACATATAAATTATTGTTCATTATAGAAACAGGTGTTTTATATTTTTCAGGCTGAGATTTCACAGTCATCTCAGGACATCCAACATGAACAGGCCAGAATCTCGTAGAGTTCAACTTCTGCTCTCCAGAATACCATTGTGAGGCAGGACTTGCAGCTACATCTTGTGAATCAGAGACTTTTTTCATCGTATACGGACCAATTGGGAAATCCCCATAGGTATACCCGTCAGCCGCACTATAATACAATACGCTTCCTGATGTGGTAAGCAATGTAATTTCCATAGATGAAACGACGTACTGCTTCGATCCAACACTTGGCATTGCCATTCTCACCTTTCCATCCCCATTATTATCCATGATAGCAGACATTGCATAGAACTGACCTGTAATAGGCGCATACTTGCCTGTACTTTGGTCATACACACGAGAGCAGTATGTAACATCAGCCATGCCATAAGAGCCATAGTTGGCATTCTTAGCAAATATCTGATAATTCATGATAGTCAATGCATTATCAGAAGGTTGAAACTCGCCTTCGACAGTAGCGACAAGTGAATTTCTTGGACTTGTAGTTCCCCATCCACGAATATAATACTTCTTTCCAGTCGTTCCAGGACGAATAACGACACGCATTGTAATAGGCTTATGGTTAATCTCCGAAGAAGTACTGGTTACATCCCATGTACCGAGCCATGCCTTCCAAGCATCTGTAGCAACGCCAGAAGCGTCAGTCTTGAATGCCATTTTATACACAGAAGATGTAGCCACATTGCCATTATGTCCAAACGCCACTACATAATAGTCCGTATTGGCATCCAATGACGTCACTTCAACAGCCTTTGAGCCAGACTGCAGAAATGCACTTATTCCTCCCTGCGAGCCAAGGAAAGTATCGATACCTTTAATAAGTGCATCAGAATCAGAGCCATACCTATCCACAAAAGATTTCTGATATATATTCCAGAAATATGTTTCTGAATTGGAAGGGGTCACAGATACTATAGCGCCCTTATCAGTAGGATTTGTAACCGTCAATATTAGAGCATTACTTTCAGATGCTCCCGAAAGAGTAAAACGCTTTCGAGTAACTTCAGTTGTAGGATGATCTGTATCGTATCCGAACGCCACTACACAATACTCAGTTCCGGCAGACATTCCGGAATAGTTCTGGAAACGGGAACCCTTGTATAGATAGTTTGAGATACCTCCATAACTTGCATATACATTCTCCATTTCCATCACCAAGACCGCATCAGCCATCTCATCAGCATCAGAAGCCAACATGACATCAAAGAAATACGTTTCATTATCATTCGACGGAGATATGCTGATTCGCGCTGTAGTGGATGACGTCTCTTCTACATCCAAATCAAATTTCATATCGCTTGAAACCATATATTCTTTTTTCTTGATAGTATACGGGCCTACCGGAAAATCTCCATAGAGATACTGGGATGCCGCAGAAAAATTATAGATATTTCCATCCGCATATAAGTAGTAGTCCAATGATGAGAATTGATAAGGCAATTCAGAATCAGCATAGAACTGATTTCCAACAGCGACTCCATTTTCAGCATCATCAAGTCTCGCTATCATTGTGACAATGCCACCTTCAGTAATCATATAATATCCGTCACCATGATTAAAACGACCAAAATGACATATCCATCCAGAAATATCTGAGTCAGTATACTTGCTTACTTTATAGGCATTCTCAAAATAGAGATATCCGGTCTCTTGATCAAACAAAGCTTCTGTAGGAAGCATTCTCGCAATTGAAATGCCCCATCCTTGAACTTCATAGCTTTCGCAGAAAGTCTTTTCTGAAACAATGATATCGAATGACACAGGCTTTCCTGTAAGCTCTGAAGAGGTACTGGTAACAGTCCACATGCCAATCCATTTTTTATAATTATCTTGAACGTCCTTAGACGGCGCTTCTGTTGTGAACTCTTTATATGCAAATTTACCGGCACCCGAATCCTCATCGAAGACAAATGCAAATACACAATATTTGGTCAATGTTTTCAAACCGGTAAATGTATATGAATCCTCGCCATAGAGACAATGATCCACAAGCGTACCTTCAGAATTAAGAGCCTCAACAATTTGAGCCTCAGTATATTTCGTTATAGTAGAAACTGGAAGGATATCATAATAGTACATAACATCATTACGCTCCGGAGTAATTTTTACCACAGCTTCTGTACCAGTGACTCCTGAAATATCAAACGTAAAATTCATATCAATGAGTCTACTTCCTTCGCCTGTACAGAACTCTGCGACAGAGAGAGGTGTAGTTATCTGACCATCATCAGATAATCCATATGCATACGCTATATATTCAGTATTCGGAGCAAGGCCATCTATAATCTTGGGAGTATATCCAGTAGTTCTATTAGATTCGACATACTCCTCAAATGGTACGCCTTTTTCATCGGCATTCATCTTCATATCTACCAGATAGTCAGCTGCAAACTCTTCATTGGATGAATACAAATCATAGATATCTTTCCTTACTGCAGAAAGATAATATTTGATTGACATCTTGGTAGGAATTGCAGACAATTTTACAGAGTTCCCTGTTATATCGGAGACATTGATCTTGAATGTACAGTCTATAAGCGGAGTTTCCTTCGGTTCTTTATGCTCTTCGGTACATGACTGGCCAAGCCCCAAAACGATGAGCAATGCCAGTATACATTTCATTATTATGACAGTATTTTTCATTTTCATCATTCTTTAAAGAAGTTCTTAGAAACTATATCCCACCCCGCATGCTAACGAATTTTTCATTGGCCCGGAAGCCATCAAGGAATAGGCAAAGTCTACACTAAATGACTTAAGTGTCAAGCTTATTCCTGCTGCAGCACAAGTCGGAATGCCATTCTTCTTCGAACCACCATTGAAGCCTGCACGGAAAGATATCATTCTGTTCCATTCGTATTCCAAAGCCACACCGCCATGCACTGACGAAGGACCTCCAAAATAATATTGTCCTTGCACGGCACCATACAACATAGATTTTCCAAAATAGAATCCATAGCCAGCATTCAGTCTTGCATTCATTGGAAGATTCCATCCGATACCTGCAGCATCTTTAACTTTAGGACCAAGATTGCATGCCGAAAGCGAGACATCGATACCTTTTTTTCTAAATGCAACCTCAACATCCGCAGAAAATGCATTCAATGTACCGGAAAAATCTTTAGACATCACATAGTTCAATGCCAAACCAAATGATAAATAATCCAAAATCTTATATGCCGCACCAACTCCAGCAATCAAGTCTACTGGATACATGTTAGCAGACTCAAGACCGAAGTCATCATATTTTCTTTCCTCTCCATATAACGATGATGAGACACCAAATGTCATTGACAAATCATCATTCACTCTACACATTCCGCTGGCAGAAAATATATTTGTATTGGAAACCTCAGGTTGCCAAAGGCCATACGATACTGAAGCCATTGCTTTCTCCTCTGAGAATACAGATTGAGCAACATTGCCGAAATGCGAATATGCATCCGGGCGAGCCACAGCCATAACACCAGCAGAACCTGCAGACTTGGCGCTACGAACTTGGTCAAGGAACGGGAGAGCCACAGACTCGCCTACACTTTCTTGAGCCGATACACGAACTGCTATCATGAGCAGCACTGCAATAGTTAACTTCCTCATATTCCTTTATTTCTTTACAAATTCAGAAGTTCCGTACAATTTACCTCCAACACGTACAGAAACAGTATATCTACCTGGAGCAAGGCGGTTTACATCCATTTTTAATGGCATATTGATTCCCAAACCAGCTGTTAATCGACAGACCTCACTTCCTGCCATATTATATATTACGACATCAGCATCTATTTTCTCATCACCCGGACGAACATTGATATACTCCGTCGCCGGATTAGGATAGACATCTAACGGATTAGATGAATCACGCACAACCAACGTAAAGGTCTGTGACGCAAATTCGCCCTTCGAATCTGCCGCAGATAATGTCACATTTGTACGTCCAATCTTTTTACCCGTAAATTTCACTTTACTTCCATCAACAGACGTAGATACAAGACTTCGGTCTGCAACATTCACAACGGCATAGAGATTTTCATTATCCTCATCAGCAAACCAATCATTCACATCTACAATGCACTCACCTTTCAATCCATTCACTGCTACCATACCTATCTCGGATGTAACATTAGGAGCATGATTTACCTTCACCATATATGGCACTTCCAAAATAGTAGACATATCATATTCGTCAGAGAGGGTAACAACGTACTTATGAGCACCAGGCGATGATTTTACACCTGAAATCTCGACCATAAGGACATCATCCTGCATTCTCGTAAATGTTACAGCAGCAGGCTCATCACATGTCCATGAGAATGAAACAGCATGTCCATCAGGATCTGATCCCGTATATATGCGTTCTTCCTTACCAAATGCTTCCAATTCAACAGGAGATTGGTTATCTACGCTGATTACCGGTGCAGTATTCCCTCCGGTGGTTATCTTGGTAATCTCCGTCATCGGTGATTCATTTCCTGCGAAGTCTGCCGCAACCACTCCATAATAATATTCCGTATTAAATTTTAAGCCTTTGAGAGTAAATTTACGATACCCTTCCTCCGTCTGCTCCTGCATTGACGCAACGAAGGACGCAAACGATGCAGACGAATGATCCATTTCCGTAAATGGCGACGTACTATAGTAAACCTTATAGCAATACGCATAATCAGCATCCGGATCCACAGGAAGATCAGCTGTAAAATTTAAAGTATTGGACTTAGCCTCAACTTCCAAATGAGAAATCTTTTCCGGAGCAATTGTACTGATTGAAGATAATGCGTTAAGAGCATTTATCATACCCTTTCCAAGCAAGCCATTCATGGAAGAATTATACTTGTAGATAGACTCATCACAACTATTCACTATAGCCTTAAACAAATCATCATTCGTATACCCAGGGCCACCACTGGCAGAAAGGACAAGAGCAGCAAGTCCTGAGACATGAGGACATGCCATAGATGTTCCCTGCAAATAGCCATATTTTCCTCCAGGCAATGTACTATATATTCCTCCTTCTACCAAACGCATATTACCTCCCGGAGCACATACGTTCACCCACGAGCCATAGTTTGTATAATATGCCGCCTTTCCATCAGGTCCGATTGAGGCTACAGACAAAACCTTATCATACTGAGCCGGCCATGCGTAGTCCTGACTATCATTTCCTGCTGCAAAGACAACCAATCCACCCTTCATAGGACCAATCTGCTTTTTATCAGAATCAAGACCGGCATTATTGATGAAATAATCAATTGCATCCCTGTCAGCAGATGGCATCGTAGTAACATCATTCTTATATCCCCAACTATTCTGAGCTATTACCGCCCCATTTTCTGCGGCATATTGCATGACTCTTGCGAGAGTAGCTCCTTTATCAGGATATTTCGCATCCATAATCTGAAGGCACATCAGACGTACACCTTTTTCAGGATAGCGTCCTCCAGCTACGCCACATACACCTATACCATTATTGTTTACAGCAGCTACCGTTCCAGCGACATGGGTTCCATGATCTTCCGGATGAATTTCTGCAGAACCAGCAACAAAGTTATATCCATGAACATCATCCTTGTAACCATTACCATCATCATCCACTCCAGGTGTTCCATTAAGTTCTGCCTCATTCGTCCAAATATTACCAATAAGATCAGGATGCTCATAGTCTACACCGCTATCAATGATAGCAACAATCACATTGCTATTTCCAAATATTCCATATTTATCCCATGCTTCCTGCAACTTTATATCCATACCTTTAAGAGCACTTCCCTGCCCCGTGCTATGGTAATGCCACTGCACAGAATATTCCGGGTCATTCATTGTCACATCAGTCTTAACTGGGATATAGATAGGCTCCAAATAATCTACACCATCAATCTGAGAGAAATTAACAGAAGCTTTTGTCATCAGTTCATTCTTGTCATACTCTACATCAAACCAAAGATGCAAACCAGCCTCTTTCTGCCGCTCCAAGAATTTGCCCCCAATATGGAAAGTAGTTTTTATAGATTTTATCTCAAGCCCATCCAGTTTCAATGCCGAAATTCCTTCTGAACTGACATTCCCATTATCATCAGCTACGGCTATAAGTTTCTCAGCAAGATCCTCATCCACTTTCACACGCATCATCCCAGCCACGACAGAACTTGAAATTTCCTCATGATCCATCTTCTTCGGCATCAGATTTTCCTGTTCCTTCCGGCATCCTGAAAGTATAGCCAAAAGTCCAATTACACCTGCTATATATCTTACACTTTTCATCTTTTTCATTATTTAGCCTTTAAAACGCCTGAATCATATGATTGTTTGATACTTGTACCTGAGATTATTCCAAACATTGGAAAAGACACTTCAGAGACATCATCATTGAACTTCCAAACAAACTCTGTTGCGGCATAGACACTATCTTCTTTCAAAACGAACGGCATAAGAGAATTGCCAGTAGCAAGATGCGCCTCAACTCCGTTTTGCGTAACCGGAAACGAGATAGTCTTCTCTATGAGATCAACATCACCGACAATATAATTCACCGTATTATCTTTTGTATAATCAAGTCCTGCAGCAAGAGAATAAGGGCAAACATTGCCAACAGTCAACTTGTTCGTCTTGGAATTATACTTCATAACCATCGCATGGTCAGGAAAAGAAGCCGTACCCTGTTTGATAGTATCATTAGCCATAGTACCAACATACGTATCAGCAATCTTATATTGCCACGGAACGTCAGGGACATCTACAGAAACTTTCGATGAATATACCGCACCATTACTACATGCTGCCATAGCCATTATCCAATTAGTCTTGCCAGGTGTCACAGGTGCACGCAACGTATAACTTCCATTACGATTACGTTTCGCATAAACAACTTTAGGATCAGAGAAGTATTCATCAAGTGATGAAAGTATTCCAATCTCTAACTTCTGCATATCAGGATCAATACCAGACACTAAAACAGTAGCAGACACTTGCTTGTCATATTGATAAATTCTTACTTCTGATGCAAGTCCCACCTTCGGTACACTTCCAAACTGTTCAAATCCGGATTCTACGTCTTTCTTTTCTTCCGCTTTCTGGCAGGACAATACCGATATGGCCACCAAAGTCAAATATAATATCCTATGTTTCATACTATTCCTCCTTCTCACTATTTTGATCTTTCGACCATGGATTCTGTTCATCTTCGGAAATCATATCATTTTCTGTTACCTCTTTCAGAGGTAGTTGAAAACGCCACAAATTATCATGTGCAGGCACCTTTATCCTATTAGCAGGAGTATGATTAGAGCCTTCATAGTTTCTGTCAATGCCTAATCCGTTACGTCTGAGGTCATAATAACCCAAGCCCTCGCCCCAAAGCTCTATACGGCGTTGAAGCAACACGTCACTTACCGACACACTATTGGCCTGCCATGAAAGATCGCGCTTTGCCATCAATTCACCAAGCACAGTAGCAGCCTTCACCCCGTCATTCATACGAGCATATGATTCTGCTTCTATCAGTACCATCTCAGATGCCCTCATATAGATATAATCTTGAAGCCACTGATCCATATAACCAAATTTCCTTGCAGCATAAGGCCTTGCAGCCCCAGGTGTATCAGCACTTGCTGTTTTGTCGCCTTCAGGGCCATTGAACAATGTCTTACGATAATCAGTTTTTGAAATTTGGTCATATAATGACTTATCAATCAATTTCGAAG
Organism: uncultured Bacteroidales bacterium; assembly: GCA_934693135.1. GTDB lineage: Bacteria > Bacteroidota > Bacteroidia > Bacteroidales > UBA932 > Cryptobacteroides. The sequence continues at coordinate 26,210 of CAKUVA010000001.1, read as the reverse complement.
GCTGATCAAGCCCGGCATACCCCATACAATCATTACTCATATGAGAAAAGAACGATACGTAAGTCAGCTGAGTTTCCGTAGTATGGTTGAATCCCCACATGAATTCAGCATCATCCAAGTTCATAAAACCGCCATGTAGCCTCGTCCTATCCATCAAATCATACCCCACACGCGCTTTTGAAGCAGCATTGGCCGCGTCCTCCCACTTCTGCACGAACAGATAATATCTCGCAGCAATTCCATAAGCAACACTTAGGTCAATTTCATTCTTCGAAGAACGTGTATAGCCTTCCAGATATTTCAAGGCTTGTTCAATATTATATTCTATATGTTCCATGACAACCGCATAGGTATTTCTGCCTTGACGACTATAGGCAACGTCTTGAGAAATATTATCTCTTGTAGCATATACAAGCGGTACTGCCGGAGCATCCAAACGAATATTTCCACTTTCATCCACTGGGTCTTGATACAACAGCATCAGATACATATATGCCATCGCCCTTATGGCATACGCCTGTCCCAAATAGCCTCTGACAGTCACAGAATTAGGTTCTTCTCCAGGAGGGAAAAAGTCCAAAATGGAATTAGCATTGTTTATCAATGTATAATATTGAGTCCAAAACTGATACGTTCTGATATACTGCTCCATTCCATAATCGAAATTATAATCATATTGTCCCCAGTTTTCTGTTCCATCCAAGACAATATCCTGCCCCATAAAGTCAGTTACCATGTTACAGAGAATAAAGCCTCCGTCATCATGTCCTTTATAAACAGTAAATGGTGTAACCATCCATGAATACAATCCTGAAACATACGAAGAAAGAAATTCAGGATCATTCTCAACCATCTCCGCCGCTTTTGGCCCCGTAAGATTTCCTGTAGAATCCACATTGAAAGCATCCTCACAAGATGAGAACATCAATGTCATCGATAACGATATTATAAGTATCCGTTTCATATTCTCATACTTTTAAAAAGTGAATGACAAGCCCGCAGACACAGTTCGCAATGCTGAATATGTAAATCCGGCAGAGCCACTGAAAGACTGTCTTACGTCCAAGCCACGACGTTTAGAAATATACCATAGATTGTCTCCTGAAACATAGACTCTAAGATTAGATATTCTTACCTTCTGAGTCAATGTTTTAGGGAAAGTATAGCCAAGTGTAACATTTTTAAGACTAACATATGAAGCCTTAGTGAGAAAACGTGTAGAAGTCTGAGATGCTTCCTGTGAACGATTCTGCACCCTAGGGACATCTGTGTCAACATTCTGCGGAGTCCAACGGCGGAATATATCCTTGTGCCAGTTCGTACCGGCAGAACCGGCAGACATAAGGCTCTGATAGTTTGAATCCAATGTCCATCCACCAAGCTGATATGCAAATTGAGCGCTAAAATCCACGCCAAAGAAAGACATCGAGGTAGACACACCTCCATAAATATCAGGAATTGAACTCTTGCCAGTCTGAATCATCTTTGCATTTGCTGCCTCATGAACAAGTGTACCATCTTCCTTCCCTGTAAACAGAGGTTCACCGGTTTCTCTATCAACGCCACGCCATTCATACATATAGAAGTCATATAAAGAGCCACCCTTTCGTCTCCAATAATTTCCAGACGCATATCCTTCATCAGGTTCATTAGATGGAAGCTTGGTTATCTTATTTTTATATGCCGTTCCGTTCAGTGTAACATCCCAATGAAAATTCTTTAATTTAAGAATGTCCGCAGAGACCTCGAATTCAACCCCAATATTTTTCATATCCATATCATTGACAAGCTGACTGGCAGGATTTCCCTGAGAAGGAGCCAATGCACGATAATAAATCATATCCTTGGTCTCTTTAATAAAGAAATCAGCATTCACAGAGAACCTGTCGAAAAAACGAGATTCAACACCGGCATTGAAATTATTGGATTTCTCCCATGTAACATCAGGGGCAGCACGGAACACTTTTACAATAGAAGCCTCACCATTTACACGATCAATTCGATACAAGTCTTCATAAACTTTCGTCATTCCGATATTATCGTTTCCTTGAGTACCATAACTTGCCTTGAATTTCAGATAGTTAACAGCTTCAACAGGCAGTAGGAACTTCTCTTGCTTTGCATTCCATGAAAGGCCAAGAGACCAAAAACCGCCCCATCTCTTATCAGGTGCAAAGCGAGATGAAGCATCACGTCTATAAGATGCTGACAAAAAATATCTATTTGCGTAGTTATACTCACCACGTCCGAACACACCCTGAAGGAAATATGAGGTTCTCTCAGATGTAAGATTCTGATATACAACAGCATTCGCAAAATCAGACACCGTAGGATCTACAAAGTTAGTCATCTGTCCCTGTAGACCATATGATGTATCACTCTTTATTTCATGTCCAAGAAGAATGGAAACATCATGCTGTCCTTCTTTTCCGAACGTCTTATTATAAGAAAGCAATTGGTTTGTATTCAATGCTGAATACCTACTTGTACTCTGCGTGCCTCTTCCATTTACAGTGGAAGCATCTCCACCTACCGGAGTATAGAAATTATCTGATTTCGTGTTAAATATGTCATATGCTACATTCACAGTAAGCTTCAAGCCATCAACTATATTGACATCGATATATCCGCGAGATGAGGTATTGTCTCTAACAGTATTCACAATAGACGACAAAAGCTGGCCATAAGGGTTGGAAAGCTGACCATATGCACGTTGCTCGCCCCAGTCATAAAGGTCTTCACCATTCTGGCCATATAGACGCTCACCTGTTTCCAAATCATATTTATATATCGGATATATAGGAGCGATATTCTGCCCAAATGAGAAAATATTAGAATATGTCCCGGAACGCTCTGAGCCAAACTGATTCTGATTTGTATTCGAATATGCAATATTAATTCCCGCCTTAAGGAATTTGGCTATAGTCTGGTCTATCTTTCCTCTTACGGAAACTCTACGGAAACCTGAATTGGGAACGTAACCTTTATCATCCAGATATGATACAGACATGTAAGCCCTTGTCTTGTCAGAACCGCCAGATACAGCCAATGTGTACTCCTGACGCATTCCTGGCTTGAAGACATCCTTGTTCCAGTTATCTTGCCATTTTCTATCTATAGCAGCAGGATTAATTCTTCCTGTCCCTGGAAGAACGACTTCACCATCATCCACACCTTTATATATATTATAGCGCAGATATCTGCTAATCAACGAACCTGAAGCATAGGCATTGGCCTGTCCAAGTCCCATCGTGCCACCATAATATACTTCATTACGAAGTGACTCCCAAGTCATCTCATAATAATCTGCAGGACTGGTTATTATATCATAGGTAGGAACTCCTCGAAAATTCATGCCCAACTTGGCATCAAACTCAACACGTACTTTATCGGAAGTACCCCTTCTCGTAGTTATTATGATAACGCCATTAGATCCTCTCGCTCCATACATCGAGTTAGCAGCAGCATCCTTAAGAACCGTCATTGACTCTATATCATGGGTAGGTATAGAATTCAAACTGCCTTCGTATGGGACGCCATCGACTACCAACAATGGAGACTGAGATGCAGAAACAGAACCAAGTCCACGTATAATGATACTCGCAGAAGAACCCGGTGTTCCAGAAGAACTGGATGTTTGAAGTCCAGCGACTGCACCCTCCAATGATTTAGAGATATTAGTAGACTGCATCTTCTGTAATTTGTCTCCACTTACCTGAGCCGCCGCACCAACGAACGAAGATTTCTTCTGAACGCCATAGGCAACGACAATGGTCTCATCAATAGATTGAGAATCAGGAATAAGTTTCACCGTAAGCAGTTCTCCTACTCCAGCGACAGCAATCTCCTGCTCTACATATCCAATAGAACTTACAAGCAGGATATCACCTTTAGAAACTTCAATGGAAAAATTTCCATTGTCATCGGCTGATACACCGGTGGTTGTTCCCTTGATGAATATTCCGGCGAAAGGAATTCCTTCACCAGACACCGAATCGAACACTTGTCCTGATACAGAAATCTTCTGCGCATTCATAGTCAAGGTCAGAAACAGGAACATCAGAGAAAACATGATTCTAATAGTTTTCATCTGGCAAATTAATATTATTGGTTGTTTATATATGTATCAATTACAAATTATCTTAGGTACTTATAAATTGCGAAGCGAAATTTATGCATCTTTCTTAAGAATAACAAATTTTTTCAATAAAAAGTGCAATTTAATACAACAAACAGAAGAATAAATGAATAGCATGAATATTTATGCAGTATTTTCATTCTTATATTTTTAAACTACCATCTTGATAAATTATGCATTCTCAGTAAAAAAATTTCATCAAAGACGTTGATTTTAAGCAATATTTACATAACTTTATGCGAAATATTGGTCAAAGAGGATGCTATTCCTTAATTAACCTATTACAATACAGATAATTAACTATCAGAAAAGAACTTTTTAAAGTCCACAAACATATTAATCACTCATCCTATGAGCTTTTCGAAGTTACATTTTCTAACAATTGTCGCCATGGCGACATTAAGTGTTTCCAGCTGTATGGAAAACACAAAAGAAAGCAACCCGGACTTTTCCGAAGACGGAATCGAGTTCAACATCGAAGTGTCCGATCCAACAGATAAGGGAGCTACATTACTCATCACAAACAATGGTAGCGACAGAAATACTTGGTTTGCTTTCGCATACGATGATATAAACACGTCACCAGAGGCTGCAATCAACAGAAAACTAAAGGAGCTTTCTGACATGAAGGAAGATTTAAAAGAAATCTTACAAAGAGGTTCAAGAAGAATTAGGATTGAAAGCGCTCTACAATCTGCCACTAAATACACATATGTAGTTTTCGGACTTACCTCAGAAGGGACTATATACGGAAAACCTGCTTCATGTGAATTTAAGACAATGCATTCTGAAACCACATATAAGCTCGAATTAGCAAATGAAACTTCAGCAAGCGCAGACATTGTCATAAATCCAAAAGGCAGTGATACTGACACATGGTTTGCATTTGTCAGCAGTGATACATCAACTCCAGTCGATGAACTTATACAGACAGAGATAAAGAATGTAACTGATATTAAAGAGGTATTGAACTTAGGCAAAAAGACATTGACATTCGATGGTCTAGAGGCGTCCAAAAAATTAAGAGCAATCGTTACAGGATTGGATTCTGATGGAGAAGTGTACGGAACGCCATCTGTGCTTGAGTTCCGACTCACACCTGATGCAATAGCAAACGATGCATGGAAAGTGACATACGATGGCTATGTGACTCCGCAAGGGGCAGACAAGCCTTACCGCAAAATCACAAACACGTCTACAGATAACGAGCGATATTTCATTGATGTTATCTCAGAAGCCAACCTTCAGACTACATTCAATAATGATATAAACAAATATGTAAAATATGCTGTAGAAAAGCTTAAGAGTACCAATGCTAATTGGAGTAAATATGTATTCTCTCAGACAGGTAGTATGTATTACACTCTGCGCACTCGCAAGAGTTATTTCGCATTGGCAATAGGCATTGACAGAAATGGGTATTTCACTGGCAAGTTCGCTATTTCCGACAAGTTCTACATAGAGGGAAAAGATTGGTCTGACGTCTACAATAAATGGCTCGGAAAATGGGAGGTAGTGGACAATGACGGATATGGCTATCACATCTCAATTGAAGAAGACAATAAGACTGACTATACATTCAACATCACTGGTTGGAATGGAGTAATCGACACACCAATCCACGGAGTAATTGATGACGCTACTGGAGAGCTGTGTCTATCAGCATACAACTATGGCAAGCATAACCTTGTTACAGCTGACGGAACAATCAGCGTAACTAAAATGTTAGTCGGACAAGCAGGAAAATATTTCTACGGAGTCTCTGATGACAATAGTGACTCATATTATATATGCTCATGCAGTCTTTCTTCTGATGGAACATCTGGGGCAATGAAGGGATACACAATGAAAGCAAGCACCGGTAGCATCACATTCTCAATGATGTTCTTCATCGGGGTTGATGGTAACACGACATATACTTACGGAGATAAGGCAAAATTCCCAATCTTCCCATGCAAGATGGGACGTGCAGGAAACACCAAATCAACAGAGGTAAACGAACAGCCTTCGAGCTATTGGATGACAGACTTAAAGTCTGATTCTATCTTCCAAAGCAAGATTCCCGCATCAAAAGATTTCTAACTAAAATAATACACACTAAGCCCCCAAATCGCTATTTTTGACGATTTGGGGGCTTAAATCATTAGTCAATATACTTCTGTTCCTTCAACTTACCAATAAGCATTGCAGGATAATTCGTAAAAATCGCCTTAAGCTTAGGATAATATGGAATCGTCTCAGCCATAGACGCATCATCATCCACTCCATAAATACTTAGAGGCAGTCCAGCACTAAAGAAATCAAGTGGCCGATACGAAGTTTCAGGGTTATCACCGAGAATCTTACGATATGCAATCTGAGCCCATACTTTTCCAAAATCTTTAGGATCGGCATATTTGTCAGCAGCAGTACATGTCATCCACGCAACATTTATCTTATACTCATTTATCAACCTATCCCTTACAGCATTAAATATATCCGTCCCAGTTGGTATTAGGAATTCACAATAATCTTGAGCCCCGGCATCAGAAATTATCATTGCCGCCCTGAAACACGCATCAACAGAATGACTTACATCATCAAAACGCTTTACATCAAGCCATAATTTCATTCCGTTTGGATTTTTCTTCTTATCCATAACGACTTTAAGAAAATCAGAAAGCGTAGGAATCTGTTCTCCATTCGACAACTTGCCAGTCCCACGGATTTCAGCTACAGTATGAGCAAATGGGTCAAATCCGTTCACTTTATTATTACCATCAGGATGGCAAACAAGAATATCGTTGTCAGAAGTAATAACAATATCAGTCTCAGAAGCATAGCAATTAAGACTAAGCGCATATTCCAGAGATGCAATGGAGCTATCAGGCAATTTAGCCTCCATAGAGCCTCCTCTGTGGGCGACAATCTTGTAGGTAGATGAAGTTTCCTCTTCGGCTGGTTTTTCAACCCAATTCTCCGGAGTATCTATCTTCAAACATCCAGACAAGGAAACAAGCATAGCTGTTATAGCCAGGATTATAGTCATATTCTTCATAATCATAATTATTTCTTCATATAAATTTCGAGTCCCTTAAGATCACACCATGTATTCTTTCCTATAGTATTAGTCTTTTCAGTAGCACCAGCACGCACATCCATGGAAACTCTTAAACGCACATAAAGATTACCGGCTTTCACTGGTTCTATTCCTTCAAGAGGGAATGTATATTTTCTATAGCTCTTGTCATTAGCCTTATCGTATGTTTTACGCGTTGAGGAAGTATTTTCCGGAGAAACATAGTAATGATATTTGCCAGTAGCATTGAAAATCGTCGTATCACGGGATCCAGATGCAAGTTTCCAAGACGTTCCGTCAGCAGAATATTCCAAAGAGAATACACCTGCCGCAGAACCAGCAGCACCGAAGGAGGCCTCTACAGATACTTCTACATCAGAAGTAATGTTCATCACTGGAACCACAGCCATGAAATAATCATTCAGCATCATACCCTTAATCTGTACAGAAGGATTAAACGTATAATCCGTTGCTGCTTTACAACTTGCTGTAAGATACGCCTTCTCATTTCCAATATTAGGATACACTTTATGATCAGTAGATGGCAGTGCAGATCCAGGCCAATGCGCTGCACTTGATGTCCAACTATAATCATATTCAGATCCTTTCAAATCGGCGGCAGGAATTCCAGCATCATAGAAGTTCCAACCAACTTCCAAACCAGAAGGCTTACCTCCTGCAGAATCATACACTGTAGCCTCACATATTCCTATAGTTTTGCCGTTTGCTAACACCTCGAAAGCAACAACACCTTCAGAATCAGGAATTCCTGACACAGGAATATCAAGCACGCCAGAGCCTTTACTAAATGAATCGAATGTCGTAGGTGTAACATATAATCCGTGCACTGTCTCTGATGTAACATTGCATGAAATTTCATAAACCTCGGTACCATTTGCCTTAACATATGGAAGATGCAGGACAACATCTGACTCCTTGCCATCCAAGAATGCTCCAGTCATGGACGGTGCCTCGAACGCGAAATCACACTTACCCTGATATACTGTCACAGGATATTTTTTTCCGTCATGAACAAGATAGAAAGTTCCCTCACGAGCATCACCTTCATTATATTCTACGTGAATTTCATATGTACTATAATATTTCCCATCACCATGACCGCTTTCTGGATTTACTTTTATCCAATCTACACCAGAGCAATCTGAAGTCCATTTTCCATCACATTTTATAACTTGGCTAATAGTCTGCTCTGAACAGTCGCACGTTACAACATCATCCTCTCTTTCGAAAACAGATGTATTGTCCGAACAACACACTACCGACAAAGCGGTCGTTGCCACAAAAATAATTTCGTATATCTTTTTCATACTATAATAGTATAGTTATTAGTTCTTCTTGGTAACTTTATCCCAACCAGGATTTTGGTTCAATGCAGGATTTTCCTGAATGGCCGTCTTCGGCACAGGCTTCACATACTTGTAATCATGCCAATTGCGCTGAAGAGCCGTTGCTGGAAGGATATTTCCGTATGTGCCATGCGAAAGCTTATGCCCAGCCTCTGAAGCCTCATCAATCATAAGTAAGTTCAATGTTGATACCTTCTTCGGGTCTGCAGTAACAAGCGTCTCCGGCGTACCATCATTGTTCAAATCAATCGGAGTGTCTACTGCAGTAATCCAAACTCCTATCCAAGGACGTGCGAAGAGTTCGCCTTGATGCCATCTTATAATATCGTCATAGCGGATATTCTCCATCGTCAATTCCACCCCTCTTTCCCTCCTAACCTCTAAGATATATGGATCAGTCACCTCATTCTGAAAATATTCTACCATATACGGATCGGCAGATGCAGGATAGATACTCACTACGCCTGAACGTTCGCGAAGAGGTTTTATAGTCTTGTCCCATATCTCCTTTGTCATCTGGCCAAGCTCCGCTTTAGCCTCTGCATAGTTCAGAAGGACCTCCGCATAACGCATCAGAGGAACGTCAGATGCGATAGCAGCTGTGTTATTATCCTTGGATGAATCATCTGTAAGCCACTTTATAGGTTGATATCCCGTCTTGGAGAACTTCACATCAGGAGCCCATAAAGTCTTGCCACCATCTCTTGTAAATCCAGGAGTTCTTATGGTCTGAGCAAGACGATAGTCCCTATCATTGCATTCAGTCACAAAATCCACACTATCATAATCACCATATTTCGTTGTAAACGGAGTTCCATCGGTCATCAGATATGTATTGATAAATTGCCTTGTAAAGGCATAATTTGCATGCTGAGGATTCACCATATAGTCATTTATGGCATATGTTACTTGAAGATCCAAATCATAGTCCCGAGCCCATATAAACTCATCAGTATACAAGCCACATGCATCCGCATTGGTGAACATGTCTCGATACTGTGTCTTACGTGAAGCCGCATTATCAACAAGCATGTAAACACCGGAATTCATAATTTCTTCCGAGGCCTTGGCACTCTCCTCAAGATACATCGCGCTTTCATCTTTTGTCCATGGCTTTCCAGTAGAAGGATCCGTGGAATGGTACTTTCTCATAGTCCCCTCATATAGGCAAAATCTGGATTTAAGAGCAAGAGCGACATACTTGTGGATATAAGATGCCCGTATTCTATATTTAGAGTCGGCAGAGCAATGACTGCAAGCGTAATTTAAATCCTCCAATACCTTAGAAGCTACATATTCACGGCTGTCACGCCCCTTGTATAATGCATCCTTATCTGTAGGATCAATAGTAGTTTCATACCATGGAACCGCACCAAACGTCTTAATTTTGCTAAAATAGAACATTGCCCTAAAGAAGCGTCCCACACCCTCATAATGATCAAGTACATCTTCTGAAGCAGATGCCTTGCGCATATTATCCAAATAATAGTTTATAGATCGAAGTTGCGACCAATTTCCAGTGGACCAGTTAGATGCATCTTCAGCCGAATAATTATCCATAAAGTATGCAGCTTGACCATCCCATGAATGCGTATCAGAATTCTTGTCGCCGTCAATAAAACTCTTTATCGAAGTAGCAAAACTCCTAATCAAGCCATTAGTATATATTTCAAGCGAGGACTCATCCTTGAAATAGAACTCGCTCTCAATCTTGTTGGGGTTTTCCTGCGTAAGGAATGATTCGCAGGATGGCAATGCCAATGCTGCCAAAACCGCCATAGGTAATAATATCTTTTTCATATTACTTATCACTTAGAAAGTTATATTAAGGCCTAAAGTAAAACTCTTAAGGACAGGATATGTATAGCCATCTGCCGCTGTAGAGAAATCAGAATCGTAAGACAACCCTTCAGGATCATAGTTAGGCGCATACTTGTGAAGAGACGTAAATGTAAACAAATTCTCTCCTGTAAGGTAAACCTTGAGACCAGAAAGACCTATTTTCTTACACATCTTCTCATTGAAAGTATAATCAAGCTGGATATTCTTCACCCTAAGATAACCAGCATTCTGAATATATCTTGTATTTGGGATTTCGAGGACCTTCGTCCAACTGTATGAAGCATTGGACTGATAAGTAGAGATTCTCGGCCAATACGCAGTATCCCAGTTGTTCGCCTCAGCACTATATACTTTCCTGCTATCAGTATGAATAGATGGTATGAATGAGAAGAAAGGACGGCCATACTTACCCCAGAAGTAACCCGAATCAGAACCAGGATACCAGTCTCGGTGGATCACACCCTGAAGGAATACTGAAAGACCTATACCATTCCAGTTTGCGGCGAGGTTTATACCATAATTATATCTTGGAGCATTGTTTCCGATAATCTTAAGATCTCCATGGTCATGCACTTTGAAGTTACCTGGACTAATCACATTGTCCCCATCTAAATCCTTTATTTTCACCTGACCAGGACGTGTCACTTTATCGGAAGCCTGCTGAAAGTTATGAACAGCAGAGTGGTCGATATCATCTTGATCACGGAACAAGCCGTCAACCGTATATCCCCAGATTTCGCCAACTGTCATACCAACATAATATGAAGATGGTGAGCCACCATTCTGGATATAGCCTTTAAGTGTACCAAGGGAACCAGTATCATTGGCATACTTCGTAATAACTGATTTACTATCCCAAAGCATACCTTTAATACTGTAGCTAAATGGCTTACCAAACATCTTAAACTCATCGCGCCACGATAAGGTTATCTCGAAACCATCAGTCTTCATCTCAGCATTATTGCCTTTTGGAGGTGTCGTACCAAACACTGAAGGGAGCGATTCGCTAACAGTATACATATTAGTAGTATAACGCCTATAGATATCTCCACTGAAAGAAAGTCTGTTACGTAGAAACTCAAGGTCGAGACCAATATCATAAGTCGTTGCCTTCTCCCAAGTGAGTGACACTGGAACAAGACTGCCAACGGTCGTATAGGAAGGAAGAGAACCACCTAATACAATATCACTTGCCGTAGCAATGCTCATATCAGACGTATAAGAATATGGTGAAACATTTCCGTTACCCATAGAACCAGCAGATATTCTAATCTTAGCATTATCCATGGCTCCAGACGCCCATTGCATCCAACTTTCGTCTGATATACGCCATCCTAATGATGCTGAAGGGAACATTCCCCATTTAGAGTTTGAAGGGAACTTGGACGAGCCATCATAACGGCCACTAACTTCAGCAAGATAACGTCCTTTAAAGCTGTAGTTCAATCTATAGAAAGCACCAACATAAGACCATGCGTTGCCACCTGCAACAGGGTCAGAAGTTGTTCCATCCATAAGCGAGAATGAAGGCTTTGAGGGTGTGATGATGCCAGCTCTTGAAATGGACAATGTCTCATACTTCTGCTGTTCTATATTCCAACCACCAAGCAAAGTGAGACTATTGTTCTTACCAAGATTCGGACTATACGTAACATAAGCATTGGCAGCCTGATACCTCGTGAAATAGTTCACCTGCTGACGAGAAGAGCCGGCAGACTCTGATTCAAGCAGGATCTCTCCAGGTTTTTTGGAATACTTGATAGGATTCTGTACATCAACCCTCTTACGACTCGTGTAGTTATACGAATAATCAACTGAAGCCTTAAGGACATTCTTTATAATGTCAATGTCAGCTGATATCTTCTCTCGAAGATACATGTAATCATTTGTACGCCAAGAAGTTCCTTCAGAGAATGCTGCATATCCAGAAATCGCTGCCGCTGTTGTCCATGTTCCATCAGGATTTTTCACTGGAGACAGAGGCATGGCTGCATGGTTAATCGCCTTCTGGACATTGAAATTATCTCTTGAATGTTTCGGCTCATAATGATTTACTACAGACATTGAGATGTTATTGGTAATCTTCAGCCACGGACGGACTTTCAACGTTCCTTTAGCACGAAGATCATATTTCTTGTAGTCCTCATTGCCAACCTTGTAGATTCCATCCATGTCGTAAAATCTTCCAGAAATATAGTAGTCAGCCATATCGCTTCCTCCAGAAACTGATAGATTATGTTCAGTAGACCAATTGTAATCCTTATAGAAAAGATCGTACCAGTCAGTAGATTCCATATAGGCCCACCCAAACATGCTGTTCCCCTGCAAGGCCATTGTCTTCGAAAGCGAAGGATCACTTCTCCTGCGAATAAGTTCACTGTATATATCTTCGCTATAAGGAACCGTACTGTCAATGTGTCCGAGCAAGGCCTTTGAACCATTGTAATAACCATTGTAACATGCCTTCCACCAATCAAGCCAAGTCTTTCCATCAGTTACGACATCAGGAATCACTGTTCTTCTATTCACAGTTACAGAACCATTATAGTTAATAACAGGACGACCTTTCTGAGGATTTTTAGTAGTCACGAGAATCACGCCAAAGGCACCACGAGCTCCATAAACTGCAGTAGATGAGGCATCCTTAAGGACACTGACACTCTCCACATCCTGCGGATTAATAGAGTTTAAGCTACCTTCTACCCCATCGATGAGGACAAGAGTAGAACCTCCGGCGCCCACCGAAGTAGTACCACGCACATTGAAAGTAGCTGAACGAGATGGCTTACTATCTGTAAATGAGATATTCAAACCAGCTACCTCCCCTTGAAGAGAACGAGCAAGATTGCCATTAGGACGATTCTCAATAACATCGCTGCCTACCTGATCGACAGCACCAACAAGATCCCGCCTTTTCATAGAAGCATACCCGACAACCACGGATTCATCTAGTAATCTGGAATCGACCTCAACCAATATACTAAGGTTATCGGTTTGCGTTCCAATAGTCAAGACCGCGTCTTTATATCCAAGAATCGAAGTTTTCAAGACAGAGCCAGGAGATGCATCTATCGAAAATTTTCCATCAGTACCAGTAACTACTACCTTATCTGTTCCATCCACCATAACAGCAGCACCAATAACTGGACCATCCTTATCAATCACGATTCCGGAATACCTAAAGGTCTTTGACTGCACAACCTTATGAACTAAAATCATCTTTCCTTGGAAAGAAAATGAGTTTCCAGTATTTTTCAACACATCGTTCATAATGTCAGATACATTTCCACTAGCCGGTACAACTACAATATTGGAAACATCTAACGAACTTTCATTGTAGGCCACGGTTAGTCCCGTCTGCTGTTCGATAGCAGAAAACACATCTAAAATCGTCATCCTTTCATGTTTAAGTCTTACAGACTGCGTCTGAGCATATAATCCAGACGAGACAGATGACGACAATAGAATGCAAGTGAGTAATGCAATCAATTGTTTCATAATGAGTTAATAAATTAATTATGTGATAATCAGATATTACAGACTATCTGATATAAATATTCGAATTGACCTTACGGTATGTCATTCCAGGTATGAGTTTGCATAACGCCGACATAAGTTCGTCCAAAGTTTCTCCTTGAATGAACTTGGCAGTAATAACATCGCCGTCATATTTTCCTGTGGTTATATAAATTCTCACAGCATATCTCCGCTCGAGAATTTTCACTATTTCATGAATCGATTTGGAACGAAAACACAATTTACCGGTCTCCCAAGCAACATCCTCGTCAGCATCAACATCTTCCACTATCATACTACCATTAGACCTATCCACAACAAATCGCTGTCCAGGATACAATTTAACAACATCACCCCCATTCTTTGGCATTGCAGATATACTTCCTCTACATAATGTAGTACTCACTATATCATCATCACTATACGAAGACACATTGAATTTCGTTCCATGAACAATGATATCAATATCAGAGGTATTAACTATAAATGGATGAATCGCATCCTTTGTAACATCGAAACTTGCTTCTCCGTTCAGATACACACTACGATTGTCTCCATTGAACTCTGAAGGGCATATCAGAACAGAGCCTGAATTGAGGATTACAGATGTCGAATCAGAAAGCATTATATGACGAACCTCCCCAGCATTGGCTGAATATTCGCATATTTCAGGCATTGATTGCACAGGGACTTGAGCGGAAAGGCCTTTATCATAGGAATGTCTTGAAACATTGATAATCACAATAGGCATTAGAAGGCATGCAGCAGCCAAGACTACAGACAATATATGTACGACCTTTTTTTGCCGACGCACATGAAGCTCCGATGATAATATTTCTGACATAACGGAAACTTCCGCAGCATGGATTTTTCCCTTCACCTTAATAAAAGCCTCATTTAACTGGGCATCACTAAGTTTCACAGGCTTTTGGTCGGCCCACTTGTCGTATAAATCCTTGGTTGTCATAAACTATAACGATTGTTTTCGCGTATAAAACAACTCAACAGACCATATCCCCCAAAAGTTTTTTCATTTTATCCAAAAACCATGGCCAAGAAGAATGCAATAACACACCTGACCTTACGGAGTTCCTTCAATGTTAAGTTTATATGATTCTCAACTGTCTTGACAGATATATTCAACTTGGCAGCTATTTCTTTATGGGTTAAGTGGCGGAAACGGCTGAGCATGAACACTTCACGTCTTTTTTCAGGTAAGTTGGCCACTATTTTAGAAATAATAGCCAATCTTTCTTTTGTATCCATAACATCCTCGATTTCTGTCGTTTCAGAGATGTCAATGTTTCCGATTCCAGTGTAGTGTTTTCTTGATTTTGAGAAATTGATAGCCATATTGATGGTCATGCGGAAAAGATATAAATCAAGGCCATCCATACCAAACAAATCATCACGCCTCATCCATAGTTTAACGAAAACATTCTGCGCAACATCCTCTGCATCTGATTCAGACTGCAGAAATGAGCACAAAAAACCTAACACCTTGGGATAGTATCGGTCAAAGATCTTCCTAAATACCAAATCGTCCCCAACGCGAGCAGAAAATATATTATCTGATTCCGTCATATCATTGCGAAGTTATCATTTTAATATGCCATCCGCAAATAATATAACAAATTCTTAACACTGAAAACTATCATTCAACCACTACTGCACCGGCAAAAGAGGCGTTGGCGCGATAGTGCGGAGCGTAAAGAGACTCAATGACAGGGACAGGAGCGGAGAACATTCCGGCCTGGGTCACGAAAAACTCCTCGGAAATCACAGTATTCTCCTCAGGATACGAGTCGAACATATATTCGGTACGGTCCGGCTTGACATCTCTATACCCTTGAGGCGCAAATGTGTACCATCCAGCCACACGGAGCGGGCTCATCCACCAGCCATAGCGGCCCGAAAGCTGATCTGCAGGGCGGAACGCCGCCTCGCGAGGAACAGTCAGACGGACAAAACTGCGGTTCTCGTCATTGTGGATACGATACTCCGCAATGATCTTATCCCCCACATTCAACATCTCCCCAGGACGGATCTCCACACGGGAAATCTCTCCAGAATCACGTTCAGCGGAGACAGAAGCGACCTCACGGAAAAGACGCCTCTCTATCGTAAACCCATTGCCGGCAGTCCTGATCTCAGAGAACGGCCTTGAATATGACTTGGACAATGTCACAACGCTTGTGGACTTAACCGCAGGACTTCCGCTCATCACGGAATTTATGGCATCGACAAATGCAGGCTCGGCATCCCAGTGCTGAGTCTCCTTCTGGAGCATAAGCCAGAGACGGATACCGTCAGCTACACGCAAAGCCTCCTTGACATTTACAGAACCGGCAGCAGCAGGAGACGATGAAGCATCGAGGGTATAAGCAGTGAACAAGTCGCACAACATAGAGTGCGCATAAGCCTCGCTCTCAAGAAGGCCGCGGAACGGCATCACGAGATTAGGATAATATACACCTCCATCCTTATGTTCCACAGCATATTCCAGCAACGATACCACATCGGCCTCAACAGATTTAGAGAGCCGCGAGTCAATGTTTATCCCCAGCCCCCAGGCCTTGGCCAGGGCAATGCCGTCCGCATCGGCGGCGAGATTACGCAAGATGGCAAGCCTGCGTGCCTTGCCGAGGATATAGCCATTCATTCCGCGCGCCTTCACAGGGACAAGATAAGCCTTGGCTTCCCTGCGAAAATTTTTCATCCTCTTGTCAATATCCTTTCCCGTCAATGACTTCGCATCGAAAGGAACAGATGGGAACATTGACCTGACATACATATACTGTGCATCGGACACCCCTCCGCACCACAGCGGGCAGACATCAGAAGCACTGAACTGTTCCTTGTCCAGATATCGGACTGCCGAGGCGAGGACTTCAGCGACATTGCCGCAGGACGCAGCATCATCGGAGACCGCATCTTCATTGTCAATAAGCCCTGCGGCAAGCATCTTGGAGAAACGCTCCAGAAGCACAGCCGTTATGACAGGAGAGGAAGTCATACCCTCGAACCAGGCAAAGCCTCCATCTGCATTGTGACAAGCAAGAACCTTCCTGAAGAGCTCCTCGTCGGACATCTCTGCATCATCAGTCTCCTGCACACGGGCACGGCCTCTCAACTGATATGACAGGTTCCTGACATACATTGCCTCGGAGAGCGACAGGACATCCTTTCCGTCAGGCTCCACCTTGGAAGGAATGCACTCCCGTACCATATCCATAACGCTTATCGTCTTAATATCCGCATCCCGGCCATGGACATTGACGAACTCCCCACGAAGCTTTTCGACAAGAGCATCCTTGTCCATACCGGAGAGCAACACGGCCGAGTGCGATTCCGTAAGGGTCTGAACCGCAGGATATACCGGCACGCTAACAAACATTCCGTCAGAAAATCCACCCACAGAGGCTCCGGTTTCCGAGCCAATGTTCTTATCGGCGACGAATACCACCTTGAAGCCGAGGTCGGCAGGAAAGGCTGATTCACGAAGAAGGGTAGCCGCATCCACCTCGAACTCAGACCTCACCGACTCCCCTGCCGGAACCGTCACATGCCTGGACTCCGACGCGAGAGGCGACACGCCAGCAAGCGTCCTGTAGTCTCCACCGTTATAAATATATAAGGTCAATGTCCCTGATACAGGTCTGTCGGCTACTGACGAGACAGAAGCCGCAAGACGATAAGTATCACCCATATAAAGATACTTAGGTTCCACCAGATTGACCTTCACAGGTATCGTCACCATCATCTCGCGACGCAGCACGGAGTTCCTCATCTGCCTGTCGTGGGCGTAGAGCGACACGATATATGTGGACAGCTTGTCCGACGTGCTGAACGAGAATGAAAGATTCCCGTCCTTGTCAGAACGAAGGAACGGCTGGAAAGTCAGAGCATTGGCAAAGCGCTCCCTTATCGCAGGCTCATTTTCCGATTCAGCGGCATCAGATTCAATAGAATCAGAGACAGCACCTTCCATCATCATAGGCGCCGCAGCCCTGGAGTATAGCCTATTTGACTTATAGCGCCGCCTGTCCTGTACGCCATATCCTGTCACCACAACCTCGTCAAGCCGGAAATCGCCGTCGCCGACCATATTATCCCCGACACTTCCCGGAATGACGTCAACATTGACATATCCAGCATGAAAATCATTCATTCTAAAAGTGTTCCACACATTGGAAGCGATGGTTTCGGTACTCTTGTCGAACACGGCGGCAAGACATTCCACATCCGGCAACGTCTTGACATAGAATGTATATACAGATGAAGGAAGAGTCCTGTCTTCGAAAGAAGCAAACTCAAGAGGAAGAACACGCTCAGAGCGCACCCTATGGAACTCATACCCGTAAGACACCGTCTCGGAATTCTTGAAATAGAACATCTGAATACGTATGGCATCAGGATATTCATCCTTATATTCAAATGAGAGCCTTTCAAGCGATCCTTCCTTGCCGCGCACACCGGAGAGCCGGACCATCCTGGTCTCCAATAGCATAGAATTTCCACCGAACACTTCAGCCAACGCCCATACCGGAGCTCCGTCTGCGGTTCCGAACAGCAGCTCGGCACGTTCACCGGCATTGACTTCAGTCCTTACAGGGACTATCAAATCCTTTACCGGCGCATCCAGCACCTTGTCTGAATCCCGCACAAGGATGAATCTCAATGTCGTGGAGTCCTTGTATTCCCTCCCGGACGCGCTACGGACAGAAGCTCTTGCCGTTACCGAATACAGACCGGAATCAAACCCGCTCATATCAATCTCCTTGACAGTACCGGAGATAACAGATTCAGATGACAATTCCTCTCCACGTTCATTTTCAATGCAGTAAGATATCTGAACAGGAGCATCCGCGCCACCTCTTGAATCCACGGACAACTTGACGGAAGCCATGTCCGACCTCAGAATAGCCGGAGAATCCGCATAAGACCAACTGCCCCAGACGTCCCTATATCTTCTAATGGTTCGCACATTGCCATCGGAGGCATTTACAAGAGAAGCCTCCACATTTACTGCACCGGTAATCCACACGGACCTCCCATACTCGTGAGTCTCTCCGGTGTCATCAGTAATCCTAACAATAACCCTGTACGAACTCCAGCAGCGATGCTCATCCGAGCCGAACCTTAAAGAAAACACTCCGTCAGAGGCCAGTGTCAATGCTCCTGAAGCAACCTGCTTTCCGTATGACTCCACCTCGTACACCGCCCTTGCCGATGACACCTGATGCCCTGTATAGCTTGCGACCTTTCCTGTCACAGACACTTCATCTCCAGGAAGATATAACCTCTCATCATTGTCAAATAACACATCGAATGTCGGAAGCACGAAATCGTCCACGCGGAACGACTTAGAGAAGCTTCCGTCGGAGTACTCTGGGTCGCTTACGACTTCTATCCTGTAGTACCCGTTCCTGCCGTCCTCCGGAAGCACGAACTGCCCTGCGATGGAGCCGAATTCATTAGTCATCAGAGAACGTGAATCCACCTCATTACCTTCCGCATTGACCAGGACAACCTTGTACTTGGCGCCGGACGGCGAGACCTCGGCAGAATTAACGAAGTCGGTATAGTAGATGACTGCCTTGAAATCGACTGTATCACCAGGATTGTACGCTCCTCTGTCCGTATATATGTTGCAGGCACGGCGCCTGGTGTCCTTCTGTCTAGCAGGCTGAGCGGAATCCTCGCTTTTTCCTCTCAATGAAATGTCACGGCTCTTATGCAGCCAGCCGGATTCATCTACAAAACTGCAGGACAGTGCATAGTAGGCATTGCCTTTCAGCCTGGAGGAAATCTCTTCAGGAAGCGGTGTGAAGCCATTGAAACGGAAGCCCTTATAAGCAGCCACAGTCTTGCCGTTTTTCTTCAATTCAAGGTCAGCAGCCTCCAGAGGTTCTCCACTCTTGTAATCAGCCGCATATATACACAGTCCCCTGGAATCGGCACGAGATGCGAGCGAAATGCGGAAAGAACTGTAATTCAACACATTCGCAGCCTTATCATTTTCTGCATATATGACATATTCCCCATCATTCAGCTCAGGGACGGCAAGTTTCAATGTATCGCCGACGAAAAAGTTTCTGACATCGTTCTTCAGCACCTTATCAATCAACGCCTTGGAGGCATCATTCCCAAGTTTCATCGTAAGATGCGCCTTGTCAAGGTTCTTGAGCACCACTACGATTTTTCCGTTTCTTATGTCCAGGTCAATGCCCTTGTCCGTAAGCTCAGCAATGATGCTTTCCACACCGCTTGCCTCCTTCGCGATTCTTGCCTCGCTGCCATGGAACGCATTGCGCTCTTTCTCGAAAGCCTGGCATTCATTGTAGAACTTCTCGTAGTCGGTGGACGACATTTTCTTGTCTTTCAACATATTATGGAAACGTACCGCCAGGATGTCCGCCTTTGCGAACAATGAGACAGCCCTTCCGTCATATTTATCAGCAAACGATTGCAGTTCAGATAGTTTTTTATCATCGGAGACATCTGCATTGACCTTTACAGTCAAGTATTCGAGATATGCGCCGAGAGGGTACGAGCCGCCTTCATAATCCTTCAGAGCCTCGTAGATACGGCCTTCGGTGACATTCCGGCGCGACGAGGAGAAGAGCATGCGCCAAAGAGCGTACTCATAGTCATTGGCATAGAACTCCTTCAGGAATCCGGCGTCAGTGCCAAAGAGGCTGCCGAAATACCCACCTCCAATTTTATAGAACGGCTGGTTATGGCAGGATTTAAGAGCCTTGGAATTGGCCTGGACGAACCGGAACACAGAATCTGGCCTCGAATCGCCAGGGCCGGCCATCCACACGAATGTCACGACAGGCTCGCCAAACTTCTTGACATTTTCCGCGAACTCGCTATTCAGGGTGTCGCGAAGTTTCCAGTTGCGGTCAGCCACTGCTTCCACATAGTGCTTTGACGCATCGTAGAAGTCATACGCAATGTGCTGTTCCATAGCCTGTTCACGTATCTGCAAGAGAATATCAGCCTGACGTTTCGGCCTGTCCTGCAGAACCGCCTTGCCAAAATCAGCCCAGAGCTCCGTAAGAACGTGCCCCTCCGAATCCACAGGCTGCCGCCCGGCATTGTCTTTCCTTAGAAATGCGCTCATAGTCAATGTGGTCAATGCCAATATAAAAATTCCGATAAAAGTCAATGTCCTACGTCTCATATCTATTTCAAGTTTCTATCAAAAAGTTTTTAGGAATTTCTATATTCTACTAAAATTCCCAAATATGTAAATGCTTATTCAAATCACATATTGCACGAGACGATACAAGATACGCATTTTATGAACAATAAAAAACATCCGAGATATTATGTATCCCGGATGTCACAAAATAAGAAACTATTTCGAAATTAAATTTTTACTATTCAGACAATTCAAGCCACTCTTCCGCACGATCTATAATCCAGTCCGTAACTTCGGCTGAAGAATCAGGAAGAATACCATGCCCACCATAAACTATCTCAATACCTTTCTTTTCAAGTGATTTCTGCTTCTCCAACATACCAATACGTTCTGCCATACTCTTCACATTGGAGGTAAGGTATATTCCTTGAACAATAATTCTTTTCTTATCAGTAGCAGCCTTCTCAAGAATAGACATAAGATCATCTGCCATATGCATTCCCATTGCAACTTGTTCTCCGTCAGAATAATTTATCTTAGAATTAGCCTTGACATAATCTGCCGTACGTGATAAAAGATTATTCCAAAATCCAACACGTTCAGGATCGCCATGGGCAAGGATAACAACAGCCTCATTCTCAGGATCCTTTGACATTGCCATAACTCTATCGAACATTATTTTTTCAAGAATATCAGTGCTATAAAGCGTAGGGCCAAGAACTATTTTCATATCACTATGGACAAATTCAGTTCCTTCCTCTTTTAACTCTGCATGAACATCTTTGGAGAACTTAAGTCCCAATATATTAGGAAGATCGTCTTCTGAATGACTTGATGGAGCTATGAACAATGGCAATGCAAAGACAGTATCGATTCCTTCTTTTTCACAATCCTTGATAACCGAAGCTACTGAAGGTTCTGTATACTCCATCATAGCAACACGCACATAGCTAAAATCATTTATGTTACGTTCTGCAAGTCTTGTTTTCAACGTTTCTTCAAGCGCCAATACAGGTTTGCGCCAACTTTCCATAACATGTCCATGAGCTATTACTACCATTGCTGATTTGGCTTGAAGACCAATAGCTGTCAGTAAGGCTGAACATACAAGCAAAATTTTTCTCATATTTGTATCGTCTATTTTTCGCGCAAAAATAATCTATGCCTAAGTAAACAACAATACCAACAAATAGGGATTCTCAGAAGCATAGAGCAGCCTCAGAAACCACAAATGTAGAGCCACCGATATATATAAGAGGAGTCCCGCCATAAGCCGCGGCTGTCTTCAAAGCCATGGCGACGGCATCCTTTACAGAGTCCTGGACATAGAGCCTGGACGTCTCGCGGCCTTCCGCATTACAAAATGCAGTGTATCTCTTAAGTATATCTTCCGCTGGATCCGCCCTGCGCGTCTGCGGCGTGGTGAATATCCAAGTGGCATCTTCAGGGAAAAGCGGCATTATGGCATCGAAGTTCTTGTCCGCCATAACCCCATAGACGATTATCAGCGAAGTATATCTTCCAGACGCCAGATATTCCTTCAGCTGACCGAAGTTATAGGTCAATGCTGGTGCATTGTGACCGATATCACAGATGACGTCCGGATGCGTCGAGAGGCGCTCCCAGCGTCCGTGAAAATCCATTCTCCAAGCTGTATGTATCAATGACTCTGCGACATCAGCCTTATCAGAAAGATGCACCGAGGCATTGGCCAAAGCGCTGCCGTCATCATCTCGCCAGCACTTTCCAAGTATGTCAACGGCAACAAGCACAGTGCGGAGATTCATCATCTGGTACTCCCCCTGAAGATCCATCTTCCGAAGGATATCATCATGCATATACCACATCGAGGACTCGATACTGTCGGCAAAGGTCAATGCTGCATTGACCCTGGCGCCGTCATGGTCTGCATTGACCTCGGCGAAGCGTGCTCTGAATACCGGTTCTGTCTCAGGCCTGGTCTCGCCCACCAGCGCTGGCACGCCAGGCTTGAAGATTCCAGCCTTTTCGTATGCGATTTTTGCGAGAGTGCCGCCGAGCAGGTCGCAATGGTCAAGTCCGATGCTGGTGACAATGCTGAGGTCAGGCGTTATGATGTTAGTACTGTCCAGACGACCGCCGAGACCGACCTCAATAACCGCGACATCCACATTCTCGTCTGCGAACCACTTGAATGCCAAGCCTGTAGTAATCTCGAAGAACGAGAGCTCAAGCTTATCGAAGGTTTCGGACCATTGCTCCAGAAAATTATAGACATATTCCTTCGAGACAAGCTCAGCCTGCTGTTTTGCACATTTTTGTCTGCCGTCTATCACTCGCATCCGTTCACGGAAGTCCAGGATATGAGGCGAGGTGTAGAGCCCCACCTTCAGTCCTACTCCGGCAAGCACCGAAGCAAGCATGTTAGCCACCGAACCCTTGCCATTGGTCCCTGCCACGTGTATGGTGCGGTAGCTCTTGTCCGGATTTCCTAGCAGAACGTCAAAGTCCATCATATGCTGAAGTCCCGGCTTGTAGGCATCACCAAACGTGGATGTCTGTACGGACGGAAACCGCTGGAAGATCGTCTGTATCAGCGAATCGTACTTTTCCTGATCCATAATCTATATATTCACATTTTTTTGTTTCACTCACAAAATTACTCCGAAATCGCCGTATTTCCTAAAAAGACGTTACCTTTGCGGTCCGTTATGAGAACCTGATGGCGTGCCACGGCGTCAGGTTTTTTCATATCAGAATATCTTTATGAAGGATTCTTCTGAAGATTGTATTTTTATTAACCTGGGGATGAGGCGTTTATTCCGACAGCCGCTGCCCCGTAAAAAACAGACAACATGGCAAAATTAGAAAAACCAGCTATCCTTGTAGTGGACATGCTTAACGATTTCG
Source organism: uncultured Bacteroidales bacterium (assembly GCA_934693135.1). GTDB lineage: Bacteria > Bacteroidota > Bacteroidia > Bacteroidales > UBA932 > Cryptobacteroides. The sequence goes on along the minus strand of CAKUVA010000001.1, from coordinate 2,247 downwards.
TTACAGGCGCATTGACCTGTGAAAGAGGAAGGGCAATAGTTCCGGCGACAGCTGAACTGCTCGATGCAGCACGTGCCGCAGGCGTACCTGTAATCTTCTGCAATGATGCTCATCTCAAGGGCATTGACCGCGAGCTTAAGATATGGGGTGACCACGCAATCGCCGGCACAAAGGGCGCAGAGGTGATTCCGGAGCTGAAGCTATCTGACAAGGATTACGTCGTTCCGAAGCGCAGGTACAGCGGATTCTTCCAGACAGACCTCGACATTCTTCTCACGGAGCTTGGCGTCAAGACAGTCGTAATGACAGGTCTCCATACCCATATGTGTGTGCGCCACACTTCTGCAGACGCCTTCTGTCTAGGATATGATGTCGTGGTGGCAAAGGAAGCCACTGATTCGTTCACAGAGGAGGATTACCTCAACGGCCTGGCCTATCTGAAGACCTGCTATGGTGCAGAAGCCTACACGAACAAGGAACTCATATCAATGTTCTAAGAATCTGTTCACTATGGCAAGAATTCTAATAAAGGAGACCACTTCCATGGAGCGAATCGAAATCGTGAAAGAGGCTCTGGACGGAGAATACGATGACTTCTACGACGACTACGTATCCGGAAAGAAGGAGCTGGCCGAGCTGAACAATGAATTCAGCGAGAAACACGCAGGTTCGGTTCACTGATGCTGACCGCCAAAGGCCACGCCAACTATTGGAACAGAGCCTTCAGCCATGTGACCATCTCTGATATCACTTCGGGCGAGAAAGTTTCGGATATCTCCTTGTACTCGGACGGGTTTCCTGTACGGCAATGCTGAAACAAGTGGTTGAGACCGTCTTCGGCCTTGACCACATTTCTGTTTATACCGGAGCCAGCACTCGGCAACCCTTTCCGAAGGACATCAAGGTTGCGTTCACAAGACACCTGCATATCCAAAGTACCGTTAAGCGCCATTACAGGGCAGGTGATATCACCAAGCGACTTTGACACATCCATCGCCAGGAAATACCTCATATAAGGTGTACTGAGCTGACGAGACGCGATTATCCAGTTCTGCTTCAACCCGTCCGGGAAATCGTAATTGTCCGGTGACGGCAGCGGAAGTCCGGCAATGACAGCATCATAAGTACTGGCCAGGAGACGGCAATACGAGTCCACATCAGCTCTCGATGTTCCTGCTTCCTCCAGCGCCTTGCGGTTCTGCTCCATCAAGGTCTCCGCTCCTGAGACCACCATCCCGGCGAGGCTGATGACGAAATCCGCATTACCTTCGGAGGCAAGCATCAGAGCAATGCTTCCACCCTCGCTATGCCCGAGCACGCCGACATGGTCGAAGCGTTTCCGCAGAAGCCGTATCCCTGCGAGCGCATCATTCTTCAAATCCTCTGTAGTACAAGAAATTACGTCACCTGTAGATTCACCGAACCCCCTGTCATCGTAGCGCAGCGTGGCAATTCCCGCCCGTGCAAATGCATCGGCCAGCACAAGGAATGGCTTGTGACCGGACATTTCCTCATCCCGGTTCTGCAATCCGCTGCCAGTCACCATAATGAGCACAGGAGTCTCACTGCAGCAGTTCTCCGGCATTGTCAATGTTCCTTTAAGGACAGCATCGCCATTGCTGAACGTCACATCTTCATTGACATAAGGGAATGGCCCGACAGGAGTCTGCGGACGCTCCAGAACTGGTGCTCCCGGGGTGAGTGTAAGCGGGAACCGGACTCCGTGCTGAGTAAAGGTCCCGGTAATAAGCTTCCCTGTCCAAAGACCATCGTATAAGGCATTTATGGTCGGAATCTCAAGTTTGATTCCGCCGAATGCAGACCGCTTGACATCCACCGGAATGCCTTTCGCGCCCTGGTCCGGGACATCCAGCTCGGCCGAGTCCCCGTCAAGACGGAATACCAGCGCAAGTTCCATCCCATGAACCTGAAGCCTGCCGCTCCACGTCCCTGTCTGTGCCAATGAGGAGGTCGTCAGAATCAATGTCAATGCTATAGACATCAATGTCCTTTTCATGCCGTTCAAAGTTTCCTAGGCAAATATAGTAATATAAAAATAAGTTGCCTCTGATTAAGAGAAGATTTTCGAGGATATATTCCTTTAGATGATGCATGTTATTTTTTGAAGGTTACTTAAAGGAGCTACATTGCAAAGACAAGCTTGACACCGAAGTTCCGCCCTGGATTATAGAACCCATATCTTCCAGTACTGTCATTGTACCCGGCATATTTCAGCCTGCTCAAATG